>JBBPIS010000011.1:0-98121 GCA_038040225.1 Planctomycetota bacterium
CGGCGGAGGTGCTGCGGCGGGTGGCGGCGGAGGTGCTGCGGCGGGTGGCGGCGGACGTGCTGCGGCGGGTGGCGACGGAGGTGCTGAACGTCGGGAGACGGAATTGAAGGCCGCGATAGCGGAGTTGGAGAAGACGATAGAGGATGCACCTACAAAATTAGCTGAATTTAGAAATGGACTAAGCAAAGCCGTTAGTGTCAGAGATAAGGCGCAGAAAGAGTTGACGGCAGCCACCGAGCGCGATGCCGATGCCACCGATGTAATAGACCCGTTAAAGAAACAGCTGAGCGAAGCTAACGCAACACGTGATGCTGAGGAGGCCAAACTGAAAGCCGTCGAAGCGGAAATACAGGAAGAGAAAAAACAAAAGGAGGAGAATCTGCTCAGAATCGCTAAATCGAAAACACAGGCAGGAACTCAGAACAACTAGTAATAAGAATCGTAAGAATGCGTGGGAAACATTTGTCTGATCAGAACCGTACAACGGCATCGTTGAACCTCTTCTATCTCGGGGGCCTGAGTTCACAATCGAGCACCTGATTCATGGCTCAAGAACGAACAACGCTGCACGTGAAGGCTGCGACCCAGCGGCGAAACGCGACTGCCGCCACAATCCAACGTAGGGGGGTGGCAGTCACGCCGCCACCGGCTCGCGCATTGCAGCAGCGATTGGGTAACCGCGCCACGCAGGATCTGATCACCCGGTCCATCGCGGCACCGGCCAAGGAGCGCACGCCAGTTGCGCCCGCAGTCAGTAGCGCAATACCTCCCACGATCCAATTGTCGTCGATGACGCCTGCGAAGGTGTCGCGACCCGGCGATCGGACCGAGGTTGAAGCCGAAGAGACGGCGCGCAAGGTGATGCGCATGCACGAGCCCCCGGCCGGCAAGCCGGTCCAAGGTCAGCCAATAGCTTCGAAGGGGACGGCCACGGGCAGCGTGCAACGGGCTGGGGCTGCGCCACTGACCGCCGCACCGGCAGCGCGAGCAAGTGTAAGCGTCCCCGGCGGATCACCCCTGCCAACAGCGGTTCGAAGTTTCATGGAGCCCCGCTTCGGCGCCAACTTTGGCAATGTCCGCCTCCACACGAATGAAGCCGCTGCCCAACAGAGCGCAAGCCTGAATGCGAACGCATTCACAATCGGTGAGCATGTCTTTTTCGGGCAGGGCAAGTTTCAACCTCAAAGCGATAGCGGGCGCGCGCTCATCGCCCACGAACTCACCCACACCATCCAGCAAGGTGCCGCGGCTCAGCGAGATGTCGTGCATCGGAGTGCCGACGTCCATGTCTCCGAACACGTCCCCCCGCAGGTGCAGGGCGATTGGTTCGATATCCCAAACCCGCGCGACTACTTCGCCAAAAAGGCCGCGTTGATTCCGGGTTTCACCATGCTGACGGTCGTGATCGGGTTCAATCCGATCAACAATGCCAGGGTCGAGCGCAACGCCGGAAATATCCTGAGAGGCGCCATCGAACTGATGCCCGGCGGCGCCCTGGTCACCCAGGCCCTGCAAAATCACGGAGTATTTGATCGGGTGAGCATCTGGGCATCGACACAGTTCGAAACGCTCAAGGATATCGGCAGCAGCATCTGGGGGGAAATCGAGAACTTTATCAAGAGTTTCTCTGCCAAGGACCTCCTGGACCTGGGTGGCCTGTGGGATCGTGCCAAGGATCTTGTCCTACGACCAATCAATCGAATCATCGCCTTCGCGAAAAGCCTGTTCGACGGGATCGTTGCCCTCGTCAAGGAGGCCATTCTCAAGCCGATCGCCGAGTTCGCCAAAAAGACGGGTGGCTATCCGCTGCTGTCCACAGTGATGGGCAAGGATCCCATCACCGGCGAACCCGTCGCTCAAAGCCCCGAGACGCTGCTGGGGGCGTTTTTGAAATTCATCGGCGAGGAAGAAACCTGGAACACCATGCAAAAGGCCAACGCGATCCCGCGAGCGTTCGCGTGGTTCAATGGGGCGCTCAATGTGGTGCGGGGCTTCGTCAGCGCGATTCCGGGGCTGTTCGTACAGGCGTTTCGCGCCCTGGAGATTGCGGACATCATCCTCATCCCGCGTGCGTTTGCGAAGCTGGTCGGTGTCTTTGGCGGTTTTGCGGTTCGCTTCGTGACGTGGGGCGCGAGTGCCGTATGGACACTCCTCGAGATCATCTTCGACGTGGTGAGCCCCGGCGCGCTGGCTTATATCAAGAAGACGGGCGCGGCTCTCCGGAGCATCTTCAGGAATCCGCTTCCGTTCGTGGGCAACCTGGTCAGGGCCGCCAAACTTGGCTTCCAGAACTTTGGGGGCAATTTTGTCAGCCATCTCAAGGCCGGACTCATCGACTGGCTGACTGGCTCGCTTCAAGGCGTCTACATCCCGAAGGCGCTCAGTCTGGTGGAACTGGGCAAGTTCGCGATCAGCGTGCTGGGGATCAGTTGGGCTCAGATTCGCGGAAAGATCGTCAAGGCGCTTGGGCCGACGGGCGAGACCATCATGAAGGGGCTGGAAAAAGGCTTCGACATCGTCGTGAAGCTCGTCACCGGCGGTCCCGCCGCGGTCTGGGAAATGGTCAAGGAGAAGCTGACCGATCTCAAGGATCAGGTGGTCGGCGGAATCATCAGCTTTGTCACCGACACGGTGGTGAAGAAAGCCATCCCGAAACTGATCGCCATGTTCATTCCCGGAGCCGGATTCATTTCCGCGATCATCTCCATCTACGACACCGTCATGGTGTTCGTGAACAAGATCAAGCAGATCGCCGCGGTGGTCATTGGCTTTATCGACTCGATCGTCGCGATTGCGGCCGGCCAGATCGGCGCCGCAGCGACTCGCGTGGAAAATGCGTTGGCTGGCGTGCTTTCACTCGCGATTAATTTCCTGGCAGGCTTTGCTGGCCTCAGCAAGGTGACCGACAAGATCAAGGAAGTCATCGAGAAAGTCCGCGCGGCCGTCGACAAGGCGCTCGATGCAGCGGTTGCGTGGATTGTAAACAAGGCGAAGAAGCTGTTTGCCAAGTTGTTTGGGAAGAAGGACAAGCCCGATGATCGGACTGATGCACAGAAGCAGGCAGATCTGGACCGCGGGACTGGCGAGGCAGATGCTTTGCTAGCCGACAACAAGTTATCGAGCGCTGAGGTCGCCGCCAAGTTGCCCGCCATTCAAAGAAAGTACAGGCTGACCCGATTGGCGCTTGTGACTGACAGTAAGTCCGCCGACAGCGAAATGGATCATGTGGAAGGCGAGGTAAATCCAAAGCTCGCGAAGCCCGCGCGCAAGAAAACCACGGCCGACGGAGTGCCAAAAATCAAGATTGTTCGCAGCAAGTTCACCGTAACCACAAAATGGACCCTCCTTGAGGACTCGCCGGATCTGCACAAGAAAATCGTCAAGGATAAGGGTCCGCGGCTTCTTAAGAATTTGGATCGGCGGCACGTTGTGTCCTCGCAGGCCATGGCCAGTCACTACGAAACTGTGCTCAACAACTGCAAGAAAGTCAGCTTGGCCGCGGGGATCTTGGAAGCACGCAGCGAACCGAGGATGCCTAGCCCGACCAATGATAAAGTTCAAGATGTTGCTCAGGCGCGTCACAAGCGATTCTTTAACGACGTCGAGAATCTATTCGTAGGTGATGCGTCGGAGAATCGCTCGATTGGAGCTGAGAAGGACATCCCAAAAGACTGGACGGAACGAGAATGGAAGAAACATCTCAAATACATAAAAGACAATTACGCTCTCAATGAGTCGTTTCAAGCATGAACCTCGAGGAGAATGAACGATGTCGGACTCGAAACCCGATCGCCGTAACGGCATGGATGGATTCAAGCGCGTCAAGAAGGTCTTGGCCGCCCTCGGATGGAAACCGACGGACACTCCGTTAGAAGGCGCTTTGAGCGTCGACCTTAGCGCGACGGGATCGCCGATCGAGGATGCAATCGTCCAGGTCAAGATTGACTATGAGCGATTCGTATTCTACCTAAATTTTCGCGACCGCGCTCCAAAGAAGCACCGTACGCAAACGATGGAGTTTGTGACTCGCGCTAACCTCGACATGGTCATCGGCAACTTCGAACTCGACTTGGACGATGGTCTGTTACGCTTCAAATCGAGCCTCGATTTCACCGGCGTCAAACTGGAAGAGGCGCTGGTGCGCAATGCGATCCGCTGCGCAACCGATGTCGTCGAAATATATGCCGAAGAAGCGGTCGCTGTCATGAAAGGCGAGAAGACCGCCAATGAAGCCATCGCAAGCACAGAATCGTGATTTGAAAAAAGGATTGCAAGCTTCCGCGATGTTGATGCCGCGCCGACGAAAACGTTGCTGATGGAAGTACGCAATTACCGGGCGCCAACGGAGTCCATGCGCAACGTGAACGATCTTCCACACTAATCATTGTGCCGCAATCAATCGTTCGATTACTTACCTTCGCCAGCTTGCTTCCTTACCAATCGACCCAACGCGGACCAGCCACGGTGCATCGCGCACCCGGTACATGGCCTCGTCCCGTCTCAACAGCTTGAGCTTTTCCAGCACATGGTGAACGTGATGTTTGACCGTCGCCACGCTCAGGCCGCCAAGTCAGCTCGGGGTCAGGGTCGGACTCTTTGAAACGCGGGTTCCGACGGAGCAAGGCGCGCAGCAGAGAGCACGAAATTTATGGCGGGCACGCCAGACGGTCCGCGATAATTTCTTCGAGCATCTTGCAGAGCGTGCCAATGGCGGCATCGCGCGGAACGTAGCCGGCGTAACCCACACGCCCGGTACTGATGACCTCCTGCCGCCGCTCGTTGATGCCGAGCGCAATCAGTACCACGTCGAGCCATTGGGCTGCAGTCGCACGCACGTCCCAAAGATCGATGCCCTGAGTCACATCGATCAAGACCGCTTGTGGCTCAGTCGTCGCCAGTGTGTCAGTAACGTTCGCGGGATCGTTGACGGCGGCGACGGCTCATCGCGACTACGGATTTCGGCGATCACCACGTGCTTGGCCGTTTGGCAATCTCACGCTTACCGTTTCTCCCATTACCGCCACTTGACCGAGCCAAGGGGCATCCCGGACCTTTCGCATTGCTTCTGCCCGTCTCGACAACCCGAGTTTTGCAAGAACGTGGTGCACATAATGCTTGATGGTCGCGACGCTCAGGCGGAGTTCTTTCCCGATCTCTTTATTCGAAAGCCCGCGGCCAATCAGTGCCAACACTTCGCTCTCCCGCCGAGTCAACGCGGGGTCGCAGAGCGACTCCTCGGATTGTGGACCCTTGCGAAACAGGGCGCGCAACAGCCCGCCGGAAATCTCCGGTGGGCAGGCAACTCGCCCTTCGACGATGTCTGACAGCGTCGTGCAGAGTCCATCTATTGTGGCTTGTCGGGCAACGTAGCCGGCAAAGCCGGCTCGACCGCATTTGATCACCGCTTGCCGCTCTTCCGTGAGTCCGAGTGCGACCAGCGGTACGTCAGGCCATTGAACGGCGATTTCACGGACATCGATTAGTTCAATGCTCTGAGTGACGTCGATCAACACCACGTCAATTTCGGTTGCCGCCAGGGCGCTTCGCAGAGCGGCAAGGTCGTTGACTATGTTTACGGCGGTAAATTGGGGCCGGCTGCTGAAGCATGATGCGAGCCCATCGCCCAACAGTCGAACAGGAGTCAACACAATGACGTTCATGGAGAAACTCCAGACTCAGCTCCCACCCGTGCCCTACCCGATATCCAGTACTGCTCCAACCGGCGAAATACTTCTGATGTGTGCTCACTCGATAAAAATGGCCGCATAGCGGCCATTTATCAGCGGAGGAACGGTCTTCCACGAAACAAGGAAGGCAACGACAACAGTCGTTGCCACAGGCTAGAGTTTGCCAAACTTTGAGCCAGTCGGAATGTTAGCAGCGCGAATTGTGATCTATTCTGAAGCAGAACGCAGCGGGCGCGATGGGTTCTGAACTTTTGTCGGTTCCGTTGAGGCTTTCCGTTGCCCTTGCTGCGGCTTTCCGTTGCGCTTGCGGATTCTAATCGTTGGCCCGCAGCGACCGCAAGGGTTTTGGGGAGTGTTCTGATTTCGCGGGGCAGAGCGAAAAGCGACCCGGTCGTTTCAAACGTCCGGGTCGCTGCACCACCCAGTTAGGACACTGCCGGTTTTTGCCTCAACTCAATCGCAGCAGGCAACGCGACGTGGGGTTTCGGTGTGTCTTCCAGTTGCTTCAGCCCGTGCCGAAGAGTTGTACGCTGCGACTCCAATTCATCGATGCGTTCCAACAGCGATTGACTCCCGGGACGTTGTTCGAGATGAGACACCAGACTCTTCAGCCGTTGTTCAACATCCTTCAACTGTTGTTCAAGTGCCCGATGTTGCACTTTGTCAGCATGCGTTGACCGGCCAGTGAAGTGCGGGATCTCGACCGTCAGCCGTCAACGAGACTTCGTTTGACGGCATAGTCATCGGTCGTGCCGTCGGCATTCCAAGGTCGTTGCTCACGCAATCCAGGCGGCTGTGTTTCCACCGACGTGACCGATGTTTCAGTGCTGCATCTTCTTCTGTTCCTGTCGGTCTCCATCACCCGCAGCTTCTGGCACTCGCCATCCTCTCGTTCCCACTCATGGCGAGTTGCGACCGCACCCCACCCCGAGGTGTCTTTGAACCGGGAGCGACTTCCGTGCGATTGTTGTAGTTGTGGCCGAATGACAGGCCGACCTGACTTCGGTGATGCGACTTCCGAAGTGGTCCGGCCCTTCCTGGGCAACGCGGGTGCTCGAAGAGGTGCGGGCTCTACAAGGCGAGAACAGCGTCCTGAGTTGCGTCCGCGAGATGCACGGTGAGTACATCACCGTTGAAGTCGTTGAACCCTGATGGGAAGTCTACCTCGAAGTCCGAAACGTTCTCTCGGACGCGCGGATATGACAACGAGCTCTGGCCACCGAGTGCATCCTTGACGTCACGGCCAATCACGCTGATGACCTCTCTCAACGCGTCCCGAATGTTCTCATCCGACAGATCGTCGGTGATTTTGTCGTACATCGTGGTCGTCAAACGCACGGCGACTGCTTTGGGGCAAACCACTCGGAGTTCAATTTCCCATTCTCCGGTGATCCGGATGCTTCCTTCGAGACACACTTCACGTTGAGTCCTCTCTGGCTGATCCAAAACTCGAACCCCTGACAGGCCGAGCCTTGAGCCACAAACGTCCAGCGTAATCTGGAATAACATCTGGTGAGCGAAGTTCATGATGGGAAACCCGTGTACTGATCAAATCGAATGACATGCGGTTGAAGGCGTTGCGATCCGGTAATCCGATGAGTACTGAAATGCGATCTACCGAAAACCGCTTTCGGCTCCGAAAGCGCGCCATCCGTTGTTCGGCGTACCAATGGTTGCCGTCTCAGCCGCGAGGGTGGTTTCGCAGTGGAGATCAAACCCGTGATTCGTGTCGGTCTCGGACGGTTCCGTTGGCTCAATGTGCTGCTGCGTCCAATACCTGATCTTCGGGATGAGTCGACTGCGAATGTATTGGATGGCAGAACCAACGTGTCCGATGCGAATCGCCTTGGGGACATAGTCGTTGGCACCCGCCGCCAGTGCCGCGAGAGTGGTCTCGCAGTCTGCGTCCAACGACTTGCAAAGCATGATGATCGGGAGTTCGCGGTTGGTCTCCCGAATCACTCGGACCGCTTCAATTCCATCCATGACCGGCATCTCAACGTCAAGGACCACCAGATCCGGATGAATTTGAGAGATCTGATCGACCGCATCGCGTCCGTGAATCGCCGGATAAACCTCGAAGTCGGGATCGATGTGCAGCGCATCAGCCACGAGTCGACGGATCACGGCGGAATCGTCCGCGATCAATACTCGAATTCGCATTTCCATGATGCCGCCTCAAAACTTCTTTCCGGATAGCGTCCTGCTTTGTGGTCATGCCCTCGTTCAAGTAAAGCCGAACGGTTGATTGCTCGAGCAGGCTTCTCGAAAAACATCGCCCATCAGGGCAACAGCCCCTTCGACGAACAAGCGGCGGCCGGAATCGTCGTTTCCCAGCAGATGGTTGAGAGCCGGATTTGTTTCAGGTTCATACCCGTCCGCAGTCTCGAATCGCTGGAGATGATTGGTCATGTCGTCTGCCACTGCGGTGAGCGCCACCAACTTCGCGTTCTCGGTGGCTTGAGATGGGTTGTGATGGAATCGGACCACATCGACGAGTGGTTCGGGAAGTTTGCTGTGAATCATGAACCAGGCTCCCAGTTCACAATGATCCGTGCGCAGGATGACCCGCTCTCCCTCCAGAAAATCGCCCGATTCTTCAAAGTCGAGGGGATCGGCCGCGATCAGATGATTCGGTGCGACGACCCCGATCAGCGAACGGCCGATGTCGTGGATCAGACCGGCAGTGAACTCTTCGCCATCGAATCCAAGTTTCAACATCCGGTTGAGTCGCGCACTGACAATGCCGGTGAGAACCGCGTGGCGCCACAGAACCGCCTGCATCCACGCTTCGCCGAGGGGCATGTGTCGCATGACGCTGCCGAGACTCGCTGCCAGAATCACGTTCCGACAATGGGCGAATCCCAGTCGCACGACAGCCTGTTGGAGGCTCATGATCGGCTGCCGAGCCGCATAGACCACGCTGTTTGTGACGCGCAGGATGTCCGAGGCCAGCTTGACGTCGCGTTCAATGACAGACGCGAACTCACTGATCGAACATCGGGGATCCTTCGCCATCGACAAGGCCTTCATCGCGACGGCCGGGACCATTTGCAGCTTGTCCCTCTTGGCGATCAAGCGAGAGCGGAGTTCTTCTGGCGGACTCGGCTTCGCGAGGGGGCAGTTTCCGGCGACGGCGATTGTCATATTCGATCTCTTCCACTGATCGGCGAAATCGGGGCAACCTTGGGAACTCATGAGGCGCGCCAAACTGCGGGCAGCAATCAGCTCTCCCCAACCACCAATCGAAGTCTGTGGGGCTGACTTGCCGTGCGGTCAATGAAACTGAAGAGATTTCCCAGGTGCCCTACTTGCGACTTCCGAAGAAACGGGTCGCGCAGGTCAGTCCTCTGCACACGCCGGAAACCATCTGACGCCAGCGATTGGACGCCTCGACGCGGAAACCAAGACCATTCACCGAGTACAAGCGATTCCCTGAGGCTGTCTGAGTCCACTCTCCACTTCTTGAAGGGGTGAGCGGCCAGCCATCTCGATCCGTTGCCGCTGCGGAGTCGAGTGTAATGCTCCAATCTCTGAGTCCGACAACAGACTTCGTGCCTGGCACCGGCATTACACGTGTTGCCAGCGTTAGATTGGGCAGGGCCGTCACAAATAGCCACAACCAGCGTGGTCAGACGCAGTATCGGATTGACCATGCTTGGGGCAGGGCGCGATAATTCGACCCGTTCGAGTTTGCCCTTTCAGCAGGTTTGCCATGTTTCGCTTGCTGCCCGTCATTCTGAGTGTCTTCGCATTCGGATACCCTTCGCTCGGGAGGGCTCAACAGTTCCCCACAACCGCCGGGACTTTGGACGTCGAGTACCAATATCAACTCCACTACCAACGTCCGTGGCTGGGTTATCCCGGACCAGGCCTATCGCTGGGAGGGACGCTGCCGGAACAGGGACGAGACGGGATTTCGTCGTTCTATGGATTGCCGTTCCCCGCACCGCTGGGGACCGGAGTGTATGTCAACAATCCGTTCGTCTACGGCCATACCGCGGTGCAGCCTCAGTGGTCCGGTCCGGGTCCGGCGTGGTTCCCCGGTCCATTCGCTCCGTATGCAGACCCTTGGAACGCGTCACGAACAAAGCGTTCGATCGCCCCCGTCGCAACTCACGGCAACGCCCGCCCCTCACGTCGATTGGTGAGTCCCACCGCCGCGCAGGTTGATGCCGCACAACCGGTCATTCAGTCCAGCGTGGAGGCGAGTGACAGAAGCCTCGAACAACAAGCGTACGGCGACGAGAAGCTGCGGCAGCAGAAGTGGTCTCAGGCCTGCATGAACTACCGTCAGTCGGTCGATGTGGCGGAGGACCGCGCACCGGCCCACCTGCGGCTCGGCTTCGCCTACACCGCGATGAGACATTTCACTCTGGCGGTTCGTGAGTTCAAACGCGGACTGACTCTCGACCCGACTTTGCCTCAGTCCGGCGACAGGCTCGCGACAATCTTTGGCCCGGACAGCAAAGCCGCTCGAAAGTCGATCCAACACCAGATCGCAACTTGGGTGCGCGAAGACGTTCACGATCCGGATCGACTGTTTCTGTTGGGATTGTGGCTGCACTACGACGACGATCCGCGAGGTCGCGAGGTGCTCGAAGCCGCGCTGAGCCGTGCCGGGGAGGGAGACCACATCGTCGCGCTGCTGACTCCATCGGCCGAGCCGTTGAGGGACGTCGAGCAAGCGCGACTGGCGATCGCCCCCGATTTGCCCGCGCTGCACGCGGTTCCGGTTCCACTCCGAGAAGATGCTTCGTCGCCGCTGCAACCCGACTCATCGCCGCCATCGGGCAATTTGCCACCCGCACCACTACCGACACCGGACGATGAAGATTGACCGATCCAGGTTGTCAGGCTGTGCCTCTGACCGCAGAAGGTCTTCCCCAGAAACGAGGGGAATGCTAAACCTCCCGCCGCTCCGCGCGGAATCGCTCATCGGGTGCCGAGTGCGGTTTGCGAACTGCCTCCCTGATTGGTCCACTCGACAAACGGAACTGCGTTGAGCAAATCCCCCCTCCCGCCGAGCAACGTCGACAAGGCGGCGATTCTGTTGCAACGCCTCGCGCCGCAGTCGTTGGCCAAAGTGTTGGAGATGGTTGGCCCCGAACATTCCAAGCGGCTGCGGTCGGCCATCGACAACGTCTCGAAGCGGTCCGATTACGGTGAGTTGACCGAGCAGGTCTTGCAGGAGTTTCGCGAGCTTCAGCAGGATGTGCGGGCTTCGATCGGCAACTCCCCGATGTTGCAACGCGTTCGGTCGGAAGGCAGGGTCGCCGCCGAATCCGCTCGAAATTCAGGCCACTCCCATCGCGAAGCCCCACCAGAATCGACGGGTTCTCCATCGGGGTCTGCCGTGGCGGCATCGTTCTCGGATTCGATGCAGGAACTGCTGAACACTCCCCCCGCGGTTCTGGCGGCTGCGTTGCAGCGGGAAACCCCGCGCGTGATGGCTCTGGTCCTGAAGCAGTTGCCAACGGATGTCGCGGGCGGCGTCTTGGAACAGTTTGCGGGCGAGCAGCGCCAACAAGTCTTTGTGCTGCTGGCAGGCACGTCTCAGGTCCACCCGGAGGTGGCGCGGGGCGTCCTGCGAACCATCGCCGCCGTCTGCCGGACGATCGATCCCACGGTGGTCGGACAACAAGACGGCCGATTCAGGACATTGGTTGGAATTCTGCAGAAGGTTGTACGCGAAGAGCGGATTCGGTTGATGGAGGTGCTGGCCGAGCACGATCCGGAACTGGCGGCTCAGATCGAGAACGTGCTGTACGACTTCACCGACATCATGCGGATCGAAGATCGCTCCGTGCAGAAGCTCCTGTCACAACTGGAGCAGAAAGTGGTGGCGTTGGCGCTGAAGACGGCTCCGGAAGACCTGAGTGAAAAGGTCATGCGAAACCTGTCGGAGCGGGTTCGAGGCATGCTGACCGAAGAAATGGAATTGCTCGGCACGGTTCCCAATTCCAAAGCGGAGCCGGCTCGGAAGGAGATCGCCGACGCGATCCGTGCTCAGGACAAAGAGGGTACGCTCGTGTGGATGGAGTAACTCGTCGCACGACATGATTTCGTAAGACGGTCGTCACGCGTCGTCAGCCTCTCCTGTGCGAAACGGCTTGAGCCTGCCGCCGCACTTCGGCCGCAACTGCCGGTCCTGAGTCGCTTGAGCCATCCAACCTCAGTCGCGTCGAACGCCGACTCGGGGCGAGGCTCGTTTCCTCCGGTTGGCGATTCTTTCGTGGATCGCCGCACCAGTTCGCCGGCCTTCGTCAGGGCGACTTACCGGAAGAGTCGGCGAAATCCTCAAGGTTTGACACTCTGCGTCCGATGACAAACCGATAGACCGATTGCGCATCGAGTCATTGGGGGGCCATTGGCTCGGACTCGGTCACGGACATCAAGGCGGCACGTCATGAATCTGAAAAAGATCGCTCTGTTGGGTGGTGTTGGCCTCGCATCGGCCGCGGCCGGTGTTGCCATTCCGCAGATGATGAGCGGCGGGGCGGCTCATGAAGCGGCGGAGCCCGCAAAAACGGAAGCCGGTCATGACGACAAGTCGGGTCATGGATCGGAGAAGGCGGGTCACGACAAGAAGGAAGCGAAGCCTGCGGCGAAGACCGACTCACATGGCAAGACGAACTCTCACGGCGCAAGCGGCCACGGGAAACCGGAGGGAGGCGGTGCGATCCATTCCGACGGACCGAGCTTCGTCCCGTTCGGCCGAATTGTCACCAACCTCAACGAGCAGACGCTGACCAAATATCTGTCGCTCGAAATCACGCTGCAAACGGATGCCGCACACGAAGTGGAACTGAACGAGGCCATCGAAACACGCAAACCGATTCTGTCCACCTGGCTCACCAGTCATCTGGCGGACAAAACGCTGGAAGACATCCGCGGGAAGGTCGGGGTCAACCGGTTGCGGCGCGAGATTCAGGACAACTTCAATTCTCTGCTGTTTACCGACGGTCACGAACGCGTCCTGGATGTCTTGTTTGAAGAATTTCACGTCCAATGACCATTCAACCTCACGACTTCTCGCGCCCCCCGCGTCTGCATCCAGACCACAAAGCGAAACTCGTCCAGTGGTTCAGCCAGGCGAATTCGCTGCTGGTGGAAATGCTGGCGACGATGTCGGTGCCGGTCGAGATTCGTCTGGAAGATTGCTCCACCGTTTGGCCCGCCGATTGTGTGCGAGACTGGTCCGAACGATCATTCGCCTTGCAGGTGAATCTCGCCGGTTGTGACGCCCGCTCGATTTTTGCGATCCCGAACCCATTGTCGCAGGTCTTGATCAGTTGCCTGCTGGGTGATCAACCAACCGAGTTGCCGACCGAGCGAGACCTCACACTCGTCGAGTCATCGGTCGGTGAGTTTCTGATCTCGACGGTTTTGGGCAGTTTGACAGAAGCGTGGTCCGGCGACACACCGCTCAAATTGCAAGTGGGTGAGCGCGAGACCAATCTGCGTCGCACGAAGACTTTCAAGGCAGTCGAGCCAATCGTGATTTGCCGCTCAACAATTCAAACGGCGGCGGGAGCGACGGCGTGGTGCTGGATGCTGTCGAACGAGTACCTCACGCACCTGTTCGGAGCGGCCGAGCGAACTCGCGGTGTCGCGCAGGACGCGCCGACGCGGGTGCAGCTTGAGGCCCTCGTGCGCGGCATGACGACGGAAGTCGCGATCCGGTTGGGTGGAGTTCAACTGACGGCTCCTCAACTGGCGAAGTTGCAAGTCGGCGATCTGGTGGTCCTCGATCAGCGGGTGGGCGAACCACTCAGAGCCACGATTGGTGACGAGCCGCGGTTTCTCGGCTGGCCGGGCCGAGTGGGAGATCGACAAGCTTATGTCATCGAGTCCGAATTGAGTCGCCGCCAACGAATGGCGGGGACGGCGCGGCGGGGATGATTCCAGGGTGAGATTCCTCGACCGGGTTCATTGTTCAGAGGGAACGCTATGACCGAAGCACTGGATGCTGTGATGGCTCAGATTGAACAGGAGTTGGATCGACACGAAGGCGATCCGGCGTCCGCACCCGATGTTGCGGCGAGGGCTCCCTCGTTCGCACAACTCACGCCGTCGCGTTCTTCTTCCGGGAAGTCACTCGATCATTTGTACGGCGTCCGGCTCGACGCAGAGGCAGTGCTCGGCCGCGCGAATCTGTCCGTCGAGGATATGCTCAACCTGGGTATTGGTTCCGTCGTTGAATTGAATCGGCTCCTGTCCGAACCCGTCGATCTGATCGTGCAGAACGTCCGCGTCGCCCGCGGCGAAGTCGTGGTCGTGAACGATCAGTTTGCGATCCGCATCACCGAGATCACAGACACCAAACACTGAAATTCCGTCGTTCCAAGTTCGTGGCGGACGCTGCCAGCGTCTGTCAACAAGCCCCTGAAATTGATACGCCGACGCTAGCAGCGTCGGCCACGAATCTCCTCAGACATTTGCCAGGGAGGGCGATGTCCATGACCTGGTACGCGCGAGTCCTGACCGTTGTCTCGTTGATGTCGCTCTTCACGGAAACGACCTTCGCAGCCGATCCGGCAATTCAGCTCACGTCATTCGAGGAGACTTCGCTGCCACCGGCGGTCGCGCCGAACTCCGAACTGACCTATTCGCCTCAATGGCCCGCGCCGCCCGACACCGGGGCGATGCTGCTGCGGCTGGTCGTCGGCACGGTGGTCGTGCTCGGTTTGTGTGTCGGTTCGCTGTGGCTCGGCAAGCCGTGGCTGATGCGGCTCCAGTCGATCAACGCCGGTGGGCAGGTGCTGCATGTCGAGGGGAGCGTCTCGCTTGGCAACCGAGCCGTGCTGTACCTCGTCAAGGTCGGTGACACGCAGTTGATCGCCGGGACGGATGCCACCGGGCTGAAGTCACTCCTCGCGCTGCCGGCCTCGTTCAAAGAGGTGCTCGACGAACAGATGCCTCCCGCCGAGATCGCGTCCGTGACTCCGGCACCACATTTCCCATTGCGGACCGATCTCGCCACCCGCTCAAAGGACTGAGCCATGTCGAATTTTGATCAGGTGGCCGAACGGATGGCCGAGTCGAACTTCCTGCAAAACCTGTCGCCGCCACTGCAGATGGCCCTGTTTCTGGGAAGTCTGGTGCTGCTGCCGGCGGCGCTGGCGAGCCTGACCTGCTTTACCCGCATCACCATCGTGCTGTCGTTCGTGCGACGCGGCCTGTCGACGCAGGAGATTCCGCCCAATTCGGTCCTCGTCGGCCTGGCCCTGTTTCTGACGGTCTTCATCATGGAGCCGACGCTCAGCAAGCTGAACGATCAGGCAGTCCTGCCCTACATGAATGGAACGATCTCCGGGGTGGAGGCGTTTCGAACGGGCATCGCCATTCACAAGGAGTTCATGCTGCGGCAGACCCGCAAGCACGATCTGGCGCTGTTTGCCCACATGTCGAAGGCCGGACCGATCCAAACGCCGAGCGACACGCCGATCAGCGTTCTCATTCCCGCGTTCATCATCAGCGAGTTGAAGACGGCGTTCCTGATGGGCTTCTGCATCTACATCCCCTTCCTGCTCGTTGACATCGTCGTTTCGACGGTGCTGATGTCGATGGGCATGATGATGATGCCGCCGGTCATCATTTCGACGCCGTTCAAAGTCCTGCTGTTCGTGCTCGCCGATGGCTGGCATCTGGTGTCACTGTCGATCAATCAGAGTTTTGGATAGCTCGCATTTCAAAACCGTTTTCGGAGCGGGGGACGTGAGTCCCCTGAACATGGTGGCCACTGGAAACGACATGAATTCAGGGGACTCACGTCCCCCGCTCCGAAAAACTTGGTCAGGAAATCAGGAACCACCACGATGACCGAACTGGATGCCGTCGCGCTGGGACGCGAGTTTTACTACCACGCGGTCCTGCTCACGCTGCCGGCACTGGCCGTGAGTCTGATCGTCGGGTTGGCCGTCAGCATTTTTCAGGCGGTGACCAACATTCAGGAGCAGACGCTCAGCTTTGCACCGCGCATCCTCGCGCTGGCCGGGTTGTTCATCGTGACGATGCCGTGGCTGTTGCAGATGTCGATCTATTTCACGGTCCAGATGTTTTCTCGTGCGGCTCAGGTGGGACACTGAATCGTGGCCGCAAGCTGCCAGCTTGTGGTCTCCCTGTTGACTGAGCCACAAGCTGGCAGCTTGTGGCTACGATTGGCAAAGGCTATGGACGGCCTGCTGGAAACCTGGTTGATGACGTTCGGGCTGATTCTCGCCCGGGTGTCGGCGTTCGTCGCCACGATCCCGTATCTGGGCGGGCGGTTCGTGCCGCGTCTGGTGAAAGCCGGTGTTGCACTCTCGTTGACCTGCTTCTGGTTCGTCGAGTCGGGGACCACGTCGATCAATGTGGTGATGGCAATGAGTCAGCAGCCGTGGCTGGCGTTTGGACTGGCGATTGGTCGCGAGGTGATCGTGGGCTGCGCGCTGGGCTTCATCTTCGGACTGTTTCTCGTTCCGTTTCAGGTCGCCGGGGCCTACATCAGCCAGGAGATGGGTCTGACGCTCGGCTCGATCTCCGATCCGACGCGTCCCCAAGTCACGACGATCATGAGCGAGGTCTTTGAGCTGTTCGGCGTGCTGCTCTTCTTTACACAGAATGTGCATCACGTCTTTCTCGCGGCGCTGCACGGTTCGTTTGCGAGGCAGCCGATTGGCGGGAGGATTCTGGCCGTGCCGGTCGCTTCGTCGCTGAGCGCGATGGCGGCGGCGACCGAGTGGGGATTGATGCTCGCCGCACCGGTCGCCTGTTGCCTGTTCATCACGTCGCTGGTGATCGCGCTGATGGCGCGGGCGGCTCCTCAGTTGAACCTCATGTCATTTGGCTTCGCCCTGCGGATTCTGGTCGGTTTGGTGGCGACCTGCATGCTCTGGCCGGACCTCGCGCCACAGATGGGTCTCATTCTTCAACGATTCTCGGGACTGTTGATTGGCCGGTGAGTGATGGCTGACGACAACGACAATGAAAAGACACAGCTTCCTTCGCAGCGTCGTCGCGACGACGCGCGCGCTCAGGGACAGTTCGCGTACAGCCACGAATTGAACAATGGGCTGCTGCTGTTTGCCGGTGCCCTCGGTCTGTGGTGGGGCGGTCTCACTCTGGCGCAGGGTCTCAGTCACGATCTGCATTCGCACATTGCGGGCCTCCGGGTCGAGATGACCGTGGACGAAACCCAGTCACTCTTCGTCGGTCTCTTCGGTCGCGGACTGCAGTTGGCGGGCGCGTTGATGGCGGGCATGTTCGTGATGGGATTGGCTGTGAATCTCGGACAGGCCGGTCTGCACATCAATTCCGAATCGCTGGGCCCGAAGTGGGAGAAGCTCAATCCGGCGATGAACTGGCGGCAGCTCGTCTCGGTGGAGGGGCTGACCCGCGGCGGCTTCGCGCTGGCGAAAGTGGGGCTGATCGGAGTCGTCGTCTGGTGGATTCTGAGCGATCGGATCGGAGAAGTGGTCGCGCTGGGCCAGCATCAACTCGCGCAGAGCGTCGCGATTTCGTGGGACATCGGAGCCAACCTGCTGATTGCGGCGGCGGCCATCCTGTTGATGATCGGGGCCACCGACTACGGCCTGCAATGGTTCCGCAACGAGAAGAAACTGATGATGTCGCGCGAGGACATGAAGCAGGAGAAGAAGGACGACGAAGGCGACCCGCACGTGCTGGCGAAGCGCCGCCAGCGGGCGCGCGAGATCGTTTCGCAACGGCGCATGCTGGAGCAGGTGCCGAAGGCGACGATCGTCATCAGCAACCCGACTCACTTCGCCGTCGCCCTGCGATACGAACGGGGCGAGATGTCGGCTCCGCTCGTCATCGCCAAGGGACGCGATCAATTCGCGCTGCTGATCATGGCGCGAGCGCGTCGTCACGGAATTCCGGTGATCGAGCGCAAGCCGGTCGCGCAGGCACTCTACAAGACGGTGAAAGTCGGGCAGGAGATCCCGCAGGCGCTGTACCTCGCGGTCAGCGAAGTTCTGAGCTACGTGTACCGATTGCGCGGCACCGCCGCCTAGTGAAGTGATTGAGGACGTCGAAACATGTCGATTGCGGCCATGCCACCGTTGACCGTGAACCAACGCAGCGAGCTGATCTTTCCGCTCGCCGTGATGGCCGTGCTCGTCGTTTTGATCGTCCCCCTGCCGACGTTTCTGCTCGACATCCTGCTGACGTTGAACTTGAGCATCACCATTCTGCTGCTGCTGGTCACGCTCGGCGTCGGATCGCCCATGGAGTTGTCGGTCTTTCCCTCGGCGCTGTTGCTGCTGACGCTAGGCCGGTTGTCGCTGAACGTCGCCACCACTCGATTGATCCTCATCCAGGCCGATGCCGGTCGGATCGTCGAGACGTTCGGCAACTTCGTCGTCGGAGGCAATCTGGTCGTCGGGCTGGTCGTGTTCCTGATCCTGATCATCATTCAATTCGTGGTCATCACCAAAGGTGCGACCCGCATCTCGGAAGTGGGTGCCCGCTTCGTGCTGGATGCCATGCCCGGTAAGCAGATGGCGATCGATGCCGATCTGAATGCGGGGTCGATCAACGACGGCGAGGCCAAGCGGCGGCGAGCCGCCCTGCTGCAGGAGGCCGAGTTTTACGGAGCGATGGACGGTGCGAGCAAGTTCGTGCGCGGCGACGCCGTGGCGGGCATGATCATCACGGGCATCAACCTGCTCGGCGGGATCATCATCGGGCTGATGAACGGCATGCCGCCGGCGCAGGCGATCAAGGTCTACTCGATCCTGACGGTGGGCGATGGTCTGGTCTCGCAGATTCCGGCGCTCATCATCGCGACGGCCGCCGGTATCCTCGTCACCAAGTCTGCCAATCAGATCGGTCTCGGTTCCGAAATCGGCTCGCAGTTTCTGGCGAAGCGCCGGCCACTTCAGATCGGCGCGGGGCTGCTCGGGCTGCTGGCTCTCACGCCGGGCATGCCCTGGATGCCGTTCCTCGTCATGTCGGCCGCACTGTATTACGCCTCGCGGCAACTGTCTCCGGCCGCACTGGCCGCCGCAGTCGCCAGCGAACCCGAGCGGACAATGGTGCCCCTGACGCCGATGGAGGAGCATCTGTCGGAGTTCCTCGAAACGGACCGCGCCTGCATCGAGATCGGTCGGCAACTGATCCCGCTGGTCGATCCCAAGCGCGACCTGGGCCTGTTGCAACGGATTGCCACCGTGCGGAAGGATCTTGCCAAGCGATGCGGCTTGTGGATTCCTCTGGTCCGGGTGCGAGACAACGGAAAACTTGGCGATCAGGAATACCGCATCCTCGTCGGCGGACAGGAAGCGGGGCGCGGCACGCTGCACATCGGACAGGTGTTGGCGATCCATCCCGAAGGGGGGCGGATCCCGATTCAGGGTCAGGACACGAAGGATCCGGCGTTCGGTCTCCCCGCGAAGTGGATCGCGGAGAACGATCGCTCGCAGGCGGAGATGACCGGCTGCACGTGCGTCGATGCGCCGGGTGTGATCATCACTCATCTGCGCGAAGTGCTGCGGCGTCATGCCGGCGACCTGCTCAGCCGCGAGGACTTGACCAAGCTGATCGACAAGGCGCGGGAGTCTGCGGCGGCGGTGGTGGACGAGTTGATTCCCAACATGCTCTCGATGGGAACGGTGCATCGCGTGCTGACGCTGCTGCTGGAGGAGCGCGTGCCGATTACCAATCTGACTCGCATTCTGGAGGGCCTCGCCCACAACGCTCAGGCGACGAAGGATCCTGCCGATCTGGCCGAGCGAGTGCGAGCCTATCTGGCGCGAGCCATCTGCGATCCGTTCATCGACCCGGAAGGCCGCATCCACGCGCTGGTCTTCGAGCCATCGCTGGAGCTCGAACTGCGACGCAGCCTGCAAGACAAAAAGCTGGCGATCCCGCCCGACGCGCTGGAAGCCCTGATCGTGCGACTGGCCACGGGGCTGCGCGACGCCGGTCAGAAGGGGGTGGAAGTGACGCTGCTGGTCGATTCGCAGTTGCGTCGCGCCGTCAGGCATCTGCTGCTGCGCGGCCTGCCCGACCTGACAGTGATCGCGTTTACCGAGGTTCCGAACGACGTGATGCTCGAAGCCGAAGTCATCGTCAAGCGGGATGAGATCTACAAACCCGGCGTCCAGCAGTTTTCGTAGGGCCGTCGAAAAGTCGTGCCACGGCTCTGTGAGCCGTGAGAGCGATCAAATGTCTCACGAAATCCGCACGGCTGACACGGCCGTGGCACACGATCAATCCTTGTTCCACAGGCTGTTTGCTCAAGCAGGGGATTCCCGTGATTCTGGAACTGGTCGAGTACCTGATCACGCCCTGTTCGCGAGCGATGCGGCGGCTCGGTTATCTGAGTGGGCAGTTGGGAATCAAGGTGCGCCACCGGCAATGTCGTCGGGCGTGGCGGCATCATTTGCAGCGGACGCAGGCCACGATTCGGGCCGCCGCGCTGGAGTGCCCTCGTCGGCGGAAGGCGGTCATCCTCGGGTCGGGATTGCTGCTGGATGTTCCCCTGGCCGACCTCGCCCACACGTTTCGCGAGGTCATCCTGGTGGACGTCGTTCATCCGCTGAGAGCCTATGTGAATGCGGCGCGGTATCGGAACGTGCGGCTGGTCCGCGCGGACGTCTCGGCCACGGCGGCCGATCTGGCGAGGATCGCGCACGACCCGCGTACTCCATTGCCCCGCGCGGTCCCTCAGTTGTTCTGCGATGACCCCGAGGTCGATTACGTCGCGTCGGTGAACCTGCTCTCGCAACTCCCCTACATTCCGGCGCTGTATCTGGCCAAGAGTCCTCCCCGACCGGAGCAAGAGATCGACGACTACGCCCGCGCCCTGATTGAAAGTCATCTGGACTATCTGCGTCGCCTTCCCGGTGTGGTCACGCTGATCACGGATGTGGAGAAGATTCAGTTCGATGGCGAGGGAGCGATTGTCGATCGGTTTGACATTCTTTACGGAGTGACGCTGCCGTGGTCCGGCGAGGAATGGACTTGGGAGCACGTTCCGTTGAGGCATCTCTCGCCAGACATTGCCTATCATCGTCGGGTCTGCGCCGTGAGGGACGTGAAGAGCGGCATGCTGCCAGGCGAAGTTGCGATCCCCGCGTAGCCCGTTTGACGGACTGGAAACCCGCTAACACGACTTGATGGCATGAGTGATGAGTTTTTTGGGCCTGAAAGGCCGGGATTAGGCCAGCCCTGGGCTGGTGTAACACGTCCCGTTGGGCCTCAGAGGTCAATCACCGGGACGCATACGCAGTCCGGTAGCACCGGGCAAACAGCGAACGCAACTCGGCGGATATCAGGCAGGAACTGCCGGTTGCCTGCCGACCGATTCCCCGAAAGCGCAATCTCTCGATGGCGCAGAGTCATTCGTCGGTGGGCCGTCTTGACACAGATTGGCCCCTGACCAGAATGCCCGGCCTCCCTGTTTTCCTCGACGATTGAATGCAACCAACGAGGCGTCGTCGGAGCCAAGATGCCACCAAGGATGGGCGCGTCAACATGTCAGTCGCAGTGGGTCGCAAACTCCAGGAGTACTCGCGCACGGCCGAGCAATCGGCGCGTGACGAACTGGTCGTGAACCATCTCTGGCTGGTCCGCCACATCATGGGCAAGGTCGCGGCGCGACTCCCCTCGGGTGTCGATGTCGAGAACCTCGAATCGGCCGGGGTGCTGGGTCTGGTGGAGGCGGCGGGCCGCTTCGATCCGACTCGTGGTGTCGACTTCAAGTCGTTTGCGACGCTGCGCATTCGCGGTGCGATCTTCGACGAGGCGCGGCGCAACTGTCCGCTGCCGCAGGAAGTGATGCAGCGTGTCTCGCAGGTGGCGAAGGCTCAGGAAAATCTGACCGGGCCCGTCAGCGTCGATGAACTCGCGACCGCGACGGGACTGAGTCCCGACGACGTGCTCGATGCCCTGATCGCGATGCCACTGATCCAGGTGCGGTCGCTCGAACACGTTGACAACGATCCGACAGCCCACATGGATGGCTCGCCCGAATCCGCCGCCGAGTGGGACGAACAGAAGCAACTGCTGGCCGACGCCATTACCTCGCTGCCGGAACGGGAGCGACTCGTGGTGACGCTGTACTACATGGAGGATCTGCGACTGAAGGAAATTGGACAGGTCCTGAAGCTGTCCGAATCGCGCGTGTCACGCCTGTTGGCCGCGGCGCAGCACCAGTTGCGGGAATATGTCTGTTCACACTGACGGGAAGTACGAGCCATGAGCGGCCACATTGTTGAGAAGTTTGTGCGAGACGGCACTCACAGCATCGTGCCCGGCAGCCGAGTGGTCCGCACGGACGAAGTGGCCTGTGTCGGCGGACCTCATTCGCACGATCGACCACAACCGGTCGTCGAGTTCATCCGCGAAGGCGAGGTGGTCACGGCCATCGACGTGACTTGTTCCTGTGGGGAGAAAATTCGGTTGTGGTGTTCCTACGAGTCATGACAGCGAGCACGAAGCAAACGCCATCGCAGTGGAAGTGTGGGTGCGACGTGATGAGCAGCGCGGTGGAAAGGGATGACAACGGATGACTTCTTCGATCATCAAGCTGATCTGGATTCCGGCCCTCGCAGCCTGTGTGGCCGTTGGCGGAGCCTCGTACCTTCAGGGCCAAAACCAGTCGGAATTCGAGTGGGACTTTGTCCCTCCCTCGCCCGCCCCCCACTTTCCCATCCCAGCCGCCACGGTCGCGCCACCCGGTTCCTCCGCATCGAACTCGAACGTGTCGGCGAGTCCGCACAAATCGCAGACCGTCGGTCGCGCGACGTCTCTCCCTTCTGTGCCCCGGCAGTCGTGGAGTGCGGCGCAGCCTCAAGCCTCTTCGAGTCTGACAACTGGTTACAACGGAGCGAAGAAGTCCTCGACGCCCTCCGCGGGAACGATGGCTTCTCGCCGCAATTCGAGCGCCACGTCATCGCCCGTCTATTCCAAGGTGACTCCCGTCGGTCAGGTCACCACAAACGGAGGGGCTGTGACAGCCTCTCACGAGGTGCTGGAGGCGGGCCTGCCTCCCGTAGACGTTGCCGTGCCATCGTTCGGCGGTCGGAGTTCCGCCGTCTTCATGCAGCAACCGTCCTTCCCGATGGATCGCAACTCGCCACCGTCTGTCATCGGCAGCCATTTGGGACTGAAGCCGGGCGAGACAGCGACCGAACGATCACTGCGATTGATGTCGGCCATCGGTGATCTCGAACGACACGTGGAAGACGTGACTCAGCAGAACGCCAACCTGAACCTGCTGGTCAATCAACGCGACGAGAAACTGCAGTTGGCCGTGCGTGAGATTCGTTCGGCCCGCAAAGACCTGATGACGGCAAAGGACGAACTGGAACGACTCAAACGCGAAGTCGACGACCTGCGCGAGAAGGTTCGCAATGCGGAGAAGGACAATGCGGCGGTCCTGCAAACGATGGCTCCGCTGCTGCAACAACTTCTCGAATCGGACGACGTCAACTCGTTTCCGACCAAGCCGGTGGAATAACCCATGCGCTCGTGTGCCTGCCTTCTCGCTCTGGTTCTTGCCATCGGGTGGGGGTGCGCGCACAAACGGACTGCGGTGGTGATGCCCCCCGCGCCGGCACCCTATCAACAATTCGTGGCCCAGAACTTCGACTGGTCGTCGGTGCAGCGGATCGTCCTGATGCCGCTGGCCAATCAGACCGCCTACCCGAAGGTGACGGAGGAGTTGCAGGCGAACCTGGCCGCCGAACTTCAGCGGACCGGACGGTTCGACATCGTCGTCGCCACGCGGGACGATCCCGGCGCGCGGGCTCAGGACATCTTTCGAGGCGGCCAGTTCGACGAACTCGAACTGCTGCGCGTCGCGCGCGAATACCAGGCTCAGGCCGTGCTCTTCGCTAACGTCACGCAGTATCACCCGTACGCGCCGCCGCGCGTCGGGATGTCGCTGCTGCTGGTCAGTCCGGCGGAAGGGGTCGCAATCGCGTCGGCCGATGGCTTGTGGGACGCCCGCGAGACGACCACGGCTCTTCAGGCGCAGGCCTTCTACAAACAGTCGCTCAACTGGCCGCAAAGTTTGATGGGAGCGGACCGCATCCTGGAGTCTCCGGATGTCTACCAGAGGTTCGTCTGCCAGCAGGTGGCCTCGTCGCTCAGTCCGCCTGCGGGAGGTGCGATTCTGCCGGCGGGAGGCCCTACGGACACGATGCCGGTCCTCGCGCCACCGCCTGGCGTGCCGCCTCTGATGAGCGATCCATAAATTCGGCACCGTCGTCGCATCCGGACGAGTTTACGCAAAGATCGAAGTCCACCAGATCGGTTCGAGCAAGGATGCACGAAACCCTTCGACTAGAGAGGAGCGAGAAGCGGCCATCGGATCGTGAAGAGGAAGGCAGACCATGGATATCGGGACGATCGGCGGACTTTTGTTCGGACTCGGCATCATCCTCGCCTGCATGTATCACCAGACGCACGGCCATTTGATGGGTTTCTACAGCACGGAAGGTGTCCTGCTGGTGATCGTCGGTTCGATCTGCGCCACGATGATCAGCATGCCGATGCGGAACTTTCTCCAAGTCTTCGGTGCGTTGCGGAAGTGCATCTTCTATCGGGAGACCTCGTTGTCGGAGGCGATTCTGCAACTGGTCGACTTCGCGACAGTGGCTCGCAAGGATGGGCTGCTGGCACTGGAAGGACGCATGGAGGAAGTGAAAGAACCGTTTCTCGCGAAGGGCTTGAAGATGGTGATCGACGGTCAGGACCACCACGATGTCGAAGCGAGTTTGCGCCTGGAACTGCACGCCCAGAGCGAGCGGCACGGCTTGGGAAAGAAGATCTTCGCGTTGATGGGCAACTATGCTCCGGCTTATGGATTGACGGCCACGATCATTGGTCAGGTGGTGATGTTTCAGAACATGGGCGGCGACATCTCGGCCATCGGTGCCGGCTTGTCCGTGGCGTTGTTGGGAACCTTGTACGGTTCGCTCTACGCCAACGTCATCTGTCTGCCCTTCGCCGACAAACTGGGGATTCGTGCAAATCAGGAGATGCTCCTGAAGGAGCTCTATCTGCAGGGAATTTTGGGAATTGCGGCAGGCGATTCGCCCACGGGCCTCAAGCAGCGATTGCTGAGCTTCCTGGACGGTCGGGCCGCGAACAAACTCGAAGGATGACACGCTGTTCTGCGACGAAGGCGAAATCGACAAGACGATGACATCACGAGACGGACCTCGGTCCGTCGGCAGCAGAAGGCACGGGAATGTCTGGTCCGCGAAAGAAGGGTGGTCACGAAGAAGGCGGCGGTCACGCTCCCATGTGGATCGTGAGTTTTGCCGACATGGTCATCCTGCTGATGAGCTTCTTCGTGCTGATGCTGGTCAAGGGCGAGCAGAAGACCACGGCCAACCCCGACTTGTTGAAGGTTCTGGCGTCGGTGAAGTTGGGGTTCGGATACGTACCTCGCCCCGATTCCAAGGATCCGATCGACCTGGCCGTGTTTCAGGTGATGGCTCAGAAGAATTCGGCCAAGTTTCCCAATCACGGACAGCGTTGGCTGCCTGCGGCAATCGAAGGGCAACAGAAAAAGGACGCGGATCCGTGGGTCAAGGCTCAGGCCCTGGTTGGCAAGCCGGTTCGATTCGGCCGCAATTTGGATGAGATTCCCAAAACGGCCCTCCCCGATCTGGATCAGATCGCGGAAGTGGTTCGGCATCACTACCGAACCATCCTGATCCAGGGACACTGCTCGCAGGAGGAGGCGAGTCGCGATGCCATGCGTGGTCACGACCTGTCGTTCCGCCGCGCGGTGGCCGTCAAGCTCGCCCTCGAAGCGCGCGGCGTGGCCCCCTCCCGTTTGAGGATTGTTTCCTGTGCCAATCACGAGTCCACCAAAGACTTGAAATCGCCCGACCGCCAACTGGTGGTCGTGACACTGGGCCAGTATTTCCTGCCGACCCAAGACGACGTCCTGGAGGACGACGTGCCCCCATCCAAGACTGCCGACCAGGCGGGTTCACACAACGGACACTAGATTCATGAGACTCCACGGATTGGTTGCTCTCTCATTCGCCGGGCTGTTTACGGCCGCGATGGCCCAGGATTTTCCGGCACCTCGACTTTTGCCGGTTCCCAGTGCGCGACCGGCTCCGGTCCCGGACGCCGGATTCGCGGCACCCGTTCCGCTGCCCCTGCTCGCCACGGAGTCGGAAGCGGGAACCAGTCTGGAAGAGGAACTGCGACAACTTCGCAGCGAGCTGAAAGCTTTTGGTGCCGCGCGTGAGGATGTGTCTCGCAGCACCAGGGCTGTTGATGCGGAGAGTGATCGCGTCTCGATCCAGCAGCGCCAGGAGTTGCTCAATCTGCTGACCAAGTTGGCGACACAGGGCGTCACGCGGCGAGCCAGTCCACCGGCGACGCCGGCTGCACAACCAGTTCGCGCCGTGGAACCGCCACCGCCGATACCCGACGCCGTCGCCAAACTGACGAACGTGCCGTTGACGAGCGGCGTGGTCGATCCGTTTGCTCTCGGCAAGGTGCTGCTTCGCTCCGGCGACTACGCGGCGGCCGAGCAGGCGTTTCGCAAGGTGAAGGCGACGGACGAGAACCGGATGATGCTCAAGTACCTGTCGGCAACGTGCCTTCGCAAGCAGGCGCAGTGGCAACCTGCGACGGACGCCTATCGGGTCGTCGCCGAGTCCGACCAGGATCCGGTCCTGCGCGATCTGGCCAAGTGGCAACTCGACAACATCCGCTGGCATCAGCAAACCGAATCGCAACTCGAACAGATGCGAAAGCAGCGCGAGACGGCCGTTTCACCGTCGAAGACTCAATCGGCTGACGCCACCGACGTGAAGCCATGAAGCCAACCGGGGCGCGTCGTGAGAAAACCGGTTCGGCGGCCGGGTGACACGGTTCGAGTCTTCGACAGCCCTGACGGGGCAGTTATTTTTCGTATCCCCTTGTGGCAAAAAGGCTTCCTAGGGTGTTGAGATCGTTTCCTGCGCTGTCGAGATCATTTCCTGCGCTGTCGAGACGACAAAAACGGCTCGCGAGACGGTTTTTTGGCAGGCGAGACGGCAACCTGCGCTGTCGCGAACCCGACCTGCGCCCGCGAGAGGGCAAATTCCCAGGCGGGGAGGCGAGCTGCGCATTCCAGAAGCCAACCTGCGCTGTCCAGACGGCTCCACGGCCCGCGAGATCGCTTCGGACGCTCTGAAAATGCCAACCTGAGCAATCGTAGAGGCGACCTGCGCTGTCTTGGAGGCGACCTGCGGAATCCGGGAGGCGACCTGCGGCATCGTGCAGACGTGTTCGGCTCGCCAAAAGGCCTCCCACGAACTGCCAGACCCGCCACCCATGTCCTCAAGTCCAAACAGCAGACTCAGGGCGTGCCCTTGGTCCTTCGTCAAACCGGCCCACAATCGGAACTCGCGAGCGATTGTCTGTCAGGCGGGTTTGGCGCGCGAACTGGCGGCGTCGCGTTCGAGTCGAATCGTGGCCGGCTCTTCGAGCCAGGTTTTGACTGTCGCCGCGACCGCCTGCAGATCGTTCAACTCTCCACCGCTGGGGGCCCTGCCGCGCTAGGCTATGGCGGGACGGTTGGGGGCGGTTCGGGGAGCTGGCAGCCGGCGAAGTGCAACGATTCCGATGGCAAAAAGCAAAAACGCCACCACCCCCCCCGACGAAGCACGCACGATCGTGGCATAGTTCTGCCATTGCTGCAGCGCGAGTATTCCGGCGTCGAGTGCGGCCTCGGCGGGTGCTTCGGCCACTTTGCCGATGCTCACCTGAATCTGATCGCGGCCTTCCTTGTAGCCGACCGCCTGCTTGACCAGTTCCTTCGCTTCCGCAGGCGTGATTCCCAGAGTCTCCTCCGGTGGCGTGTTGGCATCCGTGGGAGACGGAATCAGCATCACGGCCACCGTGAGTCGGTCGATCGTTCCCTGCTGTTCTTCAAGTTGACGGTTCGTCCTCGACACGGCGTATTCGTTCTCGATCGTCTCGTCATTCTTGTTCGGCGCCGCGCCCGATGGTCCCACAGGCTGACCGGGCGGAATGTTGCTGACGGCCCCGGCCGGTCCGCGCGTGCCCGTGGCGGACGTCGTCTTGGACGACGTGAGCAATTCGCGCGTGACGACCTTCCCTTCCGGATCGAACTTCTCGGTCGTCTCTTTCAAGTGACGAAAGCTCATGTCGGCGGTGACCCGCACGACGGCACGGCCGTGTCCCAGCAACCGCGACAAGATCTCCTGAGCCTTCGACGCCAGATGCGATTCGACGTCGCGCTGGTAGGCGAGTTGGTCCGACGAGGCCGAGCCACCTTTCGCATCGCGTTTTTCAGACAGCACCTGTCCGTCCGAGTCGAGCACCGTGACGTTTTCGGCAGTCAATCCCTTCACGCTCCCGGCGACGAGGGCCACGATTCCCGCGGTGGCTCGGCGGCTGAGGGCGGCTCCCGCCCTGGTCTTGATCACCACGCTGGCCGTGACCGGCTTCTCCTCGCGCACGAAGGGAGTCGGCTCCGGCTGCACAATGTGAACCCGCGCGTGCGCGACCGGTTCGAGGGTCATGATCGTGCGAGCCAGTTCCCCCTGAATCGCTCGGACGTAGTTCAGGTTCTGGACGAACGGCGTCGCTCCCATCGACATCTGGTCGAAGAGCTCAAACCCCTTGCCGGAACCCTGCGGCAGGCCGGCCGCCACCAGAGTCATTCGCGCCTGGTGAACCTTGTCGGCGGGAACCAGAATGGTCGAGCCGCCGGAGGTCAACTGGTAGGACGTCCGGTCCGCTTCCAGCTTCTGCACGATGGCGTCGGCATCTTCCGCCGGAAGGCCCGAGAACAGGACTGAGTATTCGGTTTGCGAAGCCCAGTAACTCACGCCGCCGACAAGCACCATCAGTGCGAGGGTGACGCCGCCATAGACGACTCGCCCCGCCGTGCCCTGACGCGACCAGAACTGTTGCAGTTGCTGTGTGAACTGTTGAAGGCCGCCCATGGTTGGCTCCAAGACCTCAGGCCCTGGATCTCCTTAGTTCGATGAAGTCCAGACGATGGATGGCACGTCGACGAAGACGCGAAACTTTTCCTTCTTTATCGGTTGTAGGGATCACGGCAACCAGCCGATTCGGCCAGTTTGTCGGAATTGTTCCAGCAGGGAACAAGCGCGGTGGGGAACAAGGCAGAAGATGCGCGAGGATTCACCAAGAACAGGGCACGGTCGGCACCGTCGCTCAGAGTCACGAGCCCCGAGCCTCCCCAAGTCAATTTGTCGCGAGGGGGCGATCAAAAACGACAATTTCAACTATCGCAACAGATTGGCCGTCTCTTCCAGCATCTGGTTGGCGGCGCTGAAGGCCCGCGCGTTGACCTGATAGCCACGCTGAGCCGCGATCAGTTGAGTGAACTCGGCACCGATGTCGACGTTGGAACTCTCCAGCGCACCACTCTGGATCGAACCCGCACTGCCCGACAGCGCGGTGGAAATGATTGGTATTCCCGAGTTCGAGTTGTGTTTGAAATAATTGTTCGACGTCCGATCGAGACCTTCGGAGTTCGCGAATGTCGCGAGTGCGATCTGGGCGATGGCCTCCGCGCGACCGTTGCTGAACTGGCCGGTGATCGTGCCATCGTTCTCCACGCTCACATCGACCAGGGTTCCCTGGGCGAAGCCATCCTGTTGCGTCGAGGCGGCCGTGGTGAACCCACCAAATTGGGACAGCCCATCGAATCCGTTGGATGAGCCGAAATCCAGCTTGATGGTTTGCTTGTTGCCAAATGCAGCGAGATTGCTGATCTGGAACGTGATGTCGTCGTCGCCGTCCGTCCCGCGAGTGATTTCGTTGAAGTCGCTGTAGACTGTCGTACCACCGGTGTTCGCTGGCAAGTCTTGCAAGTCGAGCTGTAACTGGCTCTGACCGGACACGCTGGCTGCGAAT
Source organism: Planctomycetota bacterium (assembly GCA_038040225.1). Taxonomy (GTDB): domain Bacteria; phylum Planctomycetota; class Planctomycetia; order Planctomycetales; family Planctomycetaceae; genus Schlesneria. The sequence goes on from JBBPIS010000011.1 coordinate 29,571, forward strand.
TGAATGATTCCCGAGGCATCCAGGACGGCATTCGCTCCCCCAAATGATGCATTGATCGTGTCGATCAGATCACCGACCGTCTGACCCGCTGCCAAAAAGTTCACTGGCCCAACGGGCAAGCCATCATGATCGATGCCTGAGATCTGAATCATGTCACCCGCCGCGTAGGGTCCACCGGTATGCTGATCGAGCAGATGGAGCGGCGTTGCTGTCGTCGCCGGTACTCCGCCCACGGTGAACGGCAGATGGGCCGCCAACAACTGAGTGACGCTGGTGCCCACCACACCCAGAAACGAACCATTCTCGTTGAACGTCAGTCCCGCCACGGTACTGTCGTTGCCGAATCCGAAGATGACCCCCTCGCTTCCTTCGAGCGCCGCACTCATGTCCCAACGATTCGGGGACACCTTGTGGAACGTGAACGTCACGTTATGTGGTGAGAACTGGTTGTCGAAGATCTGGATGACCGACGTGGCGGTGTCGGCCGCCTTGCCATCGACCGATGCCTGGAAGTTGGTGAACTGCGTGACGCCGCTGAGGGGGGTCGGGTCGGTCGGATTGCTTTTGAGGCCAATCGTCAGAGTGGCCGGACCGGCTTGATTCGCCGTGAGCACGATGTGACCGGCACTGTCGAGCGAGGCGGTTGCCCCCGTACCCGGAGTCGCCGACAAGTAGAGATTGTTGATGACTCCCAGGAGTGCTCCCACCGTATCGGCGGCTGTGCCTGTGGCCGTGTAGAGGGCGTTCACGGACGTGCCATCGACCCGCGTGCCCGTGATCTGAATCTGGTCACCGGCGGCGTATCCCACCGATGTTTGGTTCAGGTTGTTGAGCCGCGTGCTCGTCGTGGCGGGGAGTCCGCCCTCCGTCAGTGGCTGACCCATCGTCAGCACTTCGGCAACCGCCTCCAGCGCTTTGGCATCAAGGTTCCCCTTGAACTTGACGTTTTCAGTCGCATTGCCCGGAACGGTGATTCCCTTGGGGATGGTGATGTCCCCGACTCCGGCGGTTTGGAAGGCGGGTGCGGTGGCAGTCCCTTCGCCCATCGTGCCGGTTCGCTGAACCTTGGCTCCCGTTGCCGGATCGACAAGCGTGTTATTGGAATCGACCGCAAACGCACCGGCGCGGGTGAAGAAGGTCTCGTTGCCACTCTTCAACACGAAGAAGCCGCCGTTCTGAATCGCCAGATCGAGTTTCTTTCCCGTGTTTTCAAACGTTCCCTGGGCGAGGTTCGTGTCGGCGGCGGCCACCTGCACGCCGAGGCCGATCTGCACCGGGTTCTTCCCGCCGCTCGTGGCCGACGGCGCACTCTGGGCCACCAGCAGTTGGGTGAACTGGTTCGAGAAGCGCAGTCGCTGTGACTTGAAGCCCGTGGTGTTCGAGTTGGCGAGGTTGTTGCCAACGACGTCGAGCATCTCTTGATGGGCGTGCAGTGCCGAAGCACTCGTGAAGAGCGAGCGAATCATGGTCGGGATATCTCACGGCAGAAACGATGAACGAACGTTATTGACGGCGTCCCTGCCGAATCCCAACTTGCTCCTGATAATGTCTGACCGATCCAAACGTACTAAGCGGCGGTAGTGAACATGCCAATCACGTTGTCCAACGTGACCGCGTCATTCCCCACCTGAAGTTCGATGCGGCCTTCGTTGACCGCGAACCCCTGAACTGTTCCCTGCGCCGTCTGGTTGTCCGAATTTCGATAGATAATCTGCTGCCCCATCAGGTTGGCACCCTGAGTGATCTGCTGGAGCGACAACATGTCACCGAAGCTGGCGTTCAACTTCTCAATCCCGCTCAATGTCGAGAACTGGGCCAGTTGCCCCAGAAACTCCTGGTCCTTGATCGGCTCCAGAGGATCCTGAGACTTGAGTTGCGCCACCATCAGCTTCAAAAACTGATCCTGACCGAGTTGCGACGTGATGGGCGAATCAGCCATGACATCCGACTCCGTTGGTGTTCCACCGCCCCAGTCCACGTCCGACAACTCGACATTGCTTTGAAATCGAGCAAAGCCTGACTTCGGCACCAATGAATTGCTGGCAGACCACAAATCTCTCCCCGCCTGTTGAGAATCTCCGATTCGCCGCAGAATTCCGAAAGCGAAGGTCAAGTCGGCGGTCGTCATCCGTTGTCCCAATGGCGCTCAGGCCACAACGTTCAGCCGGCCTTGAGGCAACGTCACCAGAACCTCGTGATCCTGATGTCGAGACCAGCGGGAAAGCACCGGTGGTGTGCGCGAGATTGTGGGGGGAGCGGCCTGCTGTTGATCGGACGCCTGCCGACCGTCGGAGTTGCAGCCGACATGGCACTGGCCGAACGAGACGCCACTGTTCGTCAGAGACTGCCGGAGATCATCGAGCTGCCGTTCGATCACCTGCCGTGCCGCTTCGTCCTGAGCCACGAAGCGGATCGAAACCACATCGTGGACGATCGACAAATGAACCTCGACCGTCCCCAGTTCGCGCGGATCAAGTCGCAGCCGGAACGTCGGGGGCGACGAATCGTGTCCCACATCCAGCCGTTCCACGATTGCTGCCGCCAGTTGATCGGAGACGGCTCCGGCAGAAGTCGCGCCCAGTTGCCGAGGATGCACAACCGACAAGGCGGCGGACGTCGCGGAGGCTGACTGTTCCTGCTGGCGATGTTCGGACGAGAAAGTGCGATCCGGGTCGTGGCTGCGAGAGTGAACGAACTTCTCGAAGTCGACGGGCAACGAATCGGCACCAATCGACGTCCTGTTGAAATCGCTGCCATTCGAGGCGGAATGTGGCGTCGATCCTCGTCCAAACTCATCGGACGGGAACTCATCGGTGCCCGGCCCCTTCGACGAAACGCTCGTGATGAGTTGGCGATATTCCTCAAAGGCGAATCGCACGGATGCCGGCATTTCCGCGAGCCGAGCCATCGAAGGACTCGGGCGTTCCCGACCTGCCGCGGCTTCGTCGATGACTCCTGATGTGGCGCCTTCCGCATCGCTCACGGAAAGCCGTTCGTCGCTGATCGTCTCCAACAAACCGGACGGCACGGAGTCGGAAATCGCTTCGCTGGCGGGCGAATTGTTCGCGGATGTGACATCGCCGGTGTTGCCTGCTTCCGGTTCCATCGTCTCGGGCGAGTGACCGATCACAGGATCGCCTGACGTGATGCACGAGCGGACCTGCTCGACCTGAGTGCGCTCTGATTGGGACGCCCCGCTGATGGGGCACCCGGTCGCCGGGAAAGGCGACACGTTGGCGTCTCGGGCTTTGGAATGGGGTTCGACCTCTGATGCGGTTGTTGATGTCAGGTCGCTCGTCGGGACTGGCGGCAGACTCTCGTCGAGGGTCGGTGTTGCCGAGGAGTTCAGGGCCGCCTGGGCACCGGACAACTCGACTGAGGCGCATCCGTAGGTTGGCAGCCCACAGTCCGAGGTGATGTCGTTCGACGGACTCGTGTTCGCCACAGGAACATGCGTGGGAGGGGCAACGATCAGCGCGAGCAGCATCTCAAATGCCGACGGCGTTCCCTCCGTTCCATCGGTGGCGACGTCGTCGTCCTTGCGGGAAGGGCCTCTCGAACTTCGGCCAATTCGGCTCGAATCATCCGAATCGTCCGGTGTCTGAACCGGATCGTGTGGAACTTGGCGGATCGCAGGGGTTGTAACGATTTTCGTGAAACCTTTGGTGTGTGGTGTACCGAAACAATCGAGTGGCAGTCATCTGCTTCTTCAAACTCGTTCGGCGGATCGTGCCGAATCACCGTGATGCCGTTGGGAATGACCGCGCATGATCGAAGTCACCATTCCGTTGACTCTGCCGATCCGGAAGGTTGTCGCTGTCAAGGCGGGTGCCAACCGACCTGAATGGCATCGCGATGAGTTCGCGCGGCGTGGAGAACTCGTTCGGCAACCGATGAGTCGATCGCGCCCCGCCAGTCCGTCGTCAGCAATCGATGGCGAGTTGGAGCAATTGCACCAGCAGCGGGAGGTACTCGCCAGGAGCCTCGTCGAGATTCAGCGAGTCATGCACACGACGGATGAGCGTTTGAACGTCCTTCTGGGTGACGTCCGGGAAGCCACGATCGAACTCGCACATGCGATCGCCACGAAGTTGGTCTTCGAGCAGATCAACTCGGACCGGTTCCCGATCGAGAATCTCGTCCACGAAGTTCTGTCGCGGATTCATTCCCGCGATGCCACCGTCGTGCGACTGCATCCCGACGACCTGGCGTTGCTGCAGGAGTTCCCCGTGATCCGCAGCGCGGGGGACGAACGGGCCCTGCAATACATCGCCGACGCCACGTTGCAGCGCGGCGACTGCAAGGCGACGGCGGGCGAGATCAAGGTCGTCTACGAACTGCGTCATCAGATCGAAGAGATCCGGCGACAACTCCTTTCGACGGTCAGCGGCCATGATGAAACTGGACCTTGAACGACTGGTGCGGGACGTCGAAAGCTGCGACGGCTTTCGCGTGCAGAGTCGTCTGCAAGTCGTCGAGGATGGGTTGGCGTGCGCGATTCCGGCGGCTCTGGGAGACCAATGCCGGATCTTCGAACCGAGCGGTCGGGAAATCCCGGCGGAAGTGATCGGCTTCAAACGGGGTCTCGCCCGGCTCGCGCCCTATGAATTCGCCGAGGAACTGCGGACGGGCCTGCCGGTCGTGCGTTTGCCGGAGCGACGCACTGTCCCGGTGGGCAAAGCGATCCTTGGTCGCATCTTCGACGGACTGGGCCGGCCCATTGATGGCCGGGGACCGGTGAGGCCACTCGAACGTCGGCTGGTGCGCAACACGCCTCCTTCACCGCTCCATCGCGAACGAGTCGAGCTGCCATTCGTGACCGGGCAAAAGGCGATCGACGGACTGCTGCTCTGCGGACGAGGCCAGCGGCTGGGCATCTTCGCGGGCAGTGGTGTCGGCAAGAGCACGCTGCTGGGACAAATCGCCAAGACGGCGGAGGCCGATCTCAACGTGATCTGCCTCGTCGGTGAGCGGGGTTGCGAGTTGCGGCCCTTCGTCGAGGATTGCCTCGGGGAGGACGGACTCGCCAAGTCCGCCGTGGTCATCTCGAGCAGCGACCAACTGCCGCTGATGCGGATCCGCGCGGTGGAGACTTCGATCGCGATGGCCGATTCGTTCCGCGCCCGCGGCATGAACGTGCTGTTTTTCCTCGACAGTCTGACGCGTCTGGCGATGGCTCAGCGCGAGATGGGACTGAGTCTCGGCGAACCCCCCAGTGCGCGCGGCTACACGCCGTCGGTGTTTCAGTTGCTGGCGAACACGGTCGAACAGCTCGGCAATGGAGCGACGGGCAGCATCACCGGTTTCCTGACGGTGCTGGTGGAGGGGGACGATCTGGGCGAGCCGGTGGCGGACTCGGCCCGTTCGTTGCTCGACGGCCACATCGTCCTGGACCGCAAGCTGGCGGAGTCGGGTCATTTTCCGCCCATCAACATTTCGCAAAGCATCAGTCGCGCGTTCCTCAACGTGTCCGAGCCGGCGCAGCAGGTCTCGGCCCGCAAGATTCGAAGCATCATGGCGACGCATGCCGAGGTTCAAGACCTGATCCGCATCGGAGCCTATGTCAAAGGGAGCAGCCCCCAGGTCGACAAGGTGATCGAACTGATGCCGCTGGTGAATTCGTTCTTGCAGCAGAAGCTGAACGAGCCGCATACGTTCACCAAAACGCTGGCCGCCATTGATCGTCTCGCCGCGGCCTGGCCCTTCTGAAAATGAGAATGGGACAGACCCGTGAAAAAATTTCTATTCCGCCTCGAACGCCTGCTGCGGTTCCATCAACAGCGCCAGAAACAGGCCGAGCTGCACTTGGGGCAGGCTGCGCTGGAGCGGGAACTGGCGCTCGCCGAGGTGAACCGCATCCAACAACAGATCGAACGGGCCTGCCAGTTGAACGAGTCTGTCGGTGGTTCGATCGACCCGCGAGCGCGCATCAATGCCGTGTGGCATGTCGAGCAACTCGGTCGGGTTCTGACGGCGGCTCAAGAAAAGCTGAAGTTGGCCGACCAGCGATTTCGAGAAGCTGATCGAGAGCGCGTGGAAATCACTCAAAGCGTGGAGGGCTTGCTGCACCTGCGCGGCGAGCAGCACAACGAGCACCGCGACGAAGCCGCCCGCCAGCAACAGATCGAATTGGACGAAGTCGTCATGCGGCAGTGGTCGACCGATGACGAGCACGACGTCGTGATGCCGGCAGGACGGATGGAATGAAAAGTCTGATTCAGATCGTGCTGGTGGCCCTCGTCATGGGGGGCGTCTCGGCGGCGGGCTCGCTCTACTGGAAGCAGTGGTTTGCACCCGCTGCTCCGGCCGTCACTCCAACCGAACCGGACGCCGCGCCGAAAGACGACGGTGAAGCGGGCGAACAGCCGCACGAGGCCGATCCGGCGCACGGTAACTCCGGTGAACACCCGAAGTCCGGCGAACACACGGCCGCGGCGACTCACGCGGTTTCTCCCGAGCCGGCTCACTCCGTTCCAGCCGTTCCACCCACTGCGGAGCACGCGACCGAGCCAACCTATGTGCCGCCGGTGGCCGCGCGGCCTCCGTACGTTGCCGAGGGAGATGAAGCCGGTCAGCTCATCACGGCGTTGCGAGCGCGAGTCAAAGCCGTCGACGAGGCGGAGGTGCGGCTGGCCGAGCGTCAGTCGGCACTCATGTTGATCTTCGACGATCTTCGTTCGGAGCAGGTGAGTGCCACCAGGATTCGACAGCAAGTCCTCGACGAATCACTGCAATCGCGACGGGCCGATGACGCGGCGCTGCGTCAGTCCTCGCCCAAGGTGAATGATGCGGCGAGCGTCACCGATACGAGCGGCTCGTTGGAGGAAAACGCCAACCTCAAGAAGATGGCTTCCGTTTACGACACGATGCCGCCGGAGAACACGGCGAAGGTCTTCCAACAGCTCGTGAAGAGCAGCAAGACGGCGGCTGTCGTCTCCCTGCTCAACGCCATGAAGGAACGCCAGACTTCCAAGGTGCTGGCCCTCATTTCGGAAACCGATCCGGTCCTGGCGGCCGACCTCACCGAACGACTCAAGCGACTCAAAACGGGACCCGCGCCGCAGACTCCTCAATAGATCCAACTGGTCGGGCCGGTTGCTTCTGGAATCGCCGAAATGAACAGTTCCTTGCTCTCCCCTTCCACCATGCCTGCCCGCGGACACCAGCTCGCGTTAGAGTCAGATCCCGTATTAATCGAATGCTGCGAGCACGTCACTTCGTGTCAGTTGCAGCTTGTTCACAGCGGTCATTCCGTCCGAGCCTCGTTCCGCGCGATGCACACCGACGGTGTCGTCCTGCGAATCTCATTGGACGATCATTCAGAAGAGTTACTCCCGCACACACTCTGTTGCGTGGCGTTCCCATACCAAACGTCATTCTGTGCATTCCTGGGGTGTCTGCTTGAGACTCGCGATTTGAAACTGGGCGAGCGCGAGGTTGTCATTGCGGTACCACTGGAACTCACGGCTACAAACGTTCGGCAGTCATTCCGCGTTCCCATTTTGCAGCAGTCCGGCTTGAAAGTTGTCATGCGTTTGAACGACCGGCACGCGATCACAGGCGACGCTCTCAACATTGCCGAGACCGGCATCGAGATCGAATTTGCAGCACGCGAGGTTGCTCCGCTGTCTGTGGGGACTTTGGTCGGCATCGAACTCTGTTTCCGCGACGAAATTGTCCATTTGACGGGTGAAGTGCGCCGCCATCAGGGAACTCACTGTGCTTTGATGTTTGCCGAGCCAACGAGTGACCAATCCCAGCACAAGGCAGCTCGCCTGCACGGGATGGTCATGTCTCTGCAACAGTTTTGGCTGAAGAATCGTCTTCGCTGAAAGACACCTTCATCACAGATGAGGCATCCGCCCGGCATAACACTGCGCCGCGAGGGCGTCGTTTCCGAGTTGTTCGTAGGCGCGGCCCATCAGTTTCAGCACGTCCGTTCGCGGAATGCCGTCCGAGTGGTGCAGCGCGCGGCACGCGGCGACGCAGTCGTCGGCCCGGCCGTCCGCCAACGCCAACTCGGCCAGTCGCAGACACGACCTGTTCTGCCAGACGCCTTCGCCGTCGGCCGAGACCTCCTGCCAAAGCGACCGGGCTTCTTCCGGCTTCTTCTCGGCGTGCCGCTGTTCCGCGATGGCGAATTTCATCTCGTTCGCGATGTTGGCCGGCATCTGATGTTCCAGGGACCGCGAGTACAACTCGACCATCCGGTCGGCGAGGCCCAACTCGTGCAGCGCCTTGCCGATCAGCAATTGCCCCGTCGGACCAAGCCATTCCGCATCCGACTCGATCGCGACGAGAGACCGAAACAGGAACGACGCTTCTCGTTCCTGTTGAACTCCCGTCAGGAGGCGGTACCGCGCGAGGGCCGTCAGGAACGCGGCCGCATTCCGCACGGAGCGATCTTCAAAGTGCGGCTTGTCCGCAAACAGAGCCTCGGCGGCTTCGCGGGGCTGGTCCTGCATCAGATGCGCGATTCCCAGATAGACCGCGGCGAGCGCCTGATCTTCGGGGGGGATGCGTGCTCCCGCGGCGCGTTGCAGTTGAAATGCGGCCTCACGATTTTCGCCGCGATCCAGCAGCAAACACCCCAGCAGGATTGTCGACTGCGTATGCAACTCGTGCCCCGGCGCACCGTGGACCACAATCGTGAGTTGTTCGCAGGCGCGTGGCAAGTCGCCGAGTCGGTAGTAGCTCACGCCGGCGTTGTAGGCCGCGCGAATGGCCAGCGGCGATGACGCCCGGCCCACCAGAGGCGAGTAATGCGTCACGGCCTGGGCGTGGTCATCGTCGGCCTGCGCGAGCCGTCCCAGCGCGAAGCGGGCATGATCTGCCAGTCGATGTTTCGGTGCCGCAGCGATCAAACAGCCGAGCGTTCGCGCGATCATCGTTCTCGAATGTTCGTGGTCCTCATCCCCGCGAGCGATGGCCAGTGGCTCCTCTTCGGCAATTGATGACGCGTGAGTCGCTTCGCTCGCCTCGGACGGCGGACCGTGGTGATGCCGTTCCGGATCAATTCCCTCCAGCAGGGTTTCCCATGGCCATTCGATGCAGTCAGCGACGGGAACGAGGTCGTTTCGGGGATCGGCTCCGTGATGCGCGACCGCTCCAGACGTCGAAGTCATCTCAGCCGTCAAAGCCAACGGCACGAGAAACGACACTTCCTGAGCGATCCGATCCGGCACGTGAGATCGCAGGGCCAGCGATCTCAAGAGTGGCACGGCTTGTTCCGGCTGCTTCAGACGCAACCAGATCCGGGCCTGCCCGAGAGTCGCCGCAGCGGTCAGTGGGGACGATTCGGCGGAACTGGCGATGGATCGAAATCCGGCCAGCGCCTCGTCCCAAAGCCCCAGCTCCTCCCGGCAGAGGGCAATTCTGAAGGACAATTCGCCGGGGAGCCGCAAGGAATCGGCACTTCCCAACGATCTGTAATAGTGAAGAGCCGCTTCAAAGCGTCCCGCGCGAAACAGATCGTCGCCGATCTGCCGGTCTGCCGGATGAATGACGCGGGGTTGCTTGTCAGCAGCGACTGTTGCTTCACCGTGCCCGATCGCCACCTGGTCGGTCACGGGAGCGGCGGCCCCCTTCAAACTGGCGGCTCCAATGCCGATCGCGAGCGGAAAGACGGCGGCAATTGTCAGCGACAACAGAAACGGGAGTTGCGGGCGCGGAGCCGATTCCGCTTCGACGCCGATCTCCGCCTCGGATGTTTCGTCGGTCGTCGCAGGGGATGCCGTTGCCATGAGTTGACCTTGACCAAAGAACCGGAACCAGCAAGTATGCCTCACGTTTTCCGCGGAGCAATTCTGGATCGTCCTCAGCCGTTGCCATCCGTGAGACGGAGCTAGGGTACTGCCATGCGAATCGATCAAAGCCTTCCCGGCGTCCCCGCTCCAGGCCGCAAACCCGGACGATCCGCTTCCGGTGCCTCGGCGGCATCGCGTGCGTCAACGGGACAATCGTCGGAATCGGCGACCCGCGCCGAGACCGCTCCGCTGGTGGCCGGCCTGCACGAGATTCCTGAGATCCGGGTCGATGTCATCGAGGAAGTTCGCGAGCGGTTGAATCGCGGCGAGTTCCTGTCGCGCGACGCCGCCGAGCAGACGGCCGAGGCCATTCTGGCCGACCTGGCCAGCTTCATCGGGCAGTAGAGAACGGTGCGGCTAACGGCATTGATGACACATCCATGCCGGTATGTCATCGGACTCGATGGTGGGCAGTTCTCGCAATTATCGACGAGGAACTCCATAATAACGCCGTCACATTCATCCATTGGTGTCAGGTATTTTTCCTAACTTCACCTGAGCGAGACATTTCGGAGGGGGTAACGAATCTGCATGACCGACTGGTGACATGGAAGGCCTGCAGAGGTGGATCGTGTTCGGTTGCGTCTTGCCAGAAAGGGAGAGTGCCCAATGCCCACAGATTGGAGTGGACTGGTCCAAAAGGCGATGGAGACGCGACCACTTCTGGATCTTCCCCGCGATCTCAAGCTTCCTAGTTTGCCGCAATCGGTCATTGAGTTTACCGCTGTCGCCAATGATCCGACGGCTGGACCTAAGGAACTTGCCGCTCCCATTGAAGCCGATTCAGCGTTAACTTCGGAATTGTTGCGGCAAGTCAATTCAGCGGCGATGGGTTTGCGACGCATCGTCGTATCCATTCCCCAGGCCGTCAATCTGCTTGGTCCGCGTCGGACAAAAACTCTCGTTCTCACCTCCGCTTTGCAGACGTCGACAGCACGTACGAAGTCACGACTCATCAACATCACTCAGTTCCGGAACGAGAACCGTGCTCGAGCCGTCTTTGCTCGCAAGGCGGCTCAAGGATTCGGAGCCGACGGGGAAGTGGCCTACATTGCGGGATTGCTGCAGGATTTCTTACTGCCGCTTCTGACGGAGGCGTTCTACTCTGACTATGTGGGTGCATTGCAGCAAGAACGAGAACTGGTCGAGGAAGAGCGAAATCGGTTTGGCTGGGATCATGCTCAAGTCGCAGCGGGAGTGATGTACGAGTGGGGATTTCCGGACGAGCTAGTGGCCTGCGTTCTGCTGCATCACGAAGCAAAGCGGGTCATCTCGGACACGTCGCTGCGAGAGACGTCGGTGGGTGCCAGTGTCGTGGGAGCGTCTCTCCCGGACAGCCTCTGCCAGTCGCCATCCGGTTTCGAGACGTTACTCGAATTCCAGAAGGAACTGACCAACTTCCGTTTTTTGGAAGTCGCGAGCATCGTCGACGAGGAGTTGTCCAACGCCGATCCTCTTGAAGGACAAAAGGGTGGCTTGTACGAGCGACTTGAAAAGCTGGCAGAAGCGAGTTTGGAGGAGCGCCGGCAGGGGAGTGTCCATCGACACGGACAGGTCGGGAATTACATTTTGGAAGATCAAATCGGGCAGGGAGCCATGGGTGTGATCTACCTGGCGCGGCATTGCATGCTCAAACGCCCCGCAGCGATCAAGGTTTTACGCGCTGCCACAATCAACGCCAAGTCGCTCACGCAATTCGAGACGGAAGTACAATTGACCTGCCGGCTCACCAGCCCGCATACGGTGTCGGTGTACGACTATGGCGTGACGCCCGAAGGACTATTTTACTACGTGATGGAGTACCTGGAGGGAGTTACGCTGGCTCATCTCGTGCGCGAGCATGGTCCACAATCTTCAGGCCGAGTGATTCATTTTCTGCGACAAGTCTGCAGTTCATTGGTCGAGGCGCACGCAATCAATTTGATCCATAGCGACTTGAAACCAGAAAACATGATGGTTTGCCACCGAGGCGGAGTTGCTGACACGCTCAAAGTGCTGGACTTCGGCTTGGCGAAAATCGTTTCTGAACATGCGGATCGCAATCAGATTCCCACGGGGATGAGTGGTACTCCGCTGTACATGCCGCCGGAGGCAATTACCGCTCCGCAAACCGTTTGCGCTCGCAGCGATCTGTATTCGCTCGGCGCGGTTGGGTATTTCCTACTGACAGGGCATCCCGTCTTTGCCGCGAAGGATCTCCCGACAATTCTCCGCAGCCATGTGAGCGACGCGCCGGAACGCCCATCGCTCAAGCTCGGCTCTCCAATCGATGAGGATTTGGAGGACATTATTCTTCAGTGCTTGTCGAAGCCCCTCGATCAGCGCCCGGCCACTGCCGCAGAACTCGATTGCATGCTGAGTCGATGCCAGTCGGCGCGGAGTTGGAACCAACAGGACGCTGTCCAGTGGTGGTCCCATCATGAGGCTCACCAGCTTCCGAAGTCGCCAACCATCACATCGGATGATCGGAACGACGTTCTCAGCACCACAATCATTGCTGAATCCTGACGAAGAACCTGAAGCCCCCTTGCTGACCCATGAACAACGAGTGGACTCCCGTTTCGGTCGCGTTCATCAGGCTTGCACATTGAGCTGTGTGCCGATCAGGGGGAGTTGCATCGGCGACGCCTCCGGATTCGCAGACGCCAACAATCCCGTTGGTTGTCCAGCCATCTGTCCCATCAGGGCCAGACCGAGCAGCGATCCCATTCCTGAATCGCCAACTGCGGGAGTTCTTCGAGGATGGGGTGAGAACGCATTGGCCAGCATCAGCGCCACCAGAATCTCGCTGGTTGAGAACCCGTTCATGAGTTGGACCAGTTGATCCATCCGTCCTGTGGAGACGGCCGACAGACTGGCGGCATCGGCAACTCCCGGAGAAGTGCTCAATCCGCTCATCGAGTTTGGGGCACCCACCGCCAGTCCCGCAGTCATCCCTGCGAAACCAATGTCGCCGACGCCACCGATGTTCATGATTGCCTCGATTCGTGCCTGACGGCATTCACCGTCTTGCGAGCTTCCGATGTTGGCTGCGATGAAGCAAACCGCAGGCCGGTCATTGGCTGCCCCCAAATCCACCGTCAGTGAGGAGTCACGGAGTGTGGTGCCGGGTTGAGCATTGCCGGATCACCACATCGCGTCTCCGTGCGTTGCCATAATTCAACGAGTGAACGCCGTTCGCGACGAGCGGCGGACACAGCCCCTGAGATCACCGCCTGGCGCGGTCGAATCGCCTCGACCCGTTCTGCAGGCTGCGGGTGAGTCTGCGGCCCGACGATGCTGTGCCGTCGCGGTTCTTCAGGGAAAATTTCCGCCGACGGACTTTTTTTTTCGAAATTCGGCAAGTCGCTGGAATCGCCTTCGATAACTCTTCACGGGCAGGGGACGTGTGAGGTGCAATCAAACCGGCATCATCTCCCCGAAACTGACACATCGTCACCGCAACCGCACAATTTCAGAAGGGGAACTCGCATGGCACTCTCAGTCAACACAAACGTTGCATCGCTCACAGCCCAGAACAATCTGGCCAAGAGCCAATCCCGCATGAACACGTCACTCGAACGTCTTTCAACCGGACTCAAGATTAACCGGGCTTCGGACGATCCAGCAGGTCTGGTGACATCCGAATTGCAGAAGTCGCAGATCTCCGGCTTGAACGGAGCGATTGAAAACATTGAACGCGGTTCCACGCTGGTGCAGACGGCCGAGTCGGGCTTGGGTGAGATCAACGATCTGTTGCTCAAGATTCGCGATATCGCCGTCACTTCGGCGAACACCGCGACCCAGGACACGGCTTCACTGGCTGCGAACCAGGCTGAAGTCGATGCCCTCGCCCTGAGCATCACTCGAATTTCCGATACGACGAAGTTTGGAACCAAGGCCCTGTTGGACGGGACGCTTGCCGCCGCACAATTCCAGATTGGAGCTTTTTCGGGTCAGACGGCTGCGTTGACGGTGACGGACAAGGACGCCACGGCGTTGGCGATCAACGCGCTCGTCGTGACGACCGCGGCTGGTGCCTCGGCCGCCCTCACGTCGATCGACGCCGCAATCACCACGATCACCACCGCCCGGGGTGCCCTCGGTGCGTTCCAGTCCGGGACGCTCGAAGCCACCAAGAGCAACAACATGTCGCAGCTTGAGAACCTTCAGCATGCCGAATCGATCCTCCGAGACACCGACTTCCAGAAGGAAATCGCCACGTTCACGAGCGAACAAATCCGTCAGCAGGCGGCCACGACGGTCCTCGGCATGGCGAATCAGAGCAGCCAGTCGATCCTCTCGTTGCTGCGAGGCTAAGCTGAAAAACGATTGAGAATGTGAATCGAGGGAGCCTGCGAATGCAGTGCTCCCTCTTTTCCGTCTCACCCAGAGTGTGAAAACATCCCCTATCGAGCACTGACGATGGCCATCACCTTTACGGGCCTGGCATCCGGATTGGACACCGACAGGCTGGTGACCGATCTCGTTCGCTTCAGCCAGAAGCGCATCGACGTTCTCAAGGCGCGCGAGCAGGTCGAGACGAGCCGGCAGACGGCGTTCCAGAACATCGAGACCCGACTGCAAACGTTGCAGACGCAGGCCGCGAAACTGGGCCGCGCCCAGGGAAACGTCTTCGACCGCAAGTCCGTTTCCACGAGCGACAGCATGCTGGTGTCGGCGGCCGCCGGCAGCAGCGCCCCGACGGGCGTCACCAGCCTGCGCGTGCTGAGCCTCGCCCAAAATCATCAGGTCGCCTCGCAGGGCTTCGACGATCCGAACAGCCTGATCACGCAGGGGACGTTTGAAATCCGGGCCGGCGGTAACACGACCACGATCACCATCGATTCGTCGAACAACACGGTGCGCGGTCTGGCGCAGGCGATCACCAATGCGGGAGTCGGCGTCACCGCCTCGGTCATCAACGACGGATCGGGCTCGACGACTCAGCCGTATCGCATGCTCCTGTCGTCGAACAACACGGGGACGGCCAACGCGATCTCGATCACGAACAATCTGGCCGCGGATGGCGGCGGTGCGTTCAAGCCGAACTTCAACAGCACGCACGTCGGCCGTGCGATCCTGGGTTCGGGGTTCACGGGAACGTCCGCGGTCGCGTCCAACTCGGGTGCCGGAAATTACACCGGCACCGCGAACGACAGCTTTACCTTCACCGTCGTGGGCGCGGGCACGGTCGGAACCGACAACGGGATCCAGATCGCCTACTCCAACAACAGCGGGACTCAGACCGGAACGATCACGGTCGATCAGGCCGACGTCAACGTGGCGAAGTCGGTCGTGGACGGAGTTGAGGTTCAGTTCGGCGCGGGCACGCTCGGGGCGGGAGACACCTTCACCGTCGATGTCTTCGCGCCGACGATTCAATCCGCCGCGAACGCGCAGGTGCAACTCGGGACCGGAAGCGGCGCGGTCGTCGTGCAGAGTGCGACGAACAAGGTGACCGATCTGATTGCCGGCGTGACGCTCGACCTGCAATCGGCCGATCCGGCGAAAGAAGTCCAGGTGACGGTGAGCAACGATGTCGCCGCCGCCCGGCAGGAGATGGTCGACTTCGTCAAGGACTACAACGATTTCATGGACTACGTCGGAGCGCAGACGCGCTTCGATTCGAGTACGGGTCAGAAGGCGATCCTGACCGGCAATCGAGCCGTCTTGAATCTGCGAGATCAGGTTCAGCAGAGCATTCTGTCCGTCTCGCCGAACCTGCCGTCCTCGATCAACCGGCTCGGGGCGCTCGGGATCACCAGCGACGGGAAGGGCAAACTGGTCGTCAACGACGTCAAGTTGGACGACGCGCTGAATGGCCGCGTCGCCGGTGTCGGTTTCGGCGACCTCAAGAAACTGTTTGCCTTGAGCGGGACATCGAGCTCCAGCGGGATCGAGTTCGCGACCGGAAGCCGCTTCACCAAAGAGTCGTCGACGCCCTACGAGATCGACATCACGCAGGCCGCCGAACGGGCGACCGTCACCGCGACAAGTGCGCTGGCCGCCAGCACGGTCATCGACGGCACCAACAATTCGCTGGTCGTCCGAATCGACGAGACCACCAGCAGCACGATCACGCTCACGTCGGGAACGTACTCGCAACTCGATCTGGCGCGCGAAGTCGAAGACCGCGTCAATGCAAACCTGCTGTCCAGCGGTCGACAGATCTCCATGTCGCTGGCCAGCCAGCATCTCGTCATGACATCGGAGCGCTACGGTGCCGCCTCCGAAGTGAGCGTGCTGTCCGGTTCGTCACTCGCGGCACTCGGATTCAGCGGAACGGAAACCGACGACGGCTTGGATGTGGCGGGTTCATTTATCGTGAACGGTCTCACCGAAGCAGCCACCGGCACCGGCCAGATCTTGAAGGGCAACACGGGAAATGTGAACACGGCCGATTTGAATGTCGTCGTGTCGCTCACGTCGTCGCAGGTGCAGGCGGGAGTCGACGCCACCCTGTCGATCACGCGCGGCGTCGCGTCGCGGTTTGACGGAGTCCTGCTGGATCTGCTCGATCCGGTGACGGGTCGCCTCCAGACGATTGAAGACAGGTTCGCCCAACTGATCGAAAACGCTCAACAGACGACGCTGAAGGAAACCAGATCTCTCGACGACCAGAAGACGTCATTGCTGAGACAGTTCGCTGCACTCGAACAGGCGATGAACCGCATCAAGCAGCAGGGAGAATACCTGACCAACGCCTTCAATCCTTCGAACTCAAACTAGTCTGCTGCAAGTGTGACCACGCCCGCGCAACCTTATCCCCCAAGGATCAGACTCCGTGAGAAGACTCGACGCCTACTCCCATGCCCCGCCGCCCATGACACGCATCGAGTTGCTGCTCGCCGCGTTTGACGGCATCGTCTCGCGACTCCGGCAGGCCCGCGAACTGTTGGAGCAGGACGAAACGGCCAAGGCCGAGCCGCTGCTGCTCCGATCGCAGCGCATCGTGCTGGAGTTGTATTCGGGAATCGACCTGCGCTTCGGGCAGATTCCCGAGAACATGCGGAAGCTGTATCTGTACGTGCTCGGCTGCATCGGCATGGGCCCGGAACTCGATCTGTCCGCCGCGCTCGATGTCCTGCAAAACATCCGCGACGGCTTGGAGAGCATTCGCGACAAGGCAACGCAGATGGAACGCAGCGGCGAGCTGTCGCCGTTGAGCGAGCAAGTGCAACTGCTGAGGAACATCGTCGCGTGAGTGACGTGCCGCTTGCCGCCTCACCGTCGGGAGGTCGCTGACGATCGGATCAATGCGGGCGAACCTGCCCCCTGGCCACACTCAGCGAACTCATCAGCCGCGAAGCCATTTGAGGATCGTCCCTGGAAAGTGCGGTGAGCACCTTGGCCGCCTCACGCTGCTTCATGCGACTCAGCAGCGAGGTCGCCGTGTCGGTGCTCCCCTGGCTCACGAGGCGTCGAATCAACAGGACTGCGCTGCGAATTGCCGGACTGTCCGTGGAAGGCTTCGGTGTCTCGTCGGAGTCCCACGCGGTCGAAGCCGGACGACCGCTTTCAGGGTGTCCGTTGCCGCCAAACCCGGGATCGCGCTGCACCACGGTGACGACTCGCTGTTCCGCAGCGGTCAATGCGTCCGCAGCCTGCCGGTGCATGTTGTCCACCACGGCAAGTTCCGCGTGAATGTCGTCGCAGATCCACCGCAGCGTCTCCTGCCGCGCGGTGAGTCGGGCCTCGCGCTGCTTCACTTCAGCCATCTGCTCGCGCAGCGTTGCGGCATCCCCTTCGCGAGTCTCCGATGCGGAGAACGCTTCCGGTGGCAAGAGGGAAGTCGTGCGAGCCGTCTTCGGGGCGACGCGAGTTGGTGCAGGCAACTCTTCCCCGTCCGAAGGGACGGCGACCGGGCGGGCGATTCGTTTGGTCGGTCGCTCCGTGGCCGAGGCCGCACTCGGTGGAGCCGACTTCTGCGCCAACGCGTCCAACCGGGGCTGGAGCGTGTCCGACCACGCCGACGCCAGGGCGAAGACGAACAGGGCCGTACACAATGCCACCACCAAAGTCTTCATTCTGCCTTCTCACCGCGAGCCGATATTGCCTGCGGTCCACTACATCTGCATCCGCATCACTTCTTGATAAGCCTCGATCACCTTGTTCCGAACCTCCATGAACACGCGCAGGCTGAGATCGGCCTTGGTCAGCGCGAGCATCGTGTCCGGAATGCTGTCGCTCTGGCCGGTGGCCAGTTGCTGGACGGCCTGATCGGCCTGAAGCTGCTGCGCATTCGTGTCCTCTATAAAGCGTTCGACAACATTGCCGAATGTCTGCATTCCCGTCGCAGGCTGAGCACCCGCCAGAGGTGCGGCCAGCGGCAGACCACCAAAATTTCCAGCCGGCATCACATGCATGATCAGCCTCGCACGAGGGACAGGGCCTGTTGATTCATTTCGACGAACGCCTGGGCCGCCTTCAGGTTGGCCTCGTAGGCGCGGGTTGCCGTGATGAGGTTCACCATCTCGATCGGCAACTGAACATTCGGCATGGTGACGAAGCCGTCGGCATCGGCATCGGGATGGCCGCGGTCGAACACGCGAGGCATCTCGGACCGGTCGTCGGTCACCTCCACCACCCGCACACCCGCCAGGTTCGACAGGGTCGAAGTGGATCCGTGAAGCAGGCCGGTCTGTTTGAGAGCCGTCTCAAACACGACCTCTTTGCGCCGATAGGGGCCGCCTTCCGGCGTGCGCGTGACCGACGCGTTCGCGATGTTGTTCGCGACGATCTCCATGCGGAATCGCTCCGCGCTCAAACCCGAAGCGCTGATGTCGAACGCCCCCAGCGATGCATCGAAACCCATGAGATCGTTCCTTTCGCAGCCCCAGTCGGCGGAGCGACCGGGCTCCAGTAGTCCGGTCGCTCCGCCGACCGGAGCGTCGCTGGTGAGCCGAAATTGCAAAAATCATTTGAGGACGGGCGCTAACGACCGTCGATCGCCCGGCGCATCATCGCCATCTTGGTGGAGAGGATCTGGAGATAGGTGTTGTTGAGCAACGTATTCTTGTTGAGCCGCATCATCTCGCCGTCGATGTCGACGGTGTTGCCGTCGAGCCGGGCCGGGGCCGTCTGATCCTCGACGATCTCGGGCTGCACCTGATCGACGCCGCATTCGCCGTGCTGGCGGACGTGCTGCGCGAGCGCCTCGTCGAACGAGACGTTCAGTTTGCGATAGCCGGGCGTGTTGACGTTGGCCACGTTCTGCGCGAGGACTTTGTGACGCAGCGTGGTCACGTCGACGAGCTTGGCGAGCAGATCGAACTGGGAAGGTGTAACGGCCATGTCGACTATATCGGTTGTGCCGATTTGCCGAGTTGAAGAGAAGGTGCGCACGGACGGCGCAAATGGCCACTTGGCAGAGCAATGCGGAGATTTCTTGGGACAACTCTGGCCGAGCAGACCGCCGATCACGGCAGATACCGCCGGTGAACGACGTCGCCGCCTTACGTGAGGAAGTCCGCCAGCGAGAGCGAGTTCATCCGGGCGGCAAGTTGGAGACTCATCTGGTAGAGATTCTCCTGCTGCTGCAGGGCCGTGATCGTTCCCGCCAGATCGACCGACTCCAGGTTGTCATTCGTCTTTTGCAGTTCGAGCTGCACGTCGGCCGTTCGGTCCTGAAGCTTCACCAGATACTCGGCCTGCACCGACTGCGAGCCCATTGCCTCGACGATTCCCTGGTTGATGCGGTCCAGATCGGCGATGCCGCGGCCGAGCGCCTCGGAGCGATCCGCAGCGCTCAGGCCCTGCACATTCCGAATGGTGTCGCGCAGGGCAATCAGGATTTGAAAGACATCGGAAGTTCCCCGATAGTCGAGTTGCTCGGGCCCCGCCTGTCGGATCAGCGAGCTGTCGACGTTCGTCATCGCCCCCGAAGTGCCGTCGGTGACGACCTGGTTCGCGCTGAAGTCGATCGGAATCGTCGTCGCGCCTCCATCGACCGACAGCGTCCCGGTGGCTGTGAGAGCCACATTGCCACTGAATCCCGGGACAATGGCCGTCGTGTTGAGATGGATCACCTCACCATTCGGGCCGGTCACTTTGAGATCGGTGTCGGCATTGGTGAAGGTGAATGGAGGTCCGCCGTTGAGCGACACCGTGCCACCCGCTCCTGTCCCACTCGTGTCGTTGATCGTCAGCGAGTGAACTCCGCCGGGACCGATGATCGTGTCTCCCGTCGCCGACGAGGAACCGGTCGAGACACCCGAGGCTCCGGCCATCGTGGTCAGCGTGTGTTTGACGAGCAACGTGCCGCGAACGGTTGCGTTGTCGGTGCCCGAACCGGGGCGTGCTCCCGTCGCACCCGTGAAGACCGTCGCCTGGCGGTCTCGCGCCTGGAAGACGCGGCTGCCGGAGATCAGCGTTCCGACACTGAGGGCCTTGCCCACCACCGCCTCCGAGTCCTGATCGCTCCCCCGATACGTGACGGTGGCCGGGCGCGAGGCGCTGTCGGAGGACGTGACGTCGAAAGGCACGGTGCCGCTCGCCGTCCCCCCGAACAGATAACGACCGTCGGGAAGTTGTCGGTTCGCGACGCGCAGCATGCGGTCGAGGGTCACATCGATCTCATGGGCGAAGGCATCGTCGGTGACGGGATCGTGCGAGCCGCTGTTCACGTCGATCGCGACGTCCCGCGCGTGCGTCAACACCTCGCGCGCCTCGGTCATCGCATCGACGCTCGTCTGCAGCACGACACCGGCATCGCGGATCGTGCTCAGATGCGTGTCGAGCCGCAGATCCTCGGCCCGGTTCTGCAGAACCTGAACCATGTCGGCCGGAGCATCGGAGGGTCGCTGAATCCTCTTCCCCGACGCGAGCTGATCCTGCAGTTTGGTCATCCGCGCGTAGTGCATCTGGAGATTGCGCAGAGTTTGCTGTGTCTGCATTTCCGAAGTGACACGCATGTTCATCCACCATCTGAAATCGAGAAAACGTGCGAACCGGGCCGCCGGCCCGCCACCGGGAGCTACTGGAGCCGAAGCAAATCTTCAAACGTGTCGTTGACCGTGTTGATGTACTTGGCCGCCATCTGGAACATCCGCTGATACTTCAGAACCTCGACCATCTCCTCGTTCGGATCGACTCCCGAATCGCTCTGGATTTCGCTCTGAATCCGGTCCGTCAGCAGTTGGTTGGTATCGTGAAGCTGGCTCAGCGCCCGCACTTCGGTGCCGATGTCGGCCACCGTCAGGTTGTAAGCCTTCGAGAACGTCAATTGACCGTCGTTCAAAATTGGCGAGTCGCGCAGCGCGATGAGTCGTTGCAGGTTCGAGGCATCTCCCGGTTGTCCCGTGCGCGACGTGGCCAGCCGATTCGGATTGCCGGCGAGATCCGCATTCAACTTGAGCGTCGCCGCGTCATCTCCGCTGAAGAAGGTGTTCAAACCGAGGGCCGTCAGCAGTCCGGCCGTATCGGGCTGGCCGACGACTTTGGTGGCGAACGAGTCTCCGCTGGCCACGGCCCCCACAGCAAGCGACACCGTCACACCGTTCGCGATCAGCAAAGGCTGCCCCGCTTCGTATCCCTGTCCGATGTCGAGCGTCGTGACGATTTCTCCGGCCTGGTTGGTCACGCGCGCCTGCAGACCGGGCGTCACGCCCACGGTCCCCGACGACAGGAACGTGACGTTGTAAACATCGTTCGCCGCCCCCGTATAGACTCCGCCCATTGTTGCGGTCGTCGTGGTGCCGGCCGTGAAGGTCGTGGTCGAGTTGGGATCGACTCCCCCCGTGAAGTCGAACTTGTATCCCGGGGCCGCGTTCAAGGAGAGCGTTCCGACCTGAGTGTTGACGAACGCGCTGAAATTCGGGACCGCGCTGCTGAGAGCGGCGGCCACATCCTGCAGACTCTGCGTGGCGGGATTGATGGCAACTTCGGTGATGGTCTTCGCGCCGGTCGCCGTGTTCGTCATCGTGACGAACAGCGAGCCAGCCTGGGGCGGGAAGCCCAATCCGGCGACATCGAGCTTCGCCGTGACGTCCTTGACGCCGCGCTGGCCGTTCAGTTGCCCAAACCCCCCGTCCACACCGACACCGGTCGACTGAACACCATCAAACGCGCGGGACACGGCGCGCGCCAACTCATCCAGCCGGACGTGATAGGCACCCAATTGCGTGTTTCTAAGATCGAGCAGCCCACCCAGACGGCCTCCGGTGATCTGCAACGGCGAATCCGAACCCGCCACAAGAATCTCGGTCGCTCCGGAATCGCTCGCTCCCATCACGACTTCCTGCGGACTTCCCGCGATCACGAGCGGAGTACCCGCTGCCAGAATCGTGATCTGACCCTGATTGCCGTTCTGAATTTCAATCGGCAGCCGCTCGGCCAGTTCGTTGACGAGCTGATTGCGCTGATCGAGCAGATCGTTGGGCGAGATCCCCTGGCTGGTGAGCCGTGCGATCTCCACATTGAACGTGGCGATCTGTTTGACCAGCGGATTGATTTCATTGACGACCTCGATCAGCGAACGGTCGAGATCCTCACGCATCTGATACATGTCTGTGGCGAGCGAATTGAACTCGCGCGCGGTCGACGCCGCCGTCGAAAGGACAACCTTTCGTGACGCTCCGTCGTTGAGCCTGGTCGACAGTTGCTCGAGATCGTTGAAGAGAATCTCCAGCCGACCAGCCGGCGAAGCCCCCTCGGTCGACCAGCGCGACTCCAGGCGAAACATCGTCGACAGCCGCACGCCAGTCGCACCGTTCTCCGTGACCTGCTGCGTCAACGACGATTCGAGCTGCGCGTTGACAGCACGCTGGATGTCGATCAGCTCGACCCCGCGGCCGATGGACTGTCCGCCGAGTTGCATGGCGGATTGACTGGCCAGTTTGGGGACCTGGCGGTGGTAACCCGGTGTGTTCGCATTCGCGATGTTGTGGCCGGTCACCTCCAGCGCCCGCTGGGCGGCCTGAAGTGCCGACACACCGATTGAATACATCGCCATGATCAGCCTCCCCACTGGACCAGGGATCCCACGTGGGCCTCGTCTCGTCCGCCGTCCGCGTTGTACGACTCACCCACCGCCGCCGTGCCGGTCAAGCGCCCGATGATGCCGTGCGTGATCGATAGCGACTGCCGGATCATGGCCGCGTTCTGTCGATTGAGCCGGTTCATTTCGGCGGCCATCTCGGCGAGTGACTGACGGCAATGCTCAACCGTTTCACGCAGGGAGCCGGTCGTCGCGGCGACGATGCGACGCAGCGTGACCTCCTCCGCGGACACCCCCAGAACAGCGGAGAGTTCGGACCGCAACAGGCTGCGCCGCTGTTGCAGACCCTCGGCCGTTTTCAAGACGCGCGCCTCGTCCTCGAGCGCCTGCCGAAGTTTGTCGTCGTTGAGATGCCGCAACGCCCCGTGAACGTCTCGCACCGCCTGCAGCATCGCCACGAGAGACGCCTCTTCGTCGTGGAGGTGCGCCAGCAGATGGTCCGCCACGGGACCGGCAATTCGTCCCGCGTCACCATTCGGAGTTGTCGAGTTCTCTGTCGTCATGGCCCTCACCCTTCGATCGCATGCGCCGCGTCCGCAGCAACCACACCGGCGGACTGTTCGGCGGGCGAACGCTCCGCCCGCTGAAGTGCCTCGCGAACCATCTTCGCCAGGCCGAATCCGCCCGACTGACTCATCTGCTGCCCCAGGTAAAGGTCGAACAGACCTCCGTACACATCTCCCGAGTCTTCGCCGAACATCGCTCCCGGCTCCAGCGTCTTTCGCATTTCCTTCAGCATCAGCGAGGCAAACACGCTCTCGAAGTCCTGCGCCACGCGAGCCGCCTCCTGCGGGTTGGTCTTCGAGGACTTCCCGTCACCGTCTCTCGTCGGAGCCAGCGGCAGCGAACTCGCCATCAGGGCACTGTTGATCGTGGACATGGACGAATTCCGGCAAGAGGCAAACTCAGTAATTCCAAATTCGTGGCGGACGCTGCCAGCGTCCGTCAACAAACTCCTGCAATGAGTCACGCCGACGCTGGCAGCGTCGGCCACGATGACGCGGAAGTACTGAAACTAGATCACCACCAGTTCGGCGTGCATGGCACCTGAGGCCTTCAGGGCCTGGAAAATTGCAATCAGATCCCGGGGCGAAACACCCAGCGCGTTCAGAATCCGCGCCAGTTCGGCCACGGTGAACGTCTGGTCCACGTTGTTCAGCGTCAACGGCACGACGGACTGCGGTCCCCGGGGAAGTTCGCGCGGCTTGAGGGCACTCAGAATGTCGTCGATCTCATCGCCCGACGCGTCGCGTCGCGGAGGGGGTGCACCGGGCAGCGGCGTCGAACCGTCCGCATCGGGAGCAGGGGTGAGCGTCACATTGGGCTTGATCACGAGATTGCCATGCGCGATCGCCACGGACGAAATGCGGACCTGATGTCCGACGATCACGGTTCCCGTTCGTTCGTTGATGATCACCCGGGCCGGCGTGTCGGGCATGACCCGGAGCTGCCCGATCTCATTCACAAACTCCGGCAGATCGCGAGCGAACGTCAGCGGAATGCGGGCTTGGATCGTCCCCTCATCGACCGCCTTGGCTGAGGCAGGATATTTCTGATTGATCGCCATCACGATCGTCTTCGCCGTCGAATAGTCCGGTTCGCGCAGCAGGAAACGGACGATGCCCCCCTGATCGATCTGGCCGAGTGCTTCGCGCTCGACGATCGCGCCTCCCTGCAATCGCGCGACGGTCGGGTGGTTCTTCTGAGCTCCCGTCGCGGTGGTCCGGACGTTGAAGCCGCCGATCGTCACCTGGCCCTGCGCCACCGCATAGACCTCGCGGTCGGCACCCTCCAGCGGCGTCAGCAGCAGCGTTCCTCCCTCGAGACTGATCGCGTCGTCGATCACCGACACCACGACATCCAGCCGGCTTCCCTTCCGCGCGAACGGCGGGATCTCGGTCGTCACCATCACGGCCGCGATGCTGGTCGACTTGAAGACGTTGTCGAGCAGCGACTGCCTCGCGATTTTCGTGGTCACGTCCATCTTGCGGAGCATGTCAATCGCCATCTGCTGCGTGGAGAGCGTTCGGGCTCCGGTGCCGTTCAAACCGACGACCAGCCCCAGCCCCTTCAACTGATTCGCCCGCGCCCCCTCCACCGACGTGATGTCCTTGATGCGCACTTCGGCACGGCACGGCGCCGCGAACGCGCCGAGGCAGACCAAACTCAACATCGCGAAGCGAATCAGCGAGGACATTGCATTACTCCCACCACCACGGCGAACTCTCGTTGCCCCTCCCCGTTCAATGCGGCCAGATTTTGTTGGTCGCCCGACCGAACCAGCCCTGGTTCGTGAACTGGGTCTCGGCCCCGGCACCGTCGAGCGAGATCTTGAAATTGGCGATGAATCGCGACTCGATGATGTTGCCCGAATCGATGTCGTTCGGCCGCACGAGGCCCGACATCCGCAGCAGCCGGTTTTCGTTCGAGACGACCCGTTCGCGATAGCCTTCGATCACCAGATTGCCGTTCGGCAGCACGTCGATCACCGTCACCGTCATCTGGTCGAGCAAGCGGCGGTCGCTTTCGTACTCGGCGCTTCCCTGAAACTTGCGGTCCGAGCTTTGATTCCCACTGACGTCCGCCGACACCGACCGGCCGCCGGTCCCCGTCGTCTTCCCCGCGAAGTTGAGCTTGCCCGACACGGCCGTGTCCTTGTTGAGCTTGCGTTCCTCGTTGTTCTTCGCGCCGGTCGACTCTTTGACTGACACGGTCAGCAGGTCGCCGACCCGGCGGGCGCGATTGTCGACAAACAGGAAACCGCTGCGATGGTCGCGGCGATCCCAGATCGAATCGGCCAACCCGCGTCCGCTCGGCGTGAGTATCGCCCCGAACAACCAAGCCTTGATCCATTGTCGGCGTGTCATGACAGCAGTCCCTTCAGAACGAAATCTCGACCTCATTCGCACCAGTCACGCGCCCCTGAACGGTGGCGTTGGAATCGACGTTGCGCAGGCGGATCGTTTCCCCTGCGCGGCCCTCTTGCAGTGCTTCGCCAGTCACGGTGACGTGGACCGCGCCCGCCTTCGCGATCATTTTCACGCGGTCTCGCCGCTTGATCAGGATCGAGTTTGCCGACCGCTCGATCGGCTCGACGTCCCCCTTCCGCAGCGGCAGGAGGGACCGAACGGATCGCTTGGTGGTCGCTCCGATCAGTTGATCAACGTGCGAGCAATAGTCCGTCAGCTCGGTAACGTCCTGCCGGTCGACATACACATCCGCGGTCGAGATCGTCCGTCCCCGTTCGAGCGTCGTCGTCGTGAGCACCACGTTGTCGAAGTGCCTCACGTCGAGAAAGACCTGCACATCGAATGACGGCTTGTTCGGTGCCTCGGCAACGACCCGAACTTGAACTCGTCCCACCGCCGGACCGGCCGTTCGCAATTCGGCGTGGCACTCGTAACCCGACGCATTTTCAATCGGGCTGACGTCACGAACCAGGGGCTGCGCGAGCCGAATCTCGACCGCGTCTGCCTTCCAAGGCAACTTGGCGACGACGCACTCTTCCGCCGCCTTGAGGATCGCCCCTTCGAGCGAGCTGACATCGCGAGAAGCCGCTCGCGCTGAGTTGGCTGTCGTCCTGACGGCACTCGCCAGCGTTGCCGTCCCGCGCGCTGAGTTCGTTCCGCGAGCCGTCACGCGAATGGAAGTCCCTCGAATCGAAACGCCCTCGACATTGATTCCCGCCAGACGCAGCCGAAACTCGACCTGCGTCGGCGTGATCGACAGCGACTCGCCGGGTTTGAGGGCGTCCTCCAGATCGAGCGCCTTCACCCGCTCCCGCAATTCGGCATCGCCGCCCGTGACCTGAGCGACATCTGTGAGCCGGATCACGCGCGCCTCGACCTGTACTCGCGATCGCAGAGCGATGACGATCTGCCCCGCCGACGAGGGCTCGGCCCCGGCGCAGCGCGATCCCTCCACGAGGCAGAGCGTGGCTGCCAGTACCCATCGAACGACGATGTTTCGCCCTGCCCGCATCATCATTACCTGATCATGTTGTTGGTCGTTTGCAGCATCTGATCGCTGGTCAGAACGCACCGCTGACTGGCTTCAAACGCGCGCTGCGCCGTGATCAGCCGAATCAGTTCCGTCACGACCTGCACGTTCGACCGCTCCAGAAATCCCTGCTGCAATGTGCCGAGGCCGTTCTCACCGGGAGTCCCCTGCAGCGGTGCGCCCGAAGCCGTCGTCTCACCGAACAGGTTGCGGCCTTCCGAGGAGAGGCCGCTCGGATTTGCGAAGCGCGTCAGCGAAATGTTCCCCAGGTTGGTGGCGTTCGTCGGTGAGCCGGCCGTATAGACCGAGACCGTGCCGTCGACGCCGATCGTCACCGACAGTGTGTCGTTCGGGATCGCGATCGGGGGCTGCAGGATGAAGCCGTCGGCCGTGACCAGTTGCCCGGTGGAGTTCGGCCGGAACGAACCGTCGCGCGTGTACCGGAAGTCCCCGTTCGGCATCAGAATCTGGAAGAAGCCCTGTCCCGAAATCGACAGGTCGAAGTCGTTGTTGGTGTTTTCGATGACACCCGGTGAGAAGACCTTCGAGATCCCCGCCGTGCGGACACCGCTGCCGATCTGAATGCCCGTCGGAACTTCGAGGCCCGTCGCGCCCTGCGTGCCCGGCATGCGCAGGGTTTGATACAGCAGGTCCTGGAACTCGACCTGACTCCGCTTGAAACCGGTGGTGTCGACGTTGGCGAGGTTGTTCGCCGTCGTATCGACCACGGTCGAGTGGGCCTGCATGCCGGTGGCACTCGTAAACAAAGCCTTCATCATGTTCGTGCTACCTGTTCAAGGGACGCGTGTTCAAAGCGATGGTGTCACCGAGCGACCGCAGCGCCCGCTGCGCCGCCTCGAACTGTCGCAGTCCGGCGATCATCTGCACCATCTCCTGCACGACGGTCGTGTTGCCGTTCTCGCGGTAACCCTGCCGTACCTCCGGTCCCGCCTCGGACCGGGCGGCGTTGGGAGACGCTGCAAAGTACGTGGTGCCGACGCGACTCAGGTCGTTCGGATTTTGAAAGGCCACGACGCTCAGTTGGTCGATCTCGCCTCCGTCCGCGATCACCGTACCGTCGTCGAGAATGTCGATGTTCACCGCATCGGGTGGGATCGTGATCGGACCGGCGGTCCCGCGAACGATCCTGCCCTCGGGAGTCACGATCTGTCCCTGACCGTTGAGTTGGAACGTGCCGCTGCGCGTGTAGAGCGGACCGCTTGGTCCCTGAATCTGGAAGAAGCCGGGACCATTCAACGCGACGTCCAGCGTGTTGCCGGTGAATTCGAGCGTTCCGGGACTGAAGTCGGTGTGCAGTGTCGCCTCGGGCCCCAGCAGTTCCTCGCGCGGCCCCGTGGCGTTGAACCGCAGCACCTCGCGCTGATAACCCGGCTTCATCGCGTGATTGAGATTGTGCGCGGTGACATCCTGCTGGAGCGATGTCGCCTGCATTCCCCCCGCCGCGCTGTACAGCCCTCGAATCACCCGTCGTCTCCCGCTCGAGCCGTCTGGCAGTTTCTGCCGCAGGCGACCTCGTGACTTTGCGCGAGGTCTCCTGCCAGAACCATCGGACTGTTCCGAACGGGACGATAACTCGCACCGCGCGAGCTATGCCGCCTTGACCCAACTTCCCAGCTTTGCGTGTTGCGAAGACTGTGAGGTCTCCGAGGCAACGTCATTCATGGCGATGACCGGGCCGCATGATCGGCAGGGTTTCCCCAGACCCCCGTGTTCGCGAGTCGGTCAAATTTCTCCGCCGACTCGCGCTGCGAAGCAGTAGCAGTTGTGATCGAAGTGGCACGGGAATCAGCCCGGGTGATGGTAGGGTTCCTGCCGGTTCGACCTTATCAATGAGCTGACAGAATGAGCTGCCAGAATTTCTGAGACTGCTGACCAAGGCCGCCCGATGTTGCCCGCGCTCTATACCGCCGCCACCGCTCTGGATGCCTTTCAGACATCGTTGGATGCGTCGGCCAACAACCTGGCAAACGTCAACACGACCTCTTTCAAGCGGAGCATCGTCGACTTTCAGGATCTGCTCTATTCCGGACCCGACCAACTCCAGGTCGGACACGGTGTCAAAGTCTCCGACGTTTCGCTGCGAGACTTCGATCAGGGGCCGGCTTTGAACACGGGCAAGGATCTCGACCTCCTGGTCGACGGCCGGGGGTTCTTCGCGGTCCAGGCACCGGACGGCCAGATCCAGTACACGCGCGACGGTGCCTTTCACCGCGACGCGTTCGGCCGGATGGTGACGAGCGACGGATACCTGCTTCAGCCGCCGATCACATTTCCCGCCGACACGCTGTCCACGACGATCGATTCCAACGGCGTGGTGACGGTCCTCACGAGTTCCTCGCCGGCGGTCCCTCAAGTCCTCGGCCAGATCACGTTGGCGCGATTCTTGAACCCGGACGGATTGAGAATCGAATCGGGAAACCGCTACAGCGAGACCGAAGCCTCGGGCCTTCCCACCACAGCCATTCCGGGGACGAATGCATTGGGCATTCTTCGACAACGGAATCTGGAGCAGTCGAACGTCGATGTCACCTCCGAGTTGACGTCGCTCATCTCCGCACAGCGCGCGTACGGGATCAACTCCCGAGTCGTGCGCACCTCCGACCAATTGATCTCATCGGCGCTCGACACCATCCGCTGAGATTCCACGCACGATTCGATTCACCCGGCAGATTCGTCAGGGTCCAAAGCATCATTCCTGAAGGAGTTCCTTGACCGATGATGGCCTTCGCTGGGGGAAGCCGATGGTTTCAAGTGCCGCATTTTCAAGCGGAGACCGTTTGGCAGGGAGGCGGCTGAGTTCTCCTCGTCCTGTTGAGCCGGTCGCGCGACCGCGAATCTCTGCAAGGATGCTGATCATGTTTCGTTTTCTGTTCGCGATCGCCCAACGAAACAGCTCGCTTTCGATGAGCTTCGTGCTGGCCATCGCGATCTCGCGCGGAGTCGTCCAGGCTGGGCCACCCGACGATCTTTCGGTGGGCATCAATTCCCCGACCCGTGCCACTGGCACGCTCGTCGATCTCAACGCCCTCTTCGCCGAGGACGACTCGTGCTTTGTGATGCCGCGTCAGGAAAACTCCCTCGAGCGCGCTACGGCAGAAGCGGCCGCTCGGCCGTGTGATGTTTCGTTGTGTCGACGGTCAATCGCGGACGGTGACTGGCTCGACTGGAAGTCGGAGCTGGCTGAATCGGGCATCGCGTTCAACGGCAGCGTGACTCAGTTCTATCAGGGGGTGGCCTCGGGCGGGACCAACCGCGAGTTCGAGTATGGAGCCAAGGGGGACTACTTTCTCAATCTCGACGGCGGCAAGCTGGGGATTGGGAAGGGACTGTTCATCACATTGCACGGCGAAAGTCGCTGGGGCCAGGACATCAACGGCGATACGGGAACCTTGCTGCCACCCAACGCCGCCATGCTGTTTCCCAAACCCGGCGAAGAAGTCACCGCGCTGACTTCCTTCAAATTCACGCAGATGTTCTCGGAACAGTTCGGTGTCTTCTTCGGAAAGATCAACCTGTTCGACGAGTATGCACTCAACTTCGGAGCGGGACGCGGACTGACGGGGTTCATGAACACTTCATTGCTCTTCCCTCCGGTCGCCATGCGAACGATGCCGTACTCAACCTACGGTGCGGGAGCCTTTTATCTGCACGAGGGGGCACCGCTGCTGAGTCTCTCCGTGTTTGATGCCGTCGATCGCACGACGACAGTCGGGTTGGACGACCTCTTCTCGCAGGGAGCCGTCCTCACCGGCTCTCTGATCCTGCCAACCAAGTTCTTTGATCTGCCGGGGCATCAGTATTTCACGGGCATCTGGAGCAGTCGCTCGTACCGGACGCTCGATCGCGGCCAGTTCTTCACCGGACTGCTGACGGGCGTCCCGGCACAGGAGACCGGATCGTGGGCCTTCTATTACAACGTCGATCAGCACCTGTACGTCGATCCTTCCAATCCCAAACGAGCGTGGGGCGTCTTTCTTCAGTCCGGCATCT
The DNA here is from genome assembly GCA_038040225.1 of Planctomycetota bacterium. Taxonomy (GTDB): domain Bacteria; phylum Planctomycetota; class Planctomycetia; order Planctomycetales; family Planctomycetaceae; genus Schlesneria. Next base: position 60,366 of record JBBPIS010000011.1, read on the forward strand.
CCGATGGCAATCCGTGCCCGATTCGCTGGATCACAAGCGTCGGGCTGTCTGGCTCCAGCCTCATCGCCTCCCGGGAGGCGGACACGTTTGGCGTGGGTTACTTCTACACCGGCCTCAGCCAGGAAGTGAAAACTCTGACGGCTCCGCTGTTGTTGCTGGATGACGAACAGGGTGTCGAGATGTATTACAACATTGCCGTCACCCGCTGGTTTGCTCTCACGGCCGACGTGCAGTTCATCAACCCTGCCAACGAACGGCGAGACACCGCCGTCGTGCCTGGGTTGCGTGCCAAGCTGGACTTCTGACGAAGCGGCGGGGATTCCTCAACGAACGGGTCATCACAGGACGGTTGATCTCTCAACGAAGCCATGACTCGCACAAAGATCATGAACCGGACGCGAACGCTGGCAATGACCGTCGCCTGTTGTCTGATCGCAGCGACAGGGCTGTCGGCGCGCGCTCAGGAACCGTGGTTCCGGTTGTCGAGTTGGCTGGATGAGCCCGAGTGGAATCAACCCGTCGAAAAAACGGCTGTCGGTGAAAGGGGTGAGAATCCTTTCGCGGACCACCTTGAGACCGACCGCGATTCGTTCACGCCGTCGACAAGGACCGTCGAACTCGAACGTTGGATCGTCGAGTCGTCGTATTCGTTCATCGACAATCGGGACTCCAAGGAGACTCACAGCTTTCCCGAACTGTTGACGCGCTACGGTCTGACCGAGCGGATCGAACTCCGTTTCGGCGGCAACTACGAAGTGGGCGGCGAAGGGTCCGACGTGTCGGGGGCCGGAGGAACCGAGAGCCACAAAGGAGGGGGTTTGGTTCGCGAGAGTCAGTTGCTTTACGGCCTCAAGCTGCGAGTGACCAAGCAGGACCGCTGGCGGCCGGAAAGCAGCGTCATCCTGCAAGGCCACACGCCGATGTCGGGTCCGGCTCCCGCGACGGCTCTCTCGGTTGGATACGTCTTCGGCTGGGAACTGCCCGACGACTGGAAGCTCGACTCCGCACTGCGGCTGGTTGCCGACAGCGAAGGGGGCGATCGATACGAAGTGTGGACACCGTCGGTCGTGCTGCGCAAGTCGCTGGGCGAACGATGGAACGTCCACGCCGAATACTTCGGACACTTCTCACGGAACAAAGAGGATGACTTCGTTCACCATACCTTCAGCCCCGGCGTCCATTACCTCATCACGCCGAACGTCGAGATCGGCGTGCGAGTCGGCTGGGGTCTGAACGACCAAACGGCACCGTTCTTCTCGAACGCGGGCCTTGGCTATCGTTTTTAAAATCAACGTCGAGCAGACGAGCGGTCCGTGCCGCTCATGTTGCCCGTGTGGGTCACTCCTTGTGTTTTGGCTTCTGGTGCGGCCCGAGCGTCTTCTCGGCGTGGTCAACAACGACCCGTTGACAACACGCTATCTGGTTCGGTGCGACTGTATTACGGTTTCCGCTTTGCGAACGGCCCGTCTTCAGTGAGAACGACGCCGTTGGTCATCGCATATTCGTCCCAAAGCTTAAGCATCGCTTCGCGTTTCTCGGGATGCTGCTTGGAAAGGTCGTGCAGTTCCGACGGATCCTCACGCAGGTTGAACAACTGCCAGTCGCCAGTACCGCCCGCTCCTGGCAGGAGAGAGACGAGCTTCCAGTCGCCTTGCCGGATCGCGCGGTTGCCGAACAGCTCCCAGCCGAGCCAATCCTGCTCCGTGCGCACCGCCTCCGCGCTGCCCGCGAGCAGTGGACCGAGCGACTTTCCCTGCACGGGCGCGAGCTTGCTGCCTTCCTTCCGGGAGGGATGCTCTGCACCCGCGAGTTCGAGAAGCGTCGGCACGAGGTCGGTCACGTGGAGCAGAGCGTGACTCACCGTGCCTTTGTGCTTCACACCTGCTCCCGCGACGATCAGCGGTGAGCGGATGCCGCCCTCGCTGACGTAGGCCTTGAAAAAGCGGAATGGCACAGACCCAACCTGCGCCCACGCCGCGCCGTAATCCACCACCGAACCCGTTTTCCCCCAGTTCTCAGGCCGCAGATCGAAGGTCTTCTCCGCCCAGGTCTTGGCTTCGGGGGAGAATACCTTTTCCACCAACTCAGTGAACTCCACCGCCTCCGGCCCGTTGTCCGACAGGAAAATGACCAGCGTGTTGTCGAGCTTGCCGCTGCGTTTGAGATGATCGAGCACTCGGCCGATATGGTGGTCCATGTTCGCCAGCATCGCCGCGTAGATTTCCATCTTCCGCGCCGAGAGCTTCTGCTGTTCCGGCGTCAGCTTGTCCCAAGCCGGGATCTTGGGCAGCCGGGGGAATGGCGTCACGTCTTTGCCGACGAGCCCCAGTTTCTGCATCCGTGCCAGCCGCTGCGCCCGCACGGCGTCGTAGCCCTCGTCATACTGACCCTTATATTTGTCGAGCCAATCGTCCGGCACGGCCAACGGGGCATGGACCGCCTGAAAGGAGAGATAGGCGAAGAACGGCTTGTCATCCGCTTTGTGCTCGCCCAGGCACTCCATGATGAAATCGCTGTAGGCCGCCGACGAGAAGTAGTCTTTCGGCAGCTTGTCGACGAGCTTGCCGTTGCGCGTGAACGTGAGATGTGGGTGGGCGGGGTTCGGATACAGCATGTCCGGCCAGTTGCTTCCGCCACCCTGCAACAGCGTGAAGTCGCGCTCGAACCCTTTTTTCGACGGCCACTGTTCGGGTTCGTGCCCGAGATGCCACTTGCCCGCCATGTAAGTGTGATAGCCAGCCTCGCGCAGCGCGCTCGCCACGCACACGACCCGATGATTGAGATGCCCTTCGTAGCCGGGCTTGCCCTTCTGCGTCGGCCCCAGGAATTCGGCCATGTTGCCGAGGCCTGCGACATGGTTATCCACCCCGGTGAGCAACATCGAGCGCGTGACAGAGCAGGACGGGCCGGCGCAGAAACCCGTCCCCCGCAGTCCGCGCGCGGCGAGCGCATCGAGATTCGGCGTCTTGATCTCGCCGCCGAAACAGCCGAGATCCGAATAGCCCATGTCGTCGGCGACGATGAGCAGAACGTTCGGTTTGCCCTTGGCGCTGTCCGCTGCCACCGTGGCCGACGACGATGAGACCAGCAATGCTGCCAGAGCAAGCACATTCACTACATGGTTACGCATATCCGTGACTCCCAGTTAATCGCCTCGGGTTGATCGTGATGGCTGGTATCCGCTCACCTTTGCCGTCGAACGCCTTAGCCCAGATTATTCACGCCATACACTAATCCGAAGCGTAAGCGAGGGCGCCGTCACGGCGGGGTCTGGCCAACGGAAAGACACCGGAGCGACCACTTCCGGGCCATCGCTCCGCTCTGACCCGGCCACCCCGCCGGTCCGACGACCCGCGCCGTGCCGAGGGGGTTGTGAGCGTGATGTTCATGCGGAGCGACTTCGTGAATCAAAAGCCGGTGTTCGGGAACCAGCGGCTGAAATGATTGTCGTCCAGCCGGGTGAGCGGAATTGTCAGCGGTTGGGGCGGGCCGTGTTTGGCCCAGCGGGCGACGAGGTCACGGTCGCCGAGGCGGCTCAGCACGTCGAAGACATTGCCGGGTGAGCGTTCGTGCCAGCCCTTCTCGACTTGGGGATCCCAGATGGCGACGCCGGGAGCGCCGCCGGCGTAGTAGTCGGCCACTTTCTGACACAGCTCCTGCGGCTTGCCCGTCTTCCACGAGATGACGAACGGATAGACGTTCACTTTCGTGCCGGCCGTGAGGCGGCGGTAATAGGCCATGTCCGGCGGACTGAACGAGGTGTGATAGGCGAACCACGCGACGGCCAACTCGTCCACCAGTCCGCGCTCAATCCAGACGGCCAGGTCGATGCCGAACTTTTGGTTGTCGGCCTCGCGGCTGAACGTGCCGAGCGAAATCTTGTAACGCTCCTTGCGGCCCTGCGTGCGTGCGGTTTCATCGAGCAGCGTGCGCACTTCCTGCATGAACTCGGTCATGATCTCCGCTCGCAGCGCCAGGATGCGCGGATCGTCTTCGGCGACTTCGCGAGCGTCCGCTTGATGGCGTTCGCGGAACCGTTGGCAGAACGGCTCCTCCCACAGGATCATCGGCATCCCGCGATTGAACAGGAAGCCGACTCCCTCCGGCTGAAGCGCGAGCGTCTCGCGAAAGATGTCCAGCAGTTGCCGGCGCACTTCGGGGACGGCGTAGCTCATGTAGAACGTCGGCGTGCCGTCGCGGTCCACGCAGCGCCATTCGGGATGCGCGTCGTAGAACTTGCTGTTGAAGGTTTCCTCGTAAGGCATCGACCCCTTCCAGCCGGCGGGCCGCAGCATCACATGAAACTCGACGCCCTGCGCGCGAGCCGACTCGCGAGCGACTTGCAGCGGGTTGATGCCCAGCTTGAACAGCGCCTGCAGCGAGCGGGTGTATTCCGCATAGGTGCCGCTGATGAAATCGGTGGTCCCTTCGCCGGGAATGTTGCCGACCTGCGACGGATAACAAACCAGATCCGCGCCGACGACTTGGAACCACCATTTGCCGATGTCCGAATCTTCAAAGCCGCGAAAGTTTTCTTGCAGGTCGGCGACGCTGCGCGGCCGATACGGCCAGATCCAACTGTGCCCATCAAAGGTGGCGATCGACGTGCGCGGCCGCGGTTGCGTGCGTCGCGCCGTCCACGTTTGAGCCTCCTCTTCCGTCAGCGGCACGAGCTTGACGTAGCACACATTCGCCGGACGGCTCGGAAACGGCGCGATCTCCAGCGACTGGCCATGTAACTCAGTCACGGTGAGAAACTGCTCTTGAATCACCGCACGCCGATTGGCCAGCAACTCCAGATTGCAGGCCATGCGCAGGAAGACAGGCTCGTCGCTCAATCGCGTGCGAATCCCGTTGGGGCCGATGTCGAAGCCGCCGGACACTGTCGCCAGCCCCACATAAACCGCGTGCCATCCGCGAGCCGCCAGCGGCAACCGCACGACCGCCGGATTGGTCTGCGAATAGGCCGACAGCGCCGTCCCCTGCGACTCCGCCGACGCCCACGGGATGAGCTTCCATTTCCCCTTCTCGCGTTTGCCGGTGACCAGTGCTGTTGCCGGCTCGGCCTTCGAAAAGTCGGTCAGCATCACGGCTTCATCGACTCGCGACCAGCGGCGCGAGTCCGTCGAGAAGTATTCCGGTGCCGCGGGTGTCGAAGTGTCATCGGCAGCGGCGTGGTGACAGAAACAGCCCAGCAAAACGGCGAAGGGGAGCAGTCTCACAGTCATGGCGGCAAGTCCTCGAAAGTGTTCGTGTCGTGAGAGCGGTCAGATGCGGGTTGTGCGGCGGTCAATCAGTCGATCGTCACCGCGAAGACTTCGGCGTTCTCCAGATGAATGCGGCTGGCTGTCCGGGGCTGGAGTCGCTTTGGACGAAGCCCGGGGTTTCGCGAAACGCCCCAACCCTGGCCACACGACCGAGCAATAACCGATCTGATTCTTCGGCACCGTCCCGGTGAGCAACGGGTTGTCGGCATGTCTCGTCAACGGATGCAACTCGCGCCGCGTGCCCGATCGGTAGAGCACGTCATGGTCATCCACGAACAGCAGCGTCCGCGCTGCAGGCCGATCTGCCGCGCACAACGCCGAAGGGCCGTCGCGCGACACACACACGATCATCACGAGGAAAACGCCGCTCAGAAACCTCGCTGAGAATCTCATGGAAAGTGGGTTCCTCGGGACTGTTGAAAGGCAAGCCACATTAATGAACCGCTGGACGACGACGTGGGCGACGCTGCCAGCGTCGGCATGATCGTTCGTCGGCGATGATCGACGGACGCTGGCAGCGTCCGCCACGAACCGGATGCTCAAAGCCGCGTTGCGTGCCACCCTGCGCTTCATCGTGGGATGTTTCATTCAAAAAATGGCCGCACTCGCCCGAATGACGTGTGCGGCCCGTGCGTTGAGTCAGCATTCATCCAACGCGGCGTCACTTGCCACCGCCGCCCTTCTGGAGCGTCTCCATCACCTGGTCGAGTGAGAAGCTGCCGACCTTCTGGCTCGGCGGGAACTCCTTGAACGTGGCCAGAAACTGGCCGATGTATTGCTGTGCGGGCACCAGCAGGAAGGTGCGATCGGCCCGCCACTTCGTGTAGCCCATCCCAATCTTGTCCGCCTTTTCAAACGGATCGGAGCGCAGATTGAAGATCTTGGGCAGACGCAGCGGCACGAACGGTTCCTGCCAGACATCGAAACCTTCTGCCCGTTGCTCGGCGAAGACGATTTTCCACTGGTCGTATCGCAGCCCGACCAGCGAGCCGTCGTCATTGAAGTAGAAGAACTCCTTGCGCGGGCTGGCGGTCTTGCCTGCGAGAGCGTCGGTGATGTTGTAGCCGTCGAGATGCACCTTGAACGTCTTGTCACCGACCTTCATCCCCTTCTTGAGTTGCTCCTTCACGTCCGGCACGCCCGCCGCAGCCAAGAGCGTGGGGAGCATGTCTTCATGGGCAAAGACCTCGTTCGACACGGTGCCGGGCTTGATGACACCGGGCCAACGGATCGCGCACGGGACGCGGTAGCCCCCTTCCCAATTGGTGGCCTTCTCGCCGCGGAACGGTGTCGTGCCGCCGTCAGGCCACGAGAACTCCTCCGCACCGTTGTCGGTGGAGTACATCACGATGGTGTTCTCTTCGAGGCCCAACTCCTTGAGCTTGTCCAAGAGCTGCCCGACCATGCCGTCGTGCTCAACCATGCCGTCAGGATAGGTGCCCAGGCCGGTCTGGCCTTCGCTCTCCTTCTTGAGGTGCGTGAAAATGTGCATGCGGGTCGAGTTCCACCAGAGGAAGAACGGCTTGTCCCCCTTCTTCGCCTTTTCCAGGTACTCCAGCGACGCTTTGGTGACCTCCTCGTCGATGGTCTCCATGCGCTTTTTGCCCAGCGGGCCGGTCGACTCAATCTTCTGCGTGCCGTCGGGCATGGCCCAGGTGTGGATCACGCCGCGCGTTTTGTACTTCTTGATCAGGGCCGGGTCTTTGAAGTAGTCCGGATTCTCGAACTCCTCCTCGGCGTTGAGGTGGTAAAGCGAGCCGAAGAACTCATCGAAGCCATGTGCGGTCGGCAGATGCTCATCGAGATCGCCGAGATGGTTTTTGCCGAACTGCGCGGTCGCGTAACCCTGCCCCTTGAGGAGCTCGGCAATCGTCACATCGCGGGCCTGAAGCCCCTCTTTCGCGCCGGGCAGGCCGACCTTGAGCAGACCGGTGCGGAAGCCAACTTGTCCGGTGATGAAGCACGAGCGGCCGGCGGTGCAGGACTGCTGCCCGTACCAGTCGGTGAACATCGCACCCTCCTTGGCAATGCGGTCGATGTTGGGCGTCTTGTAGCCCATCATGCCATTGTTGTTCATGCTGACGTTGAACCAGCCGACGTCGTCGCCCCAGATGATGAGGATGTTGGGCTTCTTGCCGCTGGCCTGAGCCGTCGCGGCGACCGCCAGATTGTGTGAGGCCACGGCGGCACTGGCATCAGCCAGCGCGAGCAACTGCTCGCCGCGCGCGGCGTCCGCACAGCAGGACAACTCCCCTTGTGGACACTGCGTTTGAGCAACAGCACACGGCGCGGCGGGTTCCTCCTCAACTAGAACCGCCGCACGATTTGTTTCCACGCGCGCCGTGTTCGCGGCCACGCGTGACTGCCACGGCAGTCTTTCTTGAGCGGCGACAAAGCCGAGCGCCGCTCCAAGGGCCAGTACGGCCATCGTCTGATATTTTTGCATGGCGTCTCCATCTCGGAAAAGTTTGAAACAGGCCGTCCGCATTGCGGACTTCAATTTCACACACGATCACTTCCAAAACTGCAGCCCTGTCGCTCCGCGGCAGGAAAGCCGAACAACAAACGACGCTCATTGAGCAAATCGGCAATCATCTCGCGGAGTGAGACGGCTACGTTGACGGGGAACGTCACCTCGCTTTCTCGGAGGCCTTCTGGGTCGGGGACATCGCGCAGCGGAAGCCGACGTGAGACATGCCGGTATCGGGGCTGCAGCCGTGTCGCGCGCTGGGACGGTAGCGCGAGCAGTACTCATCGTTGCACAGGAACGAACCGCCGCGCTGGGCGCGCTGCGGCATGAAGGGTTGCCGGGGATCGAAGCTGCGCTGTGAACCGGTCGGATTCACGATGACCTGGCCGTTTGCGCGACGCAAATAGACTTCACGGTCGTACCAGTCGCTGCACCACTCCCAGACATTGCCCGCCGTGTCGAACAGACCATAACCATTGGGCGCGAATGTTTTCACAGGAGCCGTGCGGACGAAACCGTCGGCGGAGGTGTTCTTGTGCGGGAACTCGCCCTGCCAGAGATTGGCATGAATCGTCGTGTCGGTTGGTTTCTCGTCGCCTCAGCAGTACGGCTGGCCATCGAGTCCCCCGCGCGCGGCGAACTCCCACTCGGCTTCGGTGGGCAATCGTTTGCCCGACCATTTCGCAAATGCGAGGGCATCGTCCCACGAGACCTGAACAACCGGATGATCGTCGCGCCCGTCGAGGCTGCTGTCCGGCCCCTCGGGATGTTTCCAATCGGCTCCCGGTGTCCAGGTCCACCACTGCGCCACGTCCTTCAATTCGACGGGACCATCCGTCGGCACGAAGACGAGCGATCCGGCCTGGAGCGCGCCTTGAGGCGGCTGCGTTCCCGGAGGCAACTGCCTCATGATCTCCGCCACGTCGGGAACCTTCTCGGCCGTCGTGACGTATGCCGTCGCCTCGACGAACGCGGCGAACTGCCTGTTGGTGACTTCAGTCTCGTCGATCCAAAAGTCATCGACGCGCACTCGATGCGCCGGCTTCTCATCCGGCCAGCCGAGTTCCGAATCGGTCCCCATTGTGAACTCGCCACCGGCAATCCACGCCATGCCATCCGTCGAGGCCACGGCCTGCATGATGCCGGGCGTTCCACCAGATGCGGTCTCGCCCGGCGCAGCGACTCTCGCTGAATCGCTCCTCGCCGGATCTTCGCGCGATGAGTTCCAAGCCTTCGTCACCGCGAACACCATCACAAACGCGGCTAATCCCGCACCCAACGTCAGCAGGTTGTTCTTCATGGTGTCACTTCAATCGGTCACTTCAGTTCGACGGTCACCTTCTGGATCTTGCCGGTGAACTTGTTGGCTCCCTCCTTGTAATCGTCGGTCACGTTTGTCTCACCATCGAGGCCGACGTCCACACCTTCGTCCGCCGAGAAGATTCCGGCCTGTGTGTGGTCGATTCGTCCTTCGGCGACTTTCTCGCCGTTGATCAGGAGCGTGCCCTTGCCACCTTTGCCCGGTCCACCGCCGTCATAGACAAACTCGTAGCGGATGGTTGCCTTGCCAGCGGACAGTGCCTTGGGAGCGGCGACCTTGTAGGCATTGAGACCGAGGAAGTTGTAGGTGTACGTCGGCTTGCCGTCTTTCAGATACAGGGCCCAGCCACCGAAGCGGCCTGCCTGGGCCAGGAGGACACCATTGGCTCCACCCTCGGGAACCTGCACTTCGGCAGTGATGGTGTGTGACCGGTTCTTGGTGTTGATGAAGACGTTCTCCGACATTCCGGTCATCCCCTCGTAAACCGTCAACGAAGTTCGACCGGCCATCAAATCAGGACGCCCGGCGAGGGCGGCATTCGCCCGCTCGATGCTCCGGTCATCAATGGGCAACACTTGATTCTTGACCGCTTCCTTCAGGAACAGCTCTTGGAGTTGCTTGAGTTTCTCGGGGTTCTTCGCGGCCAGGTCGTTGGCCGAACTGAAGTCTTCCTCAACGTGATACAGCTCCCATTTGTCTTCGAGCAGTGGCCTGCGTGGCTGATACTCCCACGCCGCGCGGTGAACGGTGTGAGCCAGCCAGCCATCGTGGTAGATGCCCCGGTTGCCAAAGATTTCAAAGTACTGAGTCTGATGACGATCCTTCGCTTTCGCGTCGGCAAACGTGTAGACCATGCTCACACCCTGGATGGGCGTCTGCGGCGTCCCGTTTACGGACTTGGGCTCGGGCAGACCGGCCGCTTCGAGGATCGTCGGCGCGATGTCGATGACGTGATGCCACTGCGACCGCACTTCGCCTTTGGCCTTGATCCCCTTGGGCCAGTGGATGGCCATGCCGTTGCGGGTGCCGCCGTAACTGCCGGCAATCTGCTTCGTCCAGGCGAATGGCGTATCCCCCGCCACGGCCCAACCGGCCGCGTAGTGGCCGTAGGAATTTGGGCCGCCCAAGTCGTCGATGTGATTGAGGATTTCCGGAATGGATTCGGGCACACCGTTGAAGTAGGTCATCTCGTTGAGCAAGCCATTCATGGTCCCTTCGGCACTCGCCCCGTTGTCCCCCACCATGTAAAAGACGAGCGTGTTGTCCAACTGGCCCAACTCTTCAATCGCCTGCACGAGCCGACCGACTTCAAAATCGGCGTATTCACCGAACCCGGCGAAGACTTCCATCTGGCGGGCAAACAACCGCTTCTCATCGGCACTCAGCGTATCCCAATCCTTGATCGCTTCCGGTTTGGTGGCGAGCTTCGCGTCCTGTGGCACGACTCCGAGTTGCTTCTGCCGCGCCAGTGTCTCTTGGCGCAGCTTGTCCCAACCCTGATCGAACTTGCCCTTGTATTTGGCAATCCATTCTTTCGGCACATGGTGCGGCGCGTGCGTGGCACCCGGAGCAAAGTAGGTGAAGAACGGCTTGTCCGGAGTGAGCGATTTCTGCGCACTGGTCCATTTGATCGCCTGGTTGGCCAGGTCAGTCATCAAGTGGTAGTTCGGATCTTTGGGCGGCTCGATCCTGGTCATGTCTTCGTACAGCGCCGGCGACCATTGGTTCGCTTCGCCGCCAATGAAGCCATAGAACTTGTCGAAGCCGGAACGAGTCGGCCAGCGATCGGTCGGACCAGACGGGCTGACCTCCCAAGCAGCGGTTTCGTGCGACTTGCCGAACGCGGCCGTGCTGTATCCGTTGAGCCGCAACATCTCGGCCAACGGCTCCACACTGTTCGGGCGCTTTCCGGTTTGGCCGGGAAATGCGGTCGCGGTCTCGGTGATCGAGCCCATGTTGCCCACATGATGGTTGCGACCGCTGAGCAGCGCCGCCCGCGTCGGCGAACAGAGCGCGGTCGTGTGGAACTTGTTGTACTTCAGCCCACCCTTGGCCAATCGCTCCAGCGTCGGCATGTGGATCGGCCCACCGAAGGCGCTGGACTGCCCAAACCCCATGTCATCGATCAACACGATGAGCACGTTCGGCGCGCTGGCCGGTGCCTTAACCTCGAACCGTGGCGGAGCCTTGGCATTGCGGACATCGAGTTCGGTGATCGGCGGAAGTTTCGGCTCCGGAATCGGCAGGACCGTGCGGTCGAGCTTGTCGGGAGCGGACTGCGCCTGGACATCTGCAACGACCGCCGCGAGGACGCCTGCCAACGCCAACATGGAGAGCAGGAGTTTGAAATGTTGCTTCATGATTGTGTTTCCCTGCGAGATGTGGGGATGTGTCTGGGGGATCGGACGTGTGGCGTCACGTTACGCCACGAGGCTGACGAAAACAACTTCCTGCGATACCGCTTTCAGTCCTTCGACCGAGAAGGCATCGCCCAGAGCGTCGAGAGAAAAAGGGGGGGGCATTGGCATTTCATTCGGCCATGAAGCCAAATCCTGCTCCGGGCACCTGAGTAACGTAGGAACGACAGGTTAATTTTTCGCGTGGGTGTCTTATCGCTTGTCTGATGTCGGACTGGATGTTTGGTCTTTCGGATCGCTGGATCGAAGGACACACCAGATCGCGAGGGCCGAGTGCAGGCCGATCCCCGGCCAGAACGCGACTCCGGAGATGTTCTCGACGACGGCCGCATACGTGAGGAGTGCCGGAATCGAAATGTTGTAGGCCAATAGTCCGGTGACCAGCCCTGCTCGTGAACCGTTGCGGGAGCAGTCCCTCTCCAGCCAACAACTCAGGCCGATCGAGACCAGTGCGGCCCCGGCGACTCGCCCCACCATGACCGCTACGGACGAATCGAGTCCCGCACCAAGCATGAACCCGGCCGTCAATGATGGGGCGATCAACAACGCAGCACCCGTTGCCAGTTCAACAACGGCTGTCACGATCAGCAGCAACCTGGTGTTCATCGAATCAATCAATCCTGCCGGGCGAACATCGAGGGAAACAGACGAGGGCTTCCGCAAAGCCGGAGCGCCCCCGCCACACTGTCGCAGGGAAGCGGTCCCGACGGCTCAACCGGTGCTGCACGGCGTCACCTGCTCCCGATCATGCCAGTCCCAGCACCTTCTTCATCCGCTCCGTGATGTCGGCCAACTCTTTCTCGCCGCCGCCGCCGACTTCGCTGGTGGCCCAGCCGTCGTAGCCGATTTCGCCGAGGGCTTTCAGAACCTCGGGCCAGTCTTCGTCCCCGTCGCCGATTTTGCACCAACTGTTTTTGTGGCTGTAACCCTTGAAGTCGAACTTCACCAGCCGCTTGCCGAGCTTCCGAATCCACTCGGCGGACGACACGCCGTACTTGAGCATGTTGCTGCAATCAAAGTACGCGCCGGCCCACGGGCTTTTCAAATCGTCCACGAACGAAATCAAATGCTCTGGTTTGGTGATAAAATTATTCCAGACCGTCTCGATGCAGATTTTGACTTTGTGCTTCTCGGCCAGCGGCAGAGCCTTTTTGATTTCGGCTTGCGAGCGTTCGTAGCACTGCTCGAAGGTGACGTCGTCCTTCACGACGCCGGGGACGAGCAGCACGGTGTCGCAGCCGAAGAACGCGGCGTCCTCGATGGCCCCGTTCAGAGCGGCCAGCCCTTTGGCCCGGACGTCGGCGTCGGAACTCGACAACGTGTCGCGCCAGTGAACGCTGTCGATGACGCCGTGAATCACGATCCCGGTCTTCTCGGCAGCCGCCTTGGCCTCGGCCTTGTTCAACCCGCTGGGGCTGTCTACCTCGACCCCTTGCAGGCCAAGCTTCTTGATGAGGTTGAACTTGTCCTCAACCGAACCGTCGTGCTTGATCATCCCGTACTTGACGGCGATCTTTAGCTTCGGCTTCTTCGCCTCATCGGCCAGAGCGAGTTGCATCGGCAAAGCCACCGCAGCCGACGCGGCCAGAGTCGATTTGAGGAAGTCACGACGAGGAAGAGAGGTGAGCATGAAACAAGTCCTTTCAAGAGGGAACCGGCATGATGATTGTGGAGAGATAGAACCGCGTCCGGATCGCATCGCGACAAGAGGCTACAGTTCAGACGGTCCCACTGGCAATCAACCTCGTGTGTCTTGTCCAACGCGATGTCGGGGCAACCATGCGGCAGCCAAGTAGCAAAGTAGGGTCGGTTTCATCCGGCCCCACGCGGCTAACTCAAGTAGGTCTGTGCTGCCAGTGCGTACATCTTTGCCGCTTGCACGATCGCCTCGATGCCAACGCACTCGTTGGGTCCGTGCGCGAGCCTTAGCCAGCCGGGGCCGAAGCTGGGGATCGTCGGGATGCCGGCAAGGACTTGGAACTTCGCAGCATCGGTGCCGCCGGGGAAGGCGGTCAACTTGGGTCGCCAACCGAGGACTTGTTCGGAGGCGGTGAGCAACGCCGCCACCAGGGGATGCTCGGCAGGCACTTCGGTCGGCGGAATCCAATCCAGCGGCGGCTGTTCGAATTCCAGTTCAACCCGCAGTTCGGGGTCGTCTCGACGAATGGAGTCGAGACACCGCTCCACATCCGCCTGGAGTTGGTGGCGGGTCATTCCCGGCAAGGTGCGGATGTCCGCCTGGAACTCGGCGACACCTGGGCAGACTCCGTAACCGACACCACCCTCGATCTTGACGGCGAGGTTGATGGTCGGGGCCGCACAGAGCGGATGTGGGTTGAAGGTCAATTGAAGCTCACGATGCATCCGCGTGAGCACCTCGGCGAGTTTGACATTCGCGTTGACCGACGGCAGGCGGTCCGTGAGGCTGCTGTGCATCTGCGTCCCGAACACGCGAATCTTGAAGCACGAAATGCCCCGAGACAAAAGGTGCAGGAACTCGAACTCCGGTCCATCGATTCCCGACGGCTCACCCAGCAGAGCCACGTCCGCCTGGATGCCATAGTCCGTCGACAGAAACTCGGAGCCGAACTTCATCGATCGCTCTTCGTCCGCGTTGATCACCAACAGCACATCTCCGGCCAAATCGGTCTCACATTGGTGGAGCGCCGCGGTCGCATAGATCATCGCCGCAACCGCGCTCTTCATGTCGGTTGAGCCGAGACCATATAGTTTGCCGTCATTGAACACCGGCTGGAACGGGTCCGTCTGCCACTGGCTCGCGTCGCCCACGGGCTTCGTGTCGCTGTGCCCGCACAACATCAGGACCGGACCCGGTCGCCCGCCACGCAACTTGTAGATCACATTCGGCCGGTGCGGTTCCTTCGCAGCGATCTCGGCTCCCGAAAGACCCAGCCGATTCATCTCAGCCAGGATGACCGCCACGACGGCGCGTTCGTCGCCGGGCAGGTTCGGACTGGGAGTCGCGACCAAGTCGGCGGCAAACTGCAGCAGTTCCTCTCGGTGTTGGTCAATCCAAGGCAGGATCATCGGTCGTAAGTTTCCACGGAGAGGGAGATGATCTAAACCATCCTAGGCACGGTGGTGGACTTCGCTGAGACCGTAGACGGGAGTGGACAGTTCTTCCTGTCGCGCCTTGATCTGCAAGGCCAAATACAGAGAGTAATGACGCGACTGGTGCAAGTTGCCGCCATGAAACCACAGCGCTGGTTGCTGTGTCGGCTTCCACATGTTGCGCAATTCACCTTCCCAGGGACCGGGGTCTTTCGTGGTGGCGGAGCCTAAACCCCAGCACTTCCCCACTCGGTCGGCAACTTCCTGCGAGATGAGCCGGGCCGCCCAACCGTTCATCGATCCGTAGCCCGTGGCATAGACGATGAGGTCCGTCGGCAAGACGGTGCCGTCCGTCAGGACAACGGAATCTGCTTGGATTCGCTCGACGTTGACGCCGCTGTGCAGCTTGATCTGGCCGTCGGCAATCAGATCGGAAGCTCCCACATCAATGTAATAGCCGGATCCTCGGCGCAGATATTTCATGAACAGCCCCGAACCATCGTCTCCGAAATCCAACAGAAATCCCGCTCGTTCAAGACGCTGATACAGGTCGGCGTCTCGTTTGGCGATCTCCTGATAGATGGGTCGATGGAAGTCGGGCATGATCCGATACGGAATGGACGCGAACAGCAAGTCGGCAGTGTCGGTGGTGATGCCCGCCTGGACGGCGGACTCCGAATACAGACTGCCCAATGCCAGTTCCATCAGCGAGTCGGACCTGGCGACATGCGTCGAGGAGCGTTGGATCATCGTGACGTTCGCGTCCTGTTCCCACAAAGCGGCGCAGATGTCGTGAGCGGAATTGTTCGAGCCGAGGACGACGCACTTTTTGCCACGGTAGTTGTCGGTGCCGCGGAACTGACTGGAATGCTGTTGCGTTCCTTGGAACGTCTCGGCTCCGGAGATCTGCGGGACATTCGGCATGCCGGACATCCCCGTCGCCAGGACCAGTTGCCTGGGTCGCAGCACCACCGTCTCCCCTTCACGGTCGACGGTCACCGTCCAGTCTTGTGTGTCTGCGTGATATTGAGCGCCGCGACATTCCGTGGAATGCCAATAGTTCAACTCCATGACTTTGGCGTACATCTCCAACCAATCGCCGATCTTGTCCTTCGGCGAGAACACCGGCCAGTGATCGGGAAATGGTAAGTAAGGCAGGTGGTCGTACCACACAGGGTCGTGCAGGCAGAGCGACTTGTAACGCTGCCGCCACGAATCGCCGGGGCGCTGATTCTTTTCAATGATGATCGTCGGCACGTCCAGACGTTTCAGTCTGGCCGCCAGGCCGATGCCCCCTTGTCCGCCGCCGATAATGACGCAGTAGGGTTGAGTGGCATCACCCAATTCCGCTTCTTCCTGAGTCTTTCGTTCCAGCCAGGTCTTCCGATTCTGGAAGACGCCGTGCTGCGTTCCGAAACTGCGAGTCGCCCCGCGCTCCTCTTCGAAACCCTTGAGTTCCGTCATCGTGGTCAGCAGCGTCCAGCACTTGCCGTCCTTCAAACGCAGGTAACCTTTCCCTCGCGCGACAGCGGTCTCAAACGTAAACCAACCGGCTGTCACGCCGTTCTCGTCGGTGGCCTCTCCCGCGATCTGCCAGTGACCGGGTTGCACGTCAGAAATCGTCGCGGTCAACATCGCCTGGATTTCGTCTTTCCCCTCCAGCGTCTTGATGTTCCAGGTGAAGGAGATCAAATCGCGCCAGTAGCACTCATTGCCAAACAGGTCCATCGCAGCAGACCAATCCTTCCGATCCAGCGCGGCACCAAATCGCGAAAGCCAATCGGAGACTTGCTGCGTCGGAGAACTCGAACGATCAGTCATGCTTTTTTCACTTGATCAGAAATGTGCAGCGATGAGCGAGCCTGTCGTGAGAGTCCCTCGCTGACGTGCCGGGCGAGTGTGTGGCGTCAAAACATCGCGAGTACCGGTTGGCCCTTGACCGCAAAGTGGGGCCTGCCGAGTTGATCGACGACTTTTGTGCTCGCGTCGTATCCGAGGGCATGATAGATCGTCGCCACGAAGTCGCTGGCATGCACCGGATTGTCCTTGGGATGGCCTGCAATCGCGTCGCTGCTGCCGTAGACCTGTCCACTGCGGACTCCGCCGCCTGCCAGCACGGCGCTGTAAACGAACGGCCAATGGTCCCGCCCCGGCTGTTTGTTTCCGTTGATCGACGGCGTACGGCCAAACTCGCCCGTCCACGCGACCAGCGTTTCCTCCAGCAGGCCGCGTTCGCCGAGATCTTCGAGCAACGCGGCAAATCCCCGGTCCATCGGCGGCAGGAGTTCTTCACGCATGGTTCGGAAATGGTCGGCATGCGTGTCGAAGTGATTCTCATGCCCCGGCCACGCGACGGTGACCAGGCTCACACCCGCCTCAACCAGCCGGCGCGCGACCAGGCAACTGCGGCCAAACTTGGTCTCGCCGTAGCGCGCGATTGTTTCGGGTTTCTCGTCCTCGATCGAAAACGCCCGCCACGCTCCCGACGAGTTGAGAATCTCAACGGCCTGCGCCTGATGCCTCGCAAATTGCTGCTCACCATGACTGTCGGTCGCGTGTTCCCTGCCGATCGTGCTCAGTAGCTGAAAACGTTGGGCCAGCCGGTCGGCAAGAACTCCTTCCGGCAGACGGAAGTCAGCGGGCAGTGTGCCCGGCAGAACTTTCTTGTCCTCGTAGAGCACTCTCAGCGGATCGTACTTCGGCCCCAGGAAGCCCGCATGTTGTCCCGCGAATCGCTCGACGAATCCGTGTCCGACCCACCACGGCAATTGAATCGCTGCCGGCAAGCCGTTCGGGGTGCCTCGAAGTTGCTGAATCACCGCACCGATGCTCGGCGAGTCGAGTCGGTCGAGGTAGAACTCGGGCGTCGGGTCGCGAGGTGGAAGCGGGAATCCGGTGAGGTTGTAGTGGGAGCCTCCCCCGTGAAACGTTTGGTCATGATGCATCGAACGGATGACCGCGTACCGGTGAGCCTGCCGAGCCAACAGCGGCAGCAACTCGCAAATCTGGGTTCCCGGAACGCTGGTGGGAATCGGCCGGAATTCACCGCGCGGCGCTTCCGCCGCGTCCGGCTTCATGTCGAATGTTTCCTGCTGTGCCGGACCGCCGGTCATGTACAGCAGGATGCACGCTTTGGCACTCGGAGTGGAGACCGCACCCGCAGCCTGTCGAGATCTCAGCAGGTCAGGCAGCGTCACGCCGAGCGCCGAGAGGCCGCCCACTTGCAGGGCCACACGGCGACGCATCCTCAGCATGTCTTCGCGACGCAGCATGATGACTTGGCCCTGCAACAGCCCCGTGAGGAAATGAGTTCAACCGGCAATGATCGGCGCATCTTGCGACGACCCTGAAATCAAGTCAAGCAGTGACACCTATGTGGGCACTGCCCTTTCCAATTTCAATGTAGGGTGGGACAAGCTCGCTTCGAGCGCCGGCCCACCATGAGGAAGCATCGAGAACTGATGGTGGGCCGGCGCGGCGAAGCACCGCTGGTCCCACCCTACATTCTGTGCAAATTCAAACGGGACGGAGCCGTGTCTATAGGGGACCAGTCTGATGCCGCGCTGTCCCGATCGGCATGCAAACGAGCACCCCTTCGTCCGGCCAACGAATCATTTCTCCGGCCCGCTCCAACTCGCCGTGCCGATCGCGAAATACAGATTACTCCACGGCGGTTGTCTGCGTCCGGCGTACCAAAGTCGGAAGTTGCCGTCGGAAAGACGCAGCAGCGTGTGGCTGGTTGTGAAGTTGGATTCCCAGTCATGCTTCGGTTCGGGGCGGAAGACCGGGTTGTCCGGGTGCTTGGTCCACGTCAGCCCGTCCTTGCTCACCGCGAAGCCGAGGGCCGTGTGTTTGTCGTCGGCCCAGTAGCAGCCGTAGAGCATGATCCACACGCCATCGGCTTGGATGACCATCGGATAGACCTGATCCTTCACTTCCCATTTCTGATCCATGACGATGCACGGCTTCTCCGAGATCGTCCAGTGAGTTCCATCGGAACTTTCGGCGTGGTTCGTATGCCACGGATGCTTGTCGATCCAGGTGTACCACATGCGGTACTTGTCGCCATCCTTGATGACGCATGGGGCATACGCATTCTCCATGACGAGCGTCGGTTTGGCCCATTGCAGGCCGTCCGCGCTGGTGGTCTCGTAGAGGTAGTGCTTGTACGTCCCCTTCGGAAAATCGACGGCGGCGAAATACATGCGGAGCTTCCCGTTCTCGCGGCAGACCGAGCCATCGGGATTCTTGAGGATCGCCGCAGTCACGACGGAATGAATGTCGTCCCCGAAACTGAAGACCGGCTCCTGCGAATGTCGCTCAAAGTGAACACCGTCCTTGCTGCGAGCCAGTCCGAGCTTGAACAGTCTCTGATCCGACTTCTCCGGCTGCTTCGGATCCTTGGCCACTCCCTTGTACGTCCCCGCGTCCACGCACCGCTGCGAGCCGGAGTAGTACATCCAAAACTCGCCGTCCATCTGAATGACGTGCGGAGCAAAAATATGCTGATCGTCGAACCGTCCCCTCTCCCCCAACGACAAAGCCGGCGTCTCACTGTCCCGCCGCCATTCCTGCGGCTTGAGCCACGGCTCCAACGCAGTCGCCTTCGCATCTGCGGCCTCCGCCGAATGGCTCGCCGCCGTCATCAGCATGACCAACAGCGGCACGCCGATCACAGCGCCAAGCCATCTCGCTGGCGATCTCTTCCAATTTGCTGAGGGATTACGATTCATGAAGAGGCTCCGCAACAAGTTTCGGTTTGGGGAATGCATTGGACGTCCGAGCCGAATCGCGACAAGAGGCTACAGTTCAGACTGACCCACTGGCAATCAACCTCATGTGCCATCGTCACCCGGACGTTCAACGCTGCGTCTGAACCATACAGCACAGATGCTTCATGAGTAGCACCACGGCGTTGGAGTTTTCGACAAAGCTGTGCAGTACAAACGCGGCATGCCGATCGAAGAGCACTGTTTGGCCGAAGTCTGCCAAAACAGTGGCGCATTCAACACGTTTGACGAATCAAGTAATGCCGGCCGGCCTTGAAGCATGTTAGGTCACCTTGCCCGGTCATGATTTTGAGGTGACCGATGGTCGGACAACGAATACCCGAACTTCGTAGTGGTTGGTATTATCCCCCGCCAATGGCAAGGCTCCTTTTCAGCCGTGACGGAACAAATGTCGCTTGAATTACTTCAACAGCGTATGGCTTGGCCCGGGAAAAAGGACATCTTTGATCCGGCGGGGGCCGGTCCGGGAATGTTGGTTCGACTGGCACGAGACAAGATTGCGACGACGTTGCAACGGGAAATTGGCGAGCACGATTCGGTTCGGATTGGGCTCCTGTCTCGAAAACCAAACTCGCCCGATACCGACCCACCGATCGCCGTCGTGTGCGAATCCTCGCGACCGATGTCGGAGCAACTTCGAGCCAAAGCACACCGTCTCGCTTGGATGTTTGCTCGCTCGCCGCTCTTGATCACCATCGAGCCAAATATCGTAAGGACGTGGACTTGCTGTGAGACGCCTTCCGATGATCGGCAGCAACTCTTTTCCGCTACCGCAGAGATCGAAGAAGCTTGCCTGGATTTGAGAGATCATCTCAGCCCTTCGGAACAGGCCGCGCACGCTTTGCATTGGGTGCGGCTTGCGACGGGAGATTTTTATCGCCGATTCCCCGATCGATTCCGTCGAGACGGTCGTGCGGATCGTGTATTGCTTCAGCAACTGACATTCGTTCGACAAAGACTGAAGCGACAGGGCTTAGACGACGACACGATCCATGACTTCTTGGCCCGGATCGTGTTTGCCCAGTTTCTGTTTGACCGAAAGGACGCAGACGGACGGGCAGCTCTCAATCCATCCTTACTGTTGAAGCTACGCAACGATGGCATTCTGACTCGCGAGCATGGCAGTTTGGGCTCGATCCTCGCGGACTATGACGAGGCGTATCGGTTCTTTCGTTGGCTCAACGACAAGTTCAACGGTGACCTGTTTCCGGGTAAAGGGGACACCGACTCAAAGCGCGAAGCGGAGTGGCGGGATGAACTCGAGCGAGTCAAGCCAAAGCATCTTGAGACATTAGCTGACTTCGTCAGCGGACGAGTTATCGGAACACAGCGGACGCTGTGGCCGTTGTATAGCTTCGACGTGATCCCGTTGGAGTTTATCAGCAGCATCTATGAAGAGTTCGTGACCAGCGCCGGCGCCCACTACACGCCGGGGTTTCTTGTCGATTTCATGCTCGACGAGGTTCTGCCGTGGGACGGGACCGACTGGAAAATCAAGGTGCTTGACCCGGCGTGCGGCTCGGGCATATTTCTGGTGAAGTCTTACCAGCGGCTCATTCAACGTTGGAAAAACGCCAACCCAGGCGAGAAGCCTCCGACCTCTTTGCTGCGCGGCTTGCTGGAACGCAATCTTCGTGGAGTCGATCTCGATCCGCACGCAGTGCGCGTGGCGTCGTTCAGTTTGTATTTGACGATGTGCGACGAAATCGACCCGAAGAGCTACTTGAACAACACCAAGTTTCCTCGGCTTCGCAGCCGTTCTCTCATTCACGCGGATTTCTTTTCGGAAGAGCAAGAAGGCTTTCAGACCGAGAAAGACGCGGGTACGTACGACCTTGTCGTTGGTAACGCACCGTGGGGCGAGAATACGGAAACCGAAGTGGCGCGTGCGTGGGCCGATCATCCAGACCATGAATGGCGGATTGTCGATAAGGCAATTGGGACTTTGTTTCTGCCCAAAGCCGCCACGTTGACGAAGCCGCGCGGTCGCGTGTGCATGATCCAGCCTGCGGGTTCCTTACTCTTCAATCGCAGCCCAACCGCGAATCGCTTTCGGGAGCGGCTGTTTTCCGAGTTCAAGGTGGAGGAGGTCGTCAATCTGTCGACGCTCCGTTTCGATCTCTTCGAGAATGCAACGTCGCCACCCTGTATTGTCACGCTGCGGCCGACCGCTCCCGATGGCGAGCCATTGCTCTACATCTCGCCGAAACAGGTCGACCGGGTGCAAGGGGAGAAGATCGGCGAAAGCCAGCTCGCTACCACCGATCCTCTGCGGTTGAAGAAGATCGACCGGGTGAAAGGAGAGAAAATTGGCGAAAGCAGCTTCTCCATCGTCATCGAGCCGCACGATCTTTCGCGCATCTGGCCCGGCGAAGCCGCGACTGATCCCTACGTCTGGACGGCGCTGGCGTGGGGAGGGCGACGCGACTTGGCGCTGATCCGGCAGCTTTCGCAATCCAACAACCTGACGAAGTACCAGAAAAAGCACATCATCAAGTCACGCGAAGGCATAATTCGCGGAGACCGCAGAAAACAGCAGGACGAGATCCTTGAATGCCCACTGCTTGAGGCAGAGGATTTCCCGGCTGGCAAACACCTTTTCCTCAAGGCGAATCTTCTGCCTCTCAATGAAGATCCAATGACGCACTCGAAGGACTCAACTTCGTTTCAAGCATTTCAATTGCCGCAACTAATCATCAAGCAAGGCTGGACTGTAGATTCTGCTCGATTCAAAGCGGCTATTGTTGTGAGTGCTCCAGGCAGCAAGGGAGTGATTTGCTCACAGAGCTACATTTCCGTCCATGTTGAGCCCGAATACCACTCAGTTCTTGAATCCGCGGCTCTCTCTTACAACAGTGTTCTGGCCGTCTATTTTCTCCTACTTACCAGCGGCCGTCTCGCGTCTTATCGTCCCGAACCACTCGTGGGAGAAATGCGTAGCGTCCCGATTGCCGAGAGTAATTCGTCGCCGTTGGGAGGAATCCGAACGCATTCCGACATCGACTCGCGAGTTCGTGAATTGTTTGAATTCAAGGATACGGATTGGACGCTCGTGCAGGACTTGGTCGATTACACACTTCCGGATTTCAAAGGTGACAACTCATCGCCCGGTCGTCAGCGAACGGTTAGCAAGCCAACACTGAAGAATGCGGGGAGACGTGAGCCACATTTGGCCGCGTATTGCCAGAACTTTATCCGCGTGTTGAAAGCAGGTTTCGGTGACGACAAGGCCGTTTGCGCGACCATCTATCAAGACCCGTCTGACGCACAAACTCCGGTGCGGTTGGTGGCGATTCATCTTGATTGGGACCGAGACGAAGAAGTCGCGGTCAACGAAATCGACTCGTCGGATCTGACTGAGCGACTGCTCGAACTGGACGCGAAGTTCTTGCAAGCCAATCCGACCGAGAAGGGTGGCGTCTTCTTTCAGCGCGTGGCACGCGTTTACGACGAGATCCGTCACGGACGACGCTCCATCCCGACCATCTTCATCGTTAAACCCGATCGCATTCGCTACTGGACGCGTTCGGCGGCCCTACGAGACGCGGACGAAGTTGTGGCCGATCTTCAACTCTGGAACAAACCAGTATTCGCTCGCAAGACGGAGCGGAAGAAATGAGCCGCCAAACGTATCTTGAACGCCGTTGGCCGAGCACGCCCTTGTTCCAAGATGTCGCAATACGTTGGTGTGCGGACCAATCTCGGGTGCTGCTGGGCTATGTGTGGAGTGGCTTCGACCGCTTGCTCCAAGACGACCTAAACAAGGTTCCCTTCTCGAAGAATCACGAGGCCAAGGAAGAATCGCTGAACTTCTTGCTCGCGGGCCGCATCAACCAGTGCCTCGGTGCCGCTCCCTTTTGGTTTTGCCATCAGCCACCCGAGACCACCAAGCGGAAACGCGGCAAGGGGAAATCACCAACTCCCGATTATGGGTTTGTGCTTTACGACTTCCCCAAGTCTGTTTGGCCGTTGGAAGGGAAAGTGCTCAAGCATGAGCGAGACGTTGGCGCGTACCTCACCGAAGTCAACGATAACTTCCTCACCGGCCGGTACGCGACGTTTTCAAAAGAGGGAGCGATGGTGGGCTACCTGCTTGAGGGTGACTCAGACGTTATGTTCGACCAGATCGAACGGCGGCTCACGGTCGCGCTGAATCCGCACACACATTTCTCGGATCGCCCGCATCGTGTCTCCATTCACATCCGCAAGGCCCAAACCGCGAGAAGTTCATTGACGGAGTTTGCATGCCATCATTTGGTTTTGAGAATTCCCTCGCCATGATACGTTGTGCAGCCCAATACCGAATCCGACACACGTAAACTATGCACTGTGTTCCCGCCGCAAACGCAAATGACCCGGTTGGGTGCCGATCTCCATGCGTGGTATTCGATACGGTCGATGATGCTCTTTCGTAGCCTCGCCCATCGGTGGTTCCGGGCGTGCCTGGCTCGATGGCGTGTCTCAGCGATCAATAGACGAACGACATTCCGATCTTGCCGATGCAGACGTCGTTGTCGCCGTTGCCCACGGTTTGAACGCTGTCGGCGGCGAGGTGCAGGTACTGGACCGATGTGTTCAGGAACCATTGGCCGTAGCCGTCCGGGACGGGAAGGGCAACGCTCGCGGTCAGTGCGGTGGAGAAGTAGCCGAGCGTCGCATTGCTGCCATCGTTGTGGAAGTAGTAGCCGTTGCCGCCGAGGCCCCAGTCAATGGGAAGGCCCACTCCGATCTTGGTGCCTGCAACTTCGAACCGCCACGAGGGTTCAAGGCCCACGTTGACGAAGGTCTGGACGGTCCCCGCCTCTTCGATCCAGTCGCCGTACACCCCGACAAACGGTCGCAGGGTGAAGTGCTGGAGCAATTCGGAATCGTTCCACTCGGAATCCTCCAATGACGAGAGGACATCAAAACTGACCTTTGCCCCCAGCTCATGCACCGGAGTTCGCATCAGCGGACTCGTGGTGTAGAACGCGTAGCGCGAGTCGATGAGGAACCCGTTCCAGTTCGCGACCGCGCCCACCATCACGTCGGACATGTCTGCCATGCGGTTGCCGGAACCGAAGTGAGTGCTGTTGAACATCGAAATGTAGGGACGCACGATGAGGTCTTCGTTCACCGTGTGTGCCGTGAAGATGTTCAGATACGGTTGAACGATGGGACCGTGATCGGCCTGCAGATAGCCGCGAAAGTAATAAGCCGAGGCGAAATCGAGACCTCCCGAGTACATCACGGGAAACGAACCGGCATCATCTGCCGGTGGAGGCGCGGTCGCGGCCAGACCGGCGGCATCCGCCTTACAGTACGGACACCCCTGTACCTCGGACATGTCACGCCCGCAAACGACGGCGAGACACAGTCCCACCACGAGGACTCGTGATCCCATTCTTCCCCCCTCCTTGCCAGGCCCCTCCCGAAATGCGGTGTCTTCCGTGACACGGCATTGCCTATCCGTCAGTATCGTGACGCGGGAAAACTCGACTTGAAGGCTTTCCGCTCATTGATCGATCCCGAGTCCGCTTTGCCAAGATTATTCATGCTCCTTCGCGGAATAGTCGCGACCTGTACGTGGCTGAGTTCTCAAGAACGCAGCCCAACTCACTATCACGAACTGAGTTCTTGCGAACTCAGCTACAGCCCACAAGGTGAACATTCAACGGAGAAGACTCATGTCGCTTGATCGTTTTTCTGAGCGGGTCACGTCGAGCGAGGAACTCGCCTCGATTGTCGGCACGCCGTCGGCCATTGCGATCAAGAAAGAGTTGAAGACTCTCGACGAGCACATGCGGCGATTCATCGCTCATGCGCCGTTTGTGGTGATCAGCACGCATGCGGCCGATGGACGCTGCGATGCCTCGCCCCGTGGCGATGCAGCGGGGTTCGTGCAGGTGGTCGATGACCTGACGCTGCTGATACCGGATCGGCCGGGGAATCGGCGGGTGGACAGCTTCCGCAACATTCTGGAGACCGGCCGCATCGGATTGCTGTTCCTGGTTCCCGGCTTCGGCGAGACGCTGCGCGTCAACGGCCGCGCGGCGATCATTCGCGACGAAGCGTGGCTGACGCCGCTCAGCGCGCAGGGCAAACGGCCGCAGCTCGCGGTGGCTGTCGAGGTCGAGGAGTGCTACCTGCAATGTGCGAAGGCCCTGTTGCGATCCAAACTGTGGGAATCGCACGACAGGCCGACGTTGCAGAGCCTCCCCTGTGCCGGCGAGATGCTCAGCGACCAAGTGCAACTGCCGGAATATGACGCCGCCAAGATGCAGACGCTGCTCGACGGGGCCTACAAGAACAACTTGTATTGAGCCGCGAAGAAACGGCGGTCCTGTTGCGTCGGCTGCCAACCAAGAGATTCACCACGGAAAACACGGAACGTCACGGAAAAGAAGACATGACGAGGGCGAGCGGCATCGTGACACGTTGACGTTTCTCCGCTTCCTTCCGTGAGATTCCGTGTTTTCCGTGGTTCGCATGAATTTTTCAGGCTACGGGTTGAACGGGAAGACTCGCTTCCAGTCCTGCTGCATGTCCACGACGGTCCAACCCTTCTGCTGTGCTTCGTCGAGAGCCTTGTCGAGTTTGCCGAAGTGAGACTGGCGGTCGTAGGCATACTCGCGCGTGGCGTCCGTGTGGTGGACGATCAGACCGAAGCGTGGTCCCCTGCCCGACATGGTCCACTGGAGCATCTGCAAGTCGCCGTCCGAGTTACCGAACGCGGCGATCGGTCGGCGACCGATGAACTTTTGAATGGCAATTGCCTTCCCTTCTTTGTCGTCGAGGAATTCGAGTTCGGGCAGGCGCACGAGGACCGGCCAGCCGTCGCGCAGTTCAAATTTGGTCTTGATGCTGCTGCCGATGATCTGCTCCGGAGGAATGCCATAGACCCGCTCGGCCCACGGCCGCATGAACTCGATCCCACCGCCCGACACGATGTAGGTCTTGAACCCGTTGGCTCGCAGGTATGCGAGCAGTTCCAGCATCGGTTGATAGACGCATTCCGTGTAGGGCTTGTTGAATTTCGGATGCTTCGCCGTGACGAGCCACTCCTTGACGATCACGTCGAACTCGTCAGTGGTCATTCCCGCGTGAGTGGCCATCACCAGTTCGATCAGTCCCTTTTCACCCGATGCCGCAAGTCCCTTCAGATCGCCCGTCAGCACGGAACGAAACGGCTCGACCGTTTTCCAATCCGGGTGCTTGGAAACGAGCGACTTCACGCGATCAAGTGCAAACGCGAGCTGGGCATACATCGGTTGCTCGCACCACAGCGTGCCATCGTTGTCGAAGGTGGCGATCCGTTCGGTGACGGGTACGAAGTCCGGGCCACCGTCCTTCGTCACGCGGGAGACGAAGTCCATGATGGCTCGCTTCGTCGCGCCATCGTTCCAAGAGGGAAGCGGATCGTCTGCCGCTTGCAACCGGTTCGTGAAAAGCAAGGTCGTCGTCAGCAAGACGGCGAATGATGTGAATCGTGATTTCATTCGTCTCAGTTCTGTTCGATAAAGAGGTTCGTTCATCTTCCGTTGAAACAACTCGTCAGCCCTTGAGTTTCGCCGTGATCTGCGCGACGTGCCGTCCCTGGAAACGAGCCTGGGCGAGTTCCTTCTCACTCGGTTGTCGCGAGCCATCGGCCGCGGCGATGGTCGCCGCACCCCACGGCGAGCCCCCCTTCACTTCGCTGATGTCCGTCAGTTCCGGGCAGGTATACGGCAAGCCGACGAAGATCATCCCGTGATGAACGAGCGTTGGCAGGAAGCTGATGATCGTGCTCTCGTTGCCGCCGCCGGTCCCCGTGCTGGTGAAGACGCTGGCCACCCTGCCGACCAGACTCCCCTTCACCCACAAGCCGCCGGTCTGATCCCAGAAGTTTCGCATTTGAGCCGCCATGTTTCCAAACCGGGTCGGCGTGCCGAAGATGATCGCGTCATAGTCCGGCAGTTCTTTCGGGTCGGCGACCGGGGCGGCCTGATTGGCTTTGCCACCCACTTGTTTGAGCTTGTCATCGCTCAGCAGTTCGGGCACCCGTTTGATCGTCACTTCAACTCCCTCCACGGCCCGAGCCCCCTCGGCCACCGCCTGAGCCATCGTCTCCACATGACCGTACATCGAATAGTAAAGCACCAGAATTTTCGGCATGGAAAAGTCCTTTCACGGGTCATCAGGTTCAGGTTGGGACGGCAAACACAGTTCCCAGTATCGCCGAGGCCGGGTTTCAGATTCGAGGGAGTCGGACCCAGATTCCGTCCACGTTGTGGAATCCAACATGTTTCTTGATGAGTGGGCCGGCATCCCTCAAAACGAAATGGTCGCCGTAGAAGCGGTTTCAAAAACCCGAAGTGTGAGCGAGGGACGATTCCACGCGGAAATTCCCGATGCCCTCGCTTACTCCTTCGGGTTAGAGTTGTCCGCTCGGGCGCCACTGGCGAGGGGACCGGAAGACGAAACGTGCGCGGGTGTGCGAATTGTCGTTGTCAGCACTGCGGGAGCGGGGTCTCGGCCACGCGGGGTGGTACGCCGAGCGATTTGCCTCCGTCGATGGCGAGGCAGGTTCCGGTCACCATCGCGGCGGCATCGCTCGCGAAGTAGACGATCGCCTGAGCCACCTCATCGGGCGAGATCATGCGACCCCAGGCGCGGGCGAGAGGACTCGCGCCGATGAACTGCCGCTTGGTGGCCTCGACATCGGTGGCCTTCGCCAGGTCGGCGTTCATCATCCCGGTCTCCTCGACGGGGCCGGGGCAGACGGCGTTGATGCGGATGCAATCCCGCGAGTGACACAGCGCGAGACTCTTCGTCAGGCCCACCAGCGCCAGTTTGCTGATCGAATACACCGGATCGTGAACGCGCGGCAACAGCCCCGCGTTACTCGCCGTGTTGATGATCGAGCCGCCGCCCACGCGACGCAGATGTGGAATCGCGAACTTGCAGCCGAAGAAGGCCGCCTTGAGGTTGATGTCCAGACACGCATCCCAATCCGCTTCGGAGACCTCGTCGATCTGCTTCGTCATCCCGATCCCGGCATTGTTGACGAGAATGTCGAGCCGTCCCGCTCGCTCCGCCGCCGAGTCAATCAGCGTTCGCAAGTCATCGAGCAACCGCACGTCACAGCGGCGCGAGTCGATTCCGAGCCGAGAAAACTCGTCCCGGTTCTCGTCTCGCAGCGTCACGTCGCCTACGAACACACGGACACCGAGACTGGCGAGCCGCCGCGCCGTGGCCCGGCCGATGCCGCTTTCGCCTCCGGTGACGACGGCCACTCGACCCGACAGTGTTGATTCGTTCTTGTCAGTCATGTTTCACCTTGAACGGACTGGCAGAACAATGGGGGAAGAATGATGGCAAACAAAACGAATCCCGTTTCCTCATCATTCTGCCCCGATTGTTCTGCCAATCTTTGTTTGGCTGTCGCTGATGGCGAGCGGCACTGCCATCGATCCCGATAGTAAATTGATGCGCCGATCCTGAGGACACAACTTACGAATCAGATGATCCCGTGCAAAGGCCCACCGGGCGCGGCGAGTTGATCGACTCGACGGGTCACGGCGGGGTCTTCGATCAGCGGCGGAGCGTGATGCGGTTTGATGCGGGCGTCGATCACGAGCGGTCCCGTACAGCCCCAGTGCTTCTGATCGGTGAAGGCTCCGACGCCGTCGATGTCGGCGGCGGGGTTTGATCTCGTAAACGTCACCCACAGCCAGTTGTTGAGCGTCCGCGCGGCGAACTCAGCGTCATCGACGACGACGAGAAGAGGGAACGGGATGAGGGATGAAGGATGAGGGATGAGAGACAAGTGCTCGGACAATGCGGTGACTCCCGACCCCTGACTCCTGACCCCTGACTCCTGACTCCTGCACGTTGGGCCTTCCACCACCAGCACGCCTGGCAGTGCGACCTTTGGGTTACGGAAGCCGTCGGGTAACGAAAAATCTCGCGGCAGTTCCGTTCCGAGTTCGCGTCGCTTTGGTCCGGCGGCGGCGATCACGACCTTCGAGCCCTGGTTGAAGCCGCTGCCCGAGTAGTCGAGCGTGTCGATCGTCGTCCGCGTTTGGAAATGGAGATCGTTGCGCCAGTCGACTCGCTCCAAAACATGACGGAAGAAGGCGGCGATGTTGTGGATGTCGAGATCGGGGTTGTCCTCACCGGCCACGATGAACAGGTACTTCGCCAGCGAGAGCTGTCCCTGCCCCAGGATCGCGTTCGCCGTCGTCAGCAACTCCTGCGGCGTACGCGTTGCCGCGTAGGGGACATACCGCTCGCTTCCAATGGCGAGCAGCAGCGGGTGAACTCCCGACGCATCGACCGCGTGGATCGCCCTCACCCCGGCGATGACCGTCGGAATGATCGGTCCGGTGATTTCGTGAATGATCGCGCCGAACGACGTGTCTTCCTGCGGAGGCCGCCCCACCACAGTGAACGGCCAGATCGCGTCGCGGCGATGGTAAACGCGATCGACTTCAAGCACGGGGAATTCGTGCTGCAAGCTGTAGTAACCGAGGTGATCGCCGAACGGCCCCTCGGGTTTCGTGCGGCTGGGGTCGATGGTGCCGCTGATGCAGAAGTCGGCGTCGGCATAGATCGGCAACCCGTAGGATGGACGCCCTCGTCCGTCCGGCTTCTCGCGCCGAGTAATCATCCGCACGGCTCTCCGTCCCAGCGCGGCCGCGAACAACAACTCGGACAGCCCCTCCGGCAACGGCATCACAGCGGCGAGCGTCATCGCGGGCGGACCGCCGACGAAAATGTTGACCTTCAGTTTCTCACCGCGCTGAATCGCGGCGGCATGATGGACGCCGATGCTGCGATGAATCTGATAGTGCAGTCCGGCCTCGCGATTCGGTACGTAGTCGTTCCCGCTGAGCTGTACCCGGTACATGCCGAGGTTTGAGTTCTTGAAGCCAGGCAGACCGGGATGCTCGGTGTAGACCTGCGGCAGCGTGATGAAGGCCCCGCCGTCGTTGGGCCAACTCTTGAGCTGCGGCAACTGGTCGAGCGTCGTCTCGCAATCCAGGACCGGTCCCGAACGAGCCCGTCGAATCCACATCGACCACAGGGTCCGCGGCAGGTCGAGGTATCTCAGCGGTCGCTGCGCCAGTTGACTCGGGTCGATCTTCAACTCGACGAGATGCCGCACCGCTTCCAAGGCGTCTCGAAACAGGAACCTCGTCCTGTCGAGCGTGCCGAACAAATTCGAGACCATCGGAAACCGACAGCCCTTCACGTTCGCAAACAACAGCGCCGGCCCGCCCGCCCCGTAGACACGCCGCTGAATTTCGGCGGCTTCCAAGCACGGATCGACCTCGGCCTCGATGCGAACGAGATGCTGGTGTCGCTCCAAGTCGGCGACACATTCTTGCAGGCTGCGGTAACCCATGGGGAGCAAGAATCAGTGAAAGGTGAAAAATGAAAAATGAAAAATGAAAAATGGAAGAAGGTCACCGCGTTGCCGCTTCTCACTTTGCACTTTGCACTTTGCACTTCTCACTTTTCACTGCCTTTCAAATCGCGAGCCAACCTCTGCACGGTGCTCAATCCACCGGCGGTTGCCAGTCGCCCCAGTGCGAGAGGTAGTGGGCGTAGACAGGCAGCGCGGCGCTTTGTTCTTCGAGCCAGAGCTTGGTGGAGGCGACTAGTTCTCGCTCGGCATCGACCGTCAACTTGCCCAGCAGGACGCGCGTTCTGAGGAACACGAAGTAGGTGTCGAGGACATCGCAGCGGCAGTAGTCGTTGATCGCGACCGACTCGCCGCGATCGAACATGTCCTGGACTTGCGAGCCATCGACGCCCGCCTTGCCCGGCTTGCCGATCAGATTGGCCATCAGATTGAGGCCGCCGCTCAATCGGGCCGCTCCGTAATTGGAGAGCAAGTCGAACAGATCGAGATGCGACTCCAGGTTGTAGCGGTTGCGAGCCTGCTCAAAACTGCGAGCCTCGACATTGAACCAGGCCGGGACCGGGTAGCCGTAGCGGTAGGCGGCCAACTCCAAAACGGGCAGGTCGTATCCTCGCCCATTGAAGCTGACGAGAGTCGGCCGGCCGTAATGATTCCAGCCCTGCCAGAAGTGCCTGGCGATGACATGCGGCCGGAACAACGGGGCATCGAGGACCGACAGGTCGAGCAGTCGGTATTCGGCATCGACCTTCGCGACGGCGACCGAGATCGGCAGCATGAAGGTCACCGGCAGGATGTCGCGACCGGTCTCGGCGAGAAGCTGGGCACGGTAGCGGGCAATCGCCTCCGGTCCGGAAAGCCCTTCACCCGAATACCGGATCTTCGACACGAGGTCTCCGTCCGCGATGGCCTCAATGTCGAAGATGAGATACTCCACCTGTGGCTTGCGATCAGCGTTCGGCATAAGAATTCTTCCACTGACGGGACGAGCGGCTTGGGAACCCGAGGAGTTGCCGCGTAAGATAGCCCGCCCGCGCCTGCCCGCAAACGCCGTTGACTCGATACTGACCTCAGACTTCTCGAAAGTTCCGCCCGTGACCCCTTCCGACCAACGACCGATCACACTCGATCAGTTTCTCAAGCGAGTCGGCGTTGTCGGTAGCGGCGGTCAGGCCAAACTTGCGATCCAGGATGGTTACGTCACCGTCAACGGTGCGCTCGAAACGCGCCGCGGCCGAAAGCTTTCACCGGGCGACGTCGTCGTTGTCGACAAGGAACACCGCTTCGTCGTGCCATCGCCGGACGAAGCCGGTTGATTCAAAGTCAACTTGAAAGCGCGCCACCGCGGACGCGACAGACGGTGCCGACATCCAAGAAGTCCGCCTTGGCCGCATCACCATGGCGGGCGATTTGCGAGGACTTGCAAGCTCTGGTGGACCGCGCCGACAAGTTGCGTCCCTCCATCGAAGCGGCTAAGCTTCCGCCCGATGTTGTGAGTCCACGGCGGCCAATCCAGCGAGCCGGCCACGGTCATCGAAACAGTCGCATCCGTAGCTCAATTGGATAGAGCATCGGTCTTCGGAACCGAGGGTTGGGAGTTCGAATCTCTCCGGGTGCATTTCCTAAAGTGAGGCTAGCAAAGACCTAAGCTTGCTGACCTCAACTTCAGACAAGTGGGTGGCCGGTTCCAGTCCCCCCACTAATCCCCCCACTAATGAGTGGGCCTGTCCGGCGGACAACTTCTCTCGCACTTCTGCCGCCGCAGACTGTGCAGAACGCATGGCACCATAAAACTTCTGCGTGGTCGCAAAATCTGCGTGCCGCATCACCACCATCAACGTCTCGGCTGAGACACCCGCATTGATGAGCCGCAGGGCACACCCCCGCCGCAGATCGTGAGCACTGGCGTATTTCACCCGGCTCCGCGTGCGCTCATCCTCTGGTCGCACTACCACGCCCGATTCCTTGCCAATTCTTCCGATGACCCGGCTGACACGTTCTTTCGTCAGCCGTTCTTTTGACCGCGATGCGATAACCGGGGACCGCCGATTACCTGGCATCCGCAGAAGGTATTCCACCGGCTGCGGATTGACGACCCAGCCCATTCGATCCGTCGCGGCCACGCTGAGGAGAAGATCCCCTAGACCTGGCAGCATTGGGATCTCCTGATGCACCCCATTCTTCTGCGTGGAGGGAACAACAAGTGTCGGATGCTGAGCTTGCCGTTCGGGCCAGACCGGATGGATATGCCGGTCATCGTCCCACGAGAAATCCATCACGTCACCGATGCGAAATCCGGTCTCCCAGAGGACTCGAAGAGTGAACACCCACGATTCGGCACGTCCCTGTCCGACCACTTGCGGAGTCGCAACGAGCAGACGCTCGAATTCCTCCGTAGTAATCGGACGCCCCTTCATCACATCGTCCACGTCCAGCTTCTGGAGCCGTGGAACACGGTCGATCCACTCGTGAGCATGACAGAATCGCACGAATGCCATCACAGCCCCCAGCATGCTGTTGACTGTGTTGGGCGAACGATGGTCGTAGCGACATTCGTCGCCCGCCAGCAGTCGCTCTTGAAGATACTCCAGCATCCCCAAGTTGCAGCAGTCGCGGAGGTACAAACCTTCGCTGCTGCCCTGCTCTTGGATGTAATCCAAGAAAATCCGTTCTGCGAGTTGCAATCGCGACAACGCATGAGTGAGAGATGTCGCTCGGACACGGCTGGAACGATGTTGCCGGTAACGTTCATAGGCTTCGTCCCAGCTCTTGCCACGGTTGGTATCCGCAACATGAGGGACGATCGCTTTTCGTGAAGACGCGGTAACGCGTTGCTCTGCGATTGCACCGTCCGAGGCAACGTATTCGCCATTGAGTAGCCGCTTCTGACATTCCCGCTGAATCTTCCGAGCCTCGCGTTGGTCACGTGTTCCACAGTTCTTGCGCACCCGCTGGTAGCGGATGGGACAATAGAACTTGAGCACGTAACCATTCTTGTCAGACGCGCGGAGCGGTCGATTCGGGTAGAGCTGGATATTGCCAATTTCGGGCTTCCTCGACATTGAGGAGTCCTTTCAATTCTCAAAGTGTTGGTCATGTTTCTCGCTTTCTTTCTGCATTCCTAGAGAAGTGCTCAATGAGATTCTTGCCGGTCACCCAACGCGAGTGACCCACAATCGTGTATGGCAAGCCCTCATCGAGCATCTTATCCCAAACCTTCTGTGACACTTCCAGCCGCCGCAACGTTTCTTGCTTGCTGTAGGCTTCGTTGTCACTGATTGATCCGAGCGTCCCTTGTTTGTGAGGCACGGCAAATCCTTTCGCCTAAAATGAGCCTGGGGTTCGAACACGTCGCTTGAAATATCCATCCCCTTCCTGGGGGGGGCTTCGCATTTCGTTCGCTGACAACTCCTAACTTCAGAACGGCACATCCGTTGAGTCGGCGGATGACCAATCCGCCGGCATTTCCGGCAATGGAAGTGATTCTTCACCTACGCCGCAGACGGTTTCGACCGAGGGCAGCGTGCTGTTGGCTGGTTCTCGCAATTCGATGTCGGCACGAACGAGCCACTTGGCAGGGATTGGACCGCTTCTCGCGACCGTTTGTTCGATGGCTCCTTGTTCGAGCAACGAACGCAGGTGTTCGCAAACGGTGCGATCGCTGATGTTCATGCGTTGCGACAACTCCTTCGCCGTGAGTTCACCAGTGAAGTCTCGCAGTCGCTTCACGAACCGCTTGAGAGCATCAGCCGCTTTGTGTCCAAGGCTCCGGGCCATCACTCCATTCAACAGCAGCCTCGCCAGCCAGTAGTCTTCTGGCTGCGCGATGATTCGCTCCGCCTCGTCTCGCAGTCGTTGACGTTGATGCAGCAACGCACTGGTTTGAATTGTGCTGGTCACATGACTGAACGCACGACGAGCTTCCAACCGCTCACACGGAAACAGTTCAGCCAGGTTCTCAGAGAAAGGGATGACGACCGCCAAGGGCACCAGCAGTCGATGGAGTGCGTGAAACTCTTGTCTCAGTTGTTCGCGGTACTCCGCAGAACTATGACCCGCCAATCGGCGACCGTTCGCTGCGAGAATGCGTCGCGTCTGTTCGGGACGTTCATCCGGTTGCAGGACGAGACAACGATTTGCGTCCTCTTCAAAGACTTCGGGGGCGGTGGTTGATTCGGCATACGCAATCGGCCCCTGTTGATGGATCGTGACGGCCCTCGGTCCTTCGGGATCGGAGACCGTGTGAACCTTCACCAACAGACCGGACGAGATCATCTCGCGCAAAGCCTTAGTGGCTTGGGCGGACTCGTCGTTGTGACGTCTCGAACGCTCGCCGGTGACAACAAAACGATTCTTCAATTCACCCGGCGGCAGATAGTAGAGGGCGTTCGGCGTCATGTCGGTTGCGACTAGCACCGCTTCCGCTGGGAACAAACCGGCGACTTGTTCGAGCACATACGATTTGCCAGAGGCCGACGGACCTTGCACGATCACGGCCAGAGGCTTCTCCAACAGCCGTGACGTGCCGGTCAGGTAAACTGTCAGCGCGAGAGCCTGTTCTCCCGCGACGCCCACGGTTTCGATCCCATTGATAATCCAGCGAAGCAGGCCGCGCGATTGAAGGATGTCCTCGATTTTGAGCCGGAGTTCGTCCGGTATCTCTTGGAGACTTTCCTCGCGCGTCTTGCGCCGTGGTTGATCGTCATTGAGGAGGAAGCTCATGCGGCCTCCTGATTCATTTGGCGGCCGAGTTCGATGGCCTTCCGTCGTCGATCGTCCTCAAAGCTCCTCGATTCAAATTCTTGCCGAATGCCGTCAGTCAATTCCTGTAAGGCATCATCCAACGTCGCTGCGTTCGTTCGCGCCGCGAGACCAATCAATGCACCGGCTGCCTGCCGGATGGATCGGCGCGGGTCCAGAGAGCTTTGCGGTGACCGCCGGTGCAATGGTGCGGTGGTGGGTCCAAACAACTGCACACACTTCTGGAGCATCTGCCACAACGGATGGATCGTGCGGCGCGAGGCGTTCGGATTGTCCAACACACGCAGTGTGAACCAGTTGCCCGTCAAGTATTCCCAGAGGTCGGCGCGGCGCGCGAGGAGATCACTCAGCGAATTGATGCCAAGTGCCTTCAACACGGGACGACGGACTTGGAATTCAAATCGCCAGACATCCGCGCTTTTCTCCAGACCCCACAGCGGCAGGAACCAGAGTTTTTCGCTCTTCACAATTTGGGTGGACTTATCGTAGATGCGAAGCAAGAGGTCGGAACCGGTTCCACCGACATACATGGTCTCCAGCCGGTCGAGATTCACGAAGAGGCGGTGCAGCTGAGCGTGAGAGACCGCATGGCTGCGAATGAAATCATCCGTTAGCCCTCCGGGAAGAAGCACGTCAACCGCCAGATCACAACGGCTCATCCGGCATTCGTGGACTGTACCCCCGGCCAAGGCTGACAGTTCAGACTTCACCAGTTCGATAGCCGCTTCTTCGCCGCATTGCCAGAGAAGCTCCGAACTCAACGACACGAAGACATTCGAGATTTCGCCGACCGGATGTGACTTGCGAGAGAGGTAAAGTTCAAAGCCGGGATACTTGATGTGGAACGGATAGTTCGGCTTTCCGCCCGGATAGATCAGACAGCGATGGTCGCCAATGAGCAACCCGTTCGTCCCGCGCGCCGCTCGCTTGAGTTGGGCCAGCTTCGCCACGATGCGAGACCAATTCGCACCAAATTCGACATACATCCCGAAGTCGAGAGTATCCATGCCAGCCAGGAGGACACGACAGTCCTCAATGCGAGGCTGCCGACTACCGACTGAAATTTCCCCGGGGGGTGTTACAGACAACCCCCCGTGATCGGGAGTGGCATTCGTGTCGGTCAGTGGTGCCCCGCTATTGCGGGGACCACCGACCGCCGTTTCGCATGAGATTGCAGGCCCTTGCGAACAGTCTGCATTGTCGCCAATGAACCAGCTCAAGGATGCTTCAGCTTGAGCGTGGCCTGCGATTGATCCATCCATGGAAAAACTCCTTCAGTGCGAGTGGCAAAGCGGCCGCTGGAAGTGATCCAGCAGTTCTGCCAGCGTCCCGTGGGTTACGGTTTCGCACGTGTGGAGTTTGGATGTTCGTTGTGTTCTTTTGGCCGCGAAGAGAATTTAGTGTTTTCCTGCAAACCCCGTCTGATTTGTGAGCTTGTCGCTCCGGGGCCAGGTTTTCTTCCTCTGTGATAACGGTCCGTTTTTTTGTGTCTTTGTTTTTGTTGTTTTGTGTTGTGCTGGGACGTTCGGCGTGGAGTTGATTGTTTCGTTTCTGCTGCGGCAATTGCAGGGAGATCGGGCGTTCATCCCCGCCAAGGAACTTCCTTGGCTCATTTGCTGAGATGAATCGTATTCCCTGCCATCTCAACCACCGGCACCAATACCATCGGCTCTGTGACGGTAAAGACTGCGTCGCTATCTTGAGATTTTTTCGACACGTCGCCCCATCTTTACTCAGGGCAGCTTTGGAGTCGGCCTTTGGGTGTGGACCTCCGGATTGGTATCCGCTGTTCGCAAACCTTGCAATCCGAGCTTTTTTCACGGGGATTTGAAGAGCCCTTCCGCTTTGGGCCAATGCCGGCAGACCTCTCTCCTAGCTCGTCCGCAGTAACGGTAGTAAATGCTCATTGCAATGGAAAATGGTCGACAACTCCGGCGGTCGGGGATAGCACTTGCCGCTATGTGACGGATACACGCTTTTCCGAATAGGAGGAGTCGCTGACGCTCGTCCGGCCGAGTGTGGATCTCGCCACCCAGTCGGCTCCGAAGGATCTCGGTTTTTCTCCTTCAGGAGCTGAACATACTTTCCCGAGTTCACAATCGGTCGCGGAGCCAAGCAGAATCAGTAGGGCGTGGAAAAGTTTGGCTCTCGGCGTTTTGTGGGTTTACGCATTCTGGAACCGACGTTGCTGCCCCGGTTCGTATAGCTCAATCCCTTCCGCTGTTTCCAGCGAATGATCGCGGAAACGCTTTCACAGAGCATCGTCGCTAGC
>JBBPIS010000012.1:0-88530 GCA_038040225.1 Planctomycetota bacterium
GGGGGCTCGTGAGGATGGGGTGGCGAGGGATAGGGCTACGGGTGCGGTGTGGATCCGAACGGTTCAAAGGGTGTTGCGTATTCACCCGTCGGTTATGGAACCGGTGGCTCCGGGACGGGAACGGGTAGTTACGGAACCTCCCCGACGAATGGAAACGAGTCGCCGCTCGCACCGTATCTGGCGTATGCCGAATACCACACCGAGGCGATTCAGCCGGTCGTGTTCGTCGACTATCTGGGCCTGGTCCCGGTCTATCAGGATCAGACCGATGCGCTGAACGACGTGCTGGGGAGCTTCGCGGAACTGGCCACAGCAACCACGTCGGAGACCGAGGATCTGACGACGAACGAGACGGTGGTGACGCAGGTTCTCGACGGGACGCTGACGGTGCTGACCGTCATGACGGGGACGCACACGTCGACGGTCGATGCCACGACGGGGAATGTGGTCGATCAGGTGGTGATGACGTACGACATCACCACGACGTTTGACGACGCCACGGGTCACGACTTCGCGCTGCACCAGTGGGGCGACCAGACGCTCTATTTCGAGTTCATTGTGACCCCCGGGGTGGGAACGTCGGGGACGGACACGAGCACGGCGTGGAGCGTGACCGAACTCCGGCACGATCACTACGAATTCGTGATGTCTCCGGACTTCACCGATCCGATCGACGACAACACCGAGTCCACGACGGACAACTGGACCCGGAACATCACGGGGACGATCGATCTGGCCGGCAATCAGTCGTCGGTCCTGTTGGCGACTTTGGTCGTGACGACGGATGCCAGCGACGCGGTGATCGCTCGCGACCAGTCCCACAACTACACGGCTCATTCGGACGTGAGCGACGACATCACGGTGGTGATGATGGACCGGTCGGCCGATCTGAATTCGGCGGTGATGACGACGACGATCGTCGATTCGTTCGATCATTGGACGGCCAAGTCCAAACACAATTCGAACGAA
Source organism: Planctomycetota bacterium (assembly GCA_038040225.1). GTDB lineage: Bacteria > Planctomycetota > Planctomycetia > Planctomycetales > Planctomycetaceae > Schlesneria. Next base: position 970 of record JBBPIS010000012.1, read on the forward strand.
GTTCAGGGACAGCGAACGAGCGTGGTTGAGGAATATCACGTGGTCGGAGACGGGTTGTCGACGACATCGTTCCGCGTGGACTACGCCGTCCAGGCAACGAAGAGCAGTGCGCCGCCGACGAATCCCAATTCGGGGACGACGGGGACCACGACGCCGGTGGTGACCACCACGGTGATCGGCGGTTACTCCGAAGAGTCGTCCAATGACAAGTACTCATTCCTGGCGTACGGCAGCGTGGGGACGCTTGCGTCCGGTGGCAATCCCATGGCCTACTCGAAATACGACGATGACGCCTACGGTTCTTCGACGCTCAACACCCTGACGAGCGTGACCATCACGCAGGGGACGACGAAGTTGTCGCTGACCGATGATCCGTTCGTCACGGAGAGCTGGACGTCGAACGCGCACGGATACGGGTCGAGCGTGTCGGTGGCGAACCCCGACTGGTCGGGAACGGCGGGCTGGACGAAGTGGTCCGCTCCCGTCGAGAACGCAGGGACCGGCGGCACATCGACCACGCCGCCGGATCCCCCCGAGCCGGTGTGGCTGACGAACACCGGATCGGCCTGGGCGCAGTACGACGACACCAGCGACACCGCGTTTGACAGCACGACCACGACCGGAACGGAGGTGCTGGCCGACGACGGCAAGGGGACGCAGACGAAGTCCACGAGCGACAACGCCGACAACAAGGTGCATACGTTTGGCGACGCTCACTCCATCTCAAAGTCGGTCGACACCGAGACGCAGACGGCGGTTGGCAACATCAATTTCGACTCGACCTCGCTCTCCACGGCCTGGGGACAGACGGATGTCGAGACCGCCGGCAAGACGACGCTGGAGGTGACCAACACCACCGACAACAGCAAGCTGGTCAGCACGACGACGACCAGCGGGAAGGACCACAGTTCCGACTGGTCGCAGAGCGATTCGCATTCGTACGGGAACTCGACCACCCATCAGGCCACCGGGGTGCGGGTGTCGTGGGACGACACGACCACGGACGACAAGGCCTACGGCAGTTCGACGAGTGAACAGGGGGTCGGCAACGTCACCAAGTACGACCGGGTGCAGGCGGCGGACGACTACGAGCACAGCAGCAGTGCCGAGTCGACCAGCTTCCAATTCGACACTCCCAACTGGACGTCGAACGGGAGCGACCACAGCTTCAGCAAGACAACCAGCACGCCGTCCGATGTGGATGGCGACGGGAAGATCGCGAAGAACCGCGAGTATGTGGTCGACTTCCAACTCGATTCCGACAGCACCTACGACGGCACCTCGACGACGAACACCCAAAGCACGTACGGGGCGATGGGGAAGACCGATTGGAGCATCCGAGGTGTGGATGGCAGCCTGACGACCTACACGTCCGAGTCTCTGTCGTCGAACACGAGCAAGGGTGAAGGAACCAACAACTCGCTGGGTGACAGTCATCTGCGGTTGACCGACTCGTTCGCGGTGGGGGGCAAGGCGACGACGGGCAGCGGTGGGACGAACTCACAGGGGAGTACGGCAAAGATTGATACATGGTCGCACGACGAATCGCACGCCACTTCCGAGGGGACCGGTTCGTTCTTCGGTCAGGCGAAGGCGAAGTACGAAGTGACCGACATCACCTCGAAGGTCGCCGCCGTGGCACCGCCCCCGCCGAATGCCCCCCCGTTGCGGATCGACATCGACATTCATGGCGTCAAGGCAGTCATGGCCGACCCCGCCATCGGCAGCGGTGGCGTTGGCAGCGGTGCCGCCAACGGATTCGTCGCAAACACGTTGTATCGTCAGTTGTTTGAGACCAAGAAGGCCATCGAGATCCCGTACGTCACCTCGACCACACTCAACACCCGATATGGAATGTTGTACGAGACCGACGACCAGCAGATGGGCAGCAGCACGACGACGGGCTTCAGCGACGTCGTGACGGATGTGGCGCAGGGCACAATCACGACGAAGATCGACGCCGAGGACACCTCGAACGAAGCGACGACCTACTCCACCGTCAGCCACCAGAACGTGACCGAGGACGAGATGGGGTCGAGCACCCGCAAGTTCCGCAGCGGGTTCACGACGTTCACCACCGTCGATACCACACTGCACACCGAACAGGATGTCGTGGAGAGCGCGAGCGGCAGCTACACGGAAGACTCGGGGAGCAAGACACATCTGGTGATCGTGGCCACGCCCAACCCGGCGGCGAACCCGACCAACAACAACGGTACCGGGAACAACAACAACGGCAACAACAACGGCACCGGCGGGACGACGCAGACCAACGCCCCGCCCCCTCCGGCCTACCTGTACGACATCCAGGGAACCGTCAGTTCGTGGAACAATGCGTCGGACATCGGAAGCGACAACCAGTCGCAGTCGTCCGCTTCGGAGGTCGGGAATCTTACGTCGCGGGAGGAGTCCAGCAGTTCGTACACGAACTCCGGGACGCACGACGTGCAGGAGCATTCGACGTTTGATGCGACCTACGCGGGGGGCGACACGCCGTCGACGAAGGTGCGGGATTGGTCGACCGACATCCAGGACGGCACGTATGACACGACCGCTTTCGATTCGTTCGACACGTCGTGGGTCACGGCGACCGGGAGCACCCTCTCCGGGAACGGAAACGCATACGAGGAGTCCGGGACGTTGTGGACGAAGGTCGAGACGGACGAAACGACCGAGACGGGGGCGGGCGGCTCGTCGACGCAGACGATCCTCGGCAGCTACGACACGAAACAAACGTTCAATTACGGCGTGGGCGTCGAATTGGACCAGACAATCTATTCAGGCTCCAGTTCGGTGAGCAGCGCGCTGCGTTTCGACGACGTCGGATTCCGGAACGAACTGACGCACTCCGAAGACAAGTTCGTGATCACGACCCCCGCGACGAAGACGGCGGCGATCTTGGGGACGGCCGTAACATCGACGCAGTCGAGCAAGTCGCACTGGGGGTTGACGGAGAGTTCGGACACGACGATGAAGTTCACGGTGGATGCGACCTCCGGGATTGGGAGCGGAACCGCCAGTTTTGTCACCAACATCACGGTTCTCTCGGAGAACCGGGTCAAGACCGTCAACAAGACCGGCGACTATGACTCGTTCGGGGACAGCACGCTCGACATCGCGGTGGACGGGACGAAGACGATGACGGACAGCAGTTGGCGGGAGACGGAGTCGCTGGACCGGGAGGGGTTCGGCCTGATCGTGACGGGGACGTTCTCGGACCCGAACGGCTCGGGGTCGATGCTGCTGGGGGTCGGCTCGCTGACCGAGACGAAGGGGCACGACACGACGTCGGTGCTGAACGGGCACAAGCACCACGTGCGGGACGATAAGACGATCAGCGGGGAGAACTCGGCGTTCTCGATGAGCTACGGCGGGGCGAACGTCGCGTGCTCGATGAGTTCCGGCAGCGGCAGCGCGCTCTTCAGCCAGCACCGGCTGGAGGAGGAGTTCTGGAAGAACGGAGATCACGCCGGCTACGAGTGGCACACGAGCAAGGGGGGCGGCGGTTCGAGCAGCAGTTCGTCGGTGTCGGTCAACGTGGGCGGAACGTGGTACACGAGCACGACCTCGACGAGCGAAGCGACCGATCTGATCGAGGCGAAAACGGTACGGATCTTCGACTCGCGGGGCCTGGGCGGCTACGGCTCGTCGGGTGGTGGCTACGGCTCCTCGGGCGACAGCACCGGTTGGATGCTGACGAGCCTCTTTCGGACGAACAAGGGCTCGACCGGCAGCACGGGGGCGTCTCCCGACGGTTCGAGTTGGACGTCCGGCACCACCTGGGACAGCACGCTGTCCAGCGGAACGGCCGGATCGGGCGGAACGATGCTGCACGAATCGACGGGCTACGGCTGGTCGAGTTCCACCACGGTCCCGAACGAAGACCCGTACGGCACGGGGACGGCCGGCTCGACGACGACGACCGACGGTTGGTCGTCCACGTCGCCGCTGGAGTTCGATTTCGAGGTCGGGGAGGGACAGGCGCTGTCGCTGACCCTCGGCGGGCTGACCGGCGGCGGCATGGCAGTCCGCAGCTCCTTCAGCAGCCCGGGTGGAGGCGGGGGCGCCGGTGCCCCGTCCGGCGCCGGCGGTGCCTTCGACTACCTGAGCGGTGCCTTCTTTGCCGGTGCCGCCGCTCGCGGCACCGGCGCCCCCACGCGCTGGTTCGCCCCCGGCGCACTCCCCACAGCCTTCGGAGGCCGGATCGAACGCGGCGGTGCCGCCGATCCGACCCCCAACCCCGCCGCCAACGCCGACAAGGCCACCGCCGCCATGGGCGGCGGCGCCAGCCCGGACCTCGGCGGAGCCATGAAGCCACGACCCATCCGTCGAACTCCCCTGTTCGACGATTACGACAACGACGGTAGCGGCCCGGAACGCACGTTCATTGGCGGGGAGGGCGACGACGGGTCCGTCGTACGCACTGTCAAGGGCGTGAAGTACATCGCCTCCGCCGCAAACGCCAGATCACTCGCCGCCGACACCGACCTCACCAAAGAGGGTTGGGACAACTGGTTCAAAGTTTATGGAACGAAGGCCGACAGCGCCAACATGTCCGACCTGTACCGCACCGCCAAAGCCCGCCTCCGCAAACTCGACGACGCCATCGCACGAGGACTCAAGCCCGCCACCATCAAGAAGCTGGCGAAAGAGGCGGGCGACGCCCTCAAACCGCTGATCACAAATGCAGCCCCTGGGCAGGCATTCTTCTCAATTCCGCCGGAACCCGTGAACACATCACCGCCACCCAAGGTTCCTGGTCTCACGTACTCTCCGGTTGTGGGCACCAGCAAGTACACCGTGGAGGACGCATTCGGAAAATTCGTCGGCACCTATGACTCTGCAACTGGAAATATCTCGCGGTGTGTTGGTGATCAGATCGTCACGGTGAAGTTCACAAAACTCGAGGATGTGATGACAAACTGGAGTGATTACCTCACTCGACCCGGTGGATATCTCACACAATCGTGGGATAGTTGGTTTGTGAAACACCAACTCACGAGCGTGGGAGTTGGCGAGGGCGTCCTGCCAGATGAGATGCACAACGCCGGTGATCGGGCTGTCGCATGGGACAATTCCCTGTCGGTCCACGCCTCGGTCATGCTGGCTGGTCCATTAGTGGAACTGATGTTTAAGGAAGTCGCGGCCGGACTGCTGGTCAAATATGCGGGAGGAGAATTCGTCGGCTTCACCTTCAACGCCGCGGGAAAACTCTGCGGAAAGATTCGGGTGAAAGGAAAGGAGGTGCTGGAGGAACTTTCCGACAACGCCGTTAGACTGTTCCGGAAAACGGCCGACGATGGTGCCAAAGCCGGCAATCCAACGGGCAAACAGGCCAGCGAGTGGATTCGTTCTGCACCAAAAAGAGCAGTAGATCCACAGGCTGTGGTCAATGCATTATCAGGGTATAACTCGGATAAATATTTGATCAATGGGGTCAACGTAGTTTTGGACAAATCGGGGCTGAAGCATATTCTGGAACGACACCATCCGGAATTTTGGGACGGTACAGTTAAGGCTGCACAATCATTCTTCCCGAAACATCTGTCGGTTTCCGAAATACGAAGAGCTATCGGGGAAGTGTTGAAGCAGAATAGAGAAAGAGTAGCAGAGATAGGGCCAAATGGTGTTGGCCAGATCGAAGGCGTAGTCAACGGCGTGCGGTACGTTCTTGGATTGAACCGAGGGCTAGTGAGTCAGTTTTATGCCCCATAATCTGATAGTGGTAACAATGAATCAATATACAGTGGATAGCTTTGTGCTATTAAAAAGTAAGTTCGTGCCTTTATCACAGCTCGAAAACAAACTTGACGATGACAAATACATTGAAGGAAAAATAGAACTGATGATTGATGGTGCGAATATCTTGACGGAAGATCACTGGGATCTGGTAGATCAACTTTGGGCATATCTCGTCGACGGTGTATCGAGCGTGGTTCTTGACAACAAGAGCGTGGAGTGCTTTTTTCCAGATCAACCTTTGCGTCTTGCACTTAAATCCTTGGGAGTGTCGTCAATTGAAGTAACTATTGGTGATGACGTCACTCGCGTCAACAAAACATCGTTTGTGATGGCTATTGGTAAAGGAGGCAAAGCATTCTTTGAAAAGATGTTGCAAATTGTGCCGTCAGGCAAGTTCACTTGGATGGCATACTTATCTAAGTGTGCAAGACTTATTGAAATGGCAGCGGCGTAGCGCAGACGCGTTCATGGCGTGTGGCCAGACGCAGCCTTGAGCGTCTTGGTCGCGGACCGACCAGAGGCCGCAACCGATGTCACCGTCAGTGGACAGGCCTCTTGTGATTTCATCACCTGGCGGAAGAATGCCGTACAGTCGGGAGTCGACTTCACAAGCTATTGACGGAGTGATGTTGAAATGTCAACCTTTTTTGAAGTTGTAACTGACGATATTACATTCGCGAATCGGTGGTTCTTGGATGAACCATTGACGACTGCATCGGAAGCCATCGATGCACGTCTATTCCGTTACGGTGTGTCGTATCACAATCACGCTCCTCACAGAGTTCCAATACAGCAGGAAGGCGTTCGCGTAGAATTCAATCTCGGCGCATTCGATATGCCAGTGGTATCGCGAGAAGTTCTTGATCACATTCCGCCAGCCTATCTAACAGACTGCGAAATATATCCAGTCGTGATTGGTAATGGAGTCAATGGTTTCTCAATCTTGAATGTAGTGCGACGGATCGCATGTGTCGATGAATTGAGATCCAGTATAATGAAGTGGAACGTCGAAGATGAAAGGCCGGACAAAATCGGATGTTATCGGGCTGTCGGTGATTTGCACATAGTATCTTCATTGGCACGCGAGTACGACATCTTTCGGATTGATGGCTGGGAAGTCCCATTGATCGTTTCCGAAAGATTCAAGTCATCAATTGAGGACATTAGCAATCTCGGAATCAGCTTTGTCCCTGTCACTTAGCGCTGGGTGGCCCCGGTTGCCATCTTCGGCTACCGGGGCGGCGTAGCTGGAAGAGGTCACACCAAACACGACGGCTCGCTTCATGCACTCCTCTTGTCGCGTTGCGACCCCGGTTGAAGCAACCGGGACCACCCAGCCGAATGGGCACGTTTCATCAAAGATAATCCGAGAGCTACACAGCAGCAAGTATTGGACTTCATGAATCATCTTCGCTCAGATCCTCGCTTCCAGTAAAGGACATCGAGATGGCAATATATGATCTATTGGACAATAGTCCATTTGAGACGCAATGGACATCCGCCGTGTCGATACAACCACAATCGCACATCGTTTGTTGGTCATGCCCGGGGTGTGGTCGAGGGACGACATACCCGTCAGATAGCTTTGATGTAACAATTGAAGGTGGAAAGGCGTATCCAGACTTTCTCCGTTGTGGTGCTTATCCATTTCTGCTCGTATCGGAGCGAGTAATTGCTTCATGGCGGAACCACTGTATTGAACCCATTATGACTTATCCAATCAGGGTAACAGCGTCCATTGACACGGCACTGCAACCTGCCGATGCTCCGAGATACTTTCGTGTTGAAGTTCTAGGCGAATGTGTCATCGATTTAGCTGGCAGCGGCATTGTAGTTACTGGTGTTTGTGGACGATGTGGAGAGCTTGAGCGTCGGCCACTTTCAGTGCGACCGCTGAAAATTCTTGAAGGCTCATGGGGAGGAAATGCCCTATTCCGAGATCAACGTATCTTTCCGCGAGTCATCTTCTGTACAGATGAACTGAAGATGTTGAGTGTCGCGGAGAAGCACACGAATGTCCGCTTTGACGAGATGTGATCGCAGGGTGGCCCCGGTTGCCGTTCTGACGGCTACCGGGGCGGCGAAGCCGGAAGAGGGCGAATCAAAGACGGACGCCTCTCCTCAAACATCCCTCTTGTCGCGTTGCGACCCCGGTTGCTTCAACCGGGGCTACCCGGCGATTATGACTCGTTCGGGGACAGCACTCTGGACATCGCGGTGGACGGGACGAAGACGATGACGGACAGCAGTTGGCGGGAGACGGAGTCGCTGGACCGGGAGGGGTTCGGCCTGATCGTGACGGGGACGTTCTCGGACCCGAACGGCTCGGGGTCGATGCTGCTGGGGGTCGGCTCGCTGACCGAGACGAAGGGGCACGACACGACGTCGGTGCTGAACGGGCACAAGCACCACGTGCGGGACGATAAGACGATCAGCGGGGAGAACTCGGCGTTCTCGATGAGCTACGGCGGGGCGAACGTCGCGTGCTCGATGAGTTCCGGCAGCGGCAGCGCGCTCTTCAGCCAGCACCGGCTGGAGGAGGAGTTCTGGAAGAACGGAGATCACGCCGGCTACGAGTGGCACACGAGCAAGGGGGGCGGCGGTTCGAGCAGCAGTTCGTCGGTGTCGGTCAACGTGGGCGGAACGTGGTACACGAGCACGACCTCGACGAGCGAAGCGACCGATCTGATCGAGGCGAAAACGGTACGGATCTTCGACTCGCGGGGCCTGGGCGGCTACGGCTCCTCGAACGACGACAGCGGTTGGATGCTGACGAGCCTTCATAGGTGGAACGCAGGGTCCATTCACTCGATGAGCAACGCCCGTTGAGCGAAGCCGGTCAACACGGACGGAAGAACCTCGGTGGCGAGGCGGTGGGCGGTGTCTCGGTCGGTGATGCGGCGGCCTTCGTGGTGCAGGATCAGATCGCCGCCGATGACCGCCTCGCACAGGTGGTTGATCAGGTCGGGGGGTGAATTCCGGCCGTCGCATCTTGCCAGGACCTGCCGCTGCACGTCGTCGAGCGACACGGTTTCATGCAGGCGATTGGTCACATTCGGCCCGCCAGCAGCTTGTGCCCTCGCCAGGGACGAGGCGGTCGGAGCATTCGAGACCCTGCCGACAAAACGGGGTGCCGTGCTGCGCAGGTCCACGGTGGAGGTGGCGAAACAACGCAGTAGCGTACTGGCGACCGGCTCCGTGGTGGAGCTCATGACATCTCCACCCACTGCGGCGGGGCGACCCGTTGCCGTGGAACGGGCCAGGGACGCGAGTTCCACAAACGGCATCGAAGCGGGCCACACTCGACTCAGGTGCAGGATCGCGGCCTTCACCACGGAATCGGTCGTCGTCAACGTCCCGCCACCGCGTCGGAAGACGAGCGGCGCGGAATTGGCGATGTCGATGTTGTCGAACAAAACTGGCGGCTCGCGGCCGACCGATGGCTGAACAATGGCCGGATCGGACGGCGCGGAATCGGATCGCTCCACTTCGGGCCTGGCGTTCGTTGCGATTCGCAACCGCGACAGGTGATGGTGGGGAGCCGACCGGTCCAGTGACACGTCGTCCCGGCAGAGCAGCGTCTGGCGAAAGGCCCGGTTGCGCAGGAAGTCCATGTACTGCTCGACCTCGATCGTGTCGCGCGACACGCTGAGCAACATCCCGCGCACCTGTTCCGGGAAGTTCTCGACCGACATCACGCCAAAGTCGGCCTCGCCGAGATACTGCATGCCCGCGCGACCGGCCCGTTCGGCGAACTCGTGGAAATAGAGTGGCTCGTTGACGTCCTCCAGGTGCTCGTGGAGCAGGTACGAATCGTCGGAGCGGCCGATCGACTCCAACTCCTGCCTCAGCAACAAGCCGTAGGGGTTGTGCTCGCCCTTCACAGAGTTGCTCAGAAAGGTGAGCAGTCCCCGCGCCTGATTGAGCTTCTGACGGGGATCGTCAAACGACTGAGCGCGATACCGCATGATGTCGCGGATCATGCCCCGCATGTGCCAACCGGGGTAGGTGTTGTAGCTGACGTAGGCGACGCCGTTCGGAGCCAGACCCTCGCGGCAGATCTCCAGAATCTTCTGCTGAACGGGATCGGGCACCCACGAGTACACGCCGTGACAGATGATGAAGTCGAACGGTTCCTCGCAGGTGAATTGCAGGATGTCCTGACAGCGCAGCTCGACATTGGTCAGGCCCGATCGGGCCAGCAGTTCGCTGCCGTCCGCAATCTGCCGCGAGGAAGCGTCAATCCCGACAAACCGGCTGTTCGGGAACTGATCGGCCATCGGCAGCAGGTTGCCTCCGCTCGCGCAGCCCAACTCCAGCACGCGACAACGTTCGACGGGTGCGGGGCGCATCCCAAACAGCGTGGCAATCGTGGCCAGCCGGTCGGGGTGAGTCTGAGGAAACGGATGACTCTTGTAGGGGACGCGGTCATAGGACGTTTGCGGGCCGGTCGATGGCTGAGTCATGAAGAGGCGCTCTCTGCGGTCGGAGATCGGGTCAAACCACGGTGAAGTTGAAAGATCGAGGAACGGCCCTCGCATTGACCGCCGAGTCAGTCGAGCCCGGTGTGTTGTCGTCTCGGGATGTGCCGCCGCAAAGCTAACCCCGCGGATGATTCACGGTCAAGCACCGCTGTTCACGACAAGCGCAGGTCTTGTGTGATAGGGTGACACAACCGTTACGAGTACACTCGCACGGGCCTCTCAGGCCCAAACCTGCGCGGCAACGCCCGCTGCATCGCCACCAAGTGCTTCACTTTCGGCTGGCTGTGGAGACGCATCCGCCGCACGTTCCACTCCCGCATGTGATGGTCCCCAGGATATGAGCACGATACTGTTCGCATGGGAACTCGGTGCCGGGATGGGGCATCTCGCGCCGCATCGCGAGTTGCTGCGATCGCTGCTGGAGCGAGGTCACGCCGTGCATGTCGTATCGCGCGATCTGGCCCGCGCGGGGCGTGCTTTCGAGGGGTTGGCCCTGCGCTACTGGCAGGCTCCGCTTTCGCAGCATCGCCCGGAGATGGTCTATCAACCGACGATTTCGGCCGCTCACATTCTGCACAACGTCGGCTTCGCGGATGTCGCCGACGTGACGCTGCGCATCGAGGCTTGGAGGAACCTGCTGTCGGGCATCCGTCCCGAATTGGTGTTGGCCGATTACAGTCCGACGGCGCTGCTCGCGCTGCGAGGCAGCGGCATTCGCACCGCCACCATCGGAATGGGTTTCTGTCTGCCGCCCCTTCAGTCACCGCTGCCCGCGTTCTCAACGTTGTCGCATCTGAGAACGGCCGAACAGTTGGCCGATGACGAGTCGCGCGTCGTGCGGACGATCAACGCCGCGTTGCAGCAGCACGGCCTGTCCGCCGTCACCTCCGTGGCCGATGTGTTTCACGCGACGGATCTGCACGTTCTGAACACGGTGTGCGAACTGGATCATTATCCCGAACGTGGCACTGTCGACTATGCGGGCCTCCCCCCGGAGCGGCCCGGCGCGCGAGTCGTCTGGCCGATGGGACAACGCCGCCGTGTGTTCGCTTATCTCAAGCCATTCGAGGCCCTCGACGCATTGCTGGAGTTGCTCAACAAGCTGGAACTGCCCTCGATTGTGGCCTGTGACGGCCTCTCCGCCGACTCGCGTCGCAAGCACACGTCGGCCACGATGACCTTCGCGCCTCCGAACGTTGACCTCGCGCAGATGGCCCGCGAGTGTTATCTCGCCATCACCAATGGCAATCACACGACGACCGCCCGGCTGCTACTCGCCGGCAAGCCGGTGATGATCATCCCTCTGCATTTGGAGCAGGAGCTCATCGCCGCCGCCGTCCAGCGTCTCGGTGCCGGTGTGGCCGTGCGCCCGAAGGAACCTCCCGACGCCTACCGACAACTCGCCGAGTTGCTCAATCAGAAGAAGTATCACGAGTCGGCCGAGGCATTTGCCGCCAAGTACCGGGTTGGTGGCGCGACAGCGTCCGTTGAAAGTCTGATCGATCGGCTGACATCGCCATTGGAAAACGCGTCTGCCGCTCCGCCAGTTTGAGATACGGGTTGAGTCCCATTGCCTGCCGCGATGGTTATGACCGAAAGCGTAGGGAAAGCGAGTTCGGTCTTCGGAACCGAGGCATTGGCCCTGGTTGAGGCTCGACCGCCGATTGCGAACGCTGCGGTGAATGCCTCTAATGTTGGCGGCCTTCGTTCGGGAGGCCGCTCTTCCTCTCACGCTCGAAGGAATTCATTGTGGCTCGAGATTCAAAGTGGACGTGGGTCGCATCGGCCTCGCTGGTCGTGGCCGCAGTGTTGTGGTTGATCGGGGGCACGCTGATTGAGGCTCAAACCGGCAAGGCGAAGGCCAAGCCCAAGGCGGTCGCTCCGGGCGAGGTGAAGAAGCTCGACATTCGCATGGAGGATGTCGTGAAGTCGTTTCAGAAAGACACCGCCTCACTGATCCGGGACTGCGAGGACGCCGGCCAGCCCGAGCGCGCCAAGCTGCTGCTGGAAGTCCTGCTGAAGCTCGACCCGAAGAACGATCAGCTTCAGAAGAAAATCGACGCCCTCAACGAGCAGATCCTCAGCCACAGTGAGTTTGAATTCGAACTCGACGTGAGCAAGTCCTGGGTTCAAGTCGGTGTGGTGTCGGGCGGCAGGCTGGCTCGCATCACGGCCGATGGGGACTACAAGTTCGACGCCAGCGGCAAGTTGTCGGCCGATGGTGTCCCGGCGCAAGACCCGGCGAACGACATGGTCGCCGGCATTCCGCTGGGATCGCTCATGGGAGTCGTCATGCCCTCCAATCCCCAGCCAAATCAGCCAAATCAACCCAACCGGACCAACGCCGGCAACCAGAACCGACCGCCTCCGTTCGCCGTGAAGTCCGAACACGAATGGACTCCGAAGCAGGACGGCGTGCTGCTGTTGAAGGTGAACTTCCCTCCCGGCACGAAATGCACGGGCAAGCTGAAGCTGAAGGTCAGTGGCATGTTGAAGGCGTCGTGAACGGAGTCTCCGCCAGATGACGCACGCAGAGGAACCGTTCGGCGTCGGAGTGATTGGCTGCTCCGCCACCAGCCGCTTCGTTTGCGAGCGGCTCTCGCTGCGCAGCGACCTGCGCCTCGCCGCCGCGTGGATCGAACGGGACGAAGAAGACGAGTTGCCGTCGGCACTTGCCGGCATCTCGTCGCTCGCGTGCCGTCGCCACACCACTCCCTTTGAGGTGATCGACGATCCCCACGTTCGAGTCCTCTATTTCGCGGACGGCTCGAATGCCGACTGGATGCAACTCGCCCTCGGCACCGCGAAGCCGATCGTGGTCGAGTCACCACAGTCTCTGTCTCCTGGCGAACTGGAGCGGCTGGAGCGGGACGCAGCCGGGCTCAAGCAAGTCGCCGCCGTTTATGCGCCGCGCCGGTGGGAGACCGATTTCCTGCAAGCCCGGTCGGCCCTCGACAGCGGGCACCTCGGCAGGTTGTTGCGGGTTCGATACTTGGTCCACGACTACCGCCTGCCGAACGAGACCTATCCGCGGGGAGTCGCAACGGACCTCGGCTCGCATGTTCTCGATCAGTTGCTCCTGTTGACCGGTGCGAGCCCGTGTCGTCCGCCCGAGATCCGACACTTCCCGTCGAAATCCGACCGCAGCGACGGGTTCGTCTGCTGCTGCGATTTTGCAGATGACCTGTCGGCCAACATCGAGATCCAAACGCGTTCGCTCCTCTCGTACCGCTCGGGTTGGATGCTCGAAGGGACGACCGGAGCCTATCGCAACGGACGGCTGTACACACAAACCGCCGATGGCGAGATCATTGATGAACCGCTTCCAGCGCCCAGCCTGTCGAGCGATCCGTTCTTCGACGCGCTGTCCTTGGCGCTGCGAGGGACCACAAGCGAACTGCCGACGATTCAAGACGCCGCTCGCGTGGCCGCGCTGCTCGCCAACTTGGATGTCGAGACGAAGTAGACACAACGTCGATGGCACGGATCCGACTCGTCCCGGGTCTTGACCCGCAACGCGTTCGTCCTCCTGTTATCAGCCTCCCGCCAGCAACTGAGCCACCGCGTACGCACAGGCCGCCTCGGCAATCTCCGGTGAGAGCCGATCGTCGAGCGAGATGATGTTGGCTGTCGCCGTGCGGCGATTCTCTGAGACAAGCCGTCGCGCGAGGAATGCCCCCGAGCCGGAGACAACCACCGTCTGACACGGCCCCGGCAACTGTGAGGCCACTCGTTCGAGAGACCCCGCCAGTCGCTGACGCTGCACATCGGCCAGGAACCTCGCGACCTGAACGGCCTCCTCGAACGAGACTTCGTCGCGGTCACAGCACAGCATCCGCGCCAGCCGATCGTGCGCGGCAGCCACTGTCGCCGGCTTGCCGTTCGCCGTGTCGAGGTCTGTCTCATTCGAGGCGATGCCGCCGAGCAACAGGTACACATCGAGCGTGGTCGCAAACAACTCCGCCGCCAGCGGGCAGTAGCCGTTCTGAAACGGAACGGCATGCGCGATGGCACACAGCGGCGTCCGCTTCACTCCCGAGTACGACAACTCGCCCGTTTGCAGGCGTCCCACATCGGTCAGCCCCCGCGCGACCGGTCGGCCATCGACGAGCGGGATGATGTCGGTCGTCGTGGTGCCAATGTCGATCAGCAGCGATGAGGGATGAGTGACGAGTGGCGAGTGACGAGTGGAAGAAAGAAACTCACGGCCAACCCACGTCGCCAGCGCGTGCCAGTTCGCCGCCGCGACGAGCATCGGTTGCTCGCAAGCCTCGCTCGCCGAGACGAATCGACCGTCGGTCGTCCACACCAAGACGGGTGACTTGGTGATGTCGCCACGCCACCGGGCTTGTCCCGGTGGCTCGCTGGCTTCTGCACTACTGGAATTGGATTGCGATTCATCGAGTAGCGCAGAAGCCGCTGAACCACCGGGACAAGCCCGGTGGCGTGGTCGATTGTTGGCGACACCAGCCTCAACCGCATCGAGGATGAACCGCACCCCTTCCGACTTCGTCGCGAAACAGTCGGCCAACTCGGCGGTCATCGTGACGGCGACCCGCTTGGTTTGCGGGAACTCGCGCACGATCGAGTCCAACTCGTCTGCCAGTCTTTCGGGATGCATCCAGATCGCAAATGCACGACTCATCGCGCGCCCAGCCTCATCCGCCGCCTTGATGTTTGCGCCGCCAATGTCGAGACCGAGGATGCTCATGATGTGAAGAATGGGACCACGGAAAGCACGGAAGATCACGGAATTAAGAGTTTTCAATCGGTCTGTTTTCTTTGTTTCCGTGTCCTTCCGTGTTTTCCGTGGTTGTCTTGGCTTTCAAAGTGTTGCTGATGTTGAAACGGCTCGGCATGATGCCCACGTTTGATGCCTTTCACAATCCGACGCCGTTCCCTGCGGGAGCTTTCTCATGCGTTACCTTTTCGCGCTTCTGGCGTGCTTCGCGGCCAACGTCCTGGTCCTCGCGGGCGACGGCAACCGGCTGTCGTATCTCGACTCGAACGAGGTCTGGTATCCGCACAAGGATTTTCCGAAGCTCATCACACCGCAGTGGGTCGGCGAGGAGGGGGTCGAGTGCGTGGTGACGTTCGCCATCGACGACATGCGCGACACGGCCAAGTACGAGGCGTATCTGCGTCCGATCCTGCAGCGGCTCAAACAGATCGACGGCCGCGCGCCGGTCAGCATCATGACGTGCAACGTCAAGCCGGACGATCCGCAGCTTCAAACGTGGCTGCAAGAGGGACTGAGCCTCGAATGCCACACGGCCGATCATCCGTGCCCGATCCTCGCCGGAAGAGACATCAAGAAATCGAAGGCGACCTACGACAAGTGCGTTGATCTAATGACGTCGATTCCCAACAACAAGCCGGTCGCGTTTCGGACTCCCTGCTGCGACTCACTCAATACCGTCAGCCCGCGGCTCTTCTCGGAGATCATCAATAAGACGACGCCGGGTGGGAATTTCTTGCAACTCGATTCGTCGGTCTTCACGCTCTACACGGCCGACGACCCGAGCATCCCGCGCGAGTTGCTGACCGATCCGGACGGCAGGGAGAAGTTCCGCAAGTATATCCCGCGCAAGCTGGCGCGAGGCAACGTGGTCCACGACGGCTTCGTGAACACCATCGAGAACTATCCGTATCCCTACGTGATCCAGCGGATGTGCTGGGAGTTCCCTTGCATGGTCCCCAGCGACTGGTCGGCCAACCACCTGCACAAACCGAACAACCCGGACACGGTCCGTGACCTGAAGGCCGCCCTCGACATCACGGTCCTCAAGCAGGGTGTCTTCAACCTCGTCTTCCATCCCCACGGCTGGATCAAGGCCGAGCAAGTCATCGAACTGATCGACCACGCAGTGGCCAAGCATGGCAAGAAGGTGAAGTTCCTGAACTTCAGGGAGTGCGTTGAGCGGTTGAACAAGAATCTTCTTGCTGGCGACTCGATTCGCAATCGACCTGGGCGAAACATCAAGACCTTCATGATGGATGTGAACCGAGATGGCTACATCGATATCGCTTCGGCATCGAAGAACGGCGCACGAGTTCGGCTCTGGGACCACGCTTCCAGCAGTTGGAAGGACGGCGACTCGAAGCAAGTGTCTTTGGCTCGTCTGATGATCGAAGAGGTTTTTGACGACAGTTTTGCACCACCCCTGCCGCCTGATATCAAGGAGGTCGTGCCGAACTTGAAGGCCGGCCTCCGCTACCTCGACCTGAATGAAGACGGCACTTTGGATGTCGTGTTCTCCAGCCCTAAGCAGTTCGGTTGTTGGTTGTGGGATCCGATCAATGGGACATGGAGCATCGAACTCTCCAACGTCAAACGGGGCGAGAAGCAGGGCGGTCTCGATTTACCACCCATCGTACGGGAGGACGGTTCGGATAACGGGTTCTTCGTGAGGGATCGGCATCTGTGCTGGATCAACGAGGACACGGATGGCCTGCCCGATTTCATCCTGCGGGTGGCGTTCGACAAGTTGCTCGGGGACCGGCTGCCGGAGGCAAAGTCGCCCGAGGCGGCGAAGCAGTCGATGCGCGTCGCCCCCGGTTATCGAGTGGACCTCGTCGCGCACGAGCCACTGACGATGGACCCGGTCGCGTTCGACTGGGGACCGGACGGCAAACTGTGGGTCGCCGAGATGGCCGACTATCCGAACGGCATTCCGGAGGGCGGAGGGGCGAGGGCGGAGGGGCGAGGGACAGAGAAAGGCAAGAAGAAGGACTCATCTCCGTCACTCGCCCCTCCGCCCTCCGCCCTCCGCCCTGGTGGACGCATCCGTTACCTCGAAGACACCGACGGCGATGGCCTGTACGACAAGACGACGCTGTTCCTCGATGGCGTGCCGTTTCCGAATGGCGTGATCTCGTGGAAGAAAGGTGTCCTCGTGTCGGCCGCGCCGGACATCTTCTACGCCGAGGACACCGACAGCGATGGCAAGGCTGACGTGAAGAAGGTTCTCTTCACCGGCTTCTCGGAAGGGAACCAGCAACATCGCGCGAACGGGTTCACGCGCGGGTTGGACAACTGGCTGTACCTGGCGAACGGAGACAGCGGCGGTGCGGTGAAATCAATGAAGACGGGCACCACGATCGACATTCGAGGTCGCGACATTCGCATCCGGCCTGACACCGGTGAGATTGAAGCGGTCAGCGGACAGACTCAGTTCGGACGCAATCGAGACGACTGGGGGAACTGGTTCGGCAACAACAACAGCCGCCCGATGTACCACTACGTCCTCGACGATCACTATCTCCGCCGCAACCCGCACCTCGCAGCACCCAATCCACAGAAGGACGTCTCGGTTGCACCCGGTGCCGCGCCGGTGTTCCCGTCCAGCCGGACGCTCACGCGGTTCAACGACTTTCACACGGCGAACCGCTTCACGTCGGCCTGTTCGTCGATGGTGTATCGGGATGAGTTGGTTGATGGTCGAGGGTTGAAGGTTGATGGGCAGAGAAAAAACGGCGGCAATGACCTCTTACCATCAACCCTCAACCATCAACCCTCAACCGTCTTCATCAGCGAACCGGTTCACAACCTCGTCCATCGCGAAGTCATACGGCCCGATGGGATCAGCTTCACCAGTCAGCGGGCCGTTGGTGAAGAGCAGTCTGAGTTCCTGTCATCGACCGACAATTGGTTCCGGCCGACTCAGTTGAAGACCGGGCCGGACGGAGCGCTCTACGTCGCCGACATGTATCGCCTCGTGATCGAGCATCCGCAGTGGATCCCGATCGAGTGGCAAAAGAAGCTCGACCTGCGGGCCGGTCACGACAAGGGCCGCCTCTGGCGAGTCGCTCCGGTCGGGACGAAGCTCCGTCCGATCCCGCGTCTGGACAAGATGACGACCGCCGAACTGGTCGCTGCGCTCGACAGTCCGAACGGCTGGCAACGCGATCTCGTCCAGCAGTTGCTGATCGACCGAGCCGACCCGGCAGCGGTGCCGCTGTTGCGGCGGATGGTTGAAGGTCGAGGGTTGAGGGTTGATGGTCAGAAAGACGACAAACCATCGACCTCTTCCGCTGACCTTCCACCGTCAACCCTCAACCATCGACCCGTCTCGGCCCTCGCGCGGCTTCACGCCCTTTGCACGTTGTCCGGTTTGAACGACGGCCTCACGGTCACGGTTGTCGTTGCCGGGTTGAACGATCCTCACGCCGGAGTCCGTCGGCAAGCGGTGCGATTGTGTGAGCAGGCCGGTCTTCCCAAGGGAGACTTCATTGAGCCGCTGGCCAAGCTGGTGGATGACGCCGATCCGCAGGTTCGGCTGCAACTGGCTTACACGCTGGGTGAGATCAGGCACACGCGGGCCGATGAGTTGCTCGGGCGGATGGCGGTGAAGTCTAACGGCGAACCAATGCTGACGGCGGCCGTGCTCAGTTCGCTCAACGCCGACAATCTCACCGCCGTGTTGGCCGAGGCGACGATGGCCGCATCGGACCAGACGGGCTTGCTGCAACAACTGCTTTCGCAGGCGGCGGCCTTCAAGAACGATGCGGCGGTGGTGTCGATCCTGACGCGGGCCACCGAGCCAGCGCCCGACGGGACGTTTGCCCGCTGGCAGTTCTCCGCGATCGAGCAGTATGCGGTTGCGGTCGAGCGGCGCGGGTCAGCCTTTCATCCGCTCATCAATGCCGACGCCGGGCGGTTGCCGAAGCGGTTTGAAGTGCTGAGTACCGCTGCGCGGAAGTTGGCTCAATCGGCGGAGGCTCCCATCGCGGATCGCGTGGCGGCGGTCAGAATCCTCGGGCCGTCAAATGACACGCCGCAGGATCTGACGCTGCTCATCGAGTTGCTCGCGCCGCAACAGCCTCCCGAATTGCAGTCGGCCGCGCTGACGTCGCTCGCGCGGTCGAAGCTGCCCGAGATTGCGAAGAGTCTGCTGGCGGGATACCGCTCGTTCGCGCCGGGACTGCGGACGCAGGTCAATGAGTCGCTGCTCAGTCGCGAAACGTGGCGGGATGAACTGTTGGCGGCTCTCGAAACGAAGCAACTCGCGCCGACGGACCTTGACGCGGCAAGCCGTCAGCGGTTGCTCGATCACAAGTCGAAGGCCGTGCGCGAGCGGGCGGCCAAACTGCTGGCGGTCGATCTCAACACCGACCGGGCCAAGTTGCTGGCCGAGTACCTGCCGACCGTGCGCGCGGGGGGAGACGTTCAACACGGCAGCCAACTGTTTGCGAAGCGGTGTGCGCAGTGTCACAAGCTCGGCAGTGCGGGGCATGTCGTCGGGCCGGACCTCGCGTCGCTGACCGACAAGTCGCCGGAAGCGATGCTCACGGCGATCCTCGATCCGAACCGGGCGGTGGAGACGAAGTTCCTGACATTCACGGCGGTCACGAAGTCGGGTGTCACACACACCGGAATCATGGCCTCGGAAACGGCGAGCAGCCTCACACTGCGCGCGGCCGAGGCGAAGGAGACGACGCTGCTGCGCAACGAACTCGACGAGTTGCAGAGCAGCACGAAGTCGCTCATGCCCGAGGGCCTCGAACGCGAAGTCAGCCCGACCGATGCGGGGGCCTTGATCGCCTACATCCGCAACAACGTGCCGCTCCCCGCACGAAAGCCGTTCCCCGGCAACGAGCCGCGCGTCGTGCAGGCCGACGCGGACGGTTCGATCACGCTCACACCGTTCACCGCCGAAATCTACGGCCCCACGATCGTGATCGAAGAGAAACACAAGAACCTCGGCTGGTGGAGCAGCGCCGAAGACACGGTCTCGTGGACGATCAGTGTCCCGCGCGCGGGACGCTACGCCGTCTCATGGACCTGGGCGTGTGAAGCGTCCGCCTCGGGCAACACCTGCGTCATCGAGGCCGCCGGAAAATCGCTCCGACACAAAGTGACTGCGACCTCGAGTTGGGACGACTACCAGTCGGCCGACTTCGGCGAACTGGAACTGCCGAAGGGCGAAGTACGGCTCACCGCCAAACCCGCCTCGCGCCCGCTCCCCGCACTGGCGGACGTGAAGTCGGTGACGCTGACGCCCCAGTCCAAGTAGCCTTCTTCGCTCCGCGTGAAGAAAGCCGTGCGCGGTTCGGCACAGGTTGCCCAAACCCGGGTCCCATTCGCCGTCGGCTTCCTTCACGCGGAGCGATGAAGGCTACTTTGGAGTGCAGTTCGGGGCCGGGCCGACGACTGGCAGTTTCGGCCGGTTGTCGATTGGGATTCCCTCGATTCGCGATCGTTCCATACACTCTGCCCGCTTGCTGGAGGACGGTCGTGGCCGAGTCGGACTCGGGCTGGCGAAGCTTGTTCTCCGGCGATCACACGTCTTCGGTTTCTCCCACTCAATTCCTGGTCGGACGCGGTTCATGAGCCACCCGCTGCATGCTTGGCTGGCGCTGGCGCTGCTGCTTGGCGCGCAGTCTCCGTCCTTCGGCGAGGAGCCGTTGAATCCGGCATTCGTCGAAGAGAGTGCGCGCGATCCGTTCCTGACGCCCGCCAACGCACAAATCTCGGGTCCGCTGAGCGGCGAGCGACTGGAAGAGACCTGGGATCCCAATCGGCTGTCCGACGAGTTCGACCCCGTCATGGAGCCGAATCAAGTTTTCAGCGAGGCCGAGGAGGATGCCGACTCGGGGACGACCGGGACCACGGTGATTCGGAAGCGTGCGCTCATCGACTCATCGCTGACTGCGACCTGGCTGGCTCCGATCGACGGATTCGGTGTGAGCGATGTCGAGGCCAAGACGCAGTTGATCATCCCGGTGTTTGTGAAAGGGTCTCCGTTGAGACTGGCGATGGGGTTCGCGAACACGTCCATGGAAACGCCCGTTGGGTTCGATGTTCCCGATCAACTCTATGGCCTGCAGGCCGAACTGCGCTGGTTCATTCCGTTTCGAGAAGCATGGGCGGTCGATTTGGGGGCGGGCGGCGGCGAATTCTCGGACGCCAGCGGTTTGGGTTCGCGCGGGTTTCGCGTCACGGGTCGCGCGATCCTCGTGAAGACCGTGTCGGACCGCGTGAAATGGTCCGCCGGCATGTTGTATCTGGGCCGTCAAAACCTGAAGGCCATGCCGGTCGCCGGGCTGATCTACACGCCAGAGGACGACGTGAAGATCGAGCTGTTGATTCCCCGGTCTCGCATCGCGCGGCGCATCAGTTGGGTGGGGACTCGCGAGCACTGGATGTACTTCGGGCTGGAACTGTTCGGCGGGAACTCGTGGGCCATCGAACAGGCGGGCGGCGTCGAGGACGTGGTCATCTACAAGGACAACCGTTTTATCTTCGGTTACGAAACAAAGGCTCCCGGCGCTCTCGCGGGCCGGGTCGAGGCGGGCTATGTCTTTGGACGCGACCTCTCCTTTGAAACGGATCCCACCGTGTTGAAGCCGGGTGGCACGATGCTGCTGCGCGTCGGCGTGACGTATTGAAGCGAGCAGGCGGAACGCCAGGTCGCCGAGACGCAAAGACGCGAAGTTGGGAAATTGATCAGGAGGATGAGTGAGGATTGCTGCTCATGGCCAAGGCAGTTCATCTCCCCTCTTCTTAGCGTCCTGGCATCTTTGCGCCGTGGCGCTGTTCTTCCAGCAGCACAGTTCGTACAAGACAGCCCGCGTGGTCGGCAGGAACGGATCCGTTTGATGTTTCCTCCTTTGGTGTTTGGGATTCGTTTGGGGTTTGGTCCTTGAGTTTTGGGATTTGGAAGCGGCGGGGCGCGAATGGCATTGTTGAGTTTTCGGGACGTGACGTTTGGGTTTGTCAGCCCTCCCTTGTTGGACCATGTCAATCTTCAGATCGAGCGGGGCGAGCGTGTCGGCTTGCTCGGCCGCAACGGGACCGGCAAGTCCACACTGATGAAGCTGATCGTGGGCGAGATCGCTCCCGACTCGGGAACTGTCGAGCGGCAGGCCGGGACGCGCATCGCACGGCTCATGCAGGATGTGCCCGTCGGGCGAACCGGCACGATCTTCGATGAGGTGGCCGCCGGATTGGGCGAGATTGGCGAGGCCGTCGCCGCCAACTTCCGCCTCCATCACCCCGACGCCGATCACACCGAGACTGAACGTGCGGCTCTCACGCTTCAATCAGATTCCTCGGGTTCCGAGGCCGTGTGGCAGGGAGAACACCTCGTCGATGTGATTCTCGAACGAATGCAACTCGATCCGCTCGCCTTGTTCGATTCGCTGTCGTCGGGGATGAAGCGGCGCGTGTTGCTGGCGCAGGCTTTGGTCCTCGACCCCGACGTGCTGCTGCTCGATGAGCCGACCAACCATCTCGACATCGATGCCATCCGGTGGCTGGAAGAGTTTCTGTCGCGGTACGCGGGGACGCTGATCTTCATTACGCACGATCGCGTCTTCTTGCAGCGGCTGGCCAGACGAATCGTCGAGTTGGATCGGGGCCGCTTGTTCGACTGGCCCTGCGACTACGCGACGTTCCTCGTGCGGAAGGAGGCGGCGCTGGCGGCCGAGGAGCAGCAGCAGGCCCTCTTCGACAAGAAGCTGGCGCTGGAAGAAGTCTGGATTCGGAAGGGAATCAAAGCGCGGAACGTGAGGAATCAAGGGCGAGTCCGTGCGCTCAAGAAGTTGCGTGAGGAACGGGCGGCGCGGCGCGAACGAATCGGCTCCGTAAAGGTCGAGCTTCAGGAGGCGGAACGCTCGGGGAGCCTGGTCGCCGACGCGAAGAAGGTGAGCTACCAGATTGGTGACCGGTTCATCATCCGCGATCTGACCACGACCGTCATGCGCGGCGACAAGATCGGGATCATCGGGCCGAACGGCTGCGGCAAGACGACTCTGCTGCGGCTACTGCTCGGCGAGTTGGCTCCGACCTCCGGGACGATTCGGCAGGGGACGAAGATCGAGGTCGCCTACTTCGACCAACTGCGGGAGCAACTCGACGAGACCAAGACGGTGCAGGAGAACGTCTCCGACACGAACAAGCTGATGATCAACGGCCAGGAGCGGCACATCATCGGTTACATGGAAGACTTCCTGTTCACGCCCGAACGCTCGCGCAGTCCGGCCCGCTATCTGTCGGGTGGCGAGCGGAACCGATTGCTGCTCGCGCGGCTCTTCTCGAAGCCGTCGAACGTGCTGGTGCTGGATGAGCCGACGAACGACCTCGACGCCGAGACGCTCGAACTGTTGGAGAGCCTGATCGTCGATTACCCCGGCACGGTACTGCTGGTCAGCCACGACCGCGCGTTCTTGAACGAAGCGGTGGCCAGTACGCTCGTGTTCGAGGGCGACGGCGTTGTCAAGGAGTATGCGGGTGGCTACGACGACTGGCTCGACCAGAAGCGGGCCGGCGAAGCGGTGCGGCTCGAAGAAAGCGCCGCGTTGTCTGTATCGGCCAGATCGGATCAGGCGGACTCCTCCAAGCCGGTGCCTCGCCCCCGCAAGCTGAGCTTCAAGGAACAGCGCGAGCTGGAAGAATTGCCCAAGCGGATCGACGCCCTCGAAATCGAGCAGGCCTCACTGCACGAGTCGATGGCCGCGCCGAGCTTCTACCAACAGGACGGTGCCACGATCGCGCAGGCCCGGCAGCGTCTGGAAGCCCTCCAGCAGGAACTCGCCGTGGCCTTCGATCGGTGGCAATCGCTGGAAGCGCTGTCGCAGTGATCCCCCAAAACAGGACTGGCAGAACGATGGAGGCAGAATGATGAAGACGAATTCCCGCACCAATTCCGTTCTTCCATCGTTCTGCCCGCATCGTTCTGCCAGACTCCGTGTTTCGACATTGGCTCCGAGGCCCGCCATAATCCTCACCTGCCATTCAGCAGCCATCACCTCTTGCGAGACCACTCATGAAGATCACCTTTCTCGGCGCGGCGGGCGAAGTCACGGGGAGCCAGCATCTGATCGAGACCGACACACTGCGCGTGCTGCTCGACTGCGGGTTCTTTCAGGGGCATCGGGCCGAGTCGCGCCTGAAGAACCAACAGTTTCACTGCCGACCGAAGGAACTGAGTGGTGTCATTCTCTCGCACGCTCACGCGGACCACTGCGGGAACCTGCCCGGCCTGTACAAGGCGGGCTATCGCGGACCGATCTTCTGCACGCCTTCGACGGCCGATGTCGCTGAAATCATGCTCGGCGACAGTTCGCACATTCAGCAGGAAGATGCCAAATACCTGCAACGCAAGCTGGTGCCGGGTTCTCCGCCCGTCGAACCGCTCTACGACGACAACGATGTCGCCGGTGTGGTCAAGAGTTTTGTGACGATCCCCTACGGTGAGTGGCACGAACTCTCCAAGGATTTCCGGATGCGGTTCACGGACGCGGGGCACATCCTCGGTTCGGCAATTACCGAGATGGAGATTCAGGAAAAGGGAGTCTGGAAGCGAGTCGTGTTCACGGGCGACCTGGGCCGGCGCGGCATTCCGCTGCTCCACGATCCGCAGCGAGTGGCGGGTTGCGACGTGCTCATCACCGAATCGACCTACGGCAACCGGGTCCATCCGAAGGCGGACGACATCAAGCAGCATCTCAAACGGATTCTGAAGCGGGCCGCCGAACGCGGCAGTCGCGTGGTGATCCCGGCGTTCAGCCTCGGCCGCACGCAGACGCTGGTCTACTTTTTGAATCAGCTTCACAACGCGGGCGAGTTGCCGGAGATCCCGGTGTTCGTCGACAGCCCGCTGTCGAAGGAAATCACGTCGGTCTACCGGCAGCACCACAACGCGATGGACGTCGAATTCCAAAAGGCCTTGCAGTCGGACAAGGATCCGTTCGCATTCCCGGGTCTCAAGTACATCGGCTCGCAGCAGGAGAGCATGCAACTGAACTATCGCCGCGGCGCGTTCGTCGTCATCGCCGCGAGCGGCATGTGCGAAGCGGGCCGCGTCGTGCATCATCTGCGACACGCGATCTCGGACCCGAAGAACGTGGTCGTCATCATCGGCTTTCAGGCCGAAAACACGCTCGGCCGCAAGCTGGTCGACAAATGGCGCACGGTCCGGATCTTCGACCGGCTGGTCGAGTTGAACTGCGATGTCGAGTCGCTGCAGGGCCTGTCGGCGCATGCCGATTCCGAGGACTTCCACTGGTGGTTCGAGGGCCTCGCGGCGGACCGGGGCGTGGGCCGCGCGTTCGTCGTCCACGGCGAACCTGACCAGGCCAAGGCACTCGCCCAGATGCTCCACGAGTTCAGCGACGAACCGGCCACGGTGCCGCAGCGCGGCGAGTCGTTCGAGGTGTGAGAAGAGGTTGATGGTCGAGGGTTGAAGGTTGAGGGGAAGACAAAGGCGGCCATCGCAATGGCTTTCTCTGACACTCAACCTTCAACCACCCCCCTACTCCCCCAGCCGGTCGTGGAATCGCAGCATTCCGCCTTCGATGATGGCGAGATCCCTGCCGAAGGCGTCGCGGAAATCGTTGAGCCTGCTGTCGGCGTCGTAGCGCGTCAGCGGGTCTCGCACGGCGATGGCCTTGAGGTAGCGGGCGAACTCCACGGGGCGGGACTCGACGAGATAGAACGTCAGCGCCCACGCCTGGCTGTAGGCATCGAGCGGCGCGCGTTTGAAGAGGGCGTCGTCGCGGACGAACGATTCCAGCGAACCGGCTGGACGTCGCTGGCGGCGGTACTTGTGAAACCACTCCAGCCGCTCGGGGTTGATCCGCTCCGAGACGTCGGCCGCGACCTGTCGCACGCGAACTCCGTCCGCCTCGAACAGCGTCGCCAGTCCCTCGACCACCCATTGCGGATTCTGTCCGATCCGCGAATGAATGCCGGTATTGAAGGCGACCTGGTGCGTCGCCTCGTGAATCACCGTGTCGTCGACACCCTCCTCGGTCGATTGCCCCGAGACGACTCGGTCGTACAGAGCCACCCGGTTGGAAGTGGTCAGGTAAAAGCCGACCAGTCCCTGCTGAGGCGTCGCCCCCTCGGAACGGCAGTACTTCGCGAAGCTGCCTTGATCGGGAAAGACCACCGCCACAAGCGGGAACTCGGGCTCTTCCATCCGAAAGCCGCGCGCGACGAAGTACAGATGGCACTGCCGGTAGATTTGCTCGAACAGCGCGGCATACCGCTCGGCGGCCCCCCTCCGCGCGACGACGATGTAGTGCGCGGTCGTCTTCGCCTCGAAGTCGCGTCCGAATTCCGTCTTCAACCGGTCGCGCAAGTCGATTGATGAGAAGGGCCGGAACCGCGGCTCGACCTCGCTGAAGTCGATCACGTCATCCATGTGGAATGAGGAGAGTCGGCCGTCGCGCTGGAGCAGCCAGCAGTCCTGTTCGTTCGCCGCGGCGACTCGCCCCGAGAACTGGTTCTGGCCAATCTTGACGTCAATCAACGAACGGGGCAGCTCGGCACAACACGTCGTCGTGAAGCACGACCCCTCCCAGCACAGCATCGCCGCAAGCCACAATGAAGTTCGCATCAGACTTCTCCCCAGTGCAGGCCGACTCAGACCAACAGCGTCCTTCATCCTTTGTTACCTTCGTTTGCTTCTGTTCACACTGTTTTTGAACAGAAGCAAACGAAGGTAACAAAGGATGAATCGTGTTGGGGCGTGGCACTCAAGATTGATTGCTCATCTGTTCAAAGCACCGCACTCGCAGTGAAACCTAGCTTGCAGGACGGCGATCTGCCGGAGGACGGACTTTGGCACGGCCGGTTTCCGTTCGATCGGCCGCCTCAGTAGACTGGCCGCGTCTCTTGAGGAGTGTCTGTTGTGCGAAGCGTGTCGGTTCTGACGGTCATACTGAGCCTGCTGGTCCTCGCCGCACCGGGTCTTCGCGCGGCGCGGGGGCAAGCGCCGGTCGAGTCCCCCGCAACGCTGCGGGCCACGATCGACGAGTTGCTGATCGAGTTGGAGGCCCCCGCGCTGGCAGACCGCACGCGGGCCGAACGGAAGCTGCTGGATCTCGGCCCCGACGTGTTGCCGCTCCTGCCCGCTCCCGAACTGACGCCAAACGTCTCCGTGCGCGAGGCGGTTCGGCAAGTCCGCAGGCAGCTCGAGCGACGGGCCGCGCGCGAGTCGGCACTGGCCTCTCGCATCACGCTGCGCGGCGAGATGACCGTTGCCGAATTGCTGTCCCAGTTCACCAGGCAAACTCGCAACCGAGTCGAACTGTCCGACAAGGCCCGCGCCGCAGAGAAGACATCGTTGACGGTGGCGTTCGACGACCAGCCGTTCTGGGAGTGCCTCGATCAGGTGTGCGAGCGGCTGAAACTGCGGGCCGAATTCGATGCGCAGCGCACTTCGTTGACACTGGCTCCGAGAACTTCAAACGACCCCGTCGAGTTGGCCGTTCAGCGCAGCGGGCCGTTTCGGTTGGCGATCCACTCGGCCGAGATCCGTCCCGTGGTGGGAGCGGCCGACCGGCGGTTGCTTCGCATCGCGGGACGCATCTCCCTCGAACCGCGGCTGCGTCCGCTGTTCCTCCACTTCGCGACAGCCGAGATGAAGGGATCAGTCGCGGAAGGAAAGTCGCTCGCGCCCTGGAACCCCGCCGCGCGGTACGAGCATCCCGTGAGCGATGCCGGACGCGCGGTGCCGGTGCAGTTCGACTACCTGCTGCCTCAATCAACCGACTCGAACGACACGGCCGCAGCGACGAAGATCAATCTGTCCGGTCAGATCGCCCTGCAACTGGCGGCGGGGACGGAGCGGATCGTGTTCGACAAGACTTCGCAAACGCCCGGCGCGGCGCGTCGTCGCGGTGGCGTCACCGTGCGACTGCGGGAGGTGAAGTTCGAGCCGCTCGCCGCCGACGCCACCAAGTCCGCCGATCAACTGCGCGCCGAGATCGGTGTCGCCGTCAGCTACGACACGGGCGGTCCGGCGTTCGAGTCGCACCGAACCTGGATGTTTCACAATGCCGTCTACCTGGAGACCGAAGCGGGACGGCGCATCGACTTCACCGAGTACGACACGAATCAACAGGCCGACGGCGCGGTGGCCGTGGGCTACCGCTGGGACAAACTGCCCGCTCCCGCCACGCAGTACAAATTCGTTTACGAAGCCCCGACGTTGATTCTCGATGTGCCACTCGACGTGAAGCTGGAGGGGATCAAGATCAAGCCCCCATAGGCCGCGCTTCCCAGCCAGCCTGATCGTCCGTATCGAGCTCAAACTTTCATCGAGTCAGCCTGGGAAGGCTGACCCACACCACGAAGGACAACCCACGATGA
Organism: Planctomycetota bacterium; assembly: GCA_038040225.1. Taxonomy (GTDB): domain Bacteria; phylum Planctomycetota; class Planctomycetia; order Planctomycetales; family Planctomycetaceae; genus Schlesneria. The sequence continues at coordinate 29,299 of JBBPIS010000012.1, forward strand.
TTTGCCGCTCGTTCTCGATCGCCCTCGGATTGGTTGCTCTCTGTTCGACAAGCGCGTTCGCCCAGTCGGAAGACATGGCTCCGCGCATGTTTCAGCGGTTCGTGCAGGCGCAGGGCCGCGAACTGCGTGCGGGCGACGCAGCCCCCGCGACGAAGGCCGAGTGGGAGCAGACTCGCTCAAAACTGCGGGCCAATCTGATCAAGGCGTGGGGCGGCTTTCCCGAGACCGCCTGCCCGTTGGAGCCACGCTCGTTGGGTGAGATCAAGCGCGAAGGCTATCGCGTCGAGAAGATCGTCTTCCAGACGATGCCCGGGGTCTGGATGACGGCCAATGCGTATGTGCCTGACAAGCCGGGACGGTTGCCGGCAATTCTGCATGTTCACGGTCATTGGGCGGGAGCGAAGCAAGACCCGGTCGTGCAGTCGCGGTGCATTGGCTGCGCGAAGCTGGGCTTCTTCGTACTGTGCGTCGATGCCTTCGGCGCGGGCGAGCGGGGCGTCGGTAAGAAACTGGGCGAGTACCACGGCGAGATGACGGCCGCGACATTGTTTCCCGTCGGCAAGCCACTGTCGGGGCTTCAGGTCTACGAGAACATGCGGGCTGTCGATTATCTCCGCTCGCGGCCGGAGGTCGATCCGGACCGGATCGGCGTCACCGGCGCGAGTGGCGGCGGCAACCAGACGATGTACGCGGGAGCCTTCGACGAACGGCTGCACTGCGTCGTCCCCACCTGTTCGGTCGGGAACTATCAGGCGTACCTCAGTGCCGCCTGCTGCATGTGCGAAGTCGTGCCGGGCGCGTTGCGATTCACCGAGGAGGGTGACGTGCTGAGCCTCGCCGCCGCGCGGGGCCTGATGGTGACAAGTGCCACGAAGGATGCCTTTCAGTTCTCGGTCGGTGAAGCCAAGAAATCTTTCGAGCGAGTCGCGGCGGTAGCGAAGCTGCACGAGAGTGCGCAGGTCAAGCACACGATCATTGAGTCGCCTCACCACTACAACCAGCCGATGCGCGAGGCGATGTACGGTTGGATGACGCTGCACCTGAAGGGTGAAGGAGACGGCGGCCCGATCCCCGAACCAGAGATTAAAACTGAAGACCCCGAAGCGCTCCGCTGCTATCCCGGTGAGTCGCGTCCCGACGACTATGTGACGATCCCGAGATTTGCCGCCGCAGAAGCTCGCCAACTCTTGGCGAAGCACGCCGTACCGGGCAGCCTCGACGGCTGGAAGGCCGAACGCGCGAAGAAGGTTGCCGCGTTGGAGCACGTTCTCGGCGGGATGCCCAAGCCGACGCCACTCAAGTTGATCAACGCCGTCGATCCGAACGACAAAACGCAGGCACTCTACTTTGAAAGCGAGCCGGGAGTCCCCGTGATTGGGGAACGCGCTTCGAGCGAGAGGCCGGCCAAGCTGATGCTGCTGCTCGATCTGGATGGTCACGTGGCCTACAAGAAACCAGTCGAGGGACCGGCGCTGGAGTTGGCGAAGAAATGGGAAGCGGCTGGTTGGACGGTCGTGCGCACCGAACTGCGAGCGAGCGGAAAGCACGCACCAGCGGGAGACAAGATTGCAAACGCCCCGGATCACAACTCGGCCGAGTGGTCGTTGTGGATTGGCCGACCGTTGCTCGGCCAGTGGGTCTGGGATGTCCGTCGCATGCTCGATGCCATCGCCGAGACGGACGGTTCATTGCCGAAAGAGATCGCAGTGGTCGGCGTTGGCACGGCGGGACCGGTCGCGCTTTGTGCGGCCGCGATTGATGAACGCATCTCGCACGCGATGACGCTCGATTCGCTTGCCAGCTACGTCACCGACGAGCCGTATCGCGGCCAGCGCCTCGGCCTGATGGTCCCCGGCATTTTGAGAGACGTCGGCGACATCGCCCACCTCGCCGCGCTGATCGCTCCCCGGAAGGTGACGATCGCGGGCGGAGTGACCGGCGGCGGCAAGGCCCTCGAACTTGAACCGCTGCGAGACCAGTTCGCATTTGCTCGATCTGTATTTTCGATGCTCGCGACGGAGTCGGCGCTGCGGATCGGTGACTCGAAGAGTTCGCCGGATTGATCGAACGACACACACTGGCAATGCAAAAGACTGACCACAGATGTCACGGATTTCACAGATAAAGAGGGAGAATGAGGTGTGCACTTGGTCTTCCTCTGATCTGTGCCCTCCGTGAAATCTGTGCCCTCCGTGGTTCTTCTGACTGTTCTTGGTTGCAGCCAATTTGTTGAGTTGCCGATGTTCAGCGCCGGTCGAGCGCCGGGAACGGGAACTCGGCCGACGGTGTGTGCTGCTCGCGCATCAGCCTGTCGATCTGGGCGACGATGTCGGGATGATCGGTGGCGACGTTCTTGGTCTCACCGATGTCGTGCTTGAGGTTGTAGAGTTCGATCTCCCACGGTCTGGCCGCTTTCTTTCCCTGCGGCATCAGATCCAGGACGACTCCCTTCCAGTCGCCCATGCGCAGCGCGACCTGACCGCCGTAAGCGGGGAACTCGCGGTAGAGGAATTGGCGCGGCTCCTGCTTCTGGCCAAGCAATGTCGGGGCGAAGCTGATGCCGTCGAGACCCGGCGGCGTGGCACCCTTCGCACCGGTCAGATCGAGCAGCGTGGGGAGCCAGTCCTCGAAGCCGGTCACTCGGTCGGACGTTGTTCCGGGGGGGATGTGGCCCTTCCAATTCGCGAGCGTCGGCACGCGGAAGCCCCCTTCGTACAGCGATCCCTTTCTCCCACGCAGCGGTCCGGCCGATTCAAAAAACTCGCAATCGGTGCCGGCGAGCTTGTCGTAGAGCGGTCCGTTGTCGGAACTGAAGACAAAGATGGTTCGCTCGGTCAGGCCCAGCTCCCTCACCAGCGAGACCATCTTCCCGACGTGGGCATCCATGCGAGTCACCATCGCGGCGTAACAGGCTCGCGGCGTTCGGTGAGGCAGGTAGCCCCGGCCTCCCACGTATGGTGGGTCGTCGGGAAAAGCTCCGTCATATTCTTTGAGCGCGTCCTCCGGCGCTTGCAGGGCGAGATGCGGAATCGTGGTTGGCGCATAGAGGAAGAACGGCCGATCCTTGTTGTCGCGGATGAACTTCAACGCCTGCTCGGCGATCACGTCGGCCGAGTAGACCTGTCCCGTGAAGCCCGCGTAATTCTTCGGGTCGTTGGGATCGGCTCCGTCGGGCAGCTTCGGTTGATTGGCCGGGATTGCCGGATTGTTGAGCGGATACAGCTTCTCATCATCCCACAGCGAGGCGGGATAGAAACTGTGAGCCACCGCCTGGCAGTTGTAGCCAAAGAACCGGTTGATCCCCTGCTTGAGCGGCCTGCCGTCCGAGTCGGGTCCGCCCAACCCCCACTTGCCAAACGCTCCGGTCACGTAGCCCCGAGCCTGCAACACCTTGCCAAGCGTCACGGTGTCGGCCGGGATCGGAAACTGCCCCTCGGGATTGGTGCTGCGGTTGTTGCGAATGAACGCGTGACCGGGATGTTTTCCAGTCATCAGCACGCACCGCGACGGAGCACAGACCGCGTTGCCCGAGTAATGCTGCGTGAACCGCATTCCCTCGGCCGCGAGCTTGTCGAGGTTCGGCGTCCGAATCTTCTTCTGCCCAAAGCAACCCAGGTCGCCATAACCCAGATCATCCGCGAGGACGAACACGACATTTGGCTTCACGGCGGAAGCGGGCTTGGCCGGGTCGGCCGCGATCAGCGCGGACTCATTCCGGAACAGACTCATCGCACTTCCGACAGCAGCCAGCGCGAGGCACCACACAGTTCGGCGGTTCGCAGTCATCGGGCATTCCCCAGGTTCGAGCGGAGACAAACACTCGTCCGATCGAGTCCACTCACATGGCTCTCGATCAGACGGAAGGACAGCGTACCGTCCTCACCCCGCGATGCAATTCCAGCGGCGATCAAACGGTCTCACCTGATGCCGCAGCGCACTCTGTCATTCGCCACTCGACAACCTTCGTTACCTTCGTTGGCTTCTGTTCAAATCTCCTTCTGGAACAGAAGCCAACGAAGGTAACGAAGGCCGAACTGGTACAAACGACGAACGCCCTCACCTGCCGCGTTGGATCGCGACCGAGGAGGGCGACGTGTTCGCAGAAGCGGCTCGACACCTCGTGTCTCGCCGCCGGAGATCAGTGCGCCCTCTGTGCGACCGCGCGCTCGGGACCGGTTTCGTGGTCCTCGTCGATGTCCTCATTATCGAGCGGTGCCGGACCGGCGACGGAATTCGTCTTCGTGTCCGGCCGCGGATCGGCCTCCAATTCCAAAGCATCCAACGTCGAGGAGAATCGGTCCCACGGAGCCTGCCGGAACGGCTTGAGGGCTCCCGTGGCGACCTCGTGCGGCGTCGGTTCGATCACGTCGGTGGACAGGCAGAGATCGAGCAGCCACATCTCTTCGAGGTACTGCGTCGAGGCTCCACTCGCCCGCGCCCGGGCCAGCCTTTCTCTTTGAGCATCAAATTTTCGAGACACCTCCATCAATGTCAGAATCTTCGCGGCATCCGAACCGTGGTGGACCAGCAGGTCGCGACACGACTCGAACGACTTGAAGATCGCCAGATCGGCCTTGCGAATCAGCAGCACGGTCGGCGCGACGTAGTGCAGCGGGCGATACGTTTCGAGAATCGGAACCATCACCCACCACTCGCGCCGGTCGCCCGTTTCGCGCACCAGCGTGCGCAGGTGCCCGTGCAGTTCGCGCAGCACGAACGAACCGAGTTTCCCGTCCATCGGGATCACCGAGTTGTGCTCATCGTCGAACGAGTCGCGTGTCAATCCGAGCAGGTGTTCGCGGATGGCGTCTTTCGCCACGAACGTCTTCAGCGGCAGACAACCAATCATGCGCACCGCCAGCCGCCGCCTTCCGTCGTCACTGTTGGTGACGAAGGCGTATGCGAATTCAAGCTGCTGGAACTGCTGGCCCCGATTGATCTCGGACATCTCGCGCCGTCGCCGCCGGTAGGCCGCGAACCAGGTCGTCACGAGTGCCGCGGTGGCACCGATCGCGACGCCGATCGATTCCCGATGTGCCACTTCCCACAATGTCTGAAACATGACTGTTCCCTTTCGAGCAACTCCGTCGCGCGGCGCGCACCTCTCCGGCAGCTCGACCGACGCGGGAGCTGTCGCAGAAAGAGGACCATGCTCCCGATGAGGGAGACTGCCGCTCGCGACGAATGATTGAGACACGACAACGGCCGATCCGCAGAACGGATCATTCACGGCTTCATCAAAGCCTGAAGCGCAAGCGAAGGAACTGCTGATATCCCAAGCGGCCCGACGCGAGACGTTTGCGGAATCGGACCGATTCCTTCGCTTGCGATTCAGGCTTCAATGGCTCACGCTGCTATGGGGCGGAAGGCTCCACCGAACCGGATGGCCCCCACGGTTCGAGTTGCTTCAGATTCTTCGCGGCCAGCGCGCGGTAGCAGTCCGGCAAATCGAAGCTCTTCAACACGCCAGGCACGAACGATGAGAGAGGCCACTTGTAACGCTCGGCTTCGGCGACCGACGACCAACTCGTCAGTGCATGCTTCAGCGTGACCTGCTTCACGTCATCGGAGACCACAGCGGCGAGCGTTGCCGGAATCGTGCCCCAGCCGCACCCGACAAGATGGATTTCGGTCCGACCCTGCTTTTTCAACCAGTGGATCACGCACAGCACGTCGAAAGTTCTCTGCACCGGCATTGATTGGCCGAGCATCAGCGAATGGATCGCGTAGAAGTAGTCGCTGCCATACGGCGAGAGGTACGTGTTCGTGCCGCAGGTGTCGGGTCGCGAATCGCCGATGCCGCGCACGTCGAGCGCGTAGAACTCGACATCGGGTTCTGCGGCAAGCAACTCCTTGATGAGCGGCTCCTCGCGCAGCTCGACGTCCGCCGAGTGATGCGACACGTACAGGATGACCCGCCCGGGTTTCTGCGGAGGCCGCGAATAGCGTGGTGTGTTGTCGAGCCGCGTCGCGATCGCCCGCACGCGCGGTTCCGTCTCGACCGCGTAGGACGTGCCCGATTTCGTCGGGTACTGCCTGCCATTGACGACGCGCAGGATTTGAGCGTCGGGTGCAGTCGCGGGACGACTCGGAATGAGTGCGGCCACGCGCTGCCTGACCGCGGTCGCGTCCAGTTCACCTCGCTTGGAAGCCAATTCCTTCGATGTGGCCGTGGTGAACGACATCACGGTCTTCGAGCCGAGCGGCTCGACTTGGCCTTTCGGTGTACACCAGAGCGTCTCGTCCTTCTCGATGGTCAGCGCCGGTTCGGTGCCGCCCTGCGCGATGCGTGTCTGCTCGTTGAAGAAGCCGTACATCGCTTCGCGGTTCGGCTGCGTGTAACCGTGCTCGTTGGGGCCGAGGAAGAGTCGAAGATTCTGCTCGGCACCGAGCAATCGCCACAGAGGCCGCAGCCGTTCGTAGGTCTCGATGGAACCACGCACGTCGAAAAAGTCCTTTTCGGCCGCGAGGATGATGACCGGTTTGGGAGCCATCGCCGACAGAAAGTCGCCATGCTCCAACCCGTGCTTCAGCGCGAGCGGCGGCATCTGTTCGGTGTCGGTCGGCAGTTCGTTGTCGAAGTTGCGGCGAAACGTCGTCACGGCGCAGCTTGGCGCGGCCATCGTCCAACGCGGCTCAACGCCACACAGCCACATCGTCATCGTCCCGCCCCCCGAGTTTCCCGTCAGGCCGACGTGTTTCGGATCGACCTCCTCGCGCGTGAGCAAATAATCCAGCGCCCGCATCCCGTCCCACGCCCGCCACGCGCCGAAGTTCTCTCCAATCAGGAACTGCTGGTTGCCGCAGAGCAGATGCTCGCCGACGCCCGCTCCGACTTCCGACTTGCTGTGATCGTCGTTGGGGTACTGAAAGCGTTCGCCCTGCCCGATCGGGTCGAAGATCAGCACGACGTAGCCCTGCCGCGCCAGACCCTGCGCAAACGATTGATAGGCCTCGGCTGCCTTCCCATTCACCGAATGCCCGCACGACCCCACGACGCCCGGCAGCGGAAACTTCCTCCCCTTCGGAACGTACAGGTTTGCCGTGACGAGAAAGCCGGGTCGGCTTTCAAAGATCACGTGCTCGATCTTGTAGGCATCGCGCTCGACAACGCCGGTTACTCGCGGCTTGAGCGGCGTCCTCTCGGGAAACGGTCCAAAGCAGTCGGCAATCAGCGACCGCACGAGCTTCACGTGCGCCTCGGCCTCCTCTTTCGTCTTCAACGCCGCCAGCCGCGCGATGCTCCGCCCCTCGGCCTCCGCCACCTTCGCCCCGACATACTCCTGCATCATCCGCGGAAAGCGATTGAGCGGCACCAGCGGCTGAGCCGCCGAACCGGCTTGTTGAGCGAACAACCGCTCCGCCCAAGCGGCTCCCGCCAGGCCGGCCGCCGAAGTACGCAGCCACTCACGGCGGGAGAGTGAAGGGTGTTTGAAAAACATGTTTATGGAACGCGAATGAGTCACAGTTGAGCCTCCACCGGCATTTGATTGTCGGAACGAATCTCACAACGAGCCCGACTCGCAAGCGAGGGCTGACGGTTGGTCCTTGCCAAGCCCACACTTGCGCGTCGGGCTAGTTCGACGAATGGACAGCACTGCCTGGCGATTCAAACAACTTGGCCACCCGCTCGCGATGCAGCTTCACCAGTCGATTGGCATCTTCGTCGAGCAGGTAACCGGACACTTTCAGTTTGTCGGCGGCGGCGGCGAGTTGGCGAACGTACTCGTCGAGCGAGCTGTATCTCTCCTGAACCGACGAGCGCGGGTCACTCGTTCGTTCGCGGTCGGCCCTTGTCAACGGAAACGGAATGTACGAGCCAGTCAGACTGACGAGTTGGCCTTCGGCTCCGACATCTGCTTTGCGCAGGTTCCAGCCGGTATACGTGGCAACTGGGACAGCGACCTCGACGGGAAGAAGACAGCCGAGTTCGTTGCCATCGGGTCCGCAGCGCGGGGCGAGGACGCGATAGTCGCCTCGCAATCGCGGCGGCTGGAGGTCAACGATTCGCTCGGTTTCCCAGCGCGGGCCGAAGTCGAGCAGGCTCGGTTGTTGAATGGTCTCGGGGTAGGCCACACCCGGGATGTTCGGAAAGTTGGTTCCCGCGTGACGCCAATCGACGAGAGTGCCATCCGCGATCCGGGGCACAACGCTGGCAGGCGGCTCGGTTCCGTCCTTGGTCCACTTGTCGAGAGCCAACAGCAACGATCTCAGAAACGGCTTGTAGTCGGCGGGGTTGGGCAGGTTCTGCCCGTTACCGGATGATGGTGGAAAGCCGCTTGGGCCGTGTTGGGTTCCGCCAAACGTGTAGAAGCGAACACCATCAGGTGGCGTCGCGTCGCGCGTGCCGATGGGATCGGTATGAGGGAGCGAGCCGCTTCTCGTCCAGTACTCGGCCGTCGATTGAGTGTGCATTACGCGCGGAGCCGTCTTCGTGGCGAGCGATCGCTTCAAGATGCCGTCCTCGCGCCCGGAGAGCGGATCGAGTTGGACCTCGTAGGCGAACGGAAAGCGATCGGGCGGGTAGTCGTGATGATCGTGCTGATTCGAGTGCCGCGTTGGCTGGGCGAACCGATGATTGAATGAACCGAGACCGCCTCCCGCGACGTGCGGGATCAGCCCGTCGAAGGCTGGTCGTCCGAGTTCGTCCTCGTTGAAACCCGAGTAGAGGAACTCTCTCAAGAACCGGCCGCTCTGTGAGACGCCGAAGCCATGCGCGCGACGAATGACGGGCGCGCCACCCTTCGTGAGCGGGTTGCCTTCACCCGAGCCGTGTTTGATCGCGGCAATCAGGTCACGCACCGAGGTGAAGCCGACGCCCATGACCAGCGGGTTGGAGGTCTCGTAGATCAACTCATAGATGTACCCGGGTTTCATTCCACCGGGCATCTCGATCTCGATGTTCGGCAACTGCGTGGGCGAGTCGCTCGACACGTCGGTGACAGACAGCGTCCATTGGTCTCGCGGAATGACGACTCTCGCCGCCGCAGTCCGCTCGCGCACGGTGAGCGTTGCGGTTTCGATCCCCTTCGCCGTCGGACGGTACGAACCGTGGTTGGCCCAGTTCACGACGGAGCGCGTCATTCCCTTTGAACCGATGAATTCACAGCGGACAACGCCGGTGATCGGCTTCTCACCGGCGCGAGCCATCGGCGCGGTGAGCCGCAACCTGTCACCACCCGGCAGCAACTCGCCGTCCCAACCACTCCAGACGACGGTGAATCCGTGCCGCATCAGAAATCCGTCGCCTGCGTGTTCCTTCGTCGTCGGATTGTTGTTGCCGCCGTAGTTGAACATGCCGAGCGCCAGCTTGTTGCCTCGATTGTTCACGTCATAAAGCAACGCTCCGTTCCCCTTCGTCGGATCGGCAGGGGCAAGGATGCAGAGGTCCGCCCAGAACTCGACCCGTCCGGCCGCGTTCCTCGGCGCGAGCTTGAGGTCCACCACGGCCTCGTTCTGCCGGAGACTGGGATCGAGTGCGAAGTAGGCCCGCCCGACGATCTTCTCGTAGGGACCAACCTCGCCAAACGAGTGCCCGCCCGCGAACGGCTCCCGCTGAGTGGTCTCGAACCGAACCAGTTCGGCCTGAAGAGATGAACCCCAGATCGCGGCGATCAGGTAGACGAATGGAAACGCATATCGCATGGCCGGTTCTCCCCAAAGTGGCCCCACGTTACGCGGCTCGGTTGGAACCGGCAACACTCGCGGCGAGTGGCGAATGCTAATTTACCGGGCGGCATGCTGAGGGGAGAGTGGCTATACTCGACGGCGTTCCGGTCGCGGGAGATTGGTTTTCAGAGTGAGGTGCTCGACATGTCCACGATGTTGACCGAGAGGACTCGGCCGCCAGTGCCCAGTCGGCGGCTGCTGACCTGTGCGGATGTCGTCGCGCTCCCCGAGTCGCTGCCTACGGGAGACGTTCGGTACGAACTCGACAACGGAAGGTTGGTCATCATGGCACCACCGGGCGACCTCCACGGAGCGATTCAGCTCAACATCGGCTATGAATTGAAACGACAGGGCGAGTTGGCTGGCCACGGCAAGGCGCGGACGGAAGTTGGGATCGTCTTGTGGCGCGATCCCGACCGATTGGTGGGGGCCGACGCCGCATTTGTGGCCAAGTCGTCACTGCCGTTGAAGGTGACGAGCGAAGGCTATCTCGAAACGATCCCAGACCTCGTCGTGGAGATTCGCAGCCGCAACGACACGGTGGCCGAACTGATGGCCAAGGCCGACGACTACGTGTCCGCCGGTGTGCGAGTCGTCTGGCTGATCGACCCGATGTCTCGCACCGTCCTTGAGTACCGGGGCTCCTCCGAACCGCAGCGTCTCGGTGAGAACGACCTGCTCGACGCGGGAGACATCATCCCCGGCTTCCGCTTGCTGGTGGCCGACGTTCTGCAACCGTGACATTTGGAGGAGGGGCGCCCTGGCCCGTCCTGTTTTGGATCGGCTGAGTGGGCGGGCCAGCGCGCCCCTCCTCCGTGTACTCGTTTGAAATCGAACTGTCGCCTCATGACTTCGCCTTCTCTCCCCCGCCCTGAACTGCTGGCTCCCGCTGGTGATCGTGAGTGCCTGCGCGCGGCTGTCGAGAACGGGGCGGATGCCGTTTATTTCGGGCTGAACTGCGGGTTCAACGCACGGGCGCGGGCGACGAATATCGAGCCGGATGAACTGGCTGACGTGATGGCCGGACTGCACCATCGCGGCGTGAAGGGGTATGTCACGCTCAACACGCTGGCCTTCACGGATGAGCTGCCCGAGTTGGAACGGCTGATCCGGCGCGTGGCGGTGGCCGACGTGGACGCCGTGTTGGTGCAAGACCTCGGTGTCGTGAGGCTGATCCGTGCGATCTGTCCCGACCTGCCGATTCATGCGTCGACTCAGATGACGCTGACCAGTGCCGAGTGCATTCGCGTGGCCGAAGAGTTGGGGATCGAGCGGGTCGTACTGCCGCGCGAGTTGTCGATTCGCGAGATCGCCAGACTGCGGCAATCGACAGCGGTCTCACTGGAGGCGTTCGTTCACGGGGCACTCTGCGTCGCGTACTCGGGGCAATGCCTGACGAGTGAGTCGCTCGGCGGACGCAGCGCCAATCGCGGGCAGTGTGCTCAGGCGTGCCGGCTCCCGTACGACCTGATCTGCGACGGCGAAGACGTTGATCTGGGGGAGCAAAAATATCTGCTCAGTCCGCAGGACTTGGCGGCGTATGACCTGACGACCGACCTGATCGCGGCGGGTGTCTCGTCATTCAAGATCGAAGGCCGGCTGAAGACGCCCGAGTACGTGGCCAACATCACGAAGCACTACCGCGCGGCGATCGACGCGGCGGTGAAGGGGGAGCCGGTCGAGTTCACTCGCGACGAGGTGCGGGAGATGGAACTGTCGTTCTCACGCGGCTTCAGTCCCGGCTGGCTGAACGGCGACAACCACAAAATGCTCGTGCCGGGCTTCAGTTCGTCCAAGCGGGGCGTGTTGCTCGGCGAGATCGTTCGTGTAAGAGATGCCTCGGTTGATGTCCGGCTGGCAGGTCCGATCGCGCGCGGCGACGGAGTCGTCTTCGAGGGAGATCGCGAAGCGAACGCTGAGCAGGGAGGCCGCATCTTCGGCATCTTCTTGGGACGCGAGTCTCTCGATCGCGCCGAGTCGGGAGTCGTCGAACTGGAGTTTCAGCGCGGTGGCATCGACTTCGACCTCCTCCACGAAGGCCAGTCGCTCTGGAAGACGGACGACCCGCAACTGACCTCGCGCCTGCGAAAAACCTTCACCGGCCCGGACCCGCTGCGCAAGAGGCCGCTCGATCTGCACGTGCGCTGCGCGGCGGGCGAGCCATTGAAGTTGGATGGACTGTTGGAGGATGGCGTCACCGTCAGTGTGACCTCGTCCGAGCCGCTGCCCGTCGCCACGAAGCATGCCATCACGGCCGAATTCCTGCGCGAGCAACTCTCCCGTCTCGGCAATACGGTCTACGAGCTGCGGCAGCTCGACTCGGAGATCAACGGCGGACCAATGGTCCCGCTCAGCGTGCTGTCGAAGCTGCGGCAAGAACTCGTCGCGCGACTGGATGAGGCGACGAAGCAGCCACACGAGCGTAGGCTCTTCGATGGCGACACACTCGCCACGCTGCGAGGCACGGTCAAAGCTGTAGGATGGGCACTCCTGCCCGTCCGCTCTTCAACACCAAAGCCGGACGGGCAGGAGTGCCCATCCAACAACGACGCGCCGCGACTCCACGTCCTCTGTCGCACGGTCGAGCAGTTGAAGGAGGCATCTGGCTCTTGTCTCTCGACTCTCGTCTCTCGCCCCCTCCTTTACGCCGACTTCCAGGACATCCGCGAGTACCGCGACGCCGTGGTCATCGCTCACGAAGCGGGCCTGCCAATTTACCTCGCGACGACGCGCATTCAGAAGCCGGATGAAGTCGGTTTCTTTCACGCGCTGCTCAAACAAGGAGCCGACGGGATACTCGCGCGCAATCTGGCGGGGATTCGGTTCTACGCCGACGAGGGCGTGCCGTTCGTGGCCGATTATTCGTTGAATGCGACCAACGAACTGACGGCTCAGTTTCTGATCGAGCAGCGGGCCGAGCGGGTCACCGCGTCGTATGACATGAACCGCGATCAGCTTCTTGGGCTGGTGGACGCTGTGCCGCCGGAGTGGCTCGAAGTCGTCGTCCACCAGCACATGCCGATGTTCCACATGGAGCACTGCGTCTTCTGCGCCGTCCTTTCGCCGGGAACGAACAAGCACAATTGTGGCCGCCCGTGCGACACGCACCTCGTCCAGCTTCGCGATCGCGTGGGGAGCGCGCATCCGCTGCACGCCGATGTCGGCTGCCGCAACACGCTGTTCAACGCCGTCCCACAAAGCGGAGCCGAAGTCGTTGCCAGTCTGCTCGACCGGGGTGTGCGAGACTTCCGCATTGAGTTTCTCGACGAACGCCCCGCCGACATCCGGCGCGTTCTCGGCCTGTATCGCGATCTGCTCGCAGGCCACATCCGGGGCGAGAACGTCTGGAAACAACTCAACGCCGCCAATCGAGTTGGCGTGACGCGTGGAACGCTCGAAGAACGCCGCAATCCGCTGGCGATCCTGTAACGATTGCCGCATCAACAATGAGTGATTGCGGCTCCGCCCGCTGCGGAAATCGGCATGGGCAAGGTTTCCGGAATGAGCTACATCTCCGCCCCAAGTTTGAGAGGGTGCGATCAGCCGACTGCGCCGCGACGGATCGCAAGGCCTGCCGTCCCGGTCGGTCATCCCGCTTAGGCAACGACATCTGTCATTTTGCGGAGACCAAGTCATGCCAGCGACCTTCACGCCGAACCGAATTGATTCTGCGATGGATGCCTCGTCCATCATCCTGTCCGGATTGGATTCCATCGAGCGCGGGCTGCAAGCGGCCCTCGACCTGACCGATGTGCGTGGCCAGGTGCTGGCGCAGTTGGGTTACAGCCTCGAAGGTTGCACCGCGCTGGTCGTCGGGTGCGACGGGCAGATCGGGACGGAGATCTGCAAGCGGCTGGCCGACCACGGTTGTTCGGTGCTGGGGACGTCGATCTCGGCCGACGGAATGCATGGGACTCGGACACAGATGGCCTCGCGCTGGGGCACGTGGTCGGGCGGCACGACGTGCGACTTCACCGACCCTGCAACGTTCGATCCGGCGGTCGAACAAATCGTCAAGCAGTTGGGAGACCGCTCGCTCGACATTCTCGCGCTGGTCGGCGGCGGGGTCGTGAAGGGAGTCGGCCCGAAGGAACTGTTCCAGGATTTTCCGGACGAGGTCTTCGAGCGAACCGTGCGGCTGAACTTCATCGGTCCGGTCGAGTTCGCGCGAAAGCTGCTGAAGGCCGGCGTGATGGATGATTCGAAGTTGCCGAGGCTCGGCGCGATCTGTTCGATGTCGTACACGCTCGATCTGAGTCGCGTGTTCGCCTACCGGTCATCAAAGGCCGCACTGCGCGAGTGGATCGAGTTCATGGTTCTCGAAGCGTCGAAGCGGTGGCCCGCGATGAGAGTCCTCGGTTGGGAGCCGGGCTTCGTGCTGTCGGCCCAGAACAAGGGGATCATCGACCCGGTGCGAGAAGCCGCGATCCGCAATCGCTTCCCCGACGGTCAGTTCCAAACCCCCGAACACGTCGCCAACGCGATCGTGATGTCGCTGCTCCCCGCCGCCCGAGACCTGCACGGTTCCGTGATCGAGATCGGCAACGGCTGCCAACGAACGGGACTGGGCATGGCGGCGCTGTGAGCGTCCCAATCGAAGCCGTGATTACTTGAAGAGGCCCGCCGCTTGTAAACGCTCGCGCGTCCAAGCCTCATCGGCCGGGGGCAGTGGCGGTTCGACCGGCTCATCGTAGGGGAGCATCCGGTCGTAGCAGGCCGGTTCGTAAACGGACTCGAAGACCTCCTGAAGGTTCAACTCTACCTCGGGGTCTTGCTTGAGCAGCGGGATCGAAATCGTCGGCAGCCGCGATTTCCAATTCCAACCGAAAACTTGTCCGCGCGGAACGCGGCCCTGTCGTCCGACGTAGACGTAGTAGTCGCCAGGCGGCAAAGCACGCCGCATGGGCAGTCGTTCGCCGCCGCGCAGCAGGTCGATCTCAACGAGATGTGCGTCGCTGCCGAGGTACTCGGCCCGCTTTGCCAGATAGGTTTCGATTCCGTCTTCACCTGGCTTCTTATTCGAGGGGGAGAGGACTTCCATGACAGTGACCACTCGTCGACGCTTTCGGTGGATGATTTTCAGGCAGCGTTGCGTGATTGGTTCCAGGTCGGGGTAATCCAACTCGGCCACCGCCACATCAGCGAACGAGACCGCCCCGGACTGAAGCGATCCGGGCAACCAATCGGGAGTTGCACTGATGGTGACATCGGGACGAAGCCGGTGAAGCCGAACGTCCTCGTGCGTCACGATGACGTACTCCTCGACCAGTGTTTCGTACTCTGGCAGCAAGCGGGGATTCAGCAGGCTGCGAATCTCGATCAACATCGCCGCTGTAAAGTCCCCCCAAAATGAGGGTTGTTCGAGATACGGGTCCATTCCGGGAAACGGGCATCGCATGGTGGTTCGCTCCTCGTGTCGGTGATCGTCGGAAAGCATAACCGAACGAGACATCACTTCGCAGTCCAAGATTCTCAGCTACTGTGCCGCCTTCAACCGCAACTGCCCGCACGCGGCGTCGATGTCGGCTCCCTTGCGCTTGCGCACCGTGGCGGGGATGCCGAACGATTCAAGGATGGACACGAACTCCTGCGTGCGCGGGGCGGTCGGTTCGACGAACTCCAACTCGCTGACGCCGTTCATCGGGATCAGGTTCACGTGGGCGACGCGCGACTGGAGAAGGTGGGCCAGTTCGCGGGCGTGTTCTGGTTCGTCGTTCACTCCCGACAGCAGGACGTACTCGTAGGTGACGCGGCGGCCGGTGATCGCGAAGAAATCGTCGGCTGCTTCGAGGATCGCCTCCATCCCGATTTTGTCGTTGACCGGGACGAGGCGGTCGCGGATCGCATCGTTCGGCGCGTGCAATGACACGGCGAGGTTGTACTGCTTGCCGAGCCGGGCCAGTTCGCGAATCTTGTCGGGGAGGCCGACGGTCGAGACCGTGATGCGGCGTGCCCCCAGGCCGAGGCCCCCTTTTTCATTGAGGCTGTCGAGGGCGGGGATCAGCGCCTTGAGATTGGCCAGCGGTTCGCCGATCCCCATCACGACGACGTTCGTGATCTGCTCGCCCTTCGGCAGCAGACGATCCATGCGCAGCACCTGTTCGAGAATCTCGCCGGTCGTCAGGTTGCGTTTGAGGCCCAGCAGACCGCTCGCACAGAAGACGCAGCCCATCGCGCAGCCGACCTGCGTCGAGATGCAGACCGTGCGGCGCGAGACCTCGCGCCCGCTCTCCGTGTCTCGCGCCGAAACCTGCTCGCGCATCAGGACGCATTCGATGAACTGCCCGTCGTGCAGTTCGAGCAGCATCTTTTCGGTGCGGTCGCTCCCCACCTGATGCTTCGCGATGAGAGCTGGAAAGAGCGAGAACTCGGCGGCCAGCGCGAGTCGCAGCGCGTTCGGAATGTCGTGCATCTCGGCGAAATCGTTGACGCGGCGACCGAAGATCCAGCGACGAATCTGCTCGGCGCGGTACTTCGGAAACCCGCGGGCCTCGCACCACTCGGCGAGCTGAACGGAGTCCAATTCGTACACGCGCGGCTTGATGACAGGAGTCGCATCAGGCGGGGAGGCGGGCAGGACGTTGAGTTCGGTCATTGGGAAAGGCTGTTCGATTCGCAGGCATGGACGTAGTCAGCATTCTCCAGTGCGGAGCGCTCCGCATTCGGAGAGTGCGGGTTGCGATGCAGAGATTAGCCGATCCGACAACGACCCGCGAGGAGTGTTCTTCGCATCCGGCCACTCGTGGCAGGCCGACTCATCTTGAGTGATTCGTCCGTTTGAAATACCGTCCCGCCGCATTTCGCGCCGCGACGCCGGCGCGATCTGTCGATCGCGCGCTGATTGCGAGCGACCTTCAAGGACGAGGGACAAACTTTGACGATGATCATGCAGGAATGCAGGCGATGGGTTTCCGGGCTGGTGCTGGCGAGTCTGCTCGCGCAGCTTGCCGGCTGCGGGACGATTTTCTGGCCCGAGCGCAAGGGTCAGCCGCCGGGACAACTCGACCCGAAGGTGGTCGCACTCGACGCCGTGGGCCTGCTGCTGTTCTTCATTCCCGGCGTGATCGCCTTCGCCGTCGACTTCAACAACGGCACGATCTATCTGCCGCCTGAAGGGCAGGTCCACGCGCAGTCATCGAAGCACGGATGGACTCCCGTCCGCACCTCGTCGAAATCACCAACGTCCGAAGAAATCGAACTGATCGTCCGGCAACGAACCGGCAAATCGGTCCGCCTGCTGCCCGGTCGCTATCGCGCGACCAAACTGGACTCACCACAAGAGTTGGCGGATGTGAACATTGACCAGGTGTCTCTGGCGACAGCCTGCGAGGCGACCGACGTTCGCTTCCGCTGCCAGTCCGAATAGTCCGCTGCGTTCCATTGAAGAATTGAGGAATCGTCATGCTCCGTCGATCGCACGTTTGGCAAATCGCGTTGTTGGGGCTGGTGATCGGTTGCGGCGAAGCCTCCCGCCTGGACAACACTTCGCGCAAGGCAACCCCCACATCGCCCGAAGTCACCACCGTCGAGCAGCCCGATTTGGAGGTCATTCCAGCGCGCGCGCCTTCGCCGCAAAACACGGCCGCGCGAGCGAAGAATGTCTTCGCGAACCTCATCAAGGCCGCCGAATCGGGCGACGCCGAGGATTGGACGAAGCTGGAGGGCGAGCTGCACGATCTCGGACTGGCCGCAGTCCCCGCGCTGGCCGAGCGACTGTCTGACACGAACAACGTCGCCCGCGAACTGGCTGCGATGTTTCTGGCTCAACTCGGCCCCGATGCCTCACCCGCCGCCGAAGGTCTGCTCAAGCTGCTCGACGATGATTCGACATTCGCCCGCGTCAATGCGGCGGCAGCGCTCTCGACATTTGAAGGCCATGCGGAACGAGTCGCTCCGGTCCTGACCGAGTTGCTCGCCGATGACGACGTGAACGTGCGGATCACGGCCGCGACGTCGCTCAGAAACGTCGGCCCCTCGGGTGTGGAGGCGGTCGGCGGACTGAGCCGGTCTCTGCGAGACGCCGATTCGCGAGTCAGGGCCGCCGCCGCCACAACGCTCGGCGAACTGGGGAAGGTCGCCTCATCCAGCCTTACGATGCTGCGAAGGCTGAATGACGACGAGGACGAACAAGTCCGCACGGCCGCCACGCGAGCCATCAAGCGCATCGACGAGACGGCTCGCACCGCGCCCGTCACGATTCCCGCCAGCGCAACCGAGTGACTGCGGACTCGCCCGGCCTGTTCACGCCCTTCCCAATGACACCGTTTGTGTCCACGTTTGCGGTGTCCAGAAAGAAGTCTGCCAGCGGTCCTTCGTCTGGAGTTCCCGCACAGTCAGCGTGGTGCCGGCCAGTTGGAAGTAGAAGAACGCCTGCGCGCCGCTGGAGAAATGGGCTCCGTTGTCGACGTTGAAGACTTGGATGCCCGACTCCGCTTTGGGCGAGACACCGTCCCAGCGGAAGATGTTCCGTGTGTGAGTGTGTCCGTACAGGATGGCGATCACGTTGTACGGCTTGATCGCACCGTGGTAGGCGAGGACATCGCAGGAGTCCCATTCGCCGCCGCTCGGCTTGGCTTGCAGGTCACAGGGCCTGGAGTATCTCGCCAGATCGACGTGGTGCGTGATGATGACCGGCCGACCGCTCGCGCCGACGTGCTGGTCGAGGTCGCTCTTCAAGAAGCCGTGGCTGTCGAGCGGGTTGTAGCGGCCCGGTCTCTTCAACGCGGGGTCGCTCCCCACGACGATGCCCAGGTTGATGAAGTGAATCGACCCCCAATCCCACGAGTAGTGCAGACCGTTCTGTGAGACACTCTTCAAGCCCGGGCGAGTCTTGTTTCGTTCGATGATCTTCTGGATGGGCAGGCCCGTGCCGGCGGGGCTGTCGTGGTTGCCGTGAACTTCATAGATCGGGAACTTCAACCGAGCGTCCTTGCCGGTCAGACCGAACTCGTCATCAAACGCGGCCCACTCGGTCTCGATCATCTGCGGATGGACGCCGCCGTTCTTGTCGCCCGTGTCGATGACGTCTCCCGAATGAATGACTCCGCGCGGCGAGGCCACCGTCCCACCTCCCGCCTCCACCGGAATCGCCGTCCCCGGCAGCCGGTTCAACGTGTCCACCAGACCCCGGCAGGTGACGATCGACTTTTCGTCGAGCTTCGTCGGTGCTTCTTTCTGTGCGAGGAAGTGCGTGTCGCTGACGAGGAAGAACGAGACGTCGGTCGCCTGGGACGCGGCGGTCTGAGACTCGTCGGCACCCGCTTTTCCAAAAGCCCACGCGCTGGCGCAGGCGGATGTTGTGGCGAGGAACTGACGACGATCGATCGTGTGGGGCATGGAGGCACCTCAGTGTTTGTCGGACTTGATGTCGCCCGGCTGGGGCGGCGCGACGAAGAACTCAACCTGACGCGGCTTTTGAACGATGAACTGGAACGTGACCGAGGCGCTGGTTGGCTTCGGCCCAAAGAACCAGAACAAGTATCCCTGTGTGCCGCTCGAACCGTGTTGCGGCAACACTTCACCGTCCTGGTCGCGCACGATGAGTTGAACGTTGCTGGCATTCGGCGACGCCGTGTCGTGCGTGATGAGAAAGGGCAGGCCGTTGGAGAACTCAACGTCACAGCGATTGCCCGAGCAGCTCGACGACATCCCGCTGCCCTGCTGTCCCGGTTCGTAGGCTTTCGTTTTGAAGCTGGAGTTCGAATTGGGCAGCGTGAACTCAATCGGCCCCTGCCCGCCGAGGCCCACCAGTTGAATCTCGGTCCCGTTGATCGCGTGCCGTGTGGAATGGAGGACCAGTTGTTTGGCAGGCGACAGCGCCAGCGGTGGCAGCGATCCCGTTTCCTCGGGCAGAAATTGGCCGCTCGTCGTTTGATTCAGTGTCAGCCGCAGCTTCCAAACCGGTTCGAGCGGAGACAGATCGCATTGATAAGAGTTCGTCTGGTTCCCCAGCGTGTCGAACAACTCGGAATTGTATGACCACGTTTGCGACGGCTGCTTATCGTGGAGGAACTCCAGCTTCGGATAGGCCGACAGCGTACCGTGGTTCCAGGAACTGCGACGGAAGTCCATGCCCTTCACCGTCACGTCGAGATTGCCAGCCGATTTGGTGACGGGAAACGGTTCGATCTGCCAGTCGTCGGTCGGCTCGGTTGGCAGCTTCGGGTACGGTATCTCCAACACCGCGACGATCGACTTGCTGCCGTCGTAGACGTTCAACCGCAGCTTCCCTTCCCGCGGACGAACGAGCGGGAACTCACACCGCGCCAGGGCGACATCCTGCTTCGTCGATGTGGCACCCACCGTCCTGGCGTCGCTGAATCCCGAATGGCCCGTCCCCGAACCGCTGCTGCCGTTCCGCTCCTGATGCTGCGTGTGATAGGTCGAGGCCGGAATCGCGAAGTCTTCCGAGATGACAATCTCGGCCCGCGCGAACCATTTCAGATCGAGCGAGTCGCCCTTGTCGTTTTCACGCGTCAGCCAGATCACCATGCGGTCGCTGCCAGTTGTCGTGGCTTCCGTGTAGCTCTGCCGCCACCGCGTGAGTTGCATGTCGAGCGGATACGGAATCTCGATTGCATGCTTGGTTCCGGTCGAGACCGCCCGCGCCACGAGCCATGTCCCGTCCGAAAGCTTCACGCGCGGAAAGCGGCTGACATTCACTCCGCCCCGCCACGACAGAGCCGCGAAGAACACCAGCAACAGTGCCAGCAACAGTCCCGTCAACTTTAACAGGAAGCGGCGTTCTTCGGGCTTGCTGTCGAGCGGTGCGATTGAGGGAGATGTCATGGCGGTTGATTCTGGAAGACAGCGTGGAGTTGATTGGCTAACGAGGCTTCGCATCAGACCAGAGTCGCCATCATCGCTTGAAAATGCACAAGCTGGCAGCATGTGCCACGGCCGTTCCACACGAGTTGCAAACAATTCTCGCGGTGAAGCATTCTGGCCTCAAGCTCATCGCTGGCACTTCGGGCAATGAAATGTGGAACGCTGGGCTTGGACGACTCGCACAACGCTGGCTCGGTGGCACGTCGGGCAGGACTCGCCGTCGCGCATGTAGACTCGATGTTCGTTCTGGTAGCGGCCACTCTGATTGAGGGCGTTGCGGTAGGTGCCGTCTCCCAGTGTGGAGCCTTCGTGCTGGATGGCCATCTCCAACACGGACCGCACGGCGGCGGCCAGCCGCTTCACTTCGGCGGGTCGCAGCGAATCGGCGGTCCGATGTGGATCGATGCCCGCCACATGCAGAATCTCACTCGCGTAGAGATTGCCGATGCCGGCGATGAGCTTCTGATCGAGCAGCGCCACCTTGACCGCGCGGCTGGTCGATCCGAGTCGCTCGCGCCACAACGCGGAGTTAAACGCGAGGGCATCCGGGCCAAGCTTGCCGGGGCCGAGATCGCGTTCCAGTTCGCCGGGCCCAAACAGCCGGACGGTCCCCAACCCGCGGCGGTCCCAGAACCAGATCGAGTTGTATTCCCGTCGGCCCTCGAACTCCCATTCGAGTCGCAGATGTTCGACGTCGGGCGGATCGGCCAGCAGCATCAGACCCGTCATGCGCGGCTCGACCACGAGACTCGATCCATTCGTCAAATCGAGCACGACCCGTTTTCCCAACCGCCGCGCGGCCGCGACCGTCTGGCCTTCGATCCGCTTCGCCAGCCGGGCAAACGTCGGCGCGATGCCGATCGGTCGGCAATGAGTCTTGCAGCGCCTGACCGCCATGATCCGACGCCCTTCGACGAACGGCCGAATGCCGCGGACCATCGTTTCCACTTCGGGGAGTTCGGGCACGTTGTTCTCTTTCCGAGCGTTCACTGAGTGCGTACTGGACAAGGGGAATGGGAGACAAGGAGACGAGTAGTGCGGAGAGTTGCCACCGGCTGAGATTCTTGTCCCCCACTCTCCTTGTCCCCCGCTCCCCTTGTCCCGACCTCCCGCCGCAGACTTCGCTCATCGCACGGAAGATCCGTTTCGGGCAAACTCTTCGGGTCGGGTTCCCCTTGCGAGGACTGCCTCGTCTGAGTGCAGGCGTCATTCTAGCGGCTGGCGCGATGAGTGGGATGTCCGGTGCCAAGGCGAGTGGTCAGCGGCGGAAATCGCAGAATCTCCTTGACGTCGCCGCGTCGACGGACGATCTTACTTGCCGAGATGCCGTCTTGCGCACGGCTCGTTCGACATTCCGCCGCCTCGACCGGGGAAGTTCTTCCCGGCTCTCGACGGCCAGACCCCATCAGGTGTCATCATGTTGCGTTGCCAATCTCTCTCTCTGTTTGCTCGTCTGGTGGCAGGTCTCGGTTGTGCCCTGGCCTTGTCGGTGAATGTGGGAGCGGCCGAGGCCCCTTCCAAGCCGAATCGAGCGGAGCAGGTGGCCGCTCACCTGGAGGCGGGCGAGTTCGGCCCGGCCCTTGAACTGGCGACAAAGGCGGCGAGTCCGACCGAGCAGGCGGATCTGTTGAACAATGTCGCGACGGCTCAGCAGAACGCCGGAGAAGCATCGGCCGCAACCGGCACGATGCGCCGCGCGTCTCGCACCGGCGGACGAGGACGTGGCGCGGGGCAACAATCGGGAACGGGATCGTTCGGGGGCGGCGGTGTCATCGCCGACTTCACGACGCTGATGACGTTGATTCAGGAAAACACCTCTGGCAAATGGGAGATCGTGGATGGTGAAGGCGGCACGATGTCGCCCTTCCCGACGGGCGTGCGAGTCGCACCCAACGGACTGCTCCACCGATTGAGCGCTCAAGAACACACCGGCGAGCTGGCGTCGCTGGGGGCTTCGGCTCGCAAGGCCGACCTCAATGCTGACGTCGCCCGCCGTTCGGACCTGCGGATGGTCTCGCTGACCCGCCTGGAGAAGGCGGTGTCGCAGCGGCTGGCCGACGGACAGTCGGTTCCCGAAACGATGGCCCAACTCGCCGGGCTGTCTCAGGTCAAGTACGTCTTCGTCTATCCGGAAGCCAACGAAATCGTGCTGGCCGGTCCGGCGGAAGGCTGGCAGTACAACGCGAATGGTCAACCGGTCGCTCTCTCGAACGGTCGCCCGACGCTGCAACTCGACGATCTTGTCACGGTGCTGCGGACGTTTGCTCGTGGCGATGCCGACTTCGGTTGCTTGATTGCGACGCGCGACGCGGGTGTGCGAGCGGCGACGGACTTCTCGGAGAAGTCCCAGGCAAAGGGAGCGATGAATTCGACATCGGTGCGAGGCTGGGTGAATCAACTCCAGCAGAAGTTGGGTCGGCAGGACATTCAGGTCTGGGGCGTGCCGGGTGACAGCCGAGTGGCTCGCGTGATCGTCGAAGCTGACTACCGGATGAAGTTGATCGGGATCGACAAGCTCGACGCTGGTAAGGAGATTCCCAGCTACTTCGATCTGCTGACAGTGGCTCAACAGAGGAGCAGCCAGCCGATGGAAGCACTCCGCTGGTGGCTGACGATGAAGTATGACGGTCTGTCACACAGCGCCGACAAGAGTGCGTTTGAGATTCACGGTTCGTCAGTCCTCTGTCAGTCCGAGAACCAATTGTTGACCGCCGATGGCAAGCACTTGCCAACCGGTCAGTCGGAAACAACCAATCGCCTGTTCGCCCAGAACTTCACGACGAATTACGACAAGCTGGCCGCCCGCGATCTGGTCTTCGCCGATACGCAGAACGTCTTCGATCTGGCGCTGGTGTCGGCGCTGATTCAGCACGAGAACCTCGACGACAAGGCGAAGTGGGACATGGGATCGTTCGCCCCTCACGGCGCGTACACCCCCGCCCGCTACGCCGTGCCGAAGGAAGTTGACTCGGTCGTCAATCATCGCGTCTACGGCGGCAAGTACATCGTGGTCCAGGCGGCTGGTGGCGTGAAGGGCGACGTGATGTCCGTTGTGAAGAGCAAGGAACTCAACACGGAGTCGCCGCGGCTGGGCAATGTGGCTCAATCGGCCAAGGCTTCCGAACTGCCGGCCGGTCGCTGGTGGTGGGATGCCGCTCGATAAGTGCCGACTGACGACAGTCACTGGCAAAACACAACGCGGCCGACAATCAGTCGGCCGCGTTTTTTGTTGCACCTCGACGCGATCGACCGATGTTGTCTCACGCCGCTTTGTCGGCGGCGGGCAAAGATTCTCGCTTCACCATCCGCAGGGAGCAGACCCGCACCAGCAGCACGACGAATCCCAGTCCGCAGCACGCGCCAATCAGGTCCGCATACCAGTCCGCCACATCGGCATGTCGTCCGACCAGACGCTGCGTGACCTCGTCGAAGGCACCGTACGCGGCGAGCACCAGCCATCTCATGACGACGCTGTACCAGCCGAACGGTCCGCGGCTGGCTCGCAACCCCATCAGCAACGACGCGAGGATCGAATAGCCGACGAAGTGCAGGAGCTTGTCACCACCGCGCGGCATCGCTCCGGCGGGAATCTGAACCGGGAGGTGCGTCCCCAGGAACGCGACCAGCCAGTACATCACGAGCGCCGCAGTCAGTAGTACCGTGAGGCGGCGGTGCGATGCGGATTCGCCGGAGTCAGAGTTTGACGGGTTCGATGGTGTCGTCGCGTCCATGCAAGCTTCCGTTGTCATCCAATGATCATCGCCAGGGAAATCAGTCCCACCGACAGAAAGAGGGCGATCCCCGTCAGGATGCTGCCGATCAGGTTGGCTCTGGCTTCCATCTGCTCGTACTGTTCGGGAGTTTCCGCCGTTCGGAGTGATGGCAGCCAGCACACAATTACCAACCCAATCGGCCCGCACGCGAAGAGCCAGTAATACGGAGCGTATCCCTTTCTCTTCGCGACGAACGGCGCAACGAGGATTGAGACGAACGTCGCCAGCCGGAGCACCGGCAATGCCATCAGAAAAACGAGGTAAATCAGGTTCAAAGGGGAGTGCATGTGATGTCCTCACGCGCACGAAAGTTCGCCGTCCGTTTGCTCACACCTCGGCATACTGTTCTGTCAGCCGGTACTTCGGATGCTTGTCGAGATACGCGGCGATGCGATCCGTGCGCGAGATACCAACCGGCAGGAAGTCGAGTGCCTGTTGAAGCCGTTCGTCCGGCTCGGCACAACTGAAGCGCAGGAAGCCACCGCCGGCATCGCCGAAGCATTCGCCTCCCAAGCAGGCAACTCCGAACTTGTCATCGGCTCCCTCCAGCAGATAGAGCGCGAGGCCGTGGCTGGTGATGCCGAGTCGGTTGCAGACCGGAGCCACGTTCGGGAAGACGTAGAACGTCGCCGCCGGGTCGAGCGAGCGGAAGCCGTCCAGTTTGTTGAGGCCGTTCGTCAGCAACTCGACCTTCTTGCGGAACTTCTGCATCACGGTGTCGCGTTCGGTGGTGTCTCGTTCGAGAGCCGCCTTGCCGGCGAGTTGCACCAGCGGCGGAGTACACGACAGCGTGGTGTTGATCATCTTGCCAATCGCATCCGAGACTTCGGCCGATGCCACCGAGAAGCCGAGCCGCCAGCCGCTCATGCTGTAGCTCTTGCTGAACGTGTACGCGGCCACCGATCGGTCGAGCATTCCCGGCTCGGACAGCAGCGATTCGTGAGTCCCCTTCCACACCATGTGGCAGTACGGTTCGTCGCTGAAGACGGCGACGTTGGTCCCGCGCAGCAGGTCGGCCACGTCGCGCAGATCCTGCCGCGTCATCACGCCGCCGGTCGGATTGTGCGGCGAGTTGAAGAAGATCGCCTTCGGAGCCTTGTCCGTCTTGAGGAAGTTCTCGATCGCCGACATCTCGGGCCGGAAACCGTTCGCCTGACGCAGCGGCGACAGGACCGGCCGTGCATTGCGTCGCAGGATGTTCGGCAGATACGTCGGGAAGTACGGGCTGAAGACCAGCACACCGTCACCCGGATTGAGAAACGCCTCGCAGAAGTACTGCTCGAAGACCTTGGCCCCCGGCGCGGCGATGATGTTCGCCGCCTCGGCCGGAATCCCGAACTCATGCTTCACGAACCGAGCCGCCGCCTCGCGGAACTCGGGCAGGCCGGGCGAGGGGCAATAGTGCGACTTGTTCTGCTGAATGGCATCGATCCCCGATGACTTCGCGGAGGCCGTGCTGTCAAACGGGCTGTCACCAATCTCCAGTTCGACGACATCCTTGCCGGCAGCCTTGAGCGCCTTCGCCACGGCCAACACGTTGAAGGCCGTTTCGACGGAGAGAGACTTCGCAAATTCACTGAGTTGCACCGGCATCGTTGGTCACCTGTGGGGAGAGGAGAATGGAAGACAGTTCACCACGGAAAACACGGAAGTTCACGGAAAGAGGCGGGCTGGGCGGAGAGGCAATATTCTTGGTTCTCTTCCGTGTGTTTCCGTGTCTTCCGTGGTTCGGCTCTTGAAACTCGTCAGTCACTTCGCCGAGATCGCCTGCTGCAAGGGTCGCAGCACCTGGTCGATGATGTGAGATTCCAGAAGCTGCTCGGCCGTTGTGCGGAGTTGCGAGAATGTTGTCTCGTAGGACATGTCGGATTCGAGACTGCCATACTGCCGGACGGTGAAGAAGACACTGATCTGCTCTTCGGGGAACTCGCCGCGCCGGACCTGATAGGCGTTGGTGCGGGTCTCAATCATCAGCCGCGCCTGGCGACGGCACGATTCGTCGAGGCTGATCGTCATGGTTGGTTCGTAGTTCAGCACCTTCATACCGGGGATCTCCAGCATGCCCTCCATCGCCGAGCTGACACCGAGAGCCTCCGCCACGATCTCGTCATGGTTGCCGCGGTAGGCAAAGTCGAAGCCCATCAGGTAGTCGAGGGCCTCGCAATCGAGCGGACTGACCGACAGCATGTACGGCACGAGCTGCAAGATTAGCAGGTGCTGCTCGACCGCCTCATCGACATCGTCGGGGTTGATGTGACCGCTGCAGACGCGCCGCGGTTCCAGTGTCACCCACTTCTGGTGGCCCATGTCCTTGTCTTCCTCCAGCACGAAGTCGCCGTTTTCGCGCGTGTGGAAGTTCCGCATCGTCGGGTACTTCTTCTGAACTCGCTCGAAGAACCCGAGGATCGTCTCCCGGCCGGCGGGAAGCTGCATCTCGGTGTTCAAGTTCATGTTGATGTAAAAGTCATCGGCGAGCGATCCATAGGGATTCATCGGCGTGTTCCTCAAAGTGTCCTGTTGGCCGAAGACGCCTGCGAGCGTCTTCGCGGTCAACAAAAAATGCCGGTTAGCAAGCGAATCAGCCAACGACTGGAATCGCTCGTCCGGCACATCATCCCATCCTCCACGGCGTGGGTCGTCCGTTGATTGCGGGCCTCAAGCCGAGTCCGCAAACTACGTTCGCATTCTATAGGCGCATCCCACAGGGGTCAAAGAGGGAGTCGAACCATGTCACGCAGCAGAACGGCCCATCGCAGCGATGTTGCCGATTCATGGAGCGCGTTCCGAACGGCCATCGGCTGGTTGGGGATCGCCGGGCGAGGTGAGATCGTGCGCGCGGTGTTCGTGGGCCATCCCTCAGTTCTGTCGGTGATGCAGGCGGCTCAGCAGTGGGCCGTCGAGTCATCGCCAACGGGTTCGCTCGCCGAAGCCGATTGGTTCCCGGCCTTGCGTGAACGCCTGCAAGCCTATGCGAAAGGCGAACGAGTTGACTTCAAGGATTTCGAGTTGGAGCTTCCCGATCGGACTCCCTTCCGAGACAAGGTGCTGGCCGCGACGAGACGACTCGGTTACGGAGCGACCACAACTTACGGAGACCTTGCGCGGCGAGTCGGTCATCCGGGTGCGGCCCGCGCCGTGGGAACCGTGATGTCGAAAAACCGCTTTCCGATTCTCATCCCCTGCCATCGGGTGCTGGCGGCGGGAGGCAAACTCGGCGGCTACACATCGCCCTCGGGAACCGACCTGAAGCAGCGACTGCTCGACATGGAGCAAACAGCTCACTCGGTTCGAGTCGCCTGACTCGAACTCAATCGCCCCGCGCACAACATCGCCCGTTCATTGGAAGTCCCTGCATGTCGCGAGTCCTGTTTTCTCTGACCGCTGTTGTTGCCACGGCCTTCGTCATCACAATTCTGGCGATGATTTCGATGATGTTGGGCGAGTCGACCGCACCGGTGAATCTCTGGTTTGAAAAGCACGGCGGGACGCTGATGTTGGTTGAGGTGGTCGGGATCGTCATGTTCGGCCTCGCCGCGATGACAGCCGATCGCCGGGAGACACTTCGCGAGCAGGCCAGGCAAAAATCGTCCAACGATTCGCCATGAGGCCAGATTCGCCGAAGTTTCCGGCCAATTCGATCCGATGGACTCCTTGCAGGCTTCCCGCGCCGTGAACCTTGTCACGTCGCGATCGAGTCGAGTTTGGGAGTGGTCGGATGAATGGAAAACAATCGACTTCGAGCAGCCACGCGACCGAGTCGTCCTCAACACGCGAGGCCGTGCTCGAACGAGTCGGCTCGATTTCGATTCCAGTCTCCGTGCAGTTGTGCCAGCGCCGAATGAAGTTCGGCGAGTTCGTGGCACTCGGTCCCGGCTCGTTGATCCCGTTTCAGACGACGTGCGACCAGCCGCTCGAATTGCGAGTCGATGGCGCAACGATCGCGGTGGGCGAGGCCGTGCGATGCGGTTCGCAACTCGGTTTGCGACTGAGCCGCTTTGTGGTCGAGTCGGCTCGACGGTGATCGGTCGAGTTCAACACTCGGCATCAAAAAGAGAAGGCCCTCGTCGTGACGAGGGCCTTCTCTTTTTTTGGGCGATCATGAATTGCAAATCGAACCGTTTGTGAATCGCCTCTCACCCCAGCCCTCTCCCCGGAGGGGCGAGGGAGCCGGAAAAAGAAACAATTCCAGCACGTCACTTGGGTGGGGCGAGTGACTTGATGCGGATGTTGCGGAACTCGACCGGTGAGCTGTGGCCGGCGAATCCGAAGTAGCCCGTGGTCCGTTCCTTGCCGGGGTGCGCGCTGTTGGCCATGTACTCGGTGATCTTGCTGAGATCGGTGTCGAGAATCATCGAGCCGTTCAGTTCGACCGTGATCGTCGAACCGACGACCCGCACTTCCTGATAGTTCCACTCACCGACCGGTCGTTGATAACCGCGCGCGGCGGCAGCCATGCCGTAGGCCGAACCGTGTGTCTGTCGCGGATCGAGATTCTTGTAGTTGGGATGTTCGGTATCGAGGACTTGCAGTTCGCACATGCCGACATAAGCGGTGTCACCCTCGCCGGGATAGCGAATCGCGAGGCCGTTGTTTCCGCCGGGAGGCAACTTGAATTCGAGACGCACGACGAAGTCGGAGTACTCGTCCTTGGTGTGCAGCACGCCTCCCTTGCCCGGTTTGCAACGGATCGCGCCGTCGGCGACTTCGTAGTTGTCGGCGGAGCCCGCCCAACCCGTCAGATCCTTGCCGTTGAAGAGCGACGTAAACGTCGAGTCGTCTCGCGCCAGCAGCTTCGCCGCTTCATCGGCGGGAATCTCGCGGAGGAAGATGTTCTTCCAACGGATCTCGCCGCCGTGAGTCTGTAGCTGGATCGGCCCCTTCGGAATGAGGGGCGTCACGCGGTCCTTGTCGAAATAGTTTTCGAGGATCGCATTGTCGACGACAAGCTTGTCGTTCAGGGTCACGGTTGTCCGGGCACCAATCTGCATGATGTGAAAGCGATTCCACTCACCGAGCGGTTTGTCCGCGAGAACCAGCGGATCCTTGCCGGGCTTGCCGGCTCGGTTGTTCCACAGTCCACCCGAACCCTTCTGGCATCCATTCTTGAATTGCGTCTCATCCATCGGATCCCAGATCTGGACCTGCGGCGCTCCCTTCAAATAGATGCCGCTGTCCGCCTTGGGGACCGTCTTGTAGTCGATCCACAATTCGTAGTCGCCGAAGTTCTTGTCGGTCGTCAGGTAGAGCCCCTTTCCGTCGTTGACCAGATCGGCACCCTGAACGCTCCAATGCTGCTGAATGTCTTCGAGGCTCTTCGTCCGCTTGGCCTCCCGGTCTTCGGGGCTGAGTGCCTGATTCTTGCGAGGGTCTTCCGTGCTGGCACCCTGCCAGCCGACCAAATCCTTGCCATTGAACAGAGCCGTAAATCCGGCAGGAGGTTCGTTGTCGGAAAGCACTTTCGCTGGAAGCAACGAGGGCCGAGATGCCGAGTCATATTGACCAGGCTGCCCTGAGGGAATGCCACTGGATGTGTTGGGAACGGGATTCACCACCGCAGGGCACGGACAACAAACAGTCCTTCTGATTCTTTGTCGACGATGGAACAGTCCTCCCTCGCTGGCATTCCCAAACCCCGGCAACAGCATCCCCAGGTCCGATACGAGTAACAGTCCCAGGATGCATGGCAGACGAACGATCGAACGTAACTTCATTCCCAAATCCTCCTTCTCAATGGTGGCATGACACGGATGTCCAGCGGATCGCCTCTGGGGTGGTGGCATCTTATCTGTGGCAGCCGATGGAAGCCAGAAGGCCGGACCCTGGCGAATTGACTCCGAAAATCAGCGATTCCGAGCGGTGTGTTGGCTCGATGACCGAGGCAGAAGCGGCGATGCAACCTTGCCGGTTGGGCGGATGCCAGGGACTCGTGCGGATACGTCGGCGTGGCCATTCAGTTTCGGGCGTGTAATCGGTCAGGCACCGTGCTAAATTGCAACCGCTGATGGATCGGCCTCCGACTTGACTGCTCGCCAGTTTGGAACGGTCGATCGTTCGACCCCAGTCGGTCTGATGTTACGCTTCGTTTCCGTTCTTCATTGTCACTTCATCGTTCGTTCATCGTCCCGGTTTGTTGGGGTCGTTTGTGTCATGGCGATTCAGATCATCAACTGTCCATCGTGCGACACGTTCCTGCTCGATGACACGGCCGAGTGTCCCGAGTGCGGGCATGTCGTGAATGCCGATCGTGCGGCGAATACGCAGCGCCGCTCACTCCCCACCGACGCGGCTGTCGATGGGGACATGGAGGCCTGTCCGAAGTGTGGCGAGACCTGCCGCCAGGGACTCGTTCGCTGTTGGAGTTGCGGTACATTCCTGCGCCCCGAGATCGAAGCGTCGTACCTGCGACGCCGGGAATCGACTCGCATCGAACCGATGCAGACGTTCGACATGGAAGTGATCGAAGAGTCATCCGTCACGGAAATGGACTCGATCCGGCGGCGGCATCTGGCGACACCGGAGTCGCTACTGGCGGCCGCTCCCCTGGCGTTCGAGGAAGACTCGGGAGACGACGACTTCGAGTTGGCGGACGACGTCCGGCTTTCGGAGATCGACGAGGACGCTTTCGATCTGGCCGAGACGGTTCACTTGCGTGCCGAAGGTGACGAAGCGGACGTCGCCACGGAGCCGACGTTTCGCCTGCGGGGCGTCACCGAGTTCTCTTCATCGCCGGTAACTCCACCGGTCACTGGAGCGACAGACGATGGAGACAGGGAGACGATTCCCCTCATGCCCGTCTCCGCAACGGCGGCGGACACCCAGGTGGCAGAGGCCTTCGCTGCAGTTGACCCGGCGGAAGCAGCGGCCTCCGCACCGAAGGTTCCGGCCGAAGATGAGTTGCTGAAGATTGCCGCCGACGAGGAAGCGGAGATCGCCCGCATCCGCAAGGCCGCCACGACCAAGGCCACATTCGTCGTCTATTGTCCTCAGGGGCATCGCATTCGCGTGCGCGAAAAGTTTCGCGGCAAGACGGGCAAGTGTCCGAAATGTGAATCGGCCTTTGTTGTCCCGTTGAAACCGAAGCCAAACGCCAAGAAGAAGACCGACCACGAACTGGCCACCGTCAACGCGGGCGATGCCGGAACGGCATCAACTTCCGGTCGCTATGCCCGGTGGCTCACGGACGTTCGACTGCACACGGTCGTTCCCGAGAAGCTCAAGCTCAAGGCGGACAGCCTGCTCAATGAATTTCAGTCCGTCGATCTGGGCATCGCGGCGGACGACCTGCTGCTGGTGACGCTTGTCGCTTCGGCCGGAATGTTCGGAAGCAACCTCAAGAAGAAGCCGGCGATTCGAACCGCGCTGCTGGAGCATCTCGCCAAGCCGGAGGCCTCAATCGACGGACTGGCTGTCGCGACGAAGAGGCAATTCGCCAAAGAGACGTTTGCGCAACTGGCCGTGGTGCAGCCCGCGCCGGTCGATACGGAGTCGCTGTTCGGCAACATCCCGGTGTTCGGCGCGGGCCGCATTGCCGTGCGGCTGCCGAAGTCGGCGGAGGACAAGCACGCCCAATACCTGTCGTTCATGCTGTCCGAATTCCGCACCTTCGCCCAGGCACTGCGGGCGATTTGTGGCCTCGAAGGCTTGGGTGCGAACACCGAGATCCCGCTGGCCGACCACTATGAAACGTACAAGTGCCACTACAGCGACGTGCCGGTTCTCGACTTGGTGAGCGTCGACTACTACCGCAAGGATCCCGCTTTCAAGATGGAGATCGGCGGCTGGAAGTGCTCCGGCTGTGGACTGATCGTCAGCGAAGACGCTCGCAAGAAAGAGAAACTTGGCGGGCTGAACGGCAAGGGACTCGCCAAGGCCAAGTGCCCGAAATGTACTCAGAAATTCGGCAGCAACGCGCTGGTGCAGCTCGCAGCGACCGAGGCTTCAACGCCACCCGCCGCCGCCGTCCCCGTTTCAACAAGCGAGTGACGGACGATTCGACGTCCATCGCGCGAGCACCTTCCCCACGCGCAACCCATGCTTCATCGCGGACAAACCGACTGCGTCGGGTTAGCGGTCGATGACTTCGGCGTCTTCGAGGAAGTAGAGGCCGTAGGGCTTGCCCCCTTCCGCGACCATTTCGATCTTGAGCCGACCGACGACGTCGAAGGCTCGCGTGGCGGGGATGTAGTTCGTCGTCTTGCCCGCCCGCAGGTCGATCTGCACCAGGTCGTAGATCTTCGGGTCGCGGCCGAAACAGCAGATCTGGTTGTCTCGCGCCAGCACGAACCGCTCGATCCCTTCGGTCTCAAACGTCGGGTACATGAAGCCCCGGATCTTGATCCGCTGACCGCTGAGTCCCTTGAGCCACGGCGGCATCTGATCGACCGCGTCGGCGGTAACAGGTTCCATGTTAATGACCTTCAACAGGTCGATGTCATCGTAGGAGACGCGCAACGCTTTCGAGGCGGCATCGGTGCGAAACGTCTTCTCGGGGATGAGTAGTTCGACTTTGCGAAGCTCGGCGGCGGCAGTCGGCTGCTTCACCGCGGTCTCGGTCGTCGAGGGAACAATGGCGGAAACCGCTTCGCCCGGCAGGACCTTCAGCAGCGAACCGACATTCGCGCCGTCGACGACATTGATCGGCGCGAGGGCCGAGGCGGGAGGCAACTCATCGTCGCTGGCAGAGGCCGCCGCCAGGTCGTTTTCCTGGACAGTGTTCGCGGTCTCGTTGACATCGCCGGAATTGAGGGGCTGCACGGTGGCGGGGACAGTCTCGCCGGACTTCGATTTGACGGCCTTGTCGAGCGGACGATAGCCACTGAGGTCGGAACCGCCGCAACCGACAAGAACCATCAACGTCAGGGTAGCCACAACGCGGCCTGCACTGATGGAGTGAGAGCCCATCGGCAGTCGTTGAGCATTGGCAGCACAAGGTACGGCGTCGAATGCGACGTCCACTTGTCCCCGATCATTCGCGAGATCCATTCGCCGTGGCATGAAGGTCTCTCAGTACAGCGTCTTGGCCTTGCCGAAGAACTCGCCTTCCAGTTGGTAGACGGGCTGCAAACCGGTCTCGTCCACTGTCGGCTCCGCCTTGAAGACTCCCGACACGGACACCATCACCTTGTTGTCGTGGAAGTCGACGGTTTTGTCACCATTCATCTTCACCAGGATCATATCGGTCGTTTTGGGCTGTCCGCCGAAGCAACAATCGCCATTGTCGCGACAGAGCACGAACGACTTGATTCCTGTCATTTGTTTCGTGGGGTACATGTAACCCTTGATCATGACCTTCTGGCCCACCAGCTTCTGCACGTCCGGATGGATTCCGAGCAGACCATTCTGATTGGTGAATCCTTTCTTCGAGATGTCGTTCGTGAAGTTGATCCGCTCGTACCCCGGAGGGACTTCCGTGGCGTAGCTGTACGCATGCATGGCGGCGAAGCCGACAAACATGGCGACTTGAAGTGACAGGCTTGCGGTAGCCAGTAAGCTTCCACTGAGCGTTCCCTGCGAGTGACGAATCTGTCGCAAAGCCATCACGGCCAATGTCGCTCCAATCAACGGCACGATCAACAACACGTCCCAGATGCTCGCCACCAGTGAGATCAGGACGAAGGCCATGCTGACGGGAACGAGCGACGGGATCGGCCGGTAGAGAAACTCCTCGTCCTCGAGCGCCATTGAGCCGCGTGAATCCAAAGTCATCTGTTCTGCCACCGACATGATGAATCGCCTCGAAAAAAACGGGGCAGACATTCTGTGTCCACCCGTCAACGGGGAATATCGTGATGAAGTGGGTGGCCCAAGTCCAGAGGCTCGGTCAATTGAGAAATCGGCCCACGAATTCGTCCGAGCCCCTCAAAATCGATGTCCACCGGGCGTCATCGCGCCCTCTCCGACCGGCAGTTTACGCCACAATCGGTCGTGACGTTGGTTCCGGGACAGTCTTTCTGGCCTCGGGAAGCCTCGAATGCCCCACAAAACAGGGTCAATTCGAGGAAAACGCCTTCTGCCCCGCAGGTATTGCCGGACTCTGAGTGCTTTTCCAAAAAGCGCAACCAACTTGGTGGAATGGGCGTTGAGTCATCTTGACCCTTGTTTGCGGTTTTCACTATCACTCGCCCGCCTCTCGTAGAACCAGCCAAAGTCTGGTGTCATTGCAGTGGAAGTCATCGGGAATTCGGGGCAGCCATTCGGCGGCTCCTGTCCATATCGCCTGTAAACAACCGACCGAATGAAGCTCACGGATGAGACTCATTCAGTCACCGGCACTCGCCGGACACAAAGGTCGACGCATCGTCATCGCCGGACCTGGAGGAGAGCTACCTTGGGTAGGATCATTGGACTGATCGGCTGTACGTGCTTGGTCATCGTCGCCATGCGACTGACCAACCTTCAATACACGGACCACACCCTGAAGGGTGGCGAGGACCGTGCTGGTGCCCGCGCGAAGATGTCTCCGCGCGATCACTTCAAGCACGGCAAGGACTCGTTCCTGCGTGGGCGGTATCAGGACGCGGTGCAGCATCTGGAAGCTGTCGCGTCCTCGACCACCGGCCTGACCGGGGTCGAGCGCCGTCAGGCCGAGGACTACCTCAGCCGGGCGCGAACCCGATTGCAGGGGGCGACCGGCGAAACGGTCGTGCGAGGTCAGTCCGATCCGTTCTGGGTCGAGGATGACTCGAACGAGCCTCCCGCCGAGGAACGCTCGTCACCATTCAGCGACACCACGCGAGTGCGTGTCGACAGGCTGATGGCCCAGGCGCACGCGGCGCTCCAGCGCGGCGATCGCGTCGAAGCCATGAAGCTGTCGCAGCAGGCGAATCAGCTTTCCAGGGATGCGAAGCTGGTCTTCGGCAGGGGCGAGGTTTCGCCAGCCGGTTTCCTCGCCAAGCTTCAGGGTCCGGCAGCGGCTTCCTCCACCGCAGCGGTTCCTGCCTGGGCGGACGACGAATTCCCGGCCAAGACAGCCTCAAAGGGGACTTCCTCCAAAGGCAACATCCAACAGGTTGCCGGTCAAGGCGAACCGGTTGGCTTCGACGACCATGTCACTCACGCGAACGGACAAGCGGCGGCTTCCTCCAGTCCCCAGCGGTCCGACAAGCGTGAAGCCGAAGCATTGATGGCTCACGCTCGCGCCGACCTGAAGGCTGGCCGCTATGACGAAGCGCGCCGCAAGGCCCTGCAGGCCGATGAACTCGATCTGACTTACGATCTGTTTGAAGACCGTCCCGACCATTTGCTGGCCGAAGTCGATCGCCGCACAGACACGATGACGATTGCACGCCAGAATCCGTCCGCACCAAAGACCACTTCACCGGCAGTCGCGAAGGCAACGCCGACCACTCGCAATGGGAAGTCGGCGGTCACGCAAGCGGCCTCCGCCAGTCAGGGCTCGACGAACGAGTCACCCAAGCAGCAGGCATTGAAGCTGTTGGAGTTGGCTCGGCAGGACATGGTCAACGGGAATCTCGACGGAGCACAGGCCAAGGCCGAGCAGGCCAGCCAGCTCAACGTCGCGTACAAGCTGTTTGAAGACATGCCCGAGTTGGTCCTGAACGAAGTCGCGGCCCGGCGAGCCTCCGAAGGGCTGGCTCAAAATGGTGCCGCCGCTCCGACCAAGGGAACATCTCCCGCCGCCAAGCCACAGGCCAAGGCCCTGCTGGCGAAGGCGCGCAAGGCCATGGCCGAAGGCCGCATCGACGAAGCTCGCCAATTGGCGATCGAGGCCGACCGGTTGAAGGCACCCTTCGATTTGTTTGACGACCGACCGGACATCGTGTTGTCCGACATTGCCCGCGCCGCAAAGCGCGGTCCCGGTGTCTCCTCCGGACCCGGCAGCGCCAACCCGCTCAAGGGCGACGTGAAGGTCTCGGCCGCGAACGACGATCCGTTCGCCGAGACACCTTCCAACGCGAACCTCGCCGGGAATCAGACGGCACCCGCTCGTCAAAGCCTCTCGCCTGCTCAGGAAGAGGCCCTCGAAAAGCTGCGTCAGGCTCGACAGCTCATGAGTTCGGGACGGTTCGCCGAGTCTCGCGCCCTGGCGGAAGAGGCCGAAGCGATGAACGTGACGTTCCCCGTGTTTGCCGATCGTCCCGACCTGGTTCTGACCGATCTGAGCAAGAAGATGAACGGAGGCAACATTGCCGCACGCAAGTCGGGACGTGACACGGGCGTCACCACCGCCGATGCCTCGAACGAACCGACCTTCGAATCGTCCGCCAATCCGTTTGCACCGAATACTCGCGCCTCGAACGGCGTCACGGCGGCGGCCGGTTCGCGTCCGAATGGCGGTCGTCGGCCGAGCAACGTGATGTCGGCCGATGCCACCACCGAGATCGATCCGTCCGGCCTGTCGGCCAGTGAACTCTACAACCGAGGCATGGCCGAACTGAACCGCAACAATCGAGCGGGTGCGTACAGCGCCTTCCTGGCCGCCCACCAAACCGGACAGCAACTCGATCGCATCCGGACGCAGCGGCTGAATGACTACCTGAGAGAACTGGCTCCGAAGGCTCCACGCAACGGCATCCAGTTGGCGAACAACCAGGTTGAGGAGACTGATGTCGCGACGATTCCGGGCGATGAGGCCCCCGCGCCACTCGATGCCGCGCAACAGGAACAGATGGTCAAGTTCGACCGTCTGCGCAGCGAAGTGCTCAACTCGGTCTTCAAGGCCGAACGGCTGAAGGACTCCGATCCGGAAGCGGCTCTGTCGCTGATCGACCAGACGCTGGCCAAGGTGGAAGGAGCGGAACTGGGTGAGCAAGCCGCCGCGTCTCTGACGAGGCAGCTCAACAAGACCCGCTCGTCGCTCCAGTCCGAGATGGTTCGCCAGCAGCCGAACCTCGACCTCAAAAAGCGAAATGAAGAGGTCAAAGGGATCCTGGAAGGCAACATCATCAAGAGCATTCGCGTCGAGCAGGAGTTCGCCAAGCTGGTCGAGGAGTTCAACGAGCTCTACAAGGAACAGCGGTTTGCCGAAGCCGAGATCATCGCCAAGAAGGCCAAGGAGATGAATCCGCGGGACGAAACGGCGGTGATGATGGAATGGAAGTCCAAGATCGCCCGCCGTGCCGCCAGCAACGACAAGCTGAGAAGTGACAAGGAAGAGTCGTACTGGGGTCAGCTCAACGATGTGGAGAAGGCCGCCATCGTCAACGTGGGCGACGACAATCCCCTCCGCCACGGAGACAACTGGAAAGCCATCACGGATCGCCGTCGGGGCAAGTACCGGACCGACAACCGGACGCGCAACGAAGAGGATCTGCGCATCGAGCAGAGCCTGTCCAAACGCATCTCGCTGCACGAAGAGCAGTCGCCGCTGAGTGACGTCGTGGCCAAGATCAAGGCCGTGGCCGACATCAACGTCATACTCGACCACGCCGGACTCGAAGAGGAGGGGGTCAACTCGAACACGCCCGTCACGATCAATGTGGAGGGCATCAAGGTCAAGAGTGTTCTGAATCTGATCCTCGGCCAGCACAATTTGGCGTACCACATCGACAACGAAGTGCTGGTAATCACCAGCCGCATCCGACAGCAGGGTGAGATGGAGGTGAGAACCTATTCGGTGGCCGACCTGGTGATTCCGATCGCCAATTTCGGTCCCCAGGAGAACCGGTTGTTCGGCACCTCGACTTTGAACAGCGGGTTTCCCAATGCGGGGGGTGCGCAGATGAGCGTTCCGCCGGGCGGATATCCCGGCATGGGCCAGGTTGGTCCGAACGGGAACCCGATGTCCGGTGAAGGAACCGGCAGCCGTCAATCCGAGCGTTCTCAGGCACCCGATTTCAACTCGCTGACGGACCTGGTGGTCTCGACCATCGCTCCCGAAAGTTGGGATTCGGTCGGCGGACCCGCCTCGGTCAAGCATTTCGAGACGACGTTGAGTCTCGTCATCCGACAGACTCAGAAGATTCACGAAGAGATTGCCGACCTGCTCGACCAGTTGCGTCGACTGCAAGACCTGCAAGTGACCATCGAAGTCCGCTTCGTCACGGTCACCGATCGGTTCTTCGAGCGAATCGGGGTCGACTTCGACTTCGGTCTGCAAAGCTCGCTGCCGAATCCCACAACCGACAACACGGGACTTCCCCTGCTGCCATTTGGTTCGGTCCAGCAACCGCAGTTCGGCCTCTCGGGAACTCAGCAGCAGCAGGGCCAGCAGGGCCAGCAGGCTCAGCAGGGCCAGCAGGCCCAGGCGGCGGCGAGTACCTTCTTCACTCAGGGTCCGACACGCGCGTTGTCCAACCGCAGCAGTTATCCGAGCGGAACGATTCTGGGGATGTCGGCTCCGGGTGCGTTCACGTCCACCACGGACATCCCCTTCCAGCAGGGTTCGTTTGAAGTCGGCGTACCGACATTCGGTGGATTCAATCCGAAGGCGGGCGTGGAAATGGGGCTGGCCATCCTGAGCGATGTGGAAGCATTCTTCTTCATCCAGGCGGCGCAGGGCGACCAGCGGTCGAACCTGATGTTTGCCCCCAAGGTCACGCTGTTCAACGGCCAGTTGGGGAGTGTCCAGAGTACGGTCTCGCGTCCGTTCGTCATCAGCCTGATCCCCACCGTCGGCTTTTTCTCGACGGGCTTCCAGCCGGTCATCCGCGTCATCCCCGAAGGGATCACACTCGACGTGACGGCGGTCGTTTCCGCCGATCGCCGCTTCGTGCGACTGACGGTGGCTCCCTTGTTCTCCAACATCACCGACGTCTTCACGTTCTCGTTCGTCGGCGGGCAGACCGGTGCCGGACAACAGGGCGGACAGCAGGGCCAGCAGGGTCAGGGTGGTGGTCAACAGGGACAACAGGGACAACAGTTCGGCATCGGCGGCGGTGTCGGCACGATGTCGATCATGCAGACGCTGTTCACCCAGCAACAGGGTCAGCAGGGGCAGCAGGGTCAGCAGAATCAGCAGGGGGCCGGCAGCAACCTGACCGTCACCGTCCAGCAGCCTGTCGTCGAACAAGTTACCGTGACCACGACCGTCAGCGTGCCGGACGGCGGTACGGTGCTGCTCGGTGGTGTGAAGCGACTCCGCGAAGGACGCAACATGTCCGGTGTGCCGATCCTCAACAAGATTCCCTATGTCAGCCGCCTCTTCAAGAACACCGGTGTCGGACGCGAGACGGAAAGCCTGATGCTGATGGTCACGCCCCGAATCATCATCCAGGAAGAAGAAGAGGAACTGCTGGGCATTCCACGAAGTAACTAGCGTGCTCCCCAATCCGAGGCTCTGTCGCAAGTCCTCGGCCGCCACGATCGCACGGGCAGATCGTGGCGGTTCTTTTTTCTTTGGGCTCGTTTCTTCATTCACCCGTCGCCTCCCGCACCGTGGACGGGACGTCTCGCGACGTAAACGCCTCAATTCCAAGCTGTTGCGCGTTGTTTCCCGCCCGCAGGCCGGTTTCGGACTCGAAATTCCTCCCCTATCGCAGCTGCGATCCCTCGTATCGCACCTGAGATTGGCCATTTCGCAGCTGCGATCCGTCCTTTCGCAGTCCCGATCCGTCCTTTCGCACTGGGATCCGTCCTTTCGCAGGTGCGAAATGTCCTATCGCAGTTGCGATCCCTCGTATCGGGACTGCGATCAAGCCTCCGACGCGCGGGTTTTCGCCCCTGGCGGCAGGGTGACCGGGTCTGGAACGCGTCTCCGCGAAGGCCCGAGATTGCGACAGTGGGTCCGTTTGTGTGGCACGCCCTGAGTCTGCGAGGGGTGTGGAGCCAAGCCCCTCATCACCCCAAGCCCTTCGCAGACTCAGGCGTGCCACACTTGGTCCTTCGTGAAACTGACCCACTCCCGTCGTTGCCGATGATGAGGCTCGTCTACCCGCAATCGAGTCCTCGCACTAAACTCCCGCCGCTTCCTCGACAGCCGGCCGACAACCCTTGCTGGCTGGTCATTCGATGAGGAAAACGCCCGGCGGAGCCGACGTGGAGGATCCATGCATGATCGAACGGCTGCGAGATCACTGGCTGACCATTGACCCGCGTTCGGTCGGGTTGTTTCGCGTGGCCCTGGGGATCGTGCTGCTGCTCCACTTCTCGGATCGCTGGTCCCGGAGCGGCGATTTCTACGGTCCGACGGGTGTTCTCCCCGCCCGTCTCGTGGCGACTTCCCACGAGATTCCCCGCTTCCCGACGGTGCTGACGGCGATCGAGTCTTATCCCGGCGGAATGACGATCTTCTTTGCCGTGGCCACCTGTGCATTCACGGCTCTCACGGTGGGGCTGTGGACACGCGGGGCCGCGCTCGTCAGCCTGGTGGCCTTCAGCAGTCTGGCTCATCGCAACCCGTACGTGCTCATCGGGGGAGATTATGTGCTGGGGTCGATGCTGCTCTGGATGCAGGTGTTGCCACTCTCCGACCGGTTTTCGTGGGATGCTCTCCGGCGAAATCGAACGGGACGCGAACTGCCGGACTCCCGATCGACGTCACGCCCGCGGCCGTCGATCGCCGCACTCGGCGTCTTCCTGCAACTGGGTCTGATTTATCTGGCGTCCGCGTGGCAGAAGACCGGTTCGACGTGGTGGCCGGACGGCACGGCTCTCGCGCACGTGCTGGGGATGCAGCGATTCCTGCACCCGGGTGCGGAACTCGTCGCTCGTCTGCCCGAGTCCTGGCTGGCGCTCCTGACTCGCGCCGCGCTGGTCTTCGA
Organism: Planctomycetota bacterium; assembly: GCA_038040225.1. GTDB lineage: Bacteria > Planctomycetota > Planctomycetia > Planctomycetales > Planctomycetaceae > Schlesneria. The sequence goes on from JBBPIS010000012.1 coordinate 70,229, forward strand.
GTACCTCGTCCTCCCCCTGATCCTGCTGCCGATGGCCCGACCGTGGCTCCGACGGGCGGCACTGCTCGGACTGGCAGCACTGCACCTGGGAATCGCCTCCGTCCTTGATGCGGGAGTCTTTTCCATCACGATGCTGGCGTGTCTGCCCCTGCTCCTGTCGAGCCAGGACTGGGACTGGGCTCTCCGCCTCGAAGCCCGGCTTTTCGGAAAGCCGGGCTTCTCTTGGAGACGTGTCCTCGCGGAGAGAAGTCCGGCTAACAAAGCTAAGCCCGACTTCAAGGTTCGTCGATTCACGTTCGCCCGAGTCGCGATGACAGAGTTCGCCAGCCTGTGGCTGTTGCTGGGGATGGTCGCAACGGGATTCAACATCAACTTCGCGGTGGCCAACCGGGACGTCTCGCTCGCGCCGCTCGACCTTCCTCAGCGATTCGCTGCCGCTTACCAGCGCTGGGACATGTTCACGCCCGATGCCCCGAAGTGCGATCCGCAGTTGCTGGTCCGAGTGCGGCTGCTCGATGGTCGCCTGCTGGCCTTGCAGAGCGACGACGAGCCGTTACCCGTGGAGGTGGATCTCGCGCCGCGCTTTCGCTCCTTCGCGTGGCGAATCTACATCTGGCACGCGATCCTGCAGCTCGACCCGAAGCGCCGCGAGGAAACGGAATCGCTGAGGACAGAACTCTGCCGCTTCATCACCCGCGAAGTGGCGGCGACAGACCAGCCACTCAGGAGTGTCGTGGCCGACGCTGCCAGCGTCGGTTCGGATGCTGGCAGCATCCGCCACGAGGGAGCAACTGTTGTTGGCACGCCGATCCTCGACGGCATCTACACCGTCGAGCTTTGGGCTCGATCCGTTCCGACGCGCATCCCAGTCGGCCGACCGTTGCCCGAGGTCGAACCCTACTGGGTCAGCAGCCTGGACCTGCTGGCCGAGCGGCGCGAACGACTGGCTCGACGATGACTCTCACTCGAAGCGGTCGCGCTCGGCGGGTGGAACGGCGGCTTGCGCCTTCAGCCCCTGCCACTTCTTCCAGCCTTCGTCGAGGAATCCGGCAAACTCGCCGTCCTTTTGTTCGAAGCCGAAGTAGCTCGACAGGATCGTCTTCCCGTCCGGTGTGACGACCGCAAACGACGGCAGTGTCACATCGCCGAACCAAACGGTTTGCAACTCGATGTTGCGTTTGAGCAGCCGCGCGGACTCTGCGGTGTCCGTGACACCGGGGACTCTGTCCGTGTAAAGCTTCAGTCCGATATAACGCTTCAGTCGCTTGTGGATCGCAGGGCGGGCCATCCGCTTTTCCATCAGCCGACAGTTCGTGCAGAAGACTCCCGTGAAGTCGATGAACAGCGGCTGTTGCTGAGCCGTCGCGTCGGCCACTCCCACGTCGAAATCGAGGCCGAAGTCATCGTCCAACCGCGCGGGAGCGAAGGACACGAGTTGATCGATCAGCCAACTCTCCCGCTCGGGATTCATCAGGCCGACCACGAACAGGCCGGACAACATCAGGAACGACGTGGCGAGCAGGACTCGCGGCACTGACAGACCCTTCGGCGGCGTGTCGTGAACGAACTGGAACAGGCTCAGCAGATACAGGCCCGTCACCAGCGACAGGATCGACCACACGGCCATCACGTTGGTGAAGTCGAACAGAACCGGCACCGCGTTCCACTGCTGATCGACGATGCTGAAGAACTTGAACGCGAAGCCGAGTTCAATCAGTCCCATCACGACCTTGACCGAGTTCATCCAACCACCGCTCTTGGGAAGCTTCTTCATTAGCCCCGGCAGCAGGGCCAGCACGAAGAAGGGCAATGCGAACGCGAGGCCAAACGCCGCCATCCCCAGCAGCGGCCAGAAGTATTCGCCGTTCGCGGCACTCACCAGCACCGAACCGGCAAACGCGAACGTGCAGGTAAACGACGTGAGCGTGAACGTCAGCGCCATGAACACCGCGCCGAGGTAGCCTCCCGCCGCTTCCCCCTGCGCCGACCAGTTGAGCAGCCACGACGGCACGCGGATTTCAAACATGCCCAGCATGTTGAGCGCGAACGCGGTGAAGACGGCTCCGATGAAGAGGTTGGCCACGGACCCGGTGGCCAGCGCGTTCAGGGTGTTTCCCGCTCCGAACAACGCCGTCACGCCGACGCCAATCAGCGAGAAGGTTGCGACGATCGTGAGGCAGTAGACCAGCGCGAGGAGCATCGGGCGCGAGTGCTGCGATTCGCTCTGCTTCAGGAAAAAGCTGACGGTGATCGGCACCATCGGGAAGACGCAGGGAGTGAGCAGCGACACAAATCCCCAACCGAACGCGAGCAACAGGAACGGAATCAAGCCCTTGTCCTGCGGTCGCCCGTGCTTCGTGGTCTCGGACCGAATGTAGTCCTCGGGCCGAGGCGGGTTCAGTTCCACATCGACTTGGCCCGTGTGAGGCAGTTCAAACTTCACCGGTCGCGGTGGCAGGCAACTCGTCTTGCAAACCTGAAACGTCACCGTGCCCACTGCGCTGTACTGGCCCGGCTTGGTCTCCGGCAGCACCTCGAACGAACGCCACCATGTGACGAGATGGTTGTGAACCTCCAACGTCACCCCCGGCTCGGCCCCCGGTTCTTTCTCGAAGTCATGGTCGGCAACGAATCCTTCTCCCAGCGGCTTCAGTCCCGGCGAGTCCTCGACATCGATCTCCGTTGCCAATCCACCCGGTCCGTCCTGCGTCAGCGAGAACGTGTGCCAACCGTCGTCCATCTTCGCCGTGATGGACAGCGTCACCTTCTCGCCCGGCTTGGCATCGGACGGCGTGAGTCGGAACCGCAGGATGGCGGGACGGGTCTTTCCTTTGTGCGGTCGCTCGGCATAGTCGAACAGCGGAGCCGATGCCGCCGCTTTCGCCTGGACAAGGACCTCGTCAATCTCGTGTGCCGGAATGATCGGAACGCACTGGCCCGGACCGTTCTGTCCATCGCTGCAATACTGTCCGCTGAGTTCACCCGTGACGCGGACCTTCGCCGGATCGCCTCCGTCGGCGAGGCGGTACTTCTTCTTCCACGTGACTCGACCGTGGAACTTCGAGACCTCTTCCTGAAGCAGCGGCTCGAAGGCGGTCTTCGGTTGGCGGTCGGGAACCCAGTCGGCGTCGATCGGTTCGAGGCCGCTCGCTTTCAGATCGATCCTGGTCCGACTGTCGAACTTGCCATCGGTGCCGTAGATGTAGTAGCCCTCAGGCAGAGTCACGGCCACGGTTAGCGTGACTTCGTCACCGGGCTTCAACGAATCAATCGGTTTGCCCGGCGACGGTGAGAGCGTGGTTACGAATTTCGGTTTCGCAACGCTGCGTCCCTTGGGGGACAGGTCGAGCAGATCTGGAAGCGTCTCATCCTGAGCCGTCGCCACCGTCGCCACCGACGTCCAGCACACTGCGAGAACCAGCGCTCCGATTCTGGACCACCATCCGCCGCGCTGAAAAGATCGAACCATCTTGCACACATCCTGTGAGAACACTCTGACCTGCCCGACCGTGGCTGAGGAACCGAAATCGCCGGGCACATCTCGTGCCGCCGACCGCCGCATGTTACCTGTCGACAAGTCACACGGCCAAGCCGCCACACAAAGACCTTGTCCTGATGTGGCTTTCCGCCTGCTCCTACGCCGATCCGTTGGATGCCGCTGGACTCCGTCCTGTTTCGCAGGAAAGGAAGAACTTACAATCCGGCCCGCTTGTCCCCTCGCCCCGGCTCTGCGGGGAGAGGGCTAGGGTGAGGGGTCTTCTCTTGGCCCCGCGCAGCTCCGCACTGCATTCGTCATTCACGTCGGTCCAAGTACAGCCGAGATTGAGTCTTCCATGCGCGGCCTGTCGAGTCCCCGTTGCCTGCCTCACTTGGCACTCTCCGTGTCGGTGATGGTCTCTCTGGCTGGCCTCGCCCGCGCCGCCGAGCCGACTCCCGTCGAGATCAACAGCCCGCTCCCCTACGGTCCCGACCCGATCAACTACTTCGCCGAGTCGACCGACGACGCAGTCATTCAACTTCAGAAGCGGCTCGACACGGGCGAGTTGTCCTTCGCGAACCGCCGGCATTCGGGTCATCTGCTCGACCTGCTTCGGGTGCTCGAAGTCCCCGTCGAATCGCAGACGCTGGTCTTCTCGAAGACGTCGCTCAACCAGCCGTTGATCGGGCCGAAGAATCCGCGCGCGGTCTATTTCAACGACGACGTGACCATCGGTTGGGTGCCGGGTGCCGCCGCCATCGAGATCGCCCTGCAAGACGCTCAGAAGGGAACCGTCTTCTACACGCTGCCGGTCCGCCGTGACAAGGACGAGACTGCGTTCCTCAAGTTTCGCCGCGATACGCGCTGCACCGCGTGCCACGTCTCGACGCGAACGCTCAACGTGCCCGGACACATCGTCGGCTCGTTCCTGACCGCGGCGAACGGCCAGCCGCGCGAAGGCTTCTCGTCGATCAATCATGCGACCGAGATCGAGAAACGCTGGGGCGGCTGGTACGTCTCCGGCCGCGCGCCGGGCCTCGTTCATTTCGGAAACCTGATCGGCGAGGAGGACGCCGAGCGCCACAAGTCCGAGCCTTCGTTTCGCGGCGCGGTGGACGACCTCGCGACGCTCGTCGATTTGCACAAGTATCCGACCTCACACAGCGACGCCGTCGCGCTGCTGGTTCTCAATCATCAACTGCACTTCGACAACCTGGTCAATCGAGTCAGCTTCGAGCACCGCCTGAACCGCCGCTCGGACGCCGAAGAACAACTCGTCCGATACGCCCTGATGGAGGACGAAGCCCCGCTGGCCGGACCCATTACCGGCTCCACCAAGTTCGCCGAGGTCTATCAATCGCTCGGCCCGCGCGACTCCGAAGGCCGTTCGTTGAGACAACTCGATCTGACCACGAAGCTGTTCAAGTACTCGGTCAGTCCGCTGATCGCCTCGCGCTCCTTTCAGTCGTTGCCCGCCGAGGTGAAGGCCCGGTTGAACGAACGACTGGATGCGGAATTGGCGAAGCGATCAGATGCGGCCGCGCGCGAAGTCGTCCGCCAGACAGTGCCCGGCCGGCCAAAGTAGCATGCACTCGCTGATCGTGGTTCAAAGTGAAAATCGTTCCTCGCGGATCGTCACGCGACGGAGTTCGGGTTCGTCGATGGTGACCCCCAACCCGGGTCCGGTCAGGGCCGGGGCATAGCCTCCCCAACCGAACGTGATGTCTTCCGTCGTCAGCCGCTGACGAACGAGGAACCGATCGTAGCTTCCTTCGAGGTACCGGATGTTGGCGACCGATGACGCGAAATGCCGACCCGCCGCGGACAGAATGCCCGTCTCGCCGACCTGGCAACCGAGTTGGTAGCCCAGCCCCGCCTGATGGGCCAGCGCCGCGAGTTGCAGGGAATTCACCAGCCCGCCGCACTTCGAGAGACGGATGTTGAACAGGTCGCACGTCCCGCGTTCGATCGCGTGCCGGGCATCGACCAGACTGCACAGCGACTCGTCGAGCATCAGCGGCACGCCAATGCGGCCTCGCAGCGAGGCCAAGCCGTCCACCTGCTCGTGCGGTACGGGTTGCTCAACCGATGTGATCCCGAACGGCAGTAGCGGTTCGAGTTTCGCCGTCAGATTCTGGCAGGTCCAGGCTTCGTTGGCATCGATTCTCAGGTCGAAGTCGCGTCCGAGCAACCACCTCAGCCGGCGCAGGAGGGCGGCATCATCAACACCCTCAACTCCCGTTTTCACCTTGGCCTGATGCAGCCCGAACAGACGCAGCTTGATTGCGCGGCTGATCTGGCTGAAACGGCTCATCGCCGTGAAGGCCGCGCTGTAGCGAACCCGTTCCCGCCGCTCGCGGATGGCGATGGTTTCCGGCATCCGTTCCGTGACGGCCGACATCGGCACCCCTTCAGCGCGGCACACCGCATCCAGGACACTCAGTTCGATCGCACAGCGGACCGAGTTTCCGAAGCATTCGCGCACGTCGCCGGGCTGTTGCGGCAATTGGAAAAGCTGCAATCTGGGAATCGCCTCCCGAAGCCCGCCAATCTCGCCGGCCAGTTGGCCCGCCAGGTCCGCGCTGCTCAGCAGACTCCAGGCAGAGTCGATGGTTTCACCAGTCACGTATTCACGCGGAAGCCCCTCGCCCCAACCGGTCGTTCCGTCCGCCAATCGGCAGCGGACCACGATCGAGTCGGTCTCGCTGCGGGCGTGCGATGCGTGGCGGATCTCCTTTCGCAGACCGATCCGCACGTGAAACGCGGCCAGCTCACAGATTCTCATGAACGAACTGCTCCTGCTTCGATGGCGAACCTTCGACCAACGATGCTCGTGAACTCAATCGCCGCCGCCGCTGATCGAACGCAGGCATCGTGAACACGAGGAGAACCTCAACGGACCAATCTTGGTCGCCATGCCAGCCACCGCCGCAGATCATCGTGTATCAGCTTGAGTTTCTCCCGACAACAGTCACCGTGAATCGTGATCCGACGTCGGGCGCGTCACGGTTGGGCGGCGCGAGTGGCCGCGATAGGATGCCGCCGTCATCCAGCCCACTGTCGCGACGACGCCTCACCCCTTGTCAAAGCGCCTTTGCCCATGACAATGCCGCCGTTTCCCGCCGTCGCAGAGCGCCGTCCCGAGAGGCCGGACTCATTCGACGCTCCGCGTTCGCGTGTGGAGCGATTGGTGCGTCCCGCCCTCCTGGTGCTCGGCCTGATTCTGGTCACCGCCTGTCGCTGGGGAGACACCACGGATCGAGTAACACTGCCGGCAACCTGGCTCTTCGCGGCGCTGCTGCTTCTGGCGGGTTGGACGTGCCGGCGACAGGCGGCTCTCAGCCTGACGTTGATGTCGCTGTTGGTCTGGTCGTGGATTGAAGCAACTCGCGCAGCGGTCTGGACGGAACTGCTGGCCGGTCAATTCATGAGGCTCGCCGTGGCACTCTGGCTGGTGGCGTGGATGAGTCGGCTGCGCGAGCGGCTGGCGGGTGCTTATCGGTTGGCGCGGCTCGACAGTTTGACCGGACTCCCGAATCGGCAGGCACTCGTGGAGGCACTCAATGCCGAGTTGAGCCGGACTCGCCGCTTTGGCCGACCGTTCACCGTGGCACTGCTCGATTGCGACGGATTCAAGGGGATCAACGATCGGGGTGGGCACCTGGCGGGCGACGATGTGCTGCGCCGCATCGGCCTCGCCCTGCGGCAGCACACCCGGCGCTACGATTGCGTCGGGCGATTGGGAGGCGACGAGTTCCTGCTCGTCCTGTCCGAGGTCGATCGCGAAGACGCCGTCCTGGTCGCCGAACGTCTGCGGGCCGCGCTGCGACACTTCGTCGAACGCGAATACCCGGTTCTCACATTCAGCCTGGGAGTCGTCACGTTTCGCACGGCCGAACTCGACTGGGACGAGTGCGTCCAGCAGGCCGATGACGCGATGTATGCGGCCAAGCGTCAGGGACCGGACCAGACGCGCTTCGAGGTCGTCAACGAGCCGACAACTCGCACGTTGCCACTTCCCAAGTAGGACGGGCACTCAAGGTTGAAGTCCGGCTTTCGGAAAAGCCGGACTTCAGCACGGTTAACGGCGTGATGGGCACTACATCGCACGCCGTTTTCTGCGACCGCCGATGAAACTGTCGATGACCATGTTGCCGAGATCATTCGCGTTGCAGTAGGCCGCCACGCCACCCGTCACCTGGGCCAGCCGCTGCACGAAGTTGACCAGTTCCAGATAGAAGTAGTCTTCGATCAGCGCGAAGCTCGAAACGTGAATGCCCTCGGCCGCGCACCGCTTGGCTTCGGCGAGCGTGAACTTGGCGGTCTGCTCGCACGGCGGGTAGATCAGCATCACGTCACGGCCTTCGACGTGCGCGGTCGGTTCGCCGTCGGTGATGATCACGATCTGACGGTTCTGCGCCGCCTGCCGTTTCAAGACCCGACGAGCCAGTTGCAGCCCGGCATGAATGTTCGTGAAGTGCTGCGGCACGAACGCGGGTGGATTGTCGAGGCTGATCCGGAGCCGGACTCGCGAATCGTAGATGCTCACCTCTTTGGGAGCCGAGTACAGCAACTCGCGCTCGGTCATCGGTGAAGCAAACGAATAGAAGCCGATCACCTGCAGGAAGTCGCCCTGGTACCTGCCTCGCACCAGCGATTGCATCGCCATCGCAACCTTCTTCGCCGCGCCGAACTTGCCGAACCGGCTCATGCTCCCCGACATGTCGAGCAACACCACCGTGGCACAACTCGTCTGGTATTCGGTCTCGTGAATGACCAGATCGTCTTCGGTCACGTGGATGGGGGAGCCGCCGCCCTGACGATGGATCGCGTTGCGAAGCGTCTCGTGCAGGTTCAGATTTGAAACCGGATCGCCGTACTCGTAGGGCTTGGTTTCGTCGAGCAGCGTCTGGCCCGTGCCTCGCATCTCGGTCTCATGCTTGCCGAAGTGATCCTTGCGTCGAATATCGAACAGCTCTTCCAACGCCTTGTTCTCGACACGGCGGAGGCCCTTCGGCGTGACGCGGTACTTCCCGTTCTCGTCCTTCTCGACGTAGCCCTGCTTCATCAGCATGTCGAGCACGTCGGGATTGGTCTCCTCCCACTGCTGCATCGAATCGAGCACCTGCTCGCCATACTCGGTCAGGTACTGACTGAGCTCGTCAAACAACGCATCCGCCGACTGCGGAGCAAACTCCTGCGAACCGTCCCAGCGGGAATAGCGTGAGGTGGACATGCCGACATCGTAGCCGCCAACATAATTCTGCCAACCAACACGGGGGAAGGAATCTCGCGCTGGCTCCTGTACTCGCTATAGCGTACTCACGGTAGATTGAGCAAAACCGGGACTCGTTGCTTCGCATGCTCGTAAACCCCACGAAGAACGGTCATCTCGCGCCGGACGGTAATTCCGGGGAGGCCATCTTGGCATACGATGAAATCCCTGGCACCCCACGGGAAGACTTCGAGACAGATGCTTGGATGACTCGATGCAGCACGCAATTTCAAATCCAGTACTACCACTCGAGGAATGGTCAGCGATTTCCTCAAGACGACCGTGTGAGAATCAAGTGGAGCAATCACACGGTCGCACAGCAGACTTTGAGGGCCTGCCGGTTCAAATTGAATTCGGTTGGATGCGTTTTGTTCTTGCCGCTCCATCGAACGCAACGTAACGGACCCTGACGAGAGGTTGACAACGGTAACGCGATTGCTGCATTGGCAGATGAGAACGTAACCAACGCCGAGTGCCACCATCGTCAGAACACTTCGTGTAATCCAGCGATATGCGAAGACTTGCCGTGATGCAACTTGAGTATTGTCCATGCTGTTTGACATTCTGAAGAACGAGGATCGAAATGAACGTCTGCGGTCACTTCCCTTGCCCGAGGAACGTGCGGATCGACTCGTAGATGCCTTCCTTGTCCTTGATCTCCGAGAGGATCAGGTTCTCGAAGTTGGGGGCGATCTTGCGGAGTTCCTTCAGGTAGTCGCCCGAGCCGTAGGGGCTTTCGACCTGGCCGTAGCAGAACAGGTTGCAGATCGGCAGGAAGTCGTCGCGCAGCAGCTTCTGGCAACTGGTGTTGTCCTCGCCCCAGTTGTCTCCGTCCGAGAACTGGAAGATGTAGATGTTCCAGTCGGCGGGGGGGAAGTCTCGTTCGATGACCTCCTTCGTCTTCACATAGGCCGACGAAATCCGGGTCCCTCCACTTTCGCGGACCCGGTAGAACGTGTCCTCATCGACTTCGTGAGCGACCGCGTCGTGGACGACGTAGCGACGCTGAATGCCGTCGTACTGGCTCTTCAGCCACGTGTCGATCCAGAACGATTCGGTGCGGACGATCTCCTTCTGGTCGTCGGTCATCGAACCGGAGACATCCATGATGTAGATCACCGCCGCGTTGGCCTGCGGCAGCGGCGTGTCGGTCCACGAACGGAAGCGTTCGTCCTCGCGAGTCGGCACGACCATCGGCTTGTACGGGTCGTAGGTGTTGGAGGCAATCAGCCGCCGCAGCGCCCGCTTGTAAGTTCGCTTGAAGTGACGCAGCGAATCGGGACCGGTCTGGCGGATGCTGTTGTACTTGGTCTTCACCGACCTGATCGTGTTCTGGCCCTTGGGCTGGATGGCGGGCAATTTCAACTCCTCACCCAGCATCTGAGCCAGTTCGTCAATCGTCAGTTCCGCCTCGCGGATGTGCGAGCCGGGCGAATCGCCCGCCTGCCCCTGTCCGTCCTGATCCCCCTGCCCCTTGCCAATCGTCTGTCCCTGATCGCCCTCACCCTGTCCGACGCCGCCCGAGCCTTTGTCGCCGTGACGAAAGCGGGGAATGTCGATGCTCGGCACGGGGATCGACACGGTTTCGCGGCCCTTTCGCCCGAGCACCTCACCGTGCGTGATGTACTTCTTGAGATTCCCCCGGACCTTCCCCCGGACGATCTCCTTGAATCGCTGATTGTCACGGTCGATGGATCGGGTCATGAATCTGTCCTTCGTGGCTCACCATGTTGGTCAGAGATCGAGACTCAGCCGCAGTTGCTGATCGACAAGTGACATCAGCGAAGCAGACAAACTGCCAATGACCTCGCGAATTTGATTCGTGTGAAGCGTGAACAGAGCGTGAACGTTGACGACGGAATTGAATCCCAGACCCGACGACTTGCCATCCTCACTTCCGATATCGATCAGGATGTGCCCAGGTTCCTTGCCAACCAGCGTCTTGTTGCCAGTGATGAGCATAACGACCGTGCTGTCCAATCTCTGATTGTCAATGTCACGCTGCACGACCACGGCAGGGCGAACCTTGGAACCCGAGCCATCGCTAAAAGGAAACCGCAGGAACACGACGTCGCCACGTTGAACCTTCATGGCGTCTGGCCTCGCCATTCCTCCGGACTCTTCCAATCGTCGGAATCAAACCCAACGAGCGCCTCGGACACGTCTTCGACCGCCACTTCGGGACTCGCATCAAACAAATAGCGGAACTGCTCAAACAAGTCGGCCCGAACGACAACACACTCCAACTGGGAGGTGCCATCCACGGCAGTTAGTAACGCCCCCCGTGCAATTTCCGTCCGCTCGTCGTTCGACAAACTCAACACCATGTTCATCCCCAACTCTTGATGCAACGTTTGCGTTTGCGGGTCGTTGAGCCTTACTCGCGCTTCGCATCGCCACGCGCGAAGATGCTGGCGACGTACTGCAGCACGTCGGTGGCCGATTCGTCGTTGTAGCCGAAGTTTTTGATGAGGCGGCCCTTGACGATGTCGATCTTTTCCTGAGTGTCCTTGTCCACGACGTTCGAGACCAGGCTGGTCAGCTTGATCGTGTCCTTCTGATCCTCGAACAGCTTCATTTCCAGGGCCTTGTGCAGCCGCTCGTTTGTCTTGTAGTCGAACTTTTTGCCGTCGAGCGACAGCGCGCCGATGTAGTTCATGATCTCGCGGCGGAAGTCGTCCTTGCGGGTTTCGGGGATGTCGATCCGTTCCTCGATCGACCGCATCTGGCGTTCGTCGGGTTGCTCGTCCTGGCCGGTGAACTTGTTGCGGACCTTCTCGCGCTGCGTGTACGCCTTCACATTGTCGATGTAGTTCGAGCAGAGCCGTGTCAGGGCCTCCTCGTCGGCGGCGATGGCCCGCTGAACTTCATTCTTGACGATGTCGGTGTACTCGTCCTTCACGACCGAGATCAGCCGGCGATAGCCCTCGCGCGTCTCCTCGTTCGCGATCAGCGAGTGATGCTTCAGACCGTTCTCCAGTTCGTTGAGAACCATGAAGGGATTGATGCAGGACGCCTCGGTGTTATTGACCAGCGCGTTGCTGATCTTGTCCTGAACGTACCGGGGCGAGATCCCCTGCAAGCCCTCGTGCTTGGCTTCCTTGCGAAGCTGCTCGATGTTCTCGGTCGTGAAGCCGGGCAGCGTCTTGCCGTTGTAGAGCTTCATTTTCTGGAGCACCGTCAGCCCGTGATGCTTCGGTTCTTCGAGCCGTGTCAGCACGGCCCACGTTGCCGCCACTTCGAGCGTGTGCGGCGCGATGTGCTTCCCGCGCACGCGCCGTTCGTTGTAGTCCTTCTCGTAAATCCGCAGCTCGTGATCGAGCTTGGTGACGTACGGCACGTCGATCTTTACCGTGCGGTCGCGCAGGGCTTCCATGAACTCGTTCGACTGGAGCTTGCGGTACTCGGGCTCGTTCGTGTGACCCAGGATCACCGTGTCGATGTCGGTTTGCGCGAACTTCTTCGGTTTGATCTTGTGCTCCTGCGAGGCACCGAGCAGATCGTAGAGGAACGCCACGTCGAGTTTCAGGACTTCGATGAACTCGATCATGCCGCGGTTCGCGACGTTAAATTCGCCATCGAAGTTGAAGGCCCGCGGGTCGGACTCGCTCCCGAATTCGGCGATCTTGCGGTAGTTGATGTCGCCCGTCAGCTCGGTGCTGTCCTGGTTCTTCTCGTCCTTCGGCTGGAACGTGCCAATGCCGATCCGGTCTTGTTCCGAGAGGAAGAAGCGTCGCACCACGACACTCTGCATGACCTTCGTCCAGTCGCCGTCACACTTTTCAAGACGCTCCTTGAAGACGAAGCGGGCCAGCGGGCTGACTTCACCGACGATCTCGACGGTGAACTGTTTGTTGCGGTCGCGACCCTCGTTCAGCGTCCGGCAGACTTCCTCGCGATAAGCGTGAGGGATCAGTTGCAGCGGCTCACCGTTCATCGGATCCCACGAGATGCTGCCGTCCTCCTCTTTCCAGCCGAAGGAATACACGGCACCTTCCGGCTTCCGGGCGTATTTCTGCAAACCCTTCTTGAGCAACCGGGCGATCGTGCTCTTGGAACTGCCGACCGGGCCGTGCAGCAGGAGGACTCGGCGTTCGCTGCCGTACTTGAGCGAGGCGGAACGGAAGACGTGGACGAGTTGCATCAGCGGCTCGGTCAGTCCGAAGATCGCATCGTCGCCGTTGTTGTCGGGATCGTCGAAGAACTTGTATCGCACGAGGCCGTCGCGCCGACCCTCGTCCACCGGATAGTTGCCGTAAGACACGACCATGTCGTACATGCGCTGGTGAGCCGTCCGCGTCACCTCGGGCGTTGCTCGCACGATGTCGAGGTACTCGTCGAACGAACCCTGCCAGTGCTCGTGGCGAAACGCCTCGGCGCTCTGGCGGGAAGAGATCTGCTGCAACAAGTCGCGTCCGGTGCTCATGAGACCGTACCCCTTACGGAATGAAGACTGTCTGTGCTCAAACTCTCAGGCGTCGCCAGCGGTCTCGGCCCTGCGATGAGTCGAACTCGCTGGAGGAGCGTCTTCGGTGTCCGGGAATTATCACCGCATCCTGCAATCAAGCAAGACCAACATCCGCAGTCGCCTGCAGACAACCCGCCGTGGGAGGTCATCGGCCGTGGTATTTCGTCGGAGACTTCGCAACCCGGCCGCCGTCGCCCGCGTGTCATTCCCTGGCGGAGGGGACGGCCAATTCTAGAGACACATTCACGGGATCGGCACCGGCGGTGATCGAGTACGACTTCGCTTCCGCCAGCGTCTGCGAGTGCTCCCGGGCCTCGCCCCCCTCGGTCCAGGTGTGTGTCACGCGGAGGGGCGTGACGGGACGAGGCTGATCGTCGACGCAGTGGGCGAACAGCCGGTAGCCGTTCAGGGCGGGATCGGCTTCGTACTGAACGTAGACCGCGCTGGCCGGTGCGTCGAGTTTCACTTCGCGATCGACGTTGTAGTGCCAGTGCGACTGGGTTGTCGGCCGCTGGATCGAATTGGCACCCTCGCCCCCTTCGCGGAAGAGCGGCTGGAAGTTGCGAGGTGCGTTGGTGGCAAAGCCGATCGCGTTGCGCGGCGGCTTGACGTCGTCGCCGACCGACATGCGGAAGCTCGCTCCCGCCGAGAACCAGGCAATCTTGGTCTTGGGGAGCGACGGAAGACGCGCGATCATCGTGCCCTTTGCGCGGTCCGAGCGGCTCGTCGGATCGAACTCCTGCGGGGCGCGAATCAGGTAGTGCAGGAAGGCGTTCTCGTCGGCCGCGTTCGGCTGGATCGAGCGGGCGCGCGTCGGCAGGCCGTAGTGATCGCCGGTCTTCAGTTCCAGCGTGTTGTCTCCCGAATGCAGCGCGGGGAGAGCCGCCGGGGCCGTCTGCACCCACGTCGTCACCTTGAGCGATCGCACGACTGCCGCGGCGGGTTTGCCCTTCAGCGCGATCTTCAGCAGGTAACCGTAACTCCCCGCGACCTGTGCCGTGAGATCCATCGTCGCCGGCCACTGTTTCGGCTCGAGGGCGATCCAACTGTCACCGTAATCGGGCGACCACGCGAGCGTCGTCTCGCCCGCATCGACTTCGATGACGGACGCCTCTTTGTCGTCCTTCGCGTCCTCGATCTTCCCGACTTGAGGGACGATGACGTAAGGCGAGCGAACCTCGAACACTGCCCAGCCGTCGCCCGGCTTGATGAGTGTCAGACCGGCCTCGGTCACGCGGACGTTGTGCGAGTCGAAAACTCCGTCCTCAAAATCGTCGGCCTTCCCTTTGAGATTCGGCTCGTAGACGAAGCGGCCGTTGCCGTGAGTGTGCTTCGACCAGCCGGCGTGTTTCGGCTTGGGGCCGCGCGGCGCGCGTTCGAGGATCTCGCGGTACGCCTTGTCCTTCAGATCGGCCTCATTCACGAGCCACCGGTCCCCCTGCGGTTGCCACCAGCGCGTGAACGTCTCGCCGCGCCGCAGCACGAAGTCCATCGTGTGCCCGGTCGGAGCGACGCCGTAGCGGTGGTTGACCTCGCTCGCTTCGTACTGCTTCTTCAAGCTGGCGATGTCGTCCTTGGGGAAGAATCCCGGTCCGCGCTCGCGTTCCCAGAGTGAGCCGTCCTTCCGCGCCTCTTCGAGCGACCGCAGTTGCCCGTCCTTGTCGAGGAACACTCCCCGCAGGTCGAGGTCGATGTACCGCCAGCGATCCTTGGCGAAGACTTCGCACATCGTGTGCTGCACGCCGGGAAGACTGACTGTCCGCGCGGGGCCGCAGCCGCCCTGCTCCCACAGCCCCGCCATCGCCGGTCCGACCGCGTCGCAGAAGCCGCAGCCATAGACATTGATGAGCTTGATCGGGTCGCGCACCATCGCGTACTCGTAGTGTTTCTCCGGTCCCTCGAAAACCGCGCCGCCGGGGGGAAACAGCCCGGTCTCGGGGTCGGTCAGGTAGTCGAACATCGCCTTGGCTTTGGCCTCGGGGGCGAGGTCTTTCCACGCCGGATGCTCGGCAAACGTCCGGCAACTGTACGCATCGGCCACGCGCGGCGAGACAATTCGCGGCGAATACCATCGAGCCGAAGCCGCCTCGCCCAGGCAGCCGATGAGGAACAGAGCCAGAACGCCATGAAGTCTGAAGCTGCCGGTAGACATGGTCACGATCTGAATCCCGCGAGTTGGAGTCATGAACGAAATCGACTGGCCAGCGATTCTATGCGGCCCCACCTTGAACCGCACGACTGGCGACCAAGACTTTCGGCGGGGCGTGGCCCGGCTTAGACTGACGCCTGCCACGCCGGTCCGCTATCCCGCGTCTCCGCCCCACCTCATGAAACTGCTCATGCCGCGTTCGTCCTCCCCGTCGTTGACCGGTCGGTTTCGAGTGGCCCTCGCTCTCGCCGGCCTGTTTGTACTCGTGCGGCCGGTCCAAGCGGGCGACGTGTCGTTTCGGAACGACGTGATGGCGGTGCTGTCAAAGGCGGGCTGCAATCTCGGGACGTGTCACGGCAACGCGCGCGGGAAGGGAGGGTTTCAGATCTCGCTGCGCGGCCAGGATCCCGTCGGCGACTTCACGGTCCTGACGCGAGACTGGTCGTCCCGCCGAACCAATCTCAGCGAACCCGACCAAAGTCTGATGCTGCTCAAGCCAACGCAGCAGATCGCGCACGAAGGGGGCAAGCGGTTCGAGGCCGATTCTGCCGAGTACCGCCTCCTCCACGAATGGATCGCCGCCGGGATGCCGAACGATTCGGCGGCCGCTCCGAAACTGGCGAAGCTGAACGTCACACCGCGCGAGGCGTTCCTCGACGATCGAAAGTGGGAGTTGCAAATCACCGCGAAGGCGGAGTTCTCCGACGGCTCGACGCGTGACGTGACGACGCTTGCCGTGTACGAGATGGCTCAGCCGATCGCCGATGTTTCGCATGACGGTCTGATCACGGGGCGATCGGTGGGCGAGACGACGGTCCTCGTGAGGTATCTCAACCAGCAGGTCGGCGTGCGAGTCGCCTTCATTCCGGAACGGCCCAACTTCGCGAAGTCGAAGATCGAGCCGGCCAACTTCATCGACAATCTGGTCTTCGCAAAGCTCGACAAGCTGCGGATGAACCCGTCGGACGTGTGCGACGATGCGACGTTTGTCCGGCGGGTGCATCTCGATCTGATCGGGTTGCTGCCGACGGCGGAAGAGGCTCGCACGTTCGTCGCCGATCGCACGGCGGACAAGCGGGCGCGGCTGATCGACTCGCTGCTGGAGCGTCCCGAGTTCGCCGATTGGTGGGCGCTCAAGTGGTCGGACATGCTGCGCATCGAAGAGAAGACGCTCGACCGGAAGGGCGTGGAAAACTTCCACGGCTGGCTGCGCGACGGCTTCGCCACGAACAAGCCGCTCGACCAACTCGTCCGAGAGATCGTTGCCGCACGCGGCAGCACGTATGAGGTTCCCCCCGCGAACTTCTACCGCGCGCTGCGGACTCCGTTCGAGCGGTCGGAGGCGGTCGGACAACTTTTCCTCGGCGTGCGGCTGCAATGCTCGAAGTGCCACAACCACCCGTTCGACCGCTGGACGCAGGACGACTATTACAGTTGGGGCAGCGTCTTCGCCCGCGTCGATTACAAGATCATCGAGAACCTCCGCCGCGACACGAACGACAAGCACGAGTTCGATGGCGAACAGATCGTCTACCTCTCCAATGACGAGAAGACGAGCAATCAGGCGAGAGACCCGCGCACGGAGGAGATTCGTCCCGCGAAGTTCCTCGGCGACAAGAGCCGTGTCGATCGAAAGGCCGATCCGCTGGACGAACTTGCCGAGTGGCTGACCGATCCCGGCAACGACCGCTTTGTCCAGATGCTGGCCAACCGGACGTGGCAGCAGGTCATGGGACGCGGCGTCGTCGATCCGGTCGATGATTTTCGAGCCACCAACCCGGCCGCGAACCCCGCGCTGCTGAAGGCCCTCGCCGAGGAACTGCGCGGGGTAGGCTTCGACCTGCGTCACCTGTTACGGGTCATCCTGAACTCGAAGACGTACCAACTCTCCTCCGAGCCGAACGGCACCAACCGTGAGGACGAAGCCAACTTCAGCCGGGCGATGGTGAGACGGCTCACGGCGGAGCAACTGCTCGACGCCGCGAGTCAGGTCTGCAACGTGCCGCTCGACTTCACCGGCTATCCCAGCGGGCCGCGAGCCGCCCAGTTGCCGGGTGTCAGCACGGCGCGACGCCGGGAAACAGGCCCCTCCGACGCCGACCGTTTTCTCAAGCTCTTCGGCAAGCCGCCGCGACTGCAATCGTGCGACTGCGAACGCTCGGACGAGACCACGCTCGGCCAGACCTTTCAGTTGGTGAGCGGCTCGCTCGTGAACCGGATGCTGTCCGCCGACGGCAACCGACTGGATGAGTTGGCGAACTCGAAACGCTCCACGACGCAGATCGTCACGCAACTCTATTGGACCGCGCTGACACGCCCTCCCACGGCCGATGAGCTGCGCGCCACGACCGAGTTCCTCGACGCCGCCAACCGCCGCCGATCCGCCCTGGAAGACGTGACGTGGGGCCTGCTGAACTCACACGAGTTCCTGCTGCGGCGCTGACGCCAGGTCGGACATCCGTGCGGCGAGTTGTCCCTTTCGCAGATACAACAGGGTCTCAGCCTGCATGGAGCTGAGTTCGCAAGAACTCAGCCCAACTCATTGATGAGGAACTGAGTTCTTGAGAACTCAGCTACGAGGCCATGACTCATCCGGGCTAGTGCCCTGCGGCTGATGAATAAACCGGGTTAGGGGTCTGCGGGACTTCGGGTCGGAGAGGACGGGGTTCGGTTGAGTTTGGAGGCGATTCTGTCTGTTTCGGTGATTCATCTGGTCATCTCGACCACGAATCTGCTCGTTTTGGATACCCGTCGGTTGAGTTTGGTCGTGAATCTGCGCGCATTGGAGGCCAGTCGGTTGAGTTTGGTCGTGAATCTGCGCGCTTTGGTGGCCTGTTTGTTGAGTTTGGTCGTGAGATTGTAGCCTCGGTGAGCGTCCCAAGGCGCGCAGACTCGTGTCCAAGGCGCGCAGACTCGTGTCCAAGGCGCGCAG
>JBBPIS010000012.1:88630-97588 GCA_038040225.1 Planctomycetota bacterium
GGCGCGCAGACTCGTGTCCAAGGCGCGCAGACTCGTGTCCAAGGCGCGCAGATTCTTGTCCAAGGTGCGCAGAGTCGTCATTGGTACACACAGACTCGCTTCTGGGCGATGCAGAATCGTCATTGGGACGCGCAGACTCACCGCTGGGGCGCGCAGAATCGTGAGTGGCGGGGCTGTTTTCTTGACGCCGGATCGTCGTGGTGCGATTTTTGTCCGGGAATGACTGTCCGAACCGTCTCGAAGGGTGACTGACGACGCCGATTTCGGGGCCAACGTCGTATCTTCTAACCTCCAATGAATTTGGGGATCACTTGGGTGTCGCCGACCCAATGCGGGGAGCCGACGGCCGCTGGTTTTTCCGGTGGGGACCGAGCTAGTGGAGATCGCCACGGCGTGTCGGTGGCGTCTCCGCATAATCCTCACAATCGCCACTCTTCTTTCGCGATGACAAGCTTGGCCGATTGCTGACGGTTTTTCCGGGAAGTACGATTAAGTCGCTGCCGATTCGTGTAACGAGCCGTTTCGTTCGGCCAATTCTCTGTCAGAGGGAGTTGGCCGGGATTGGCCGCGCCCTCCCGCCTTGATCCGCCTGCCTGATGAGTGGTCCCGCCCATGAGTTTCTTTCGACCGAGTATTGGAACCGGACAGGAAGGCATTGCGGCTGGCCAGAATACCAGCCCGACGCGCAAGCGGGGGCTGGACGTTCGATGCTCGCGAAGCCCTCGCTCGCGCGTCGGGCTGGTTTGGGTTTGTCCTCTCGTGGTGTCGATGGCCATCGTGGCGGAAGCTCGTGCTGCCGAGTTGCGGGTCGAGCCGGCCAGGGTCGAGTTTCGGGATGCGTTTGCTCGGCGGCAGTTGCTCGTGAGTGACGGGCCGAGCGATGCGACGCGGAAGGTGGCCTACGCCAGTCGTGACGCGAAGGTCGTGTCGGTCGATGCGGCCGGGTATCTGGTGCCTCACGCAAATGGAACGACTTCGATCGAGGTGACGCTGGGTTCGCAGACGGTGAGCGTGCCGGTGGAGGTCTCGGGGTTGGATCAGGTCCGGCCTGTCGATTTTGCGACCGAGATCGAACCGCTGATGAGTCGCTTCGGGTGCAATGCCGGTGGCTGTCACGGCAAGGCGAGTGGACAGAACGGTTTCAAGTTGTCGCTGTTCGGGTTTGACACGGCCTACGATTACAACGCCCTCGTCGCGGAAGCACGCGGTCGGCGAGTGATGGTCTCCGCGCCCGAACGAAGTCTGTTGTTGCTCAAGGGGACGGCGGCTGTTCCACATGGCGGTGGCCGACGCATCGAACCCGGTTCCGAACCGTATCGGCTCATCCTTTCGTGGATTCAGGCGGGCGCACCGGCTTCCGCCCCGACGGCACCTCGTGTGGCACGGCTCCTCATGACGCCGGGCGAGCGAGTGATGAATGCGAACGAACAACAGCAGCTTGCCGTGCTGGCCGAGTACTCCGATGGTAGCCGCCGTGACGTGACTCGTGAGGCCGAGTATTCGAGCAACCTGGATGTCGTCGCCATCGTGAGCGAAGACGGTCTCGTCACGGCCAATGAACCGACGGGCGAAGCGGCCATCATGACCCGCTACATGGGACAGGTCGGCGTCTGTCGAGTCCTCCGTCCGCAGGGTGCTCCGCTCGCGAGCCTGCCCGATTTCACACCGAAGAACTTCATCGATCAGCTTGCCACCGCGAAATGGAAGAAGCTCGGTCTCAAGCCGTCGCCGCCGTGTGACGACGCGACCTTTCTGCGCCGCGTGTCCGTTGATCTGTGTGGCCGCCTGCCGACGGTGGAGGAGGTCCGCGCGTTCCAGTCCGACACGGCTCTGGCCACTGACAAAGAGAACACAGCCAAACGGAACGCCGCGATCGAAAGGCTGCTCGCGTCATCCGACTATCCCGCCTACTTCGCAATGAAGTGGGGATCGATCCTGAGGAACTCGAACCTCGCCGGGTCCGACCGGGCTTCGTATGCCTTCCACAACTGGCTGAAGGACATGATCGCGCGGAACCGTCCCTACGACGAGTTCGTGCGCGGCATCGTGGCCGCCAGCGGCGAGTGGCCCGACGCGCCGGCCATCAACTGGTTCTGGCAGTCTCGCGACGATCAGCTTCATCAGACGACCGCCGACACCGCGCAGGTCTTTCTCGGCCAGCGGCTGCAATGCGCGAAGTGCCACCATCACCCGTATGAACGCTGGGGTCAGGACGACTACTACGGACTGGCGGGCTTCTACACGCGACTCGGTCGCAAGAGCTTTGGCGAACCGCCACCGTACTACACGTCGCCCAACGTCACCATGAACGACATCAACCCGATCACCGGCAAGGGGCTCGAACCGAAGTACCTCGACGGCCCCGTCGCCAAGTTCACGCCCGAGGAAGACCCGCGACATGCCCTCGTCGATTGGATGGCGAAGCCCGAGAATCCGTTCTTCGCCCGCACACTGGTCAACCGCCTGTGGGGCCACTTCTACGGACGCGGCCTGGTTCACGAGATCGACGACATGCGCGAGACCAACCCGCCGTCGAACCCCGAGTTGCTCGAGGCCCTGGCCCGCGAGTTCCGCGATCACCAACTCGACATGAAGCACATGGTCCGGCTGATGGTGCAGAGCCAGACATACCAACTGTCGTCCGAGCCGACGAGCGACAATCGCGGCGACCAGCAGAACTTCGCGAGGTACTACGCCCGCCGCCTCCCCGCCGAAGTCATGCACGATGCCGTCGAACAGGCAACCGGTGCCAAGACGCAGTTCAGCAACATGAGCGCCAGTGCCCGCGCGGTCGATCTCCCCAACGAAAGCTTCGGTTCGTACTTCCTCGACACGTTCGACCGGCCCCGCCGGGTGAGCGGCTGCGAATGCGAACGCTCGACCGGCGCAACGCTCTCGCAGGTGCTGCTCCTCGCCAACTCGGACGAGGTCGAAGGCAAACTCCAGAATGGCAACGCCCGCATCGCCAAGCTGTTCGAGGCGAAAAGATCTACCTACCAAATGGTCGAGGAGCTATACCTCGCCTCGCTATCCCGTTACCCCAACCGTGAAGAGATCATCACCGCCGCCGGCTACATCGACCGCGATCCAGAACCCCGCAAGGGCGTCGAAGATTTGCTGTGGACGCTGGTGAACTCGAAAGAATTCCTGTTCAATCACTGACCTGACTCAAACAATTTGTTAGCAGAGAGACGAGGCCCTACATGCTCGACATTCTCGGATCGAACACGCGGACGTGTGATGGTGTGAATCGGAGGGACTTCCTCCGCGTGGGCGGCTTGGCCATCGGGGGACTGACGCTACCGAATCTGCTGCGCCATGAAGCGGCGGCGGCGGAAGCGGGTGGCTCGTCGAAGCGGAAGTCGGTGATCCTCGTCTGGCAGGCGGGGGGGCCGAGTCACCTCGACATGTACGATCTCAAGCCGACCGCACCGGCGGAGTATCGCGGCGAGTTCAAGCCGATCGCGACGAACGTCCCCGGCATCGAGATCGGTGAGCACTGCTCGTTGCAGGCAAAAATGTTCGACAAGTTTTCGGTGGTCCGCTCGGCGACGCATACGAATGCCGGACACGGCATGGCCTCGCAGTGGATGCTCACCGGGTATCAGCCGACGATTGAAGTGGGCGACAACATTTATCCCTCGTGCGGGTCGGTCGTGGCGGCTCTGAAGGGACCGAACGAGCCGGGGATGCCCGCTTACTGCAACGTGCCGTCGCGACTCGGACTGGGCAAGGCGGCGTATCTCGGTGCGTCGTACAACCCGTTCGCGCCCGACAGCAACCCGAACGATCAGGGCTTTCAGGTCAAGAACATGAAGCTGCCGGGCCAGACCACGCTGTCGAGGCTCGAACGCCGCCAGCAGTTGCTCGGTCAGGTGGACACGATCCGCCGCGACATCGATGCGAAGGGGGACATCGTCGGCCTCGACAAGTTCTACCGCGACGCCTTCGAGATGGTGACGAGCGAGAAGGCGCTGCGAGCCTTCGACATCAACAAGGAGGATCCGCGGCTGAGGGAGAAGTACGGCCGCAACGATCTCGGCCAGAGTTGCCTCCTCGCGCGACGTCTCGTCGAAGCGGGAGTGACCTACATCACGGTGCAGGCGGGTGGCGGCTGGGACACTCACGGCGACAACTTCGCCCAACTGAAAAACAACCTGCTCCCCAAGTTCGACATGGCAGTGGCGGCCCTCGTCGATGACCTCTATGTGCGCGGCCTGCAGGACGAAGTCCTCGTCATGGCGATGGGCGAGTTCGGACGCACGCCCCGCATCAACCCCACCTCCGGCCGCGACCACTGGCCCGGTGCGATGAGCGTCCTGTTCGCGGGAGGCGGCTTGAAAATGGGACAGGCCATCGGCACGACCGACGCCCGCGCCGAGTACCCCACCACCAAGCCATACTCACCCGGCTGCGTCCTCTCGACGATGTACCACACGCTCGGCATCGACCACCACCACACGTTCTACGACCACGGCCGCCGACCGTTGATGGTCCTGCCCGAAGGCCAGCCGATCCCCGAGTTGGTCGGCTGAGCGACTCCGCCAATGGCCTGTCAGCCCGTTGAAAAAGGAGTGCCACGGCTCTGTGAGCCGTGAGTATTCTCGAATGTCTCACACGGCTGACACAGCCGTCGCACCCGGTTCATTTTTTCAGCGGATCGCTATGGTTCGAGTTCGACCTTGAGTTGCGACGACTCCTGGTCGAATGAGACGCCGTCCGGCGGGAGGCCGAAGTGTTTGGCGAGGCTCTCGCGCAGCGAGGTGACATCGGCCACTTTGGTCAGGCGGCACGTGGTCTTGCCGTCGTTGGCGAGCAGCGTGTAGTCGGTGCCTGTGGCGTGGAGCGGCTTCAGCACGGCTTCGATCAGCTTGGTCTGTTCGCTGGCGGACAGTTCCCGATTGACGAAGATCGTGACCGGCGGCTGTTCGTTCTTCCCGGAGGCCGACTGCTGCGCGAGTTGCTGCATGCGCGGCCAGGCCAGCGCCAATGAGAGGATCGCCGGGCCGACGGCCTGCTGAAACTCATCGCGGGTCTTCGCGGCCAGTAATTGATCGAGCAGTCCGTCCGCCTGTGTGAGTGCTTCCAACACGCGCGGCTTCGCGACCTTGATCTGATCGGGCAGCTTGGCCAGCCAGGCGCGATCAACTTCGATTCCGGCGGACCACTGCGCGACGAGCGTCTTCGGCAACCAGTGGCCGTCGTGCTTCACGTAGGCGATCTCGGTCGGCCGCTCGTCGCGCGGGCCTTGGAATGACAGAACGTGCTCGTCGCCAGTCGCCTTGATTTGCTCAACCTTGATGTCCGCGAACTGCCGCGCGAGGTCCGCTCCCACGCCGAGCCCGATCGCGTCGAGATGCTGCACGACGCGCGCGCCGTCTCCCGGCAACAGCGACTTCGCGCTGGCTTGCTGGAGTGATTCCAAGTCCCCCGCGCTGCTGGTCACGAATGCGTCGAGCAGCGACACCGCCTCGTCCCAATGCTTCCGCAGCGACTCGTATTCGGGCCGGTTCGCGAACAGGTCGAGTTCCAGAATGAACGCCTTCTTCGCCCGCAGCACCGCCACCGTCTTGCGGAGTGTCCCGAAGAGCCTCGTCCAGACTTCGGCATCCATCTTCGAGGCAAACTCGTGGACCAGGCCGTCCACGTCAGACTGATATCCGGGGGGCAGGAACTCGTAGGCCTTCGCCAGGTCGCCCCGTTCGATGGCACTCAACGTCTGCCTCACGGCGGCGAGCGCCGAATCGTCAGCAACCTTCTGGATCGGTGCTGTCTTCTCGCTGGCATCCGGCTTCGCGTCCCCGGACGACTGCGACGCCGGAGCCACACCGGGCGCGACCGGCTTTGTCTCCGGCACAGTCTTCCCCGTGCCGCAGCCCCACAACAAAGCGGTCAGACCCAGGCTGGCCCAACTCATCCATCGACGCGGTGTCTTCACGGTTCCCTCGCTCGCCAATCGGCCTGTGCCGGCCATGTGATCGTCCCCGGAGTGCGGGATGATACCGGTTGACGGAAAGAATGGCTCGGGATCGCACGCTTCCAGTTCAGTCCCAGAGATACTTTTCTTCGTAGTCGATCTCGTGCCGACGGAGCAGTTCCACGAACTCCTCCTGAAACGTCTTTGTCGCGTGGTGCTCACGTTGTTTTTGAATGTAGCCGCTCACGCCGGGAATGTTCGATTTGCTGACGGTGAACGCGCCATAGCCGTCTTGCCAGGCGAAGTCGCGCAGGTTCGGAAACGTGCCGTGAGTCCATTTGGAAGAGCCACCCTTGATGAGCTGCGCCGCCTTGGCCGGTGCGATGGTCGGCGGTGCTCCGAGCAGCAGGTGGACGTGGTCTTCAATCCCGCCAATGCACAACGCCTGCATGTCGTTGTCGCGGGCAATCCCGCCGAGGTAGGCCCAGATCCGCGTCTCAATGTCCGGCGTGATCCACCGCTCCCGGCGCTTCGTGCTGAAGGCGATGTGGTAATGCAGAGCGGTGTACGTGTTGGCCATGCCGGCGTCTCCCAGCGATCGGTGACAGAATCAAGTGATGCCCACCAACAGAGGTCGGGTTCCAATGAACGGCAGTTTGCCCCACGACGGCATTTGACGGTAGCGATGTGTCACGTCTTTCGTCGCGGAGCGACATCCGCCGGTAGCCGTGGGTTTTAACCCACGGATCGGACGACGTGTGAACGATTCGTCGCGGAGCGACGATTGAACGTGTGTGTGTCGGCATACATGAAATGGGGTGCCCGCCCGACGCGGTTTCAATCGTCGCTCCGCGACGAATTCGGTTGGCGGATTCACCAACCGTGGGTTGAAACCCACGGCTACCTTCGGCGGTCGCTCTGCGACCAAGGCAAAGGCCAGCGACAGACCCTTGACCTGCTTCAGTTCAGTCAGGTTCTTGGCGAACGGCTCGCTGAGCGACAGACAGCCGAGCGACAGGTCGATCAACTCGAGTTGTGCCGTCAACGGGTGGGGGGCGGGAACGGCACCGGCTAGTTGTCGCTGATTTTCGGCTCGATCACGCCGCCGTCCCATTCGATCTTGCACCCCGGCAACGTGGCCGAGAGCTTCTTCACGCCGGCCTCGGTGACTTTCGTTTTTGTGACTCGTACGAAACCGAGCTTCGAGTAGTTGGCGAGACGCTCCAGCCCCGCATCGTTCACTCCTGTGCTCTCCAGATTAAGGTACCTGAGGTTCTTGCAATCCTTGAAGTGGGCCAGCCCAACGTCGCTCACCTTGGTATCGTTCAGGCCAAGGGTCGTGAGGTTTGTGTGATCCTTGAAGTGGGCCAACCCCGTATCGCTCACACCTGTGCTCTCCAAATTAAGATATGTGACGTTCTTGCAATCCTTGAAATGCGCTAGCCCCGCATCAGTCACCTTTGTGTTTCGTTCGAAACCGACGGCCGTGAGTTCGAGCGCCCTGCGGGACAGATCCTCGACAACCCCGATCGCCCGCTCTTCACCATTCTCGATGATTTTGATGTTGCCGCCGATCGACAACACCCACTCGGCGGCGCTGCGGTCGGGACTCACGGTCGGCTCGATCACGCCGCCGTCCCATTCGATCTTGCACCCCGGCAACGCGGCCGAGAGCTTCTTCACGCCAGCCTCGGTGACCTTGGTCTTTGTGACCTTCAAAGAACTGAGTTTCGGGCAGCCAGCGAGGTGGACCAGTCCCGCGTCCGACACCGCAGGGGAGCCGTCCAGATTTAGGAAGGTGAGGTTTTTATAGTCCTTGAAATTCATCAGCCCCGCGTCTGTCGTCCCAGTCGAGTACAGGTGCAGGTGGGTGAGGTTCTTGCTGTCTTGGAAATGGGCCAACCCCGCGTCCGTCACCTTCGTGCCGCCCACGTCCAGCCCGGTGAGGTTCTTGCAATCCTTGAAGTGGACCAGTCCCGCGTCCGTCAATAAGGTGTAGCCCAGGGTCAGGGAGATGAGGCTCTTGCAGTCCTTGAAGTGGGCCAACCCCACGTCCGTCACTTTTGTGCCCCCCAGGTGCAGGAGGGTGAGGTTCTTGCAGTCTTGGAAGTGCGCCAGCCCCGCGTCCGTCACACGCTCGTTTTGCTGAAAATTGACGGATGTCAGCCGGAAGGGCTCTTTCGGCACTTCGGCGATGGACGGGCTGTTGGGGTCTTGATCGTTCACCCCGACCCTGCCGCCGATCGACAGCGCCCACTCGGCGGCGCGGCGGTCGGGACTCACGGTCGGCTCGATCACGCCGCCGTCCCATTCGATCTTGCACTCCGGCAACGCGGCCGAGAGCTTCTTCACGCCGGCTTCGGTGACCTTTGTTCTGATGACGTTTACGGAACCGAGCTTCGCCAAGGCGGGGAGGCGTTCCAAACCCGCATCGCTCACCTGGGTATCGACCAGATTAAGGTTGGTGAGGTTCTGGCAATCCTTGAGGTGGGCCAGCCCCGCATCGCTCACCTGGGTACCGGCCAGAATAAGGTTGGTGAGGTTCTTGCAATCCTTGAGATGGGCCAGACCCGCGTCGCCCAACTGGGTGGCGTGCAGATCAAGGTACTTGAGGTCTTTGTAATCCTTGAAGTGTGTCAGCCCCGCATCGCTCACCTGGGTATGGTGCAGAACAAGCTTCGTGACGTTTTTGCAATCCTTGAAGTGGGCCAGCCCCGCATCGCTCACCTGGGTACTGCCCAGTCCAAGGTGCGTGAGGTTCTTGCAATCCTTGAAGTGGACCAACCCCGCATCGCTCACCAGGGTAGTGTGCAGTGTAAGGTACGTGAGGTTCTTGCAATCCTTGAAGTAGGCCAGCCCCGCATCGCTCACCGGGGTAGCGTCAAGATCAAGGTACGTGAGGTTCTTGCAATCCTTGAAGTGGACCAGCCCCGCATCGCCTACCGGTGTAGACCTCAGAGTAAGCACCGTAAGGCTCTTGCAATCCTTGAAGTGGACCAGTCCCGCATCGCTCACCTTGGTGGAGTATAGAGCAAGGCCCG
>JBBPIS010000013.1:0-12275 GCA_038040225.1 Planctomycetota bacterium
GATGATCTTTCGGTCGGGGCGGTTCAGTTCGCCGAGAGCACTGTACAGAGTCGTGGTCTTGCCGCTTCCGGTCGGGCCGGTCACAAGGAAGATACCATTTGGGCGACGAATGATGGTTTGGAAGCGGCGGTAGTTTTCCTCGCCGAATCCAAGGTTACGGATGCCGACCTTGATGTTCTCCCGGTCGAGGATTCGCAGCACCACCGCCTGGCCGTGGCTCGTGGGGAGGATGCTTACTCGGAGGTCGAAGTCTTTTCCGCCCGATCGCGTCTTGATCCGGCCGTCTTGCGGACGCCGCTTTTCGGCGATGTCCATACGAGCCATGATCTTGATACGCGACGTCAAAGCGGCGAGCAGTCGCCGGGGCGGGCTGTCGCGCTCGACCAAAACGCCGTCGATTCGGTAACGGACGCGGATTCTGTCCTCAAACGGTTCGATGTGAATATCGCTGGCCCGCATGTTGACCGCTTCTGAGATGATCAGGTTGATCAGTCGGACGACCGGAGCATTCTCTTCCGCCTCCTGAGCCTTGGTCTGGGGTGATTCAGTCTCCGTAAAGTCAATGGCCGTCTCGGTGAACTCCATCAGCATGGAGTCAACGGACTCTGTTTCGGAGCCCCCGTAAAAACGGTTGATTGCCGTCTGAATGGCTTCTTTGGGTGCGACGACCGGATCGATCTCGCGATTCACCATGAATCTCAGTTTGTCGATCACGTCGAGGTCGAGCGCGTTACTCATCGCGACTCGAAGCCGTTCGTCGACCAGCGTCACGGGGATCACGACGTTTTCTCGGGCGACCGATTCCGGAATCAAAGCGATCACGCTTTGGGGAATCTCCATGGCCTCAAGATTGACGAAGTCGTATCCGTATTGCGACGCCTGAAGCTGGCCAAGCTCCCCAGCGGAGACATAGCCCAATCGGACGAGGGCATCGTCGATCGTTGTGCCAAGACTGGAGGAAAGCTCTTCCGCTTCGTGGAGTTGGTCGCGGCTGATGACGCCATCACGGACTAGCTTCTTCAGATAGTCTTCTGCCATCGTCTGATTTCCTGACTGTGCGAATGGTCGAGATTCTAGGATTGCCGGCTTGGTTGAGCGATGGGGCGGTGGATTCGATCGTCACCAGGCATTGTTGGCGCTATTTCTTCATTGGGCGAGCGACGAAAAGCCATCCGGGTCAACATTTGCCATGACGGGGACGGACTTCTTGGAAACTGCTGGAAGCATGAGTTCGACTGGTTGTGTTGAGTGACCGCTCTGACAAGTCACTGAGCCGGGTCATCGGATGTTGCCACTGGCGGGGGAGAGTCCCCCGGGTGAGAACGGACTTCTATCTTCAAGACGCCCGGCTCGGAATGCAATCGTGGCAGCAGGGTTCGCGGGACACGGCAACTCAAAATTGCCGACGAGTCATCGTACCGAGTCTCGTTGATTTGCGTGTGTTCGGCGAGGTAAGCCAGCAGTCGGCCGTTGTCGACCGCCGTTTCGATGGTGACATCGACGAATCCGTCCGAGAGCAGTTCGGCAACCAGAAGTCCCAGCCGATCGAGTCCCACCCGGTCTCGAGCGCTGACGCTGACAGAATGCGTGTATTTCGCCCGCAAGACGTCCACGAGGCTGCGGTCTTGGACCGCATCGATCTTGTTCAGCACGAGGATCGAATTGGTGGCATCGATCCCGATTTCGGCCAACACCCTTTCGACGGTCTCCACCTGTTGTTCGGCCTCCGGGTTCGACGCATCGACGACATGCAGCAACAGGTGAGCCTGCCGTGCCTCCGTCAGAGTCGATTTGAAGGAGGCCACCAGTTCGTGCGGCAGATCGCGAACGAAGCCGACGGTGTCACTCAGCAGCACGCTGCCCCACGCGGGGATCGTCCATTTGCGCGTGCGTGTGTCGAGCGTGGCGAAGAGTTGGTCGGCCACATAGACGTCCGCGCCGGTCAGCGCGTTCATCAGAGTGCTTTTGCCAGCGTTGGTGTAGCCGACCACGGAGACGAGTGTTTGGGTGTCGCGCTGGCTGACCATCCGCTCGCGTCGCTGTTCGACCTCCTTGAGCTTGACCTTGAGTTCGGAGATGCGGTGGTCGATCAGTCGGCGGTCCGTTTCGATCTGCTTTTCACCCGGACCGCGACTCGCACCGATCCCCCCGTCGATTCGTTCGAGGTGCGACCACATCCGTTTCAGCCGGGTTCTCGTGTACTGGAGTTGAGCCAGTTCCACTTGCAGCTTCGACTCGTTGGTCCGGGCGTGAGTCGCAAAGATGTCGAGGATCAGTTCACTGCGATCGACGATGATCCGCTGAGTCTCTTCTTCGAGGTTGCGCCCCTGGGCCGGCGTCAGGTTGTTGTCGAAGATGACCACTTCCGCGCCGGTGGCCTCGACGAGTTCCTTCAGTTCGGCGAGCTTGCCTTTCCCCAGACAAGTGGTGGGATGAGGCCGTTCCCGGTTTTGTACCAGCGTGCCGACGACCTTGACGCCGGCTGTCTTGACCAGGCCCTGAAGCTCGTCGAGCGCGTGTTCCTTTCCGAGATTGCGATTTGGATCGGGCACGGAAACCAAGACGGCGATTCGACGCTGAGTCCTGAGTTCGTCACGGATTGGCTCTGCCAATGGAAACTGCCTTCCACTTCAGGGGAACTGAACTTGATTGTGTGACTGCCAGCCGAGTGACCTCGAATTCGGTTGGCACTGCTTCGAGCGCGCACGTTATCGATTGCTCAGCGTCAGTTCAAGAAGCTCGGGGGAAGCCAAAGAAGGCGAGAGGCCGGGACGTTGCGGGTAACGTCCCGGCCTGAGTGGGCAAGAAAGTGGATGTGGGTCTTAGGCGGAGCGTGGCCCGTCTCCCTCGGGCCGGCAGGTAATTACAGAATCTCGGTTCTGGTCGAATGACCGCCCCGTGATTTCATGCGGATGATTGCTCATTCCAAATCGACACAAAGCACGAGATGTGCCAGCGCTTCAGTTTCTGAAAGCATCCGCTGGCCAGTTCACCAGAAGTCCTTGCCACGCAAGGTGACATGAGATTTTCACCACCAACGCGGTCTGTCCGCGACTGCGGGAATGAGTCCGTCGTTTGTAACTCTTGCAAGCCATCGGCGTTGTAAGAATTGCAAGACGCACCGTTCGCGGCCGAGCAGACTCACGGTCCAACACGATTCATTCGACGGACTTCACGTCGATCTTCAACTGACCGATGACCAGCATGAGTGGAGCGAAACTGCTGATGGCGGCAGGGCCGTCGTCGGACAAGCTCGAATCGGACAGTTTGATGTGCGCCGCGCCGGTGCCACCGCGTCCGAGGGTCGCGTCGAGCGGAATCCACCGGCCGTTGAGATTGGCTTCGGTCCACATGTGGCCGCCAAACGCAGAGGTGTCTTTGAGGTCAACATAGACCAGCCCAACGGCGACTCGCGACGGGATCCCCTTCGCGCGCAACATTGCCGCCAGCAGGACGGCGTGTTCGGTGCAATCGCCCTGGAGCGTTTTGGCCACTTCTCCCGCCGAGGCCATCGCCGTAGAGAAGTCCTTTTTCGTCAGAGTCTTCTGAACATATTTCTCCATCCGACGAGCGATCTGAGCGGGATCGGTCGCGTCACCGGTCGCTTTCTTCGCGTGGGCCTGAACGAGTTCATCGTCTCGTTGCAGGAATTGCGATTCCGCCGTGAATTCGTCCTCCACAGCTTGCAAGGTGGCCTGATCCGGGATCGGTGCGGCCGTGACGGTCAGCTCCCCGATTTCCGTGTCGGTCTTCTTGACGGTCTGAGTCCCTCCCGAGGGAAGGACATCCTCGGGATTCTGCCCCAGCGTTGTGACGAGATACACAATCTTCTTCGTCTCGTGAGCGTTGGGGATGCGTTTGACTTTGACCAACGTACTGATGGCCAGATCCAATTCGGTCCCATCGATCGCCTTGAACGCTTCGTCTTTGGAAACCTGGTACGTCTCCATCTCCACCCCCAACATGCTGGTCGAGGATTTCAGCGTCTCGCCCTTGTCATCGACAAAGCCGACGATCACGACGCCGGGAATCAGCGACTGCGTCATCTTGACTTTGAGCAACTTCTTTTTCTGGCCGTCCAGCAAGGTGGTTTCCTCCCAATCGACGGCGACCAGTTTGACCGTGGCCACCTTGCTGAATTCGGGCATGAAGGCCTCGAACGAGCGGGTCTCACCCGGCTTCAAGGGGGACGATTTGAGGACGCGATCCTGGTAAGTGGGCGATTTCACCTCGGGACGCCAAGCTTGGACCGACCCTTTGGATTTGCCGTTGACGGTCTGTTCGAGTTTCAACTCCTTGCCTTCGACCTTTCCCGCGGTGGAGGTGGAACTGGCGGGAGGGTTGGCCATCTCGTAGCGGAAGGTGAACAGGTCGCCCTCGGTGGACTCTTCGGTCGCCACCGTTTGCTTCATCACCAGTGACTGGCCGAAGCGCTTGATGGTCATGTGCGAGTCGGACGAGGAGCGAACGACATCGCGTCCATCCTGTTTGATCGTCTCCGTCACCGAATGAGCAAACCCGATCCGCTGCCCGCTCAGGTAGATGACCTGCCAAGACTCCTCTTTGGCCGGGGCCGCTGGTTTTGGTTCTTGAGCAACGGCCGGACACCCGACATTGACCGCCAGAATCCACATCGCGCACAGGGCGAGGCTCGGCGGGAGGACACAGATTTTCAAGCGGCTGGTCATGGGCAGGATCTCTCGTGAGAGGCGATTGGTTGAACGTGGGCCGGATTATACCGCCGTACCGCGCGAGGCACAGACCACGCCGGTTCTTCACGGCGATCACTGATTGCGATTCGTCAGCGGTCTCATTTCAAGAGCGACACGAGATTGCCGTTCGATCCTCCGGAAAACTCATCGAGCCTTTGTCATCGCCTTCACATTTTTGGCGATGGAGTCAACGACGACGGGGACGTAGATGATGCCCGTGTAGTGGTCGGCCCAAAGTCGCGTGTGATGATCGTCGGTCAGCTTCGCTGCTTCGGCCAGTTTGAAGGCGTGCGCCGGGGGAACGACCTGATCGCGCGTGGCCGAGAAGAGCCACGTCGTTTGCGGGTCGAGGCGATGAGCGAGACGCAGCGGTTCGACTTGGGCGAACAGATCGCGCAGCTTGTCGCCCGTGTAGCCCACCTCGGCCAGCATCTCCCGGAGTTTGCCCGCTTCGCGCTGGCCGTTTGAGACCAGTCCGTACAGATCGCCCCCCGCGACCATGATGTGAACCGACGCAAAGCCTCGATCCAGCCCGGCCGACGTGGCCGTCACGAATCCACCCAGGCTGGTCCCTTGCACCGCAATGTTCGTCGGATCGACATGCGGCAGCGCGGCGACGGCGTCTCGCGCGCGGCGCACGTCGACGATCCCCTGCCGCATTGTTGCCTCGACGTGTCGTCCATCGGGCTTGAAGCCTGGCGGCTTGCGCGCGCCGTAGAACGGCAACTGAATCATGAAGGCATGCAGTCCCTGCGCGTGCAGCGCCTTGGCAAAGATGCGACCGACCTCCATTTTCGAGCCGGACTCGTGAACGACGACGATGGCGGGCGCATCAATGACGTTGCCAGCCTCATCCTTCGCGGCATACCACTCCAATGCCACGCGGTCATTCTGTGCGATGCCGTTCGGTTTGGGAGACTCGAACCGGACCAGCCCCTCCATCGCAGGATCGCTTCCGGCCTCAACGGTCACTTCAAACTCGACCGGCCTCCACACCAAACCGGCGAGACACGCTTTGGCCTCGGCCGACTCTTCCGGCTGCGGCGCGAGAGTATCTCGCGCAGAAAACGCCTTCCCAACGAACGCCTCGCCCGCATGAACGGACAGCGCTGGACACGCACAAAGTGTGACGAGGCACATACTGAATCGACAGATCATCGACATGGTGAGGCATCCGCAAGGACGGGTTTCATACAAGAGACCAGCTTACCAGTTGAGCCGTTCCGTGCCTCGTCTGACACGCATCGAATCCGCCGGGCTTGGTCGAGGTCTGCCCGTCGCGTAAAGTGAGGCCGTTGTTTCGTTCCGGCTTCGGGACTCTTCATGCAAGCTGGCGGCACATCGATTTCGAGTTTGAAGGCTGGCGCATCGGCTGAGTTCACGGTAAGCAACTGAGGGTGTCGTCGATGGATCTCGCCACCATTTTCAAGCTGAGCATTTACCTGCTGACGGCCTTCGTCGGTGTGGTTCTCGGCGCGGCGGAGTGGGGTTGGATTCCGTTCGTTTCGCTGCCGATGACGATCCTCGGGTATTGGTGGTGCGAGATCGGATTTGGTCCGGTCCGAACACAGGCTCGCGGACTCGGTGAAGTGCCGTCGGTGGTGCTGGGTGGATTGTCGCTGGCGGCGGCGGCGATGGAGTTCTTCAGCGACAGCCCCGAAGGAAAGCTGCTGTCGGGCATTCACCTGGTGGTCTACCTCACCTGGATCGTGCTGCTGCAACGAAAGCAGAACTCCCGCTACTGGCAACTGCTGGTGTTGGGAGTGTTGCAGGTCTCGGTGGCCTCGGTGCTGACAAATGGACACTGGTTTGGCCTGAGCGTGATCGGCTACCTCGTCGCGGCCACCTGGACGATGTCCGTGTTCTCGCTGTACCGCGCCGCTCAAAAATTTTCCGAGGAGGGGCGACGGGATGCAGAGCGGGATCACGCAGCACCAACGAGTGCTGGCGACCACCGTGACGGGACGCTCCCGGAAGCGACCGCTGCTGGTCAACGAGCGACTCACGGAAGGTCAACCTCTGTGGCGGACACGAACCGTCTGACCAGCCAGGCGTTTCGCGCCGTCTGTTCCGAAGACGGTTCGCACTGGGTCTCCATGCGATTTGTCAGCGGCGTGGCTTTGTGTTCATTCCTCGGGCTGTTCGTTGGATCGGTATTCTTTGTCTTGACCCCGCGAGCCTGGATTGGAACCAGCTTTGGCCTTGCGGACGATGAGCTTCCTCCGACGTTGCGGATGACGATCACAGGTCTGGGCACAGAAATCCGGCTCGGCGACATCCGGCCGGCGCTGGAGAGCAACGACCCCGTGTTGGCCATTCGTTTGTTCGACAACCAAACCGATCAACCCCTCGACCCCGAGACCTACGCCGAATGGTTGGGTCATCCCGAACCGCTGTTTCGTGGGGTGATTCTCACAGACTACGAGGCGGGCCGCTGGCGTCCCAACCGACTGGCCACCGAGTTGGCGGTTCGGCTGTTCGCGAAGCCGGATGACCCCGCGATCACCAGCCAGACTGGAAGGGAGGTCGCTCCGACGGTTCGACAGGAGATCAATCTGGAGCACATCGGGAACGACATCCTGTTCTGCATGGGACACGCCGTGGCAATGTGCGATCCCGAGGAGTTTCGTTGCGGCAACAAGCAGCAATTGAACGACATCGCCGTGCGTAAACCCTGGTTCAAGGAACTGACCGGTGTCGTGAACTACGTCGCCTACTCCGAGCTGCCGCCGCCGAATGCCCGCGGTACGGCCGGTCACATCATCTCGAAGACAATGCTGGGTTCTTATCGTTTCACCAACTACTTCCAACGATGCGAAGACGTTCCCGAGTCGCTGGGGCGTCTGATCGCCCACGCCCGGACAGTGGTCGATGCCGAACGGCAGCGGGTGGGTCGGCCGTTGACCGAATTGGAAGAGGCCCGCGCGATTGAGTCACATCTGCGCGACTCGCGGATCTATTCCTATTCGCTCGACACGCCACCGAGTGATCCGAAGCTCGACCCGATCGAAGACTTCCTCTTCAACAGTCGTGCGGGACATTGCCAGTACTTTGCCTCGGCTCTCGGACTGATGTTGCGGTCGGTGGGAATTCCCGCCCGGCTGGTCACCGGCTTCAAGGGAGGCGAGCAACGGGAGGACGGTCGGCTGCACGTCGAGAAGCGGTTCGCTCACGCCTGGGTCGAGGCGTGGATCGACGACGAGAAGTGGGTCACGCTGGACGCGACACCGGAAGCCGAACGGACGGCCAGCGTCACGCAGGTTGGCACCCAGCGTAATTTCTGGGCCACGCTGTCCTCACGACTGTCCGGTGTGTGGGAAAACAATGTCCTCAACATTTCGCTCGACCGGCAGGAGGACATGATCTACGGGCCGGCTCGCGAATATTTCTTCTCCGTCTGGAAACACTGCCTAGACTTTGTCGCCTCACCGCGTGCCAGCATGGGGGGCTACGCGCTGTTCATGATCGATCCGCGCAACTGGCTGACGCTGCCAGGGGCGATGACGTTGGGGCTGCTGTTTGGCCTGTTGTGGCTGCTGCGGCGGGGCAGTCTGCGACTCGGCCTGACTTGGCAGCGGACGAAGTCAGACGAACCCCGCCACCGGCGGGTCGAGTTCTACGAACGCTTCGCGCGCCTGATGCAATCGCACGGCCACGAACGACGCCCCGCGCAGACTCAGGGTGAGTTCGTGCAGGACGTTGCCGGAAGCCTCGCGATCAAATTGCACGACACGGCACTGGCACAGGGACTGGCCCCCATCGGCGATCTCTTCTATCGAGTCCGCTTCGGTGACGAGGAACTCCCGGCGCAGGAAGCCTCCCACCTGGACGCGTTGCTCGCCACCCTCGAACAGACGCTCGGCCCCGCAACAAACCACCGAACCGGTTCGGGCTGGGGAATGCCGTGGAAGCGGGACGTCACGGCGTCATAGGAGTAGCGGCGCGAAATTGCGAACGTCTGACGCGAAACATCAAATCTCAAGAACCAAACACCAAACGAATCTCAAACTCCAAGGAAGACAAATCTCAAACCATCGGGTCTGTGCGTCCCTCAGACTTGACCTTGTCGTTGTCTCGTCGTTTGAGTTTTTCCCCTTGGGATTTGGAATTCGTTTGGGATTTGGTTCTTGAAATTTGTGATTTCAGGTTTGAGATTTGTCGCCCGCCGATCTCATTCGCCAACACTCAGCCGCACGATGCGTTTCTTGCCCGCTTTGACCAACAGGTCCGACTCCAGCGGAATCGTGGACTTCGCGCCCGAGACCGGTGAGGTTTGATCGCCTCGAATGATCGACACGCCTCCCTGCGCGATCAGCCGCGCCGCCTCACTGGTCGAGGCGGCGAGTCCCAGCGTTTTGAGAAGCTGCGGCGCGGCGAGTCGGCGCGCGGCGAGATCGGTCGCGTGATGCGGAAGCTGCTCGGCCAGCGCCTTCAGACTGAGTGAGACCGTCGGAATCTCCGAGGGCAACTCGCCGCCGCCCACTTCGCGCTGCCAGCGGTCAGCCGCGTCATTGGCCTGATCGGCCGAGTGGTATCCCGCGATGACGGCCTTCGCCAGCCAGACCTTCGCCTCCTTCGGGTGTCCCGCAAGGATCGTCTCGATTTCGGCCAGAGGAATCGCGGTGAGCAGTTCAAAATACATCTTCATCACGGCGTCGGGCACCTGCATGAACTTCTTCATCATGTCGTAGGGTGACTCGGCGATGCCGATGTAGTTGCCGAGGCTCTTACCCATCCGCCGCTCGCCATCGAGCCCAACGAGGATCGGCGACATCACGCCGATTTGCTGCGGCAGGTGCTGGTCCCGTTGCAGATCGCGGGCCAGCATGAAGCTGTAAAGCTGCTCGGTCCCGCCAAGTTCGATGTCGGCCTTGATCTCGACCGAGTCCCACGCCTGCATCATGGGGTACAGGCACTCGTGCAGAAAGATCGGCGTCGCGGCGGCGTACCGCTTGGCGAAGTCGTCACGCGTCAGCATCTGGGCGACGGTCACTTTCCCGCACAGCCCGATCACGTCGGCAAAGCTCATCTTGCCGAACCAGTCGCCGTTCCGATGGACCTCGGCGCGAGACAGATCGACTACCTTGCCGACCTGATGGAGGTAGTCCTTCGCGTTCGCTTCGACCTCGTCGGCGGTCAGCTTCTTGCTGCGAGCATGATCGCGCCCGCTCGGGTCTCCGACGAGAGCCGTGTAGTTGCCGATGATGATCACCGCCTGATGGCCCAGCTCCTGAAACTGCCTCAGCTTTCGCAGCGGCACAGTGTGGCCGAGATGCACGTCAATGCCCGTCGGGTCGATGCCGTACTTGATGCGCAGCGGCTTCCCGGTCTCACGGCTCCTGGTCAGTTTCGCGGCCAGTTCCTCTTCGGGCACGATCTTCTCGACGCCCCGCCGAATGATGGTCAACTGTTCGTCAACGGGAAGAAAACTCATGGGCGATGAACTTTGAAATTGGAATGTGGACGACGCTGCGCGGTCTGAAGAAGTTTCATGGGACGCAGGGGACTGATGCGACGAATCGGGTTGACATTGGAAATTGCATAAGTCCCATTCGTCCCATGACTCCCATCAATGATGCACAACGAAATCTGGTCTGGCCAACCGCCAACCGCCACTGACTGACAGCTAACTCGCCGTCAGCAACGCGAGAGCGAGCATGGTAGCGTTGAACAGGCCGTGAATCACGACCACGGCGAGATAGCTGTGCCGTCGATGAAAGATGCTGCCCAGCACCAGAGCCAGCGGCAGCAGCGCGAGGCCATCCACCGGACCATGCACGGCCGAGAAGGCAACGGCGACGATCGGGATCACCAACCGCGCGGGCATCACGGTGGTCAACGAGCCTTGCAGGATGACGCGAAAAATCAGCTCTTCCGACAGCGGCGCGATGACGGCCGCAATGAAGACAATGAGAGCCAACGTGACATATTCGGGATCATCGGCGAGCAACCTCAGCAGCGGATTTTGCATGTCGTGAGTTCTCAGCGGAGTCGTCAGCGCCATCGTCACGGCCATCGGCAGGATCGCCAACTTGAAACCGAACCAGCCGTCGCGCAGTTGGCTCGCCAGCGGTTGCCACTTCAACCCGAAGTCACCAGCCGACAACCGGCTGTTTCCAACGAGCAGTGCGACGAGCAGCAATGTCGTGCCGCCGCTGATCACGGCCACCTGGATCAAGCCCGCGTTCGACAGCTCCGGTGACTTCCCATTCGAGGCCACGATGAATTTCGATGCCAGATGCAGCCCGAGCCAGAGACAGGCGAGCAGCAGTGCGAGTCGCTCGGGCAGGTGAGCCCACGCGGCGCGCGGCTCCTCGCACCGGTCGAGCCACGGTTCCTGTTGGCGATACCGCCGCCAGACCGTCACCCAACTCGACACACCTCCGACGAAGAGTGAGATCAGCAACCAGGCCGTGGCCAGCAGTCGCGGATCTGTGGGAGAGAGTTCGGTGGTCGGCAAGGGTGCAGCTTCGTTGGCGGAACGGATTGGAGGGAGCGGGCGGGATTATACGGAGGTGACTCGATGAGGACAGTCGGCATGATCAAACACGGTTTTCGCTCAGTGAGCGCGACGATACCATCTCGGCCACAACAGGCCTTGAATTGATCGAATCCTTTGCCGCTGAGTGCTTCGAGAATCTCCCGCCCATGACTTCGCCCCCGCTTCCCGCCGACAATGTCCTTGCTCGGATCATCGACCACAAACGGGGTGAAATTGCCGTGGCGAAGCGGCTTCGTCCCGTGGAGGCCATCCACGATCAACTTGCCAATGCTCCACCCGTCCGCGATTTCGTGGCGGCTTTGCGGGCGCAGGCCGACGTGGCGCTGATCGCCGAAGTGAAGAAAGCCTCGCCCTCGGCCGGTATCATTCGAGCCCACTTCGATCCGGTACAAATCGCACTCACCTTCGAGCAGCATGGCGCGGCATGCCTGAGCGTGTTGACCGACGAACATTTCTTTCAGGGACATCTCGACTATCTGTTTGCGGTGCGGCAGGTGGTGAAGATCCCGGTGCTGCGGAAGGACTTCCTCATCGACCGTTATCAGGTGGCCGAGGCCCGCGCCGCCGGAGCCGACTGCATCCTGCTGATCGCCGAGTGTCTCGATGACTGCCACCTGCGAGACCTCTATTTTTACGCGAGCGAACTCGGCATGGAGTCGCTCATCGAGATCTACGACCCCGAAAATCTGAATCGAGTCCTGAAGCTCGATCCCGCCCTGGTGGGCGTCAACAATCGAGACCTGCGCACGTTTGAGATCGATCTGGACCACACGCTGAGCCTCGCGCCAAGGCTTCCCCCGTCCACGCTGCTCGTCAGTGAGAGCGGCATCCAGACCCGCGCCGACGTCGATCGCCTCAAGGCGGGTGGTGCTCACGCGATGCTGGTCGGAGAGACCTTGATGCGCTCGCCCGACATTGGTCGGGCCGTCGATGCGTTGCTCGGTGTTTCGAGCCGGCGAGTGCCGCCCGTTTTTGAGGATTAGTACGGTTTGAAATAGCGTTTTGGTATCAGGCGGTGGGCTACTGTCGTCCCGCCGCTCCGTCGGCGGGACTACCGGTCG
>JBBPIS010000013.1:12285-92985 GCA_038040225.1 Planctomycetota bacterium
CGCGGGGGCGTTTGCGGTGTTTTTTTTTGTTTGTTTCTGGTTTTTATTTTGGTTTTGGTTTGTGGGGGGGGTCTTGGGCTTCCCCGGGGCGCCGTGGGGGGGACGTCCGGTCGGCGGTGCGACCGGACTACAGTAATCAGCGAAGACGTGGTGCGATCGTGTTCGATTCACTGACACTTTTTGTGATCTTCGGTGGCGTGCTGGCGGCGATCTGGTATGCCGCGCAGCCTCGACCAAAGTTTGTGATCCGCCTCCGAAACGGCACGGCGGAGGTGGTGCGAGGCAAGACCACCGAGTCGTTGCGAAAGGCGGTCTCGGACGTCTGCCGACAAAACGGAGTGACCTCGGGAAAAATCAGCGGGTTAGCGCACGGGAAGCGAATCCGGTTGAAGTGTTCGAGATCCATCCCGGCTGGCTGTCAGCAGCAGCTACGAAACATCATGTTGGCCGAGTTGTAAGGCGACTCGGCGATTGAACCAACAACAGAGAGACATTCATGACCGCGACTTCGTCCGATCCGACTTCCGATCCTTCTGTCGAACACGTGCTCGTCGTGCCGACACTTCTCTTCCATGAGTTGGGCTACTTTCAGGGCTTCAACGCGCGAACCGAGCGGTATCTCGACACGCTGCTGGATCCGATTCACACCAGCTATCAGCCTCGCTCGAAGTGCGAGGAGGATCCGAGTTACAAGCAGCTCATTCCGTACTGCCTCTTCATGCACGAGGGCCGTGTCTTCAACTACCGGCGCGGGAAGGCTGGCGGCGAGGGGCGGTTGCACAGCAAGCGGTCGGTCGGGATCGGCGGCCACATTTCCTCGACCGACCGAATGGGGGGAGACCGCCGATATCAGGAGGCCATGCACCGCGAGATTGCCGAGGAAGTCTTTCTGGAGGCGGGGTTTCGGGATCGCTGCGTGGGCCTGATCAACGACGACGAGACTCCCGTCGGGCGGGTGCATTTGGGGATCGTTCACATTTTTGAGCTGGACTCGGCAAAAGTTCTGCCACGGGAAG
The DNA here is from genome assembly GCA_038040225.1 of Planctomycetota bacterium. GTDB lineage: Bacteria > Planctomycetota > Planctomycetia > Planctomycetales > Planctomycetaceae > Schlesneria. Next base: position 13,302 of record JBBPIS010000013.1, read on the forward strand.
AGTCGATCTTAGAGGCAGGATTCGCACAACCCGCAGAACTGCTACAGGTACTCGACCAGTTTGAAACGTGGTCGCAGATCTGCCTGAAGCATTTGTTCGGCGGGGGTTGAAGTTCGAGGACCGATCCGGCGCGGTGCCAAGCATCGCGACGTCCGGGGATGATCGGCCGCTCGAAAACCGTGCGCATCGCGAATCAAAGGAGTAGACAGCGATGGACACACAATGGAGTCGGCGGGCAGTTGTCGGAGCAGCATTGGCAGCCGTGGCGGCTCCCGTCGCAATGGGTGTGGCCGCCGCACAGGACAAGCCGGCGGCAGCCGCGACCGCAGCCAAGGGCAAGCTGACGGATCAGTCGCTCGGTACGCTGCTCAAGGCAATGGGTCTCGATGCGAAACCGAGCGAGCAGCGCTACGACTTCGGCTTCAAGGCGACGATCGAAGACGCCGAGTGGGAACTGTCGATGTCGGCCGTTCTCAGTCAGGACGGGACTTCGATCTGGATCATGGCCTGGCTGGATGAGCTTCCGAAATCGGCGGCCGATGTTCCCCGAACCGCTTTGCTGCGCCTGCTGTCGGACAACGACAAGCTTGGCAAAGGAAAATTCTTCGCGTACATCGCGGCCAATCGCCGGTTCGTGCTGCAGCGCGTGATCCCGAACGAAAACATCTCGGCGGCCGGATTCCGGGCGGCTCTCGACGACCTCGGCCAGTCGGTGGTGTCGACTCACGCCCACTGGTCGGTCTCGAACTGGTCCTCCACGATCAGCGAAGACCCGGCCGCAACGGCCAAATCGGGCGCACCAGTTAGAGGTAGTGCTCCGCAAGCTCCTGCGACGGCCCCGAGTACCGCAGCGCGTCCCGCGGCCGGAACAACTCCCGCTCGGGCACCGCAATCGGCCGTCAACGACCCCAAGTTCAACACGTCGACCAAGAGATGATTTCGCGCGTCACGAGCCATTCCCAGCAGGAAATGGCCTCGATGATCAGACAACAAAGAACGGAAAAGCCCGCGGTCGACAGGCCGCGGGCTTTTCTGTTGTTGTTTCGACGCGTGAATCGTCCTTGAGTTCAGTCAGCGAACCGCCTCACGGTGACAGGCCATCACTTGGGAGTGTTCGGATACCCGCGTTCCTGGTCCTTGCGAACCATCTCATCGAGCACAATGGGATGCCAGTTCTCGTCGCGGTCCTGCGCGGGAGCGTAATGCCGTCGAGCCCAAGTTCTCATCCGCATCTCTTCGACGGGATCCACGTCAAACGTGCTTTCCTGTTCCAACATTGCCAACGCCTTCACGATTCCTCCTCCACCGCGTCACGGTTCCGAGCCAACTTTCGAAAGAACCACGAGGACTGGCCGGGGCGGCTGGTCCACGGCCACGATGCTATCTCGGCGGGCTTCTTTCGCAAGACAAAAGCCGCGCCGTTGTCATTTTTTCGGGAAAAACCGAGGCGTAATCAGGCAAAGCGGCTTGACCTTGGGGGTTGGTGAACTTTGGACGGGGAAGGGAGCCGGAGTCGATCCCGCCCGTTTGGGGGCTTTCAAACTCCGGAGTGGCGGCCCGATGAACAGGTCCGCGTCGCCGGCTCATCCGTGGATGCAATCGTTCGCCAGTGCGGCAAAGCTCGGCGTGCGGGCTTGGAAATGGCTGGCGCAGACGCTGCAAATGTCGATCGGCGAAAAACCTCGTCACCACGCTTCCATCATGTTGACGATGCGTCGCGCGAGCTGGTCGAGGGCGTCCTGCGTTCCCGTGGCGAGCGACTGCCCGACCTCGGGAGCGAACTCCGCCTGAGTCGTCAGCGGGATGGCCGTCGGCGACAGCGGGATTTCCTGCTGGGCGAGAACTTCTCCCGTCCGCAGATTTTCCCACTTGGTGACGATCATCAGCGAAAGTTGCAGCTCGCGCGAGTCGTCGAAGTTGTTCTCGCCGAGGACATCCTTGCGCGTCTGCACGATGCGGCCCGTCAGTCGAGTGTCCGCGTTCAGGCCCTTCGCGAGCCGATACGGCGTCCGTTTCTGAATCTCTTTCTGGACGGCTTCGGTCAGTTGGACTTCGATCCCGCGCCGGAAGGTGTCGTTCTCAAAGATCGGGACCGAGACGGTTTTGACATCCGGATTGAAGCCGTTGCCGACCGTGTAGCCGCAGCCGGCGAAGAGCAGCAGGCTGGCCAGGCCCAGCGCATGACTTGGCCCTCGCGCCACGAACCACCGTGCGGCGCGAGGTTCTCGCGGCGGGAGGCGATTCGTGGAACAAGGGAGTTGGTCGGGCATGTCGTTTCGATTTCACCGCCGTCATCACGAGGCACGGACGGCCATGTCGGACTCAGATTCATAGTTTGGTGCGGCCGGTGGGAGCCGGTTCGATTTCTGTGGCGTCGGTGTCCGCGGGCAATCGGCGCGGCGGCAACAATCGGAACCAGCCGCGTTTCTTCGCGGGGTCGTTCGTCTCCGTCGCCTCGTCGTCTTGAACGTCCATCTCTTCCGAGGCCTCGTCGCCCGCGGGTTCTTCCTCTTTGGGTGAGCGTTTGAAGGGATTGGCCAGCCAGCGCGAAGACGATTCTTCGACGGCAGGATCCGGCGCATAGGGCGGTTTGGCGGGAGCGGGTCTGGCCAGCGAAGGCTTGGGTTGTGACTGTGGAATCAGCCGCGCGAGAATCGGAATCTTGGGCGGATCCTTCGACTGAAGCAGCACCGCACCGCTGGCGTATTCGGGGCCGAGAGCCTCCAATTGTTCGCGTGCCTTCTGGGCATAGCTCGACTTGGGGAAGCGGTCGATCAATGTGTGGGCACAAACAGCGGCGGCTCGTTTGTTTCCCTTGCGCAGCCACAACTCAACCTGCTCCCAATCGCGGGCCGCTTCCGCGACATCGATCTGATTGAGTTCGCGCTTCAAGCGATCCTTGTCGGCGATGTCCGGGTACAGTCGCAGCGTGCTCTCCTTGAGGAGCTTCGCTTCCCTGAGTGTCTTCCCTTCGTACTCAGCACCCTGATACGACATTAGTTTGACGTGCGAGCCGAGCAGAAAGGCCTCCTGCAAATGGGGGCTGTTCGGGAACGTCTCGCGGAGCATCTGGAAGAAGCGATCGGACTCGACAAAGTTCCCTTTGCGGGCGTGATGGCTGGCAACGAGCATCATCGCGTCATCGGCCAGCGGCCCGGTGGGGTCGTTCATCCAGATGGCCTGCAATGCGGCGACGCCGTTCCCCGCCGTGTCGAACAGCGGCTCAGCCTTGTCCGTGAAGTTGGGGATATAGACCGGCTTGCCGCTCGACTTCGTCGGTTCTTCGGCGGGCAGTTTGCGTTTGGGATCGTCGTAGTTGACCTGCTGGACTTCACCCAGCTTGGCGACCTCGGGGAAGTCGAGCCAGATGCGGCCGATCTTGAACAGGCGTTCGGAGACGACGTCGAGATGCCGCGTGGAGGGATACTCCTTCAACAGGACGGCGTAGACATCGTGAGCCTTCGCGTAGTGATCCTGCTGATAGGCGGCTTCGGCCTGCATGAACAGCGCGTCCTCGCGAATGTCGCTCTTCTTGTACTTCTTGGCGACTTTCTTGAAGGCTTTCTGCGCCTCGGCGTACCGCTCGTCCTTGTAGATGTCCGTCGCCGCGACGTAATCCTCGGTCCCGAGAAGCGGCTTGAGCGAGTTGGAATCGTCCGAGTCCTCCTGATCGCGCAGCCACAACAGATTGCGCAACCGCCGTTCGGTCGGCCCCTGAACACGCGAGATGTTCGGCGTCGAGTCCTTAAGCAGCCACGACTTCTCCCACGTGGAGGCACAACCGGGAAGGAGTGGCAGCACACACAAGAGGGCCACGCCGCGCAGGGCCATTCGCCCTCGCTGACATCGCGATCGCTCATTTCGTGGATTGTGCGGCATGGTCGTCCGTGACCGAGGGTTGAGGGTTTATGGTCGAGGGTTGATGGTCAGAAGGGGAGTCTTCTCTGACCCTCAACCTTCGACCCTCCACCCTCAACCTTTTCTTAACTCAGGTACTTCAACATCTTCGGCCGCTTGCCCAGGATGGACGAAATGGCGGTCGTCGTGACTTGCTTCATTTCCTTGAACTGTTGCTGCGACAGCGTCAGTCGCCGCCAGGTTTGCTCGTTGTCACCGGCCAGCAACCGCAGGGCGGCGGCGGCACCGGCATGAATCGTAATCAGTTGACTGTGTTCCTCGGGCTGGCACTCCGGGCAGATCAGGCCTCCCTGCGCGACGTAGTAACCAAACGTTCGTCCTTCTGTCAGCCGTGTGCCACAGGCCACACACGCATCAAAGTCGGGTAGCTGTCCGATCTCTCGGAGCACCATCAATTCAAATCTCAAGACTCCCAGTCGAGTCGTTTCGCTGGCTGAGAACGATTCGAGGGCTTCCTGCGCGGCCGAGTACAGTTCGGGATGCGGGTCGTAGTCTTCCGTCAGTCCCAACAACAGTTCGGCCACGTAGTAGCCGGCATAAAGACAGGTCAAATCCCTCTCTTGAGGGCGAAATCGGGTGACGAGTTTGGCTTCAGTGAGGAGGTCCAGACCAGACGTGTTCTTGCGGAGGAAGACTATTTGACAAGTCGCAAGGAGGTCAAGAGCGGATTCAAACGGTCCCTTGAGCCTCCGCCCCCCCTTGGCCAGCGCCGAAATCTTGCCGAACTCGCGCGTGAACAGCACGACGATGCGGCTGGTCTCGCTGAAGTCGGTCACGCGCAGAATCAGTCCTTCGGCTTTCTCGGCAGACATGCTGTTCGGTCACTCAAGCAGAGACGAACATCTTCAGGAAGTAATACGCCGACAGCAGCAGCCCGATCGTCACGACAGTGTACCGCACGACGTTCTTGTCGAGCCGACGAGCCACGCTCGCCCCGGCGAATCCCCCGACGATGGCCGACACGATCATCGGCAGGGCCAGCGGCCAGTTGACCTGACCCGACCACAGGAACACGGCGACCGACATGCCGTTGATGCCCGACGCCAGGAGCGTCTTCACGGCGTTCATCCGATGAATGTCGGACAGCCCCATCAGCGCGAGGGCACTCAGCATCAGAATGCCGATCCCCGCGCCAAAGTATCCGCCGTAGACCGCGATCAGGAATTGAAGGGCCACGATTCCGAGTCGCGTCGAGGTCGAAGGCTGCTCGTGCGGCTGGCCGATGCCGGTCCACTTCGTGATCGTCGGCTGAAGCAGAAACAACACCGTGGCGACCAGAATCAACCACGGGACCAGCGTCTGAAACACCTTCGCTGGCTGCGTCACCACCAGCCACGTTCCCAACAGACCGCCGATCAGCGACGGAACGATCAGGAGCGTGATCATTTTCTTCGAGCCCGACAACTCGCGGCGATAGCCCCACATGGCGGCGAGCGATCCCGGGAAAAGGGCGATCGTACTCGTGGCATTGGCGGCGACGGCAGCCGCGGCGGAGGGACCAAGCACCCAGGCGAGAGCCGGGAAAGTGAGCAACGTTCCGCCGCCCGCCACCGAGTTCACGGCCCCGGCCAGCACGGCGGCCACACACAAAATGACGAGTTCCAGAGTCATGGGCAGAGTCTATCGAGGCACGGTTGAAGGTTGAAGGTTGAGGGTTGAGGGTTGAAGGCCAGAAGATCAGAAGTAGACATGCCCGCGTCGTGAAGTGCCGTCCTTTCTGACCCTCAACCATCAACCTGCAACCATCAACCTGCATTCCACTCTGGCAAACGGGGTAAAACCACCGGTATCATCTCGCCGGTTCATCTCCCCTCATTCACGAGATGATTCTCCGTTTCATTCAGCAATTAGATCGAGGTGAAACATGAGTGGATCCGCTGCTCCGCCGCCCTCATCGGCGAAGTCTCAGATTCGTTTGGGAGTTTCCGTCAACAAGGATCTCCCGATCAACAAGCTCTTCAAGGCGATGATCGACATCAACGCCTCCGACTTGCATCTCCAGGTCGGCAAGCCCGCCATCCTGCGCGTGAAGGGTGCCCTGAAACCGCTCGACATGCCTCCCATCACCGAGGAGCTGATGAAAGAGTGGTGCATGCCGCTGATGGACGAGCGCAACGTCGAAATCTTCTTCAGCACGGGCGGGGCCGACTATGCGCACGTGGTGGAACACAAGGGGGAGAACTGGCGGTTCCGCGTCAACATGTTCATCCAAACCGGCAAGATGGGCATGGTCTCTCGTAAGGTCGAGCGGTCGATTCCCAACTTCGCCGGGTTGTACCTGCCGCCGATCATGGAAGAGTTGTGCAAGTACGATCAGGGGATGGTGCTGCTCGCCGGTGTGACCGGTTCCGGCAAGTCGACGACGATTGCCTCGATGCTCGACTGGATCAACCACAACTACGGCAAGCACATTCTGACGATCGAAGACCCCGTCGAATTCGTGTACCAGGCCGACAAGAGCCTGCTCAATCAGCGCGAGATCGGTTGCGACGTCTGCGACTTCCACACCGCGATGAAGCATGCCGTGCGACAAGACCCCGACATCATGCTGGTCGGTGAGTTGCGCGACAAAGACACGTTCGAGACCGCCATGCACGCCGCCGAAACGGGGCACCTCGTGTACGGCACGATCCACGCCTCGTCAGCCCCCTCGACGATCGGACGCATCCTCGACCTCTTCCCGCAGAGCATGCACAACGCGCTGCGGTCGTCGATGGGCTTCAACATGAAGGCCATCGTCGCGCAGAAGCTGCTCCCCACGATCCGGGACACTCCCAAGCGAGTCCCGATCTGCGAGATCATGCTCTTCAACGCCACGGTCCGAAAGCTGATCCTCGAACACACCGACGAGAAGCTGCCGGCCGCCATGCGCATCGGGAAGGCGGACGGGATGCAAATGTTCAACGACAGCCTGTACGACTTCATCACGCGCGAGTTCGTCAGCCGCTCCGAAGCCTTCGAGATCAGCCCCAACGTCGAAGAGTTGAAGATGATGCTCAAGGGAATCAACGTGAAGTCGGCCGGAATTTTGTAGTCCCGTGAGATGTGGTCGAGTTCAATCCGCACCCCGGCAGCGTTTTCGCGCCGGGGTGTTTTCGTTGATTTGGATGCGCCTCGGCGAAACTTGCCGGTTCCGCGCATTCCATGTCAGGTGTCAGGCACTCCAAACATCAATCGGCAGCGGCGGAAACCGTGAGTTGCAGTTCAGAGATTGTCCCGCTGCCGATTGATGTTTGGAGTGCCTGACACCGCCCCATGCGCTCTCAACTGTCAAACCTTGACGGTTGCGCAAGCTGATGCGCCGCCAAGCCTTCACTCGAAGCCGGATTCTTGGGAGCAACCACCGTTTCCGGCATGGCGGGTTGAACTCACACGACCGGTACAACCGATATTTTGGACAGAGCGCCACCCGCTGCGCTCGCCGCCGAGGCGACGTCGCTCACTGCGACGGATCGGCGTGAGAATCAGTTCGGTTGCTCGTCGCGAGAAGTGCCACCCCGGGAACGGACCCGGATCGCGATCGCCGAGTTGCGGAAGAACACAAGGTCGTGTCATGAAAAAGTGGTATCAGTCCTGCGCATGGATGTTGGTCGCGTCGATGGCCATTCAACTGAGTGGCTGTGCTCAGCAGCGAAGCTGGTTGAGCAGCTTCACGGGGCGAGGCAAGGACGACCAGAAGATGGTCGAGGTCGATGGCAAGAAGAAGCCGAAGACCGCGACGGCGAAGAAGTCGCTCATCGGGAAGTCGTCGAAAGACGCCAAGGACAAGTCGTCCGATTCGCAGTTGGCGAAGAAGTCGCCGGCCAAGCCCAAGGCGTCGTCGAGTGAATCGTCCCGCACCGAGGTGGCCTCCGCGAAAGAGACCGCTGCAGCCAAGGCCGCCAAGCGGACAAAAGAGCCACTCGATCCGTTCCTGGCCGACGAACTCGAAGTCCTCGAATCGAAGGGGGCGATCGCCGAGGCCGACGCGGCCCGCAAGTCGGTCGCCGCCAACGATCCCTTTGCCGACCTCGAGCCGGAATCCGAGATCGCACAGACGTCGGCTCGCGGTGCTCAGAAGCGGGAGACCGCACCACCGGCGGCCAACGAACGCGGATCGCGCGTTCGGGAAGCGGCTCACAAGGTCGAAGATGATCTCGCCGACCTGGGCGATCTGCCCGAATGGGCCCTGGACAGTGAGACCGCTCACGCCAAGTCGGAGATCAAGCAGGCCACAACCACCGCGAAAGCCGAGTTGGATACGGCGAAGGCCACGGCATCGACCGGCGCGACTAAAATCATTCGCAGCGCCGAGCAGGTCCAGTGGGAACTGGAGAACACGCTCAAGGAGCCCGCGCCGGTCAGTCCGTTCGCCGCCGCCGCCTCCAAGTCGAGTGCCGTCGCGCTGCTCAGCCTGTGTCCCGATGCCAGGGGCGACGTGCGCGAGCAGGTTCTCGGGCTCAACACGAGCGATGTGGAAGTGCTCAAGCGCAACGTGCACCGGATCGGCCGGACGGGGCCGGACGCGGCAGCGGCCGCCCCCGCGCTGGAGAAACTGCTCAAGCACAAGGACGGGCTGGTCAGAATTCACGCCGCACTCGCACTGGCGCGGATGCAACAGTTCCCTCCACACGCCGTGCAGACGGTGGTGGATGGCTTGAAGGCGTCGGATCCGGGACTGCGGTCCTTCGCCGCGGCGACCCTGGCCGAGATGGGGCCGCAGGCGGGCGAGGCCCTTGCCGAGTTGGCCAACAGCCTCGACGATCGCGATGGCTATGTCCGGCTCCACGCGGCGGAAGTCCTGATCCGTTACGAGCAGTGGTCCTACCGCTCGTTGGAAACGCTGCTCGGTTGCCTGACCGACCGGGACGAGAACGTGCGCTGGCTCGCGACCTATTCGCTAGCCGAGTTGGCTCCGGAATCGCCGGAGGCGGTCGTGGCGCTGAGCAAGGCGACGCGCGACCCCGTCATCAAGGTGCAGACGGGCGCGGTGTACGCCCTCGGTGAGATCGGCCCGTTCGCCAAGAAGGCCGCCCCCGGCCTGCATCGCCTCTCCGACGAAACGACCCAGGCCGAGTTGCAGTCCGCAATTCTCTACTCGCTGCAACAGATCGAGCAGTGACCGCGAGCGTGTTCGCTTCTCTCTTCAGTCTTCCTCCCCTCGCCCCTCCGGGGAGAAGGGCCGGGGGGTGAGGGGCGAACGTGAGTCAAACGTGCCCACAGGAACGACAAACATCCATGCTCATCCCTCTCCCGGCCAGTCCTCAAAAATCCTTGGTCGGCCCGACGACATCAGGCCCCGGATCTTCGACAGGCCCCGAGGCGGCCACCGCCCGGCCCACGGGAGGAGGATGGCTTGGAGAGTGTGCTGTTCCTCACCGCGCGGCGTCGGGCACTGATGCCAACCGAGCGCGAACCGTAGAGGACACGTCGTTGACTGCCCGCCCCAAATTGGGGTGGCGCTAGTCCGAACTACTGGCGCTCGCATTGAAGCCTGACGCGCAAGCGAAGGTTCAGCTGTGACACCCCTTCGCTTGCGCGTCAGGCTTCAATGCCACGCTCTGTCGGCGAAACTACCCGCAACATGCTCGGCACTGAGTACTCGTCACTCCGCACTCGTCACCAATCGCAGGATCGATTCGCGAATCTCCGCCGGTTCGCGGTAGACCGTCCATCGCGACGGATCGAGTCCCGCAAACGCCGCGCGGAACTTGTCCGCATCGCGTGCCTCGCCCCGGATGGCTCGAATGAAGATGCCGGCGATCTGGTGAGGCCGCTCGCGCAGGAAGCCGCTGTAGATCTCGGCGTCCTGCTCGCCCGAGTCGCCGATCAGGACGAACCGCCTCCGCGGGAACATGGCCACGAGCGGCTCGATGGCCGCGCTCTTGTGAGCCTTCTGCGGCGACGGGCGCAGCTTGCGCGCGGAGTCTCGAATCCGAAACCGCTTCAAGTGGAACGAGCCGGCGGGATAGCCCTCGGCGTGGAAAAACTCGCTCAGCGACTCATAGAGTTGCCACGGACTGCCCGAGACGAAATGAAAGGCCGCTCCCGCCCGGGCGCATTCGCGATACAATTCCGGCATTCCCGAAACGGGAACGAAGATGCGCGTGAACGTGTTTCGAAACAAGTCGCGCCGGTTGGGGACGTTGCTGTGTTTGATCGTGTCGTCCACGTCCGAGATGATCGACACCCCGGTCGGTTCGATCAGTTGCAACTGGCCGGAACAGTCGCGCAGGTCGTGCTCGGGCAGGACGGCTCCAAACGGGAGCCAGAGATCGCGGCTGCCCGCGGCGCCCAACAGGCGCGAGACGTCACTCTCCGGCACCGTCACCGTGCCTCGAAACAATCCCATGTAGTCCGATTCGCCGACGGCATGTTCGCGGTCACCGACTCGGATGGTGACCGACCGGCCGCGCAGGCCGCTCATCAGGAACTGCCGCATTCGAATGCGAAAGTACTCTTCCGCCGTGTGGTCGAACCGCATGACGCGCTTCACCACCGCGAGCATCGGCTTGCGGCGCAGCCAGGAAATGCGCGGGTCGAACACGCGACCCTGCACCACCAGCGACCAGTCCGCTCCGTCTTCGGTCCGCGCGGCGAAGGACGGGTAGAAGACCACCTGCTCATGGCGGGCCACGACCTTCTTGCGCAAGCTACTGGATGAACGAAACAACGCCACGCGAACGATTCCCGCAGAAAGCCATTCTTGTCCCCTCGCCCCGCCCTGTTATCAGGAACGAATACTGGCGGGGAGAGGGTGAGGGGGCTTTTCCCCGCTCTTCAGCCCAATCCGCTGACGGTCTATCGGCATTCCGGCCGCAAAGCCACGGAAGTTTGCCGACGCCCGAATCCGGCGGACTACTTCAACAAGTCGGCCACTTCGGCGGAAGTGAACTTGCGTTCGAGTCTCGCTCCCATCTGAGCCACCACGCGCGCGGCGGCGTGCGACGCCAGATGTCCCGCCTGCGGCCAACTGAGTCCGTTCGTGATGCCGTACAGGATCCCCGCCGCATACATGTCGCCGGCACCGGTCGTGTCGATCGCGGAGACTTTGACACCTTCCACCGGATACGAACGGCCATCGTGCATCAGCAGCGAGCCATCAGGCCCCAGCGTCAGTGCGACGTTGGCCGCATGTTTGTGAATTTCATGGGCGCAGTCGATGGCGTCCGTCAGGCCGGTCAAACTCCGAGCCTCTTCCAGATTGCAGAACAGCAAATCAACGGGGCCTTCGATCAACTCCCAGAACAGGTCGCGATTGAAGTTGATCAGGAACGGGTCCGAGACCGTGAAGGCCACCTTCACGCCATGCTTTTTCGCCAGCTCGATGGCTCGCAGCGCGGCGGCCTTCGTCGAGTCTCCCGCGAACAGGTAGCCTTCGATGTACACGTACTTCGATTGCTTGATGGAAGCCTCATCAATGTCGTCCGGCCCGAGCGTCGCCGACAACCCGAGATGCGTGAGCATCGTTCGCTGCGCATCCCCGGTGATCAGGCAGACACACGTCCCGGTCTGGCCGTCGCCTTGAGGCGTCACGACCGAGACACCCAAATCGCGCATGTCCTGCAACCAAACCCCACCAAGTTCATCGCGGCCGAGCTTTCCGGCATAGGCGGCCTTCCCCCCGAAGTCGGCCACACCGGCAATCGTGTTCGCCGCCGAGCCACCCGCGCACCGGTTCAGCGTCACGCCATGTAGCGATCCCAGCACGCGCGCCTGCGTCGGCTCATCGACCAGCGTCATGATCCCCTTGGGAAACTCCAGTTTCACCAGCAGCGAGTCATCAATCCGCGCCTGAATGTCCACCAGCGAATTGCCCACACCGTACACGTCATAAATCATGTCGAGTTGCTTCCTGTGCAAGGAGGTTCCGTTTGCGAGGCATCCTCTACCAGATCGTACCCGCGCCTGCCACCTTTCGAGTCGAACAGCATCGACCGCACCGATGCGACCTCATCATCAAGCCAACTTCTGTTCGGACCGCTCATCCTCGATCAAATACTTCGACCTCGGCCCGCTTCCCTCGCCGAAGGCGGCATAGAGAATCAAGCCCCACGCGCCGGCTTGAACGATGGAAGCCGGAAGGCCGTTCAAGACCTGATGCAGCCATATCGAATCGGTTCCCGGAACACCCGTACCTCTGAGTCCCATGAGTTCCAGAATGAGGTGCAACATTCGGAACACGTTTTCCACGCCGAACGTGGCGAACAACGACAACGCGATGGCTCCCCCCACAAGCCAGCCTTCCCGCGGTCGAGTCGAGAGCGAGCGCAGGCACACCGCGCCTCCCACAAGCATCACCACCAACCACGGAAGGGAGCCGAGTAGTTTCACGATGTGGAACTTGAGTTGCCCGCCTGATGGGTCGCCCACTGCTCATCTCCCGCTTGGCTCTGTATTTCGGTGATCACTCGTCAACGCAGACGAAATCAAACCCTGACCGACTCGCCCTGCCAGTCGTCCACTTTCAACACGGCCCACAGCACGGTTCCCCAGATCGCCGCATGAATCGTCGATACAACCAGGCCGTAAACAGCGAAAAATTGCAGCCATGCCGTCATGTTTGCTTCGTGAATTGTGGCGCCTTCGGCCGCCGGAGCGAGCCAAACGAGCATCGCAGTATCGATAGGAACTCTGATTGCAAGCCAGATCAACGCTGCAAGCAATGCCCAGCCGAGCAGGTTTGCCACACGCGGCCTTCGTTGCCGTTGGCGGTAACAAATCACCAGCCCCACAACCAGTGCCACCAACTCCGGCGCAGAGGCCGCCATCTCTGTCAGCCAGTGGCCGACGCTGAACATGTCGTCACTCATCGGCTTTCCTCCGGCAAGGCCCGTCGAACCCGTAGCACATGCTGCCAGCTTGTACGTCTTCAGTCGGTACAGTTCAGCCGAGACACCCGCGCCATGTCGTTTGCCCCGCGCTCAACTTACTTCACGGTGAAGCAGCGTGTAGCGCCAGTGGTCGATGCGGTCTCGTTCGCGAGTGAGTTTGAACTTGAGCGGGAAGACAGACGACTTGCGGTAGCCCTGCCGGTCTGCGGAGACCGGCTCGTACCCGCTTTCGCCTCGCGTCAACAGTTGGAAGTCGATCTCGGGCTTCCGCGCGTCGATCAGCCAGTACTCGTCGATGCCCGCCTGGAAGTACTTCTTCTTCAGGACGCGCGTGTCCTTGCGAACGGAACTCTTGCTGACGATCTCGACCACGCAGTCGGGCGAACCGACGACTTCGAGGTATCGCTCAGTGCCGGGAACACTCTCGACGATGGAGACTCGCCCCGACTCCAGCGTCTCCCACGAACAGAACATCAGATCGGGTTCGTTGCTAATGTTGGCCGGTTCGTTCGTCAGTCGTGCTCCATGCAGATGGACTCGTCCAAGTTCATTCGCGCGAACGAGGCACCAAATTTTTGCGAACACCTCTCCCAGAAGACCGCCATGCGAGATGAGGTCTTCGGGAGTCAGGTCGATCTCCAGTTGGCCATCGAGGAATGAGATGCGGCCTTCCTCGGGAAAGTCGTCCGAAGTCGCCCAACGCCGGAACGACGCGAGGTCGAACACGTCGGCGGGGACACGCACGCGGTTGTCGAACAGAATGGACTTGGCTGCCATCGGAGAATCCTCAACGATCAGAAGGCCGAACATCAACGGACGCTATTCTAGCCACCGGCCTTCCGCAAAGTAGCCCTCTCGCTCCGCGAGAGGAAAGCCGAGCGCGCGGTGGACGATTAATGACATCTCCACCTCCCGCGCATGAGCGGCTGATCCTCTCGCGAAGCGAGCAGGCTTCATACTTGCAGTAGCCACTGCGATAACGCGGGGCGTTTTGAAAAGTCCCCTCGCGCGGACTACCATGCTGTCCGCTGGAAACCATTCTGACCGACTGTCGGTCATTGCATTTGTTTGCTGGAGTTTGCCTCGCATGAAGACCACCTTGATGGATAGTCCGTATCAGTTGCCACCGCTCGGGCTGAACCCGTCCTCGACCGCTCAGGGGACGACGCCGGGAAGCTTTGCTCTTCGACCTGCGATCAAGCCGGGTCGCGAGGGGGCGCTCACGTTTGCCTCACCCGATACTCCGGGGATGCCCGCCCCGTCGGAGAAGACCGCGTGGGACTTCATGCCCGAGGGTTGGACCCTTCGGCCGGGATACGGGTCTCAAGCTGGCAGCTTGAGCCACGAACAGGCCGCCGCGTGGGAGCCGCCGACCGGGTTCGAGCCGATCACGCAGCTTGAGTCCGCTCGCCTCGGCATCATCACACCGCAGATGGCACGCGTTGCCGAGCGGGAACCGCACCTCACGCCCGAGCAGGTGAGAGACGAAGTCGCGGCGGGACGCATGGTGATCCCGGCGAACAAGGTGCATCTCGGCTATCAGCTCGACCCGATGGCGATCGGGCGTGCTTCGAAGACGAAGATCAACGCCAACATGGGAGCTTCGCCGGTCTCATCGAGCACCGACGAAGAAGTCGACAAGCTGAAGTGGGCCGAGCGGTGGGGCGCCGACACCGTCATGGACCTCTCGACCGGTGGAGACCTCGATGCCTGCCGCGAGGCCATCGTCCGCAACAGCACCGTGCCGATCGGGACCGTGCCGATTTACTCGATGATCATCGGCCGTCGCATCGAACAACTTTCGCCCGAGATCATCCTCGCGTCGCTCAAGGAGCAGGCCGCGCAGGGAGTCGACTACTTCACGATTCATGCCGGCGTCCAGCGCGAGCATCTGCCGTTCATCCAGAAACGGCTGATCGGCATCGTCAGTCGCGGCGGTTCTTTGTTGGCCAAGTGGATGCTCGTCCACAACAAGCAGAACCCGATGTACGACCACTGGGAAGCGATCTGCGACGTGATGCGCGAGTACGACGTGACGTTCTCCATCGGCGATGGACTCCGTCCCGGTGGCCTCGCCGACGCGACCGATCAGGCGCAACTGGCCGAACTCGTCACGCTCGGTGAACTGACCGAGCGAGCCTGGCGGAAGGGAGTCCAAGTCATGGTCGAAGGACCGGGCCACGTCCCGTTCGATCAGATCGAGTTCAACATGAAGCTGCAACGGCGGCTCTGCCACGGAGCACCCTTCTACGTGCTCGGCCCGCTCGTGACGGACATCTTCCCCGGCTACGACCACATCACAAGTTGCATCGGAGCGACCGCGGCGGGCTATCACGGTGCGGCGATGCTTTGTTACGTGACGCCCAAGGAACATCTCGGCCTCCCCAAGAAGGACGATGTGAAGCAGGGCTGCATTGCCTACAAGATCGCCGCCCACGCGGCCGACGTCGCGCTGGGCATCCCCGGCTCGCGAGACCGCGACGACGAACTGACCAAAGCCCGCGCAGCCCTCAACTGGCAGAAGCACTTTGACCTCAGCTTCGACCCCGACACGGCCCGGGCCTACCACGACGAAGACCTCGACGTCGACACCGACTTCTGCGCCATGTGCGGCCACGACTGGTGCAGCGTCCGCATCAGCAAGGAAATCGTCGAATTCACCTCGGGCAAGGACGAGAACTACCAATGGGAGAAGGCCAAAGTCTCCGCCGCCCTCACCCCCGAACAGCAAGACATCCTGAGCAAACGCGGCGTCCTCAGCCCCGAAGAAATCCATCGCCTCGCCGCCAAAACCAAAAAGGTCATGACCACCGAAGCAGAAGCCAAAGCCTCCTGTCACAGCGACTACGTCGACCCCGAAACCGCCCGTCAGCTTCAAGAGAAGCGCGGTGAGTTGGTCGAGTTGACCGTGCCGTAAGTGACTCTGACAAATCCCCTCGCCCCGGCTTTGCAGGGAGAGGATTAGGGTGAGGGGTCTTCCGCTTTTGTAGAATCACTGACGCAGTAGATGTTGACGAGAGAAGCCGATTACGACCCCGAAAGAGGATCGACGCTATGCCACCCACCACTCTTGAAGATCGCGTGACGACTGTGGAGCAAGAGCTTTCCGTCGTCGAGTCCGAACTGATTGAGGTCAAGCGTCAGCTGGCAGCGGTGCTCAGCGGTGAGCCGCCTGCAAGGACGGGCTGGCTGAAACACGTCATCGGCTCGATGAGTGACTTTCCCGAGTTTGCCGAGGTCGTTCGTTTGGGACGTGAGTACCGCCAGAGCTATCGCGCACCGGGCGATGAGGATCTGTGATGTACATCCTCGACACCGATCATCTGTCTATTCTTCAGCAACCGTCGGGCGTCGATTTTGAGAGACTCGAGCGCCGCCTGCTGCAGGTTCCTGAGGATCAACTCTTCGTCACGGTCGTCAGTTTCCACGAGCAGGCCAACGGTTGGAATTCGTATCTCTCGTCAGCATCCAAACCCGAGGAAGTCAGGCATGGCTATCGAATGTTCCAGCGAATCCTGAGGCAATATGCCGCGATGAATGTTCTGCCGTTCGATGAACCCGCCAGCGATCAATTCGCCAATTTGAAACCCCGTCAATTGAGAGTGGGCACATTCGATCTCCGCATCGCCTCCATCGCCCTCTCACGGGGAATGACGTTACTCACCCGCAACACGATCGACTTCGCCCGCATCCCCGGACTGAAGTTTGAAGACTGGACGGCCGACGACCCGGCGAATGGTTTGCATTGAACGCGGGCCATTTGTTGGGTGTCCGGCTTCGCTTACCACACTCGGCGAAATGTTGAGAGCAAACATGGCGAAAAAGAAAACCGGTACACAGTCTCGCGACTCGAACGTGGACCAGGCGGATGGGGAGCGGGTGGGTGAGACGACGACCGACTTCATGGAAGTCGGCCAGGAAGTGGTGCCGGGGATGAGGCTCCGGTGCATTTGTCGTGGACATACCGGAAACATCGGACGCATCGCCTGGTCGACCTGCGGAAGATTCATCGCTTCGCCATCCTTCGACAAGACCATCCGCATCTGGGACGCCAACGACGGAAAGTGTCTGGCCATGCTACGGGGTCATCAGGCGGAAGTGGCCTGCGTTGCGTGGTCACCCAAAGGTCCATTGCTGGCATCGGGCGGTATGGATCGAGCTCTGTCTATATGGAATGTTGCAGAAGTCGAGACCTGTACATCGTCTGGTAGTCCGCTTGAGATTCACCCAACTAATACGGCTCTCGACCATAGCGGAATGAAGAACGCGCACGGCGACGCTGTAGTCGCATTAAGATGGGATCCGAAAGGCGAGAGACTCGCAGCCGCATCTCAGTGCCAAGTCGTCATATGGAATTTTGCAACTGGCAAGAACGTGCAGCAAATGAGCGCGGAAAGCTGTTACGTTTGGGATGTACTGTGGTCCGCGGACGGAGCACGAGTCATTGCGTGCGATGCGGGGGGGGCGAGTTCGAGTATGGGATGCTACAAGTGGCCAATCCATCTCGACGGGTTCGTCGGGCTCGACAAATTCATGTCACTCATTGGTGTTTGTTCGGAATGACACAATTGTTGCGGTGGGTAACTGGAAGGGAATTGTTCGGATTGAAGATCTGTCTAACGGGACGGTTACGAATGTCCTAGAAGGGCATACCGCTAGAGTCACTGGTTTGGCTTGTTCAGAAAGGCTTGGCCTCCTTGTCTCTAAGTCGGCGGACGGGACTGTCAAACTATGGCGAAATGAGTCGTGGGAAAGATTGACGAGTTTCAATGAAAGTGACATCGATGAAAGTGACATCGAAGAACGCCGCAAGCTATTCGAACATGGAATTGAATTTCATCCCAACAACGCGTCTTTCGCCACTCTGGGCATACAAAACCGGGTGATTCGGGTTTGGGATGTCGACGTTCATCGTTTGGACGCGACCCCTATACCACGGCACGTTCGCTACACCTCCGCCAAAATTGTCCTCGTTGGCGAAAGCAATGTTGGTAAGTCGTGTCTCGCCATGCGGCTCGCGGAAGATCGCTATCCCGACGATCACGAACATGGCACTACGCATGGCATGCGGTTCTGGCCGATGGAAGCGGAACAGTTGCATGCTTCGGCCAAGCCACCGGAGGGACAACGGCGGGATGTTGTGTTGTGGGACTTTGGCGGGCAGGATGAGTACCAGCTCGTGCATCAGATGTTTCTGCACGATACGACGCTGGCGCTGGTGCTGATCGATCCGACTCGCGGGCGGGCCGCGTTCGACGAAGCACGGGACTGGAATAAGCGGCTCGAAAAACATCTCGGCAAGGATCGGGCCGTGAAATTGCTGGTGGGGGCCAAGGTCGATGACGCTCGCAAGAAAAAACTCATCGACCAGCACGGTATCGATGACGTGTGCAAAGATTGCGGGTTCGTGGGATTCCTTGATCTGAGCGTCAGAACCGGTCGCAATACAAAACAACTGCGCAAGCTGATCTCGGACGCTCTCGACTGGGACCAGATGGCCAAGACCAACCGTCCGGAACTGTTCCAACATATCCGTGACGATGTCGAAAACCGGCGCAAGAGGAACGAAATCGTCCTGACATTGGATGCGTTCAAAAGAGCGATCAAGAAATCCGCGGCGAAGCTGTACGAGGAAGCGGCCGTCGAGGCGGTCTCTGATCAGCTCGCGACGCAGGGCATCATTGTCCGCACGCGGCTTTCCGGCGGCGATGAGGCTCTCGTACTGCAGTTGCCCGTCATCGAACGTTACGCTGGGTCACTGATCATTGCCGCGCGAAACAACCCGCGCGGTGTCCCTGTGCTGGAAGAGCGGTTGCTCGGTTCGACGAGAACGATCCCGCTGCCGGGCATGACGAAGAAGGAGCGGCTCAGTGCGGCAAACGAACGGATGGTGCTGGAGTGCATCGTCGAGTTGATGATTCAGCACGGGATATGTTTTCGGCATGGCGGGCTGCTGGTGTTTCCCACGCTGTTTCCCGCCAGCGGCTCAGATGAGGAAAAACTGCCACACAGCATTTCGCTGTATTACGATTTCACCGGAGCGATCGACAACATCTACGCCTCGCTGGTTTCCAAACTGATGGTCAGCGAGGAATTCGGCGAAGGGCGACTGCGAGCCGGTCGCGTGGAATTCGAGAGTGGCAGGCAGGGAGTCTGCGGCGTCCGGCAAATCAAGCGGAGGGGTGGATTAGCACATGTCGATCTGTTCTTCTCGGAAAAAACGAAGCCGGATCGCAAAGACCTATTCACTCGCTTCATCGAGGAACACCTGAGGCTGCACGGCGTCGACATCCGCGAACATGAGGCGATGACCTGCGAGTGCGGCGAGCAGATTTCGGAACGCATCGTTCAGACTCGTATTTCCGCCGGCGAGAAGGACGTCGTCTGTCCGATTTGCGAAAGAAAGACGCTGATCGGTGAGGGTGCCGATCGAATCCGCAAAAGGAACCCCGAAACCGACGCGAAGATGGTCGCCCTGCGAAAGCGGATCGACGAAAAGCTGGCCGAAGACATCAAGAGCGCCAAGAAGGCTGTCGCCGGTGATATCCGTATGGCAAAGACCGGCGATCCGATTCGTATTCTGCACCTCAGCGATCTGCACTTTACCGACAAGACCAATCCCGACACGAAGCTCAGGCTTTTACTCCAAGACATTCATCAGCAAGACGAGGATTATCCGGCAATCGAAACCGTGGAGTATCTGGTCATTTCCGGCGACATGACCGACAAAGGCCAAGATGTTGGATTTGAGAAAGCTCGGCAGTTCGTCGAATCATTGGTGAATGAACTGGGATTGTCGGTCGAGCGCTGCATCTTCGTTCCCGGGAATCATGACGTGCAGGACCGCATGGATGCCTACGAGGAACGCGAGGGAGTCGATGGAAAGACAATGCAGGTCCGTCATCCGGAAAATTTCCAGAAACGATTCCTGCAATTTTCGAACGGCTTCTTTCACCCGTTGATGCATAGGGAATATCCGCTGCGGTACGCGGACCAGGGCATTTCTTATCTGTTTCCGGATACCGGGATTCAATTCCTGACTTTGAATTCCGCATGGGAGATCGACAAAAACGGTCGCAAGAAAGCTGGCATCCATCCCGACGCGGCGGCCGGCGTGATCGCCAAGGCGGACGACGAACTTAGGCGAGCGATAGAGCGCGAGGATCTGAAGAAGAATCAGCCCATCCTACGAATCGGCGTCTGGCATCACGCGGTGGCAGGAACTGAGCTGATGTCAGACCTTGGCTTACTCTCGCAATTGCAGAAGGCCGGCATGCAACTCTGTCTGCACGGCGACGTACATGAGCCAAGAACGGAATTGTATGGGCACCGGCGGCCCGGAAGAGAAGTGGAGATCCTCGGTGCAGGCAGTTTCGGATCGTTGGCCGAAGGGCGTCCTGAGTCGACTCCAAAGCTGTACAACATGCTCGAAGTCTTCATTGATTCGACGACTAAGAAGCACAAGTCAATCCGTGTACACACGCGGCAGCAAAAGAAAGAGAACGAATCGTGGCAAGGTTACCACGAGTGGCCGAACCCCAGCGGCGGGCGACTTTCGTACTTTGACATCGACTTGTTGTAGAACTCCGCGTGCTACTGCTGCGGCGGGGTGGCCGGTTGCGTCGAAGCTACTTCGCTGAGGCCACGAAGCGTGGAGCCCACCAACACGAGTACGGCTGTCGGATGTCTCCGAGAACAAGGTTGGAGCGATCATGGTTGACCGAGCCGATTCTCGCGAGATCGCCAAAAGGGCCGAAGAACTCTACGAAGCCCGATGGCGGGCCGAGTTGGAACGGGATCATCTGCATGAGTTCGCCGCGATTGAACCAGAGTCCGCCACGTACTTCCTCGGCAAGAGTTTTAGTGACGCCATTCGCTCGGCGAGACACGCCCATCCTGATCGAGTGACATTCCCGCTCCGCATCGGCCATGATGATGCAATCGAGATGGTCGGAATGCAGATCGAACGCCAATTGTTTCCCCGATGACAATGGTCTTGGTAACACGGTTTGGAGGTACGTTAGATGACTGAACAACTCATCCACTCAGACCCTGCCATCATGATGGGCAAGCCCGTCGTGGCCGGAACGCGAATCACGGTCGAACTCATCCTTGAGAAGCTAGCGGCTGGCGAAACCGTCGAGCAGTTGTTGACGGCCCATCCGCGATTGACGCGCGAGGGTGTCTTGGCCGCGTTGCAGTTCGCCGGTCGCGCGCTGCGAGCCGACATCATTTACCCCGTTGCCGAGTTGGTGTGATGAAGCTTGTCGCCGACGAGAGCATTGATCGTGGAATTGTCGAACGTCTGCGAGCGGATGGTCACGATGTCCTCGCGATTGCGGAATGCGATCCCTCCATCTCTGATGACGAAGTACTAGATCGGGCAAACGCGGAAGGTTCGTTGTTGCTCACGGGTGACAAGGACTTCGGTGAGCTCGTCTACCGGTTGAACCGAATTCATGCCGGGGTCGTGCTCGTGCGACTTGCTGGCTTGTCAGAGGACGCGAAGGCCAAAATCGTGGCCGAAGTGTTCCGCGGCCGCGAGCAAGAACTCGTCGGTGGGTTTGCCGTGATCTCGCCCGGAATGGTCCGCATTCGACAAACTCTCCCTCCCGATCCGTGAACAACATGACTACGTTCTGTCCTTCTCCGAATGAGGTGCTTCATGCTGCGCTTGATCTGCTGGTCACTCTGTTTGATTCCGGTGCTGTGTCTCTCGACGGTCTTTGCCGCCGACTTTCCCGAGTTTGCGTCGTTGCCGTCGCGGCCGGAATTGCCTGATCCGTTGGTGATGTTGGACGGGACGAAGGTCTCGACGGTGGAGGTGTGGAATGCGAAGCGGAAGCCGGAACTCAAGGGGTTGTTTCAGCATTACATGTACGGCACTCTGCCGCCGAAGCCGTCGAGGTGGGTGGTGGAGGAAGTGCTGTTCACGGACAGCACGTTTCTTGAGGGGAAGGCCACGCTCAGCGAGAGTCGGCTGGCGTTCTTCGGACCGGATTTGAAGCATCGTCTGCATGTGTTGCTCGTCGTGCCGAACAAGCGGTTCGGGACGGTGCCGGTGTTTGTCGGGATGAACTTCTGCGGGAATCATGCGCTGGCGAGCCATCCGAAAATTCATCTCGTCGAGAACTGGGTCTACAAGTCGTGCGCGGAATCGGAAATGGAACGGGCGACGGAAAAGAGTCGCGGGACGCAGGCCGAGGTCTGGAACCTCGATCTCATCATCGAACGAGGCTACGGGCTGGCCAGCTTCTACAGCGGAGACCTCGATCCCGACACGCCCGAGTTCAGCGACGGCATCGAGCCGTCGTTCTACAAGCCGGGGCAGACGTCTCCCGCCCCGAGCGATGCCGGGGCGATCGCGACCTGGGCGTGGGGCTATCACCGCGTGGTCGATTTCCTGATCGAGAAGCACTCGCCGACCATCGACGTCAAGCGGATCGCGGCCGTCGGGCACTCGAGGAACGGCAAGACGACGTTGCTCGCCGCCGCGCTGGACGATCGGATCGCGCTGGCGATTCCTCATCAGGCCGGTTGCGGCGGAACGGCCCCGAGTCGCGTGGACATTGAGCGGAAGGACGTTGAGACGATCCGCCGCATCAATACTGTTTTTCCGCACTGGTTCTGCGACAACTTTCCGTTGTTCAATGAGACGCCCGACAAGCTGCCGTTTGATCAGAACTGCCTCGTGGCGCTCTGTGCTCCACGACCGGTCTTGTTTTCCAACGCGACTCAGGACCAGTGGGCCAATCCCGACGGACAGATCGACATGCTGCGGGGAGCCGACGCGGTGTACGGCCTCTTCGGTGCCGGCGGCTTCGACGTGCAGGAGCGTCCGGAACTGGGCAAGGTGGTGGGGACGAAGCTCGGCTACTTCATTCGCGACGGCAAGCATTCGATGGAGCGCCGTGACTGGACCGCGTTCCTCGACTTCGCCGACAAGCAGTTGGTCAAGCCGTGAGTCACTGACTGCCCGGGCCGTGGTTCAGTTCGAGTGATTCGCTGCGGGATTGGGCAAGCTCCCGAAGGTGGCCTTGCGCGAATTGATCTTCTCGATTCGCCGGTCTTGAACTACAAGCCGTCCCCTTGGAATCGATCGCGCCGCAGTTGCCGGCCGGCTCGTCACGGCGGCTGGAATTGCCGCGAATCTGGCAGGTTTTTCACACGTCTTTGCCTCCCTACGATGGCTCGCCGTTCAAATCCAATTTGGTGTTCCTGCGTTGTGGTGCTCTGTCACGCAGGCTGTGCGATGGACCGCCAACATGTGCCGTTGGTGCTGCCGCCGTCGGCTCATTTGGTGGAAGTCGGTGCGGCCGGGGAGTTCTCCCTGCGCGATCGGGGCGACCGCGTCCTGCCGGTCGGGGCGAAGCTCACGCCCCGCAACGTGTTGGTCCTTTCGGGTGGTGGTGCCAACGGAGCGTATACGGCGGGAGTCTTGAACGGCTGGACGGCCAGCGGGACTCGACCCGAGTTCGACGTGGTCACGGGGGTCAGCACGGGAGCGTTGATCGCGCCGTTCGCGTTCCTGGGATCGGACTACGACGACACGCTGCGTCAGAGTTACACCTCGGCCAAAGAGAGCGACATCTTCAAACGCCGCTGGTTGCCGGAGCTGTTGTGGGCCGACTCGCTGGCCGATTCGACTCCGCTCAAGAGGAAGATCGCGTCCGAGATCACGCCCGGGGTGCTGGACAAGGTGGCCGAAGCTCATCGCACGGGACGCCGACTCTACGTCGGCACGACCGACATCGATTCCAAGCGGCTCGTCGTGTGGGACATGGGTGCGATCGCGTGTCGTGAGGATTCCAGCAAGCTTGGTCTCTTCCGCGACGTGCTGCTGGCATCGGCGTCGGTTCCCGGTCTGCTCCCGCCGGTCGATGTGGAGATCGACGTCGATGGAACGAGATACACCGAACTGCACGTCGATGGCGGAGTCGCGGCGGCACTGTTCCTGCAACCGGCGATGGTGGGAGTCACGCCCGATCAGGAGGCCCCGAATGCTCCGAATGACTCGCATGTTTACGTGGTCGTCGCGGGGCAATTGCAGCTTCCGCGACGAGCGGTCAAACGTCGGCTGACGAAGGTCTTTGAAGAGTCGATCGGCGGTGTGCTGCAATCGCAGCTCGAAGGCGATTTGCTGAAGACCTATCTATTGGCTCGATTCGCCGGAGCGGACTTTGCCCTGACCTCGGTTCCCAAAGACATCACTTTTGAATCGGCACCGCTGGCGTTCGATCCCGTGACGATGCGGAAGCTGTTTGAAACGGGCTACGAACACGCGGCCACACGCGCAGGCTGGCACGTCGTTCCGGCGAGTCTCACCCAGGACGAACTGACTCCGCCGCGCAGCGGAGTCGAATTCACCGTGCAGGAATCGCCCGCGACCCAATCCGAAGTTTCTGTGCGGATGCGACGCGGCGATCGCAATGGAACGGCGTCCGGTTCACCGTGAGATCCACGGAAGGAAGTGACGAAAGAACTCGACCGCCTGCGGGTCTCGTTGAGCCGCGTTGATGATGTACGTGCCAACGGCCTTTCCGCCTGATGCGTAGTAGCCGACGGCCACTCCTCCCACTGCCGCCAGTCCGACGGCGACACCACCGAAAGCCACGCCTCCCACGGCGACTCCACCCAATACGAGGCCGCCGAGGGCGACGCCGCCAACCGTGACCAAACCGCACGAGAGCCCGCCGATCGAGAACACGCCCGCGGAAAGACCACCGATGGCAAGCACGCCGACCGCGATGTCGCCGATGGCGATGATGCCTCTCGCGATCCCACGGTCCTCATCGTGTTTGACGTCTGGTCCCACGGCCACCACCAGCAGCGGGTAACCCCAAAGCATTCGCTTCGAGCGGTATCGAAATGATCTCTTGGCACGCATCCTGACACCGGGTCTTTCTGACAAAGGTCTGCTGATCGCAATTCACTCGGACAATCTACCACAACGAGATGCGCGGTGATGTCGCCTGGCAGCTTATGTGCCGCCGCACCCCGATCTCGGTTTCGGCCGACGGCTTTGCTGGCACGTCTCCAGGTCGGAGAGACAATTCAATCCGCGAACTTGATGAGTACTTTGTCTTCGCTGATGACCTGCACGTCACCGGCCATCTCCCCGAGCGCGCGAAAGGTCAGCGTGCGCGGTCGCGGCATTGTCGAGGGCATGACGTGGAGGACGACTTCGGTGCGGGATTGGCCGGCCGCGATCGAGGCCGGTTCGGCGGAGATGCCGGAGGCGGGGTCGAGCAGTTCGATTTTCGCGGGGCCGGAAAAATGAGGAGTCCGGTCGAGGACCAGCGTGCAGGTTGCGGTGCCGTCTCGGGAAACGGTGAGTTCGCGATTCTCGGCTCGAAGTTTCGCCACCGTCGGCAGCGTGCGGATCATGCAGCGCATGGTGGAGACGACCAGGAGCGTCTGTTTCTGGCCGAACTTGTCGAGGAACTCGACGTGTCCCTGAGCGTAGACGTTCGAGTGGGCCTGGACGTTGATGTGCATCGACTCCGGCAACGCGAGCGGCAGCATCACCTGCGACTGGCCACGCGCGATGGTGGTCGGAATGATCTCGATGCCGTCGAGGTCCTTGATCTGCCGGTCGGCCATCTGCAACTGGATCGGGCCGTCGAAACCATCGAGCCGCTCAACCTCCATCAAGTAACGATGGATCGTCCCCCGGTGCGCGTACTGGTACGCCTCGTTGCAGTAGAGCTTGAACACCGGCTTGTGAACGACGGTGAGTTGCACGTGATCGACGGAAGTTGGGCCCAGTCCCACGCCATCGACATCATGCCCCAGATGCGTGGCCCGCGCCGCGCGATCCACCGGCTTCCCATCGATCTCGGCCCGGCCCTTGATCTGCAGCGTGACATCGCCGGAACGAGCTTCCGCGTCCGCGACGAAGGCCAGCTTGGCGGAAGGCTGACCGGCGGCCACTTGATGTCCTTCGATGCGGACTCCTTCGGGCAGCCCCTCGACGACCAGTTCGACCGGTGCCGCAAAGCCGCCTCGCCGCTCGATGGTCACATCGACATCGACTCGTCCCCCCTGCACGACATTGATGACATCGGCTTTCAGCGAGAGGGCGAAGTCGGGGACGGCCTCACGCGCGCTCAGGCGATAGACGAACTCGGGTCCGCCGCGAACGCCCTGTTGGAGATCTCGCACCCGCAACCAATACGTCCCATCGGCGGGAGGCCGCCACTCAAGACGAAGGTTGCCGCGAGCGGCCTGCACGGCGCTCGCCGACGCGAGGACTCCGCCATTGGCATCAGTCACCGAGACGATTGGCAACGCGGGTGACCAGTTCGGATGGACCGAGCACTCGATCGAAAGCGGCACCGCCTGACGACAGTTGAGACGAAACCAGTCCTCGTCATCGATCGTCTGGAGCTGGCCGTTCATCACCAGCGGCCACGCGAGTTCCGTGGCCGACTCGCGCGAGTTGTTGCCCTCAATCTCAAGCCCCTCCGGCAGATCGCCAGCCCCCAACGGCACGGCATTCGCGCCGACGGGACCACCCATCCAGAACTCGCCACTGGCAGCGGGAATGCTCACACGCTCACGCAACAACTTCAGCGAGCCGTCTCCCGCGAGCGCAAAGAAGTCGATGTCGCGCGTTGTGCCGGCTTGCCCACCCGGTGGAAAGGCGAATCGGACAAGCGGCGCGGTCGAGAGCGTGATGCGGTAGACGTAGCTGGGGCCACCGCGAAAGGTGACGTTGGACACGAGCAGCCGATACTCACCCGAAGTTGGAGCGCGAAATGCCAGCACGGGGTCGGCCCCCACTCGCACATCGTCCGCGGCGATGCGGCGGCTGTCGGGACCGAAGACCTCGACGATCGGATCCAAGGCCGACCCCAACCTCGCGGCGGCCACATCGACTCGCACCACGTCGCCCGCCTGCGCGTCGAACCGGTAGTAATCGAGATCGCTCTCACCGGCGATCTGGCCGTTGAGGGTGACGGGCAACTCCACCCGCTGGGCCTCGTCCGGCAGTGAGTTCGGTTCGGTCTCGATGAACTCCGGGAGATCGCCCACGACGAACGGCCTTGCCCCGGCTCCTCCGCGAGCACAACTCAAACGCCAGAGTTTGACGCCCAACGGAGCCTCGGCCGCGATCTCCACCTGCGACCGCCACTCTTGGGGATACGTCACCTGTTGCTCACCCGGCTTGCGTCGAGGCGACGGCGCGTACTGTCCAGACGTGCGATCACCCAATTCGGGTGGAGCCGTGACTCCGTCTCCCCACAAACGGAACCGCGTCGAGGGAGGCAGACACTCGCCACCGACTCGAACCTCCACGCGCGAGCCGCGCCGTCCACCGGCAGGGAAGATGTGCGTGCTCGCCGGATCGGTCGTGACTTGCTGGGAGAAGGCGATGCAGGGAACCAAGAGCCAGATAACAAGCGCGACTTGGACTAGCCTGCCTTCACACGGAAATGTTTGTTGACGCATCAGTCCCCTCCACGATTGTGGCCGCGCTCACCGCAACCCCCCAGTGACATGCCGCACAGGCTTGGGCCTCTTTCATCTTTCTACCTCTCTCTTTCTGTCTCATTCCAACAGCAGATCCAAAGGAACGAGACAGAAAGAGAGAGGCAGAAAGATGAACCCCATGAAGACCTCGGAAACCCTCACATGCAACAGATGTACAGCCTCCACGCCATCAGAAAATCAATGTGTTGAAAGACAACGCCCACCGATCCTCCGTCTCTCTCTTCCTTCGTGACCTTCGTTTCCTTCTGTTCAAGAGTCTTGGAACAGAAGGAAACGAAGGTCACGAAGGAAGAAAAGTTCGTCATCGAGTTTGAAGCAATGCGGCCTCGGTGGCGGATGCTTGGATCGAGTCGACGCTACGCAAACAACTCATGCACCGGGCGCCCGCCGCCTGCCAGTTGCACCGGGCGGCCCAGCGGCGTGTGCAGCGTGATGTCCGGGTCGATGCCGAGTGCCGTCAACAGGGTCGCGGCCATGTCGGACGGAGTGATCGGGCGGTCGATCACGCTGGCGGCCTGTTTGTCGGTGGCCCCGATCGTCAGGCCGCGTTTCAGGCCGCCGCCGGCCATGACGATGGAGAACGCCTGCGGCCAGTGATCGCGGCCGGCCATCACGTTGATGCGCGGCGTGCGACCGAATTCCGTGGTCAGCACCACGAGGGTCGAGTCGAGCTGGCCTCGCTGATCGAGATCGTTCAACAAGGCGGCGAGACCCTGATCCAGCGCGGGGACGAGCAGGTCGCGCAGGCTTTCCGTGTTCTTGCGGTGAGTGTCCCAGTGACCGTTCTCGATGCTGACGAACCGACAACCGGCCTCAACCAGTCGGCGAGCCAGCAGGCAGCATTGTCCGAGGCTGGTCATGCCGTACGCTTCGCGCGTCGCCAGACTCTCGCGGTTGATGTCGAACGCCTGCTTTGCGGCGGCACTCGTCATCAACTGATACGCCTTCTCATAGAAGGTGTCGAGTGACTGTTCCTGCCGACTGACTTGATCGACCCGCTGTTCAAACCGATTGATCGCGCGCAGGGCCGACTGTCGCCGCAGGCTGCGGTCGCCGGTCACTCCCTCGGGGAGGACGATGTCGCGGACGGAGAACTCCGGCGCGGCGGGGTCGGCTTCGATCACGAACGGTGCGTAACTCGGACCAAGGAATGAAGGCCCGCCGCTGTTGAGGAAGTTCGGGACCGAAACATACGGCGGCAGCGAGCCCGAGTTGCGCCCGAGCTTGGCCACCATCGAGCCGAACGACGGGTGCATGTTGTTGTTGGTGACGTTGCGATTGAAGTTGCCGCCGAAACCGGGATGCTGCCCGGTCATCATCACGTGATAGCCCGCCGTGTGATCGGGGTCGCCGTGCGTGAGGCTGCGCAGGATGGCCAGTTTGTCGGTCACCCCCGCGACGTGCGGCAGGATCTCCGAGACCTGCATTCCCGGTACCTTCGTGTTGATCGGCAGGAAATCGCCCCGAATCTCGGCGGGGGCTGCGGGCTTCATGTCCCACATGTCCTGATGAGCCATGCCGCCGATGATGAAGATGAAGATGCAATTGACGTCCTTCTTCGGCGTCGCGTCGGCACCCGAGGCATGCTGGAGACGGAGCACGTCGGCCAGGCTCAGCCCCGCCAGCGAACCCATTCGCAGGAAGCCGCGTCGGTCGATGCCATCACAAAATCGAGGAAGCATGGCAGGACTCACTTCACGAACAAAAAGTCATACGAATTGAGCAGCGTCCACAGGAAGTCTTCGGCCGCGGGCCGGCGCGAGGATGAGGCGAACAACTGGCGGGCGATTGTCCGTTCCGACTCGCGCGGCAGACGACCCAGCGCGGCGAGGCAGAGTTCGTCAGTGACCGCCTCGTCGCCAGCCCCGGATTGAATGAGCCGCGCGACTCGTCCCGTCGCACTCGCCACTTTGGCTTCCACTTCCGGCGCGTTCATCAGGTGCAGTGCCTGCGACATGGTTGGCTCGCTCGACCGACCGCACTCGCACGGGCTGGTCCGTTCGGGGCGGCCGAAGATCTCCAGGAAGTACGAGGGGAGGCGGTTGTCCCACAATTCGATCGCGCGAGTCCCAGGTGGTCGTCCCGGAAACGATTCGGGTTCGCCGGTCGCCCGGCCGATGGCGTCGAGCAGCACTTCGGCCGGCAACCGCCTCACGTAGTGGTGTGAGAAGTTCTGTTCGTCATCGCGATTCGTCGAGTTGGTGACGCTCGACAACTGATACGTGCGCGAGTTCAGAATCAGCCGCATCTGTGCCTTGAGATCGAACTTCCCACCCGCCATTCGTTCGGCGAGAAGCGCGAGCAGCGGCTCGTTGGTGGGCGGGTTCGTCGAGCGGAGATCGTCTTCCGGTTCGACCAGGCCTCGACCCAGAAAGTGCTTCCACAACCGGTTGGCCACGAGCCGCGCGAACCACGGGTTGCCCGGCGCGACCAACCACTGAGCCAACACGCGGCGCGGATCAGTCCCGGTCTCGGCGAACACGACGCCATCCAGCGGTCGCGTCGGCACGAGCTTGTTCGACAACGGAATC
Source organism: Planctomycetota bacterium (assembly GCA_038040225.1). Taxonomy (GTDB): domain Bacteria; phylum Planctomycetota; class Planctomycetia; order Planctomycetales; family Planctomycetaceae; genus Schlesneria. The sequence continues at coordinate 43,060 of JBBPIS010000013.1, forward strand.
CGAGTCTCGCGCAGACCGGAGTGATACACGTGGACTCGACCCGGCGCGATCGGCTTCCGTTCCAGACCGTTGAAGAAGCCGGACAGCCCGTAGAAATCGTCCTGCGACCATTTTTCAAACGGATGATGGTGACATTGAGCACACTCGATCCGCACCCCGAGAAACGCCTGGCTGATCGTGCGGGCGAGTTCCTCGGATGTCTCGACCGCCCGAAAGAGATTCGCCGGTCCGTTCGTGCCGGAGTTCCCCGTCGCCGTGATCAACTCGGCCACCCACTGGTCATACGGCCGGTTGCGCGCGAATTGCTCGCGCAGCCAGCGATGCAGTTCATAAGCGCCGCGTTCTCCCAACTTCTGCCGATCGACCAGCAGGATGTCGGACCAGACGAGCGCCCAATAGTCGGCGTACTCGGGCCGTTCGAGGACACGGTCAATCCATCTCGCCCGTTTGTCGGGACTGCGGTCGGACAGAAACTCGCGCACTTCGTCGGGTGTGGGCAGCGTGCCAATCGTGTCGAGCCAGACTCGCCGCAGGAAGGTCGCGTCGTCGGCGAGTTCTGACGGAACGAGATGCATCTTTTGTAGCTTGGCGAGTACGAGTTCATCGACTCGGTTCTGACTCGGGAACTCAAACGGAGTGGACTGAGCCGATCGAGGGACTTGTAACTGGACGCTGGCGACCTGCCCCATGTAATGGACGGTGATCGCCGCCTCGCCCGGCACCTGTCCCGTTCGGACGAGCCCCTGCCGATCGACTTCCGCGATCAGCGAAGCGTTCGTCGCATAACCCGCCGCCGTGGTCACATCGCGGACACTGCCATCCGAGTAATGCGCCGTCGCGAGAATCTGCTGCCGACCGGCTGGGTCCATCACGCGATCGTTCGGACTGACGGTCAGCCTCAGCAGCGTCGGCGATCCCGCTTGAGCGGCCGGCGTCCCCTGACGAATCCAGGCCAGCAGCAGTTCGTAATCGGGCGACCCGAGTTTCAGTCGCTGCCCGCCACCGTGCGGTACGAATCCCGTGGCCTTTCTCAGCAGCAGGCTCAATTCGGGATTGGTCGCGGACAGCCGTCGTCCGCGTCCCTCTTTGACCAGCGCGTCGAAGTCTGCCGCCGGATCGAATCCAAAAACGGAGAGCTTGAATCCATTCTGCCCGGACGCCTTGCCATGACAGCCACCGCTGTTGCAGCCCAGCTTCGAGAACAACGGCAGCAAATCGTTGGCGAAATCGACGGGGGGATACCCGACAAAATCGCGCACACGGACGTGGACGAATGCCTCCAGCCCATCACTCGTCACCCGCAGTCGAGCCTCACCATCGGCCACCCCCACTGCCAGCCCGCCCTCAACTCGGACGACTCGCGGGTCGCTGCTTTCGACCAGAACGCGATGAGTCACATCCACGAGCCGCTCGTGGGCCACATCGGCCGTGACGAGGAGCCGCTGCTGACGGTTGGTGCCATTCAATTCAACAGCGGCCGGCTCAACTTGAATGCGCTGGGCGGCAGGCAACTCGCCAGCATCGGTCGTGGTGACGGCGAGGAGAATACACCAGACCATCCAAACCAAGGTCCACTGCCTTTGCCGCCGCAGGCAATCCAAGATCGGTCTGACCACGCGGGAGGACACCATGCTGAAGCGGACCTCGATCACCCGAGACGACGTTCCAAAGCTGACGCGGCCTCAAGGTAACTGAACTCCGATGTGTCCACAATCACATTCGTGATTGCTGGTTGGGCCAATATCTCTTTGAAACGGGGGTACGTTGAAAAAAAGATCTGCCCAACGGCTCTATCGGTTCCTGTTCCATGTCAGCGCGAGGGGAGCAGTGGCCAGCGGAGCCACTGCGGCGGCCATCAGGCCAATGGTGAACAGGTAGACAGGAAACTGCTCGACGGGATGCCGCACCCATTCGAGCATGACGACCGCGCTGAGAGCGATCCACACGCTGGCGGCGGCGCAAACGACCGGCCCACCGACCAGCGAACGACGCAGAGCCGCAGCGTACGCCCAGACTGTTCCCAGCACGAACGCGATCCCCCCGGCAGCCATGAGTCCATAAAACAGTTGCGACTGGGCCGCGTGAGACAGCGCGAATTTCGAGAACAAACACAACGCGATGATCAGCCCAAACAGGCCGAAGAACAGAAATCCGATCCACGTCATTCGTCCCGCCAGACCGAGCGACGTCACCAGGGCCAACACCGTCCAACTGCCCAGCAGAGTTGCCGGGAAATACCACCACTGCACGCCGCTCGGAAGAAACGGCTGAGGCATGGTCTGCGTCGCCAGCAGGATCCCGAACAGAATCAGAAAGGCCGCGGCCCAGGTAGCCCATGCGATGAGAACACTCAGCGCCGCCGTCTTCAGGATCGTGCGTGACATGTCTGCGCTGGTCATCGGTCGAGTTCCGAGAAAGTGTCCCATTTCCAGATTCGAGTCACTTGGACCGGCGTTCCCCACGATCAGCCCGACAGCCAGTCCCAGCGTGCTCAACAACCCGCCTCCCACCAAGAACCCTTCGACCAACTCCTTTGGATCGCGGTTGAAGATCAGCCAGGCAACCAGTCCCAGCATCAGGCAGAAATTGACTATACCCGTTACCAACCAGCCTTTCTTTCGCCACTCGAACCAGAATTGAGCCTCGGCGGGTGAGCGAAAGGAAAGCCTCACCTCCGGATCCTCGAAGACTCGCACGAACCAGGCGACGATGCCGAGGGAACCGAGCGGCTCGCCACAACGGTTTCGGGCCACGCCAATGATCGCAACCCAATACGACAGCGCCACCACGGCCAGCAGTGTCGCGACTTCTGACGACGTGACTTCCAACCATAGCCGAGTCGGCTGAGAAAACATCGGCCCAAACCGCGACTTGAGCCAGAGTCCAAGTCCTGCCGCGACGAGGGTCATGGCGAAGAGCAGCCAGGCAGACTTCTCGGTCAACCATAGCGTGGCTTGGATCGCCACCAAAGCCGCCGCCGAGAACAGGGCCGGTCCCCACAGTGGCCAGTGCAAACCGAACAGGGCGTTGAGCACCGCCGTGCTCGCAGACATCTCCAGCGCGACGAGTGCCATTGCCAACAGCATGTGCCAGGCGACCAGCGACTCGGTCCGGATTGGATACGAATACAACCGTGACGGAGTTCCCTGCGCCGAATAAATGGCGGCCCCAAACGCGAACATGTTCATCTGCACCAGCACGACGTGCATCACGGTCAGGCTGTGATCTTCGGGGTCGAACCCACCTTCGTGCCCCAGCGCTGCCAGCAACAGCACGGGCATGAGATTCGCCCCCAACAGACCAAGCAGCAAACCCCACCGCCCGCGTTGCAGTGCCTCCCACGTCATTGCCAATGGAATGGATCGCATGCTGATGTCTCCTCACTCGTAAATCGGGTCTGAGGGCTGGCGCATCGAGAAGTCTTCCCGTGGCGGATGCTGCCAGCATCCGAACCGACGCTGGCAGCGTCGGCCACAACAGTTATTCCCCCATCGGGCCTTACCCCTGAATCCGCGACACGAAAATCTCGTCGAGCGACAGCGCCGCGTCGTCCACGACGGTGGCACCGATCGCCTCGGCCGCTCGCCGCAACTGATCGCTTTCCCCGCTGCACGTGTAGGTCCACTCGGCACCCCGTCCCTCAAAGGACAGCGTCCCCACCAATGACGGAGGCTGGTCAAGTGCCTGTCCAAATCGCAGCGTCAGCCGGCGATGTCCCGCTTTGACTTCATCCATCGGCGCGGTGAGCATGATCCGCCCGTGGTGAATGATCGCGACTCGATCGGCGACGCGCTCGACCTCGTCGAGCAAGTGCGATGAGAACAACACGGTGCGTCCCTCGTCGGCGATCGTGCGGATGATGGCTCCCAGAATGTCGCGACGCACCACGGGATCGAGTCCCGACGAAGGCTCATCCAACACGAGCAGCTCCGGCCGGTGAGCCAGCGCCACCAGCAGCCCCGCTCGCGCCCGCTGACCGCGCGACAACGTCTTGATCCGCGCCTTGGCATCCAGATCGAACGCCTCGCGCAGTTCCTCGGCGTAAGCTTCGTCCCAGTTCGGGAAGAACGCCTGCGTGTAACGCATCAGTTCGCCGACCCGCATCCAGTCGGGAAGGTCACGGTCCTCGGACAGATAGCCGATCCGGCCGAGCGTACCGACCGGATTCTCGACCGGATCGAGGCCGAACACCTGCACCGTCCCCTGCTGAGCCTTGAGCAGTCCGAGAACGTGCTTGATGAGCGTCGTCTTGCCGGCTCCATTGCCGCCGATCAATCCGAAGACGCCACCGCGCGGGACCGTCAGCGAAATGTCGTCGAGCGCCAGTTTGGTGCCGAATTGCCGGGTGACTCGGCGAATGTCGACGATCGGCGGGGCGGAGGATGGAAATGGATCGTGCATGAGATCACTCCTCTTTACGGGACGCGAGCATCGCCGCGTGACGCTGTTGAATGAATTTGAAGACGTCTTCGATGCTGACGTCCATGTGCCGCGCCTCGGCCAGCAGGGCGTCGATCCGTTCCGTCAGAATCTTGACCCGCTCGCGCCGGGCGAGCGGTGAGCCTTGGTCGGAAACGTAGGTTCCGGCGGTCCGCCGCTTCTCGACGATGCCGGCCGCTTCGAGATCGCGATAGGCCCGCGCCACCGTGTTCGGATTGATCAGAAGCTGCTCAGCGAGTCCGCGAATCGGCGGCAGTTCCTCGCCCGCCGCGAGTCGTCCGGAGGCGACCAGAAACTTGACCTGGTTGACGATCTGCAGATAGATCGGCACGCCGTCACTGATGGAAATGTGAATTTGCACGGGCATGTTCCGCAGCAGTTGGGTCCGGCTGGAGCCGAGACACTTGTATTAGTTCAATAATACAATTGAAGGCGGGGATGTCAAGCGCAACGTTTCAGAAAAGTGATCGCCCGGCTCGGCAACGCGGACTGGCTTGACGGACTGGCAGGCTCAGCCCATGATGCCGCCCGCTTTCAGAGGCCGGAGTGGCGGAACTGGCAGACGCGCTGGATTCAAAATCCAGTTCGGTTCACCCCGAGTGTGGGTTCGAGTCCCACCTTCGGCATCCTCTTGAGCGGCAATTGCAGACGAGCAATCGCACGAAAAACCCCTGTTTCGCAGGGTTTTTTTGCTTTTCACGGAATGCGATTGAGACGCTTGAACCGCAGCAGGCGAATTGCCACCCGCTGACACGGATTGACGCCGATTGACAGAAGTTTGGGCCAGTGGGTGGGCCAGTGAATCATCGGTTCCCGTCGCTGATTCAGTCCCACGGTTTGAGATCGGTGTTCGCGGTGCCGCGATCCGGCTCACCGCCTGCGTGAGGTCATGCACCGAAAGGTGCGTGTAGTGGTTGGCGGTGAGACGTGGATCGCAGTGCCGAGCCAACTTCTGAGCTTCGACCAGAGAGACACCACTGCGTCCGAGTTGCGTGATGAACTGGCCACGCAATGCATGAAAGTCGAAGACTTCGCCGCGCTCATCAACGAATGGCAGGCCAGCCAAATCCAAATCGTGCCGGATCATTTCCGCACCATGACGATTCTTCGCCCACTCCCCCGGCCAGAGCGGTTCGACGTTCGTGTCTGAAGACTGTGGGAGGATGGAGATGCTCACGTCCGTAGTCATGGCTCGTCGCTCTCTCTGCCGTTGAGCAAACAATTCGGCGAACCGTTCCGCCAAAGCAGGATGAACCGGCAGCGTGTCTCGTCGGCGACGCTTCGAATAGCCAGCTTCGACCGTGACTGTGGGTGGACTCGCGTTCAAGTCGAAACTCGACTCGGACAGGCTGGATAACTCGCGAGCACGCAGTCCCGTGAACGCTGCCGTGAGGTAGAGCAAGTATCGCTCAGCACCGGTCAACCCACACGCTGCCGGGCCACTGTGAGTTGCTTGAAGCAGGAGACCGAACTGCTCTTCGGACAGGCTGCGACGTCTTCTCCGAATGTCATCCTCACCATTGATGCACGACAAGTGAAGCAATGGATTGTCGCCCATTCTTCGATCCCGCGTGAGCCAGCGAGCGAATCCCTTGATCGCCCGAAGGTAGTGGTTGCTGCTCGCGACACTCATCCCCGCCGCCCGCTGATCGGCAAGGTATGACTCCACGCGAGACGCACTGATGTTTCCTATTTGACGCCAGGAGCAGGCATCGCAAAAAGCCGAAACCCGCTGAATGGTCGTGTTCACATGACCTGCCGAGTTTCGTTTCGCTTCCAAGTGTTTCCGGAATGCAACGACGTGCTCGCCGATGGGCCGCTGGCGATGTTTCTCAAAGGGGTCGGTCAGACCGGCGTTCCCTCGCATCACCTTGCGTTTGAATTCGGCGAGCATTTCCTCCGAGGCGGCTTTGTCGGAACAGAGCGCTACACGCTGACGAATGCCGTCTTGATCGAGATACTTTCCGTACCATTTCTTGGTCCGTCGCCGGATACGTTTGTTGGTCTTGGGATCGGTTGCCCAGTAGGTGCGTTTGAAGACATTGGCCATTTGGATATTCCTCAAGGAAGAAGTCAGTACGTGGAAGAATTACGTGTCGACAAGGTTTTGCCAGAACGACCCCAACACCACGCGGTGCGACGGGGACAGCCAGCGTTGATCCAGGCGGTGAGTTCTTCTCCACGCCAGCGTTTGGAACGGCCAATCGTGACCGCCAGAGGTAGCTTGCCGCTCGCGTCCAGTCGCCACAGCGTGCGAACAGAGACGACGAGGATGGTGGCAACTTCCGTTGCCGTCAGCAGAGGGGGCCGTGGAGCGAGTTCCGTCTCCTCGTGCGACCGCTGACCAGAGTGAGCCAATGCAGTTGTCATGGGTGCATCCAACAAAAAAAGCAGACCACGGGATGCGGGGCACCTGTGGTCTGCTGGTTGGCTTGGCATCATTCTGACCGGGGACTCTGGAAATGCAAGTGGCAAATTTGCATTTTTTTCTTGAAGTCTGCCCTGTCCCCGATCAGAATACTCCCCAGCACGTAACGGTCGCTTGGCCACGGGTAACTCGCTCTTTCGGCGGGACTCCTGTGGTCGGTTGGCTAAAACGTCCCGAGGCCGGCTGAACTTCCACGCACGGATAGGGGTATTGAACCAGACGGTTATGTGCAGCTTGGTCGCGAGCGTTTTGCTCGCGGCCATTTTTGTTTCTGGGCCGGTGCCAACAACGAATCGCAGATGCCTCGCATTCCATCTCATTCCTTACTGGATTGAGCCGGGGCTTTGCCTTTCGACTTTCTCTTGTCGTCCTTTCCTTGGGGCTTCTTAGACACTGGTGGCTTTGTCTTTGGTTGCGTGTGGCCGATCCCGTTGGTCATGGCATGCTCCTTGTCGCGGATGATGAGCAGTGGGCTGCTCAGACAGTTTGGAAAGCGACAATCACTTTCCGTGCTTCGCAGGTTCGCGAACGCGAACTGCCCACGGCCATTTGGAGCCAACGCCAAAAGAAAAAGGGCGCCGAACCCCGGCCGCTCCAGACACCCCCGCCAGGGGGCAAGATGAAACAGCACAAGGCCGACGCCCCCTTGCGGGGGCGCGGTCCAAGGCTGCTTTCATCTTCAAGAGCCTTGCGGCTCAAGCTGGCGGCTTTGTCTGGAAGCAGTTCTTGACGCACGCGCGTCTTTCAAGTTGTCAGGGTGACGGCGACTCACCCAAAAGCCTCGCCGCGAATTTCCTTCGTTCAGGTGAAATGATGCCGACGCACAAATTGCGTCGGCATCCCAAGATCTGGCGATGGCATTCTACCAACGACCGTGCTGTCTGCAATTTGGTTTCTACGCACTACGGCGTCGGTAGTGACTTCGAGATCCCGTTCTCGCCATTCATCAATGCGGATGTCCGCTCGTAGTACTTCCAGAGCGTGTCGCGTGATCCAATCCAAAGGACGAACTCGACAATGACGAAACTCAGCACAACCTCAATCCCATGCAGTCCGCGAAGCGGTGTGGCGACGGCATAGGCAACGAACGTGAACGCGACCGCCACCAGCATGTTGGCATGGAATTGGTAGAAGTGGTAATGGGCCGCAACGAGCAGTTCAAACGCAGCGAGCTTGTCACCCAAGCGAGCGAATTCCCACTTCGGTTCTGGTATGCCCGTGAGGTGATGTAGACGATCAATGAGCATCCAGCGAATTGTGCTCACCAATACGCCCGCCGCGACAGCTCCGACGGTCACGTACAGAAAGCCCCCAATGGTCGGACTCTGCTCGGAGGACGTACCCAACCAGCTTCGTACCGTTCCCGAGAAGATGCTCACGCCCCACAGCGTGACGAACCCAGGCAGCACATAGGCCACCAGAAAGCCAAAGTTGTCGCGGGTTACGTCGCGCATAGTGTCATGAATGCAACGTACACCAACTCAGAGAAGTCTGGAAGAATTCGCGAACGCGGCGGCCACGGTTGTGATCGTCTGCATGCCTACGTCTACGGGACGCCAAGGCGATCCAATTCGGCTGAAAAGTCATCTCGATTCAGAATCTGGATGCCCTGCCACGTTCCGAGGCTGAGCAGGTGTCGATCCTCAGAGATAATGTACTCGGCACGACTCTCCACAGCGGCCGAGAGAATCTTGTCATCATCGGGATCAGCCACAACCGCTCCATGCACACCGATCAATCCGGGTACGACCACGCATACCGTGGCCAAGTCCTCCAGAAATTGAACGATTTCGTCATCGGACAGATCCAGCCACTTCCGCAACGTCGGGCTGGTCAGCATCTTTTCCCGAGCTTCCTCAAGAATTTCCAGTGAGGTCGCCACCTTGTGTCCGCTGGCCCGCAGACGACGAAAAAGACGAGTCGAACGACTCGCCGCAATGATGAGCGGAATCAAGACGTTGGTGTCAAAAACGATGACCATCAGAATCCGGCGGCAACGCCCGGCCCATTACTTCTCTTGCAGTAATTGATCGACGTCGCTTTCCGTGGCCCCCTGCACATGCATCGCAAGGCCCGCCTTCTTCTGTAGCCGCTCGATGCGTTGCCAAGCCGCTTCTTGTTCCGACATCGTCGCCTCTTCGTACGGAATCACCCCGTAGCGGGCGCAGCCACGCTCATCCTCGACCAACAGCCCTTCGCCGCGATTGACTTGATCGAGGAATGTTCGCACGGATTCACTGAGTTCGGCAAATCTTACTTTTCGCATGCTTACACCCTATTCCTTATTCGGTGAATGTGCAAGAAGTGCTTTTCCCCACCCCGGTTTCACATCCGATTTCAATCATGGTACTGAGCCAAGCGAAGTGAGGCCACACTTTCCCACGGTCAGTATTTCAACACGTACGCTGGCGACTGACTCAATCGATCCCGCGAGCGAATGTACATCAGAGTTGTTCGCGGATCAGAATGTCCGGCGAAGTCTTGCAGATCGATAATGTCCGCTCCCCTTTCCCGTGCCGTGGTCAGTGCTGTCACTCGTAACGAGTGGACAGTCACGGCCGCATCCAGCTTCAAATCGTGAGCGTACCGTCGCACCAGATGTTCGACCGCTCGCGTCGTGAGATGTCTTCTTTGGAAGCCGTCGCGCCCTCTTCCTCGTGGCGTCATCGCCGGTCGGAACAGCGGGCCGTCCCGGTCATCACGTATACCTGACAACTCCAACCACGCGGCCAATCGTTCGACGGCCTCAAGATGCAACGGAACGGTACGTTCCTTTCCGCCTTTCCCGTACACCCCCAGGACGCGGTGTTCGCCATGAGTCTTGAAGTCGCTCACCTTGAGTCTGACCAACTCGCCAACCCGACACGCACTGTAGGCCAGCACGCCGAGCATTGCCCGATCACGAATACCCGCAAGCGTGTTTGCATCAGGAGCGTCAAGCAGGCGTCTGCAATCCGCTGGTGACAAACCGACGGTCTTTCCGTCACGCGGCACCGCAGGAGCTTTGACAAACTTGCTGTGCGCCGGGTTCGCTCCCAGGTAGCCGTAGACTTGCAAGTACGAAAACAGCGAACGCAACGCGGTCAGCTTCCGTCGCATGGTGGAGTTCATACTCCCCCTCTGCTGCATGTCATCTCGCCAAGCCGCGACATGTTCCGGACGAATGCGCGTCAACTCCTCCAGTTGAACCGGATCAATGCCGGTGAATGCCAGGAACTGTTGAAGGTCGCGAGCGTAGCTTGCCCGCGTGAACTCAGATGGCGTTCGTCCAAGCCAACTCCGAATCGCCTGCCCCATGACGACACGCAACTGACCTTCCGTCAACTTGCGTGACCCGCCAAACGCAGGGGGCGTCTCGCCAACCGTAATCAAGCGATGGTCGCGCGCACCTGATTCCCTACTTTTTCTTGTGCCTTTCTGTCTCATAGTTTTGCTTCAGATAACCCACTTTATCTGAAGCATGCCACAGAACAAAAAAAGGCGCTAGTCGCGTTCGTTTCTCCACGGAACAACTTTTAGATCGCGCATGAACTCTGCTGATTGATTTTCGAACATAAGTCAATAGTGGTCGTCGGCTTCATGACTGCAAGTTGACGAAGTCGCGAATTTCGCGCTACGGTCAATGTGGTGGTTCTTTGAAAACCAACTTTTCGTTCGTACCCCGTCACCCCAGGAGACCCTACCGATGTCGAATCTTACTGCTGCAAACAATGAATTGTTCCGCCGATCACCCGATGAATGCTTTGCTTCCCTGCCCGAATTAGTGCAACACTGCCAGACGCAGAAGACTGCGTCGTTGGATCGCTGGCAATTGCCGCAGGCGCTGACCGCCACCGCCGGTGACGGTCGCTTGTCCCTGCAGGTTGGCACCGACGGTGCCTTTCTGATGAATGATTGGAGCTTCAGTCAACTCTGCGGTTTGTCCGGTGTCAGCAAAGAGACAGTCAATCGGCTCTCGCCCGGCACAGCGACGCAAGTCTTTCGCGAGACCATACCTGTCGGCAATAAACCGCTGCAATTGCTCACCACGGGTGAGATCGTGCGGTCGATTCACGGAGCCAGCTACACCCGGCTCTGGAATACCGAGTTGCTGCAAGTCATTCAGGAGTTCGCCACGGATTTTCAGCAGCCACAGAAGGCAGCTTCCGGTGGAACGGGTTTGTATGCCGGTGAGCAGGACATTTTCTGCTTCTTGATCGACCCCACTGGTTGGGCGGAGATCGGCGGCGAAGCGTTCGCACCCGGTTTCTTCGTTTGGAACAGCGAAGTTGGCAAACGGTCTGTCGGGATCTCGACGTTCTGGTTCCAGGCCGTTTGTGCCAACCACATTGTCTGGGACGCCGTGGACGTTGTCGATTTTTCTCGTAAGCACACGGCCAAAGTGCATAACGCCCTGGGGCAGATTCGCCAGACACTATTGCGCTTGGTCGAATTGCGAGACCAGCGACGAGATGGCTTTGTCCGCATGATGCAGAAGGCCGTGGAATCGACTCTTGGCAGTGATGCCGAGGAGGCAATGAAGACGTTGACCAAGTCCGGCATCAATCGATCGTTGGCCAAAGAAGCGTTGCAAGTCGCGGAGCAAAAAGGACGCTTCACGGTCTTCGCTCTTGTGGATGCCTTGACGCGTCTGGCTGGTCGACTGACCAACGCTGGAGACCGCATTGAGGCGGATCGTCAGGCCGCAGGATTGTTGGCCTTAGCTCAATGATGTCATCGCCGAAGCGAGTGCTGCTTGACGCTTTGCTTGTCTTCACTGCGTTTCAATGTTCTTTCCCCTGCCGAACCTTCGTTGGTTCGGCACTTTTTTTGGTAACCCCTAATTACCCAAGAGCCAAATCATGGACCCGAATCAAACTTTTCTCGACATGTTTCAAGCGATGAAAGACGAGGACAATGCGACTGCGAGGGAACTCGCCTTCGCCCTGAAATGCTGGTTCGCCAAGGACGGATTCTATCCTTCCCAACACTCCCCCGAGGCGACTGACATCTACATCACATCAGTCCTTCGTCGCACGGCCGCAGATCGACAACCCGAGCCCCCGTTCAGTCTCGTTTGCTACGAATGTGATGCTGGGGAAGGAATCGTCACTGAAGAAGAGGCGATGGAGGAAGGCTGGACTGAAATCGAATTCGCTCGCCACCAGCCACAGGCGAACTTTATCGGCTTCTGCCCCGAATGCGTCCGAAGACAGAACGGTTGACTGAGAAATAGCGGACTAGGATCAAGGCGCAAAGCCTTCACCCTGCGAAATTGTTCTCTCCCCTGCCGAACCCCGTTGGTTCGGCTTTTTCATTGGCATCAGCGTCAAGTTGAGTAGTCGCATGGTTTCCGCATTTCGACGGTCTCTCGAAATCAGTGTACGGTGAAAGTGATTGTTCTTTCCCACTCTCTCACACCGCAGAATAGGAGCAAGCAGAATGGCCGAGCGACCCTATGTTTCGTTTGCCGAGGTCAAACAAAAGATCCCGATCCCCGATGTACTTGCAGTGCTGGGAATCGCCGAGCGGTTCACGGCTAGGAAAGGGACATTCACCGGTGTCTGTCCCCTACCGAGTCATCAGCATGGCCCGAGTCCCAATCCCGAGCAATTCAAAATCAACTGCAAGGATGGGACATGGCTCTGGCATTGCTTCGGCGATTGCCAACGAGGTGGCGACGTCATCGAATTGGTGAAAGCCATCACGGGCTACGACAACAACCACGTTCGTTTTTGGTTTGCTGAGCACTTTGCGGAACGGCTGACACTGCAAAAAAGCAAACCACCCAACGACAGATCACGTCAACCATCAGAGGCTGGACAAAAAGAAATGACCCCTGCGAGTCCCGGCAAGGAAACAACGCAAGGGGCCATTGGTGAAAACACCAGCCCAACGATACCTCCCGTCCTATCCCCACTCAAGCCCCTCCGCTTTTTTCTCAACCTTGATCCGAACGTGCCGTACTTGTTTCAACGCGGCTTGACGCCGGAAACGATCCATCGCTTCGGCCTTGGACTGTGCAAGAAGGGATTACTTGCAGGGTTTGTCGCCATTCCGGTATTCGCGTATCCGCGATTGGAAGGTGCCCACCCCATCGGCTATCTGGGCCGTTGGCCCGGAGACTCCGAGGTCAACGATGGCACACCAGATGAACAGCCGCGATACAAGTTCCCGGCGGACTTCCCCCGAAATCGGCTGGTCTATGGCTTGTCCGAAGCTCTACAAAACACCGAGGGACGACCGCTGATTGTTGTCGAAGGGCCATTCAAGGTGTACCACCTGTTCCAAGCTGGATTTCCCAACACGGTTGCGACGTTCGGAGCCGCAGTAAGCGACGAACAAGTCGCAATCCTAGCCGCCACCGGTCGCCAGCTGATCTTGATGTTTGACGGCAACGAGGCCGGTCAAAATGGGATGGTTTCGGCTGCCGAAAGACTGATCTACCAAGCGTCAGTGCGAGTCGTCAAATTGCCAAGTGGAGTTGAACCAGATGACCTCACACGAGACGAGCTTCTTCGAACTCTTCGCTAAAAACCGCACCGGACATGACGTCCGGTGCTTTCTCAATGCGGATTTCACGATCTTCAATATGCCGCGACCGCGACCCGACCTTCCCACTCGACGGCTCTGAGGTCAACCGGGTCGCCCCCGTGGGGGTCGATGCTTCATCGAAATCGCCACTCGCCGTCAGTGGTGATTGTTTCAGCACTTCCCCTCCCAAGGAATGCAGACATCAAACGGGAACCAAGCATTGCGGTTGCCCTGCGTCGCTCAGCCTCGCGGCACAAAACTCATACTACCATCGAATACGATGTAGTTTCATTATTGAGATACGGTGCTAGGAATGAGAGCTTGACTGAGACCCCTTCAAAACACTAGACACATTTTCGATTCCGCCGTCGATAGGCGCACCGCTCGATGTGACCGATGCACAGAGAGAGGCCCGGTGTGGCCGTGCAAGCCCAAGTCGTAACAATTGTTCGGGTCCAAAATGTTGAGAACGGCCCTACCATCTTACTGAAACAAAGTCCGAATGGCTTCAAACATTCCGACAACCGACACCTCCACAATAATCGTAAACACCTTTCCACAAACATACGCACAAGACACTAAAACACTAACAAGAAGAATGAACACGGCCAACGATGTGAAAGGAGTAACATACGGATGGTCACCGTAACTCCAATCGACCCTCGCAGTGTTCCCTGCCCCAGTCTTTAAGTGATCTGCGTTCAAAAAGCTAAACCAGTGCTTCTGCATCTGGCGACCGTCGAAGAAATCGTTATGAGACAGATTGTGATATTCTTGTATCATATACGGAGACGAACGACTAAACCCATTCCGACCAGACGATCCGGTTCCCGGAATAATGAGCGAGCAGATAGCAGACCAATGGTCGTTTTTTCCAACATCATGCAGTACTCGTTGCACTTGCCCATTCTCAATTAGCACATCCCACGGGAAATCGCGAGGCAGGATTGAGCCACACAGAATCACACTATCAACCCTGATATCCTTATACTTTAGCAATGCATTTCCAAGAATAAGAGTGCCGAAACTGTGCGCCACAACCGATGGAAGGCATTCTGCTACGAATCGTCCCTCGTAAGCGGTGAGGATTTCAGTATAACGTGACCTAAACCAGTAGACCTTGGCAGATCTTGCAAATGGCGACAAGAATTGGAATATGGAGAATTGGCCGTACCACATCTTCTGGATCGGGCATATCCAGTTCTCAGATTGCGCGATATCAGCAATAGTGCGGTGCCATTCGGCCGTCGTCCGGATTCCATGCAATGCTAGCAGCAACCCGCGTCGTGGACTCCCGCTCGCTACGAGCAACTCGCGTCGCACGGCACTGGAGACGGTTTCCTCCCAATCACGTGAACTGTGCTCGTATCTCGCAATAACCCACCCTTCGCGTTCAAAATGCGATCGGAACTCCTCCCTAAGCTGTTCAAATGCTGTAAGTCCGACAACTTGCGACGGAGTGCAGCATTTTGAGTCCGCTCGAACAAGCTTTTGAAGGAACGCTTCCCCACCACTCTTGTCGGGTAACTCATCATCGCGAAGTGGTATTTGGAGATCTAGGATCAGAATGTCACAATGATTAAACTGGCACCACCTTATAGCATCTATGCAATTGCCAGCTTCCGCAATCACAACTCGATTCTCTCCGACGTCATGCACAACTTTCCTAATCCGCCTAAGCTTGGCCTCGTCGTCTTCGATTATCAATACCGCTACCATGCTGTGTCTCACAATAATGGCAAGAGGAGAGCTGTCATTTCATTTTTCCAGCCACTTTCAGAGGTGCTGTAAAATACGGTGCCTCGAAACGCACTCGGGAATAGTTCTTTCAATTGCCCCGTTAGCTCTGCACGAGTGCACTGCTCGTCCCCTTCTCCGATGACGTCGAAGCCTGTGAAGACGATCGTTGGAATGATAATTGACCTCCGATGCAACTCTCGCAATATGTCACGCCCGGCGAAATGCCTTGGTCGACCGCCAGGTTCATCGAGTGCAACATCAAATGTCGGCATCGTCATATCCAGAATCAGCACGTCCGGTATACGTTGCACGCAAGCAAGGATACAACTGCGATATGATGTGGCTGTAACAACTTCTACGTCAATACCATTATCGTTGCATACCCCACTAACGTGACGAGACACATGTGCGATCTTATTCTTGTCATCTTCGGCGACAAGTATTCTCATGTTATCACGCCACTCTTTCTAATCTGGCAACGTGTTGTGAATATCCGTCCAGCAACACTCAAGTCTACGCGATTTGCGTCGTCTCCGAGGTCGGTACGAATAAGCTTTCTCAGTTTATGGAAACCTGACCCACGCTCCCGTCTGATCATTTCTGGCCGGTAATTGCGCTTCTCTTCCAATGTCGCTTCCACCGCGGTTTCGGATTGAGTACCACCGAGCGGGTTCGTAAACTCAAAGGTGATAAACTCATCGTCGCTAGTGATTTGCAGCTTTGTGTCGGCGCTTTCTTCGCCCGCATAGGTCACAACATTCTCAAATACCTGGAAAAACGCGTACCAAAGTGGAATGAAGCACTTACCCTTGAACCGCAAATCATGCTCGCAATTCACATCGCAGCGAAATGTCGACGAAGGAAAGCACTTGCTTATATTGTCGATCGAAGCTTGCACCAATGTGTGAATCGAGAAGTCCTCAAGCTGGCCTGCATCCTGTACCTGAAACCAGTCACACACCTCTTCAATACCATTTTGGAGTTCGGTGCGACAATGAGTAATGGCTGTATTGATTGACGGCGCCTGCCCATTTGTAATGGCCGCAATTGAGACTTGAAGCGTCTGCAAAGCCATTTCAAAACTGAGGCGCAGGTCATTTCGAAATACAGTTCGAATCGAATCTAGGCAGAGACCGAGCCGCTCCTTCAAACGGGCAAATAAGTAATCGTTGAAGTCAAACATCGACGTTACGTTCTCCAACCGCTTTCGATATACATCTACTTCGCCCTCGGTGAATGAAATTTCAAACAATCCATACTGACCATCAGGAGCTCCGCGAATGCGCATCCAAGTATTCGAAACCGCTCCAATGATCGTATCGATAGTTTTAGAAAACGTTTTTAGCGCAGTTTGAACCTGTTCGCCGACATCGTCCGCTAAAGCAGACAATTCAGCGTTCCAGACCGGATTATTCGCATATACTCCATTTTCCGTCTCCGTGACCAAGTGAGACCGATCGAAAATGCTGCGAAGCGCTCCCTTGATTGTTTGGTGACGTATGCGGACGCTTAAGTATGAGTCTAGACCGTATTCATTACTCCAAAGAAAAGCGTAGTGAAGCGTCGCAAACAAATCGCGGAATAGGACTTCTGGCGCCTCCGCAAATAAATCTT
Source organism: Planctomycetota bacterium (assembly GCA_038040225.1). Taxonomy (GTDB): domain Bacteria; phylum Planctomycetota; class Planctomycetia; order Planctomycetales; family Planctomycetaceae; genus Schlesneria. The sequence continues at coordinate 59,795 of JBBPIS010000013.1, forward strand.
GGCCCGAGCCGTGTGTGTCCCAGTGCAATTCGACGCTTTTCCGCGATCCCTCCGTCAGCCTTGTCATAGCACAATATCGGTCGAAGAGCTCACTGTAGGTAACTCCGAGCGATTTCTCGATCCCTTCTGCATTGAAATGAATTTTACTCTTCGCTACATGCCGCATTGCTTTGCGCACTGCGAGCTGTTGCTGCAGTTGTGAGATCTCGTTCGCGTATGCCACCAGATTGTCTGGGTCGATCTCTTGGAGCAATTGCAGAATTGCTACTCGTTCACCTTCGACGTCTGTCGTACTACTGTATTCGATGTCGGAATCTAACAAGTCCTGATGGCACACCCACCTGAGAAAAAAGCGAAATTGCGGACATCCATACTTGTGGATTCCATTGTGTCCAATTTGACTGGGACGGACAACGCCCGTAGTTCCAATGAAATTGGCGTACACGGTGAAGAGATCTTCAATTGAAACATTCCCCATCTTATATTGGAGCATGAACAAAATCGGCCATCCGATTGATTTGTGGTCGACAGAATCTGAATCCTGTGTGTAGGCCGCGGCAGCCGTGTCAATGTCAACGAGCCAAAACAGCGCAATCGGCGGCAGTGACGTCGATGCTACGAGGTTAGCAGCATCGTTGAATCTGCGCATTTCTAAAAGGCAGGCAAAGGCCCCACGGATCGCTTCCGCGACTCGATCGGCCGGTAGTGTCTGAAGCAGAAGTGAATTGTACTTGTCCAGTGCATACTGGAACTCACCTCGCCCCTGTTCGATTTCCGCGAGAAGAAGGAGCGCAAATGTTGGCTCCGTCGGAAGTGCGCTGTTACTACCAGCCACCATGTCACGATGTCGACACAATTGTGTAGCGAGTACGTTTGATTCTGGCATTGCATTGAGACTTAGGCTTTTCAATGCCCTAGAACGAACAGGCTCCGAAAGAAAGGCCACTGCCGTGGGTGCAATAGCCAATCCATACACGGCCGATATCAGTTGCCTGCGATATGTTTTTGGACGAGCGATACGATAGCAAAAACCGGTGATCTGGTATCCGAGAGGAGTCCCTTCGAGTGCAGTGCTTGCCTTTACGAGCGCAGGAATTGCAGTTTCAACATCCTCGTCATAGCTTAGTACACGATGGATTGTCTCAAGTAGTTCTTTAGCGTGCGACTGTTCTGGAAGGCAGTCAGGGAGTGAAGATCGCGTCTGCAATGTCGCTGTTGCCAGCAATTCATACCATGCGAAGCAGAGCGGGTCTTGCGCGATCTGCGCAGATGCCAGTTCAATTAATGCGGCGTACTGGCCTTCTGCATACAGCCGATATCCGTGATAAACGGTTGATGACAAAGACGGACGTACCCTGCTGAAGGCGCAGCTCAGCAGAGCATCAGTGTCGACATCCCTGATTCTGGCCAATTGATCTGCCCCGTCAATCCCCTCGAATGCCGATTCTTGGTCGTTGCAGAAGAGATGCCGCAAAAGACGCATGCCGATAAGGTAATGGTCGATCAAAGGACGAGTTGAAAATGCGTATAGTAAATATGAGGCGTGTTCGAGGGAAATCACGCCAGATTGGGCGTATGCAGGTAACAATGAAAACCGCAGAAAGAATGGAAGTGACACGTGTTGCGACGCATAATCACCACCGGTAATGAAAGCATTAATCGTGCGGGTGTACTGGTTCGGTGATAGAGTTTCGTCTACACGTTGACTTGCGAACTCGGCCATCAGTCGCTCGTTGTGATGGAGTGGCCGTTCGAGTATGCGCGATAGCAATTCTCGATTGGCTTCAAACCCACCTCGGAATTCCGCAAGCAAAAGCTCCATTTCAATAGACCACGTACTTACACCAAAACGCTGGATGCATGTTGAGAGCGTGGATGCGGCCTCGTCGAGGTCGTTGAGAATGAGGTGTTTTGCAAATCTGCGGCGGAAGCTAAGTAGCGCATTAAGTTTTATATGATGAGCGCCAAGCCGCGCGAATGCCCACTTAGCTTCGATTGCGAACGATTTCGTAAATTGATCGGGCGGAGCAAACCATGTGCACCGATCGATCCGTGGGAAAGCTCGATCGAGCGGAGAAGGCAGAGTTCGCTTTGCAGCATGTGACGTTAGAACATTCTCAATCACGTTAGCAGGAGACTGCTTAAGAACGTTGATATTGGCAGGAGAAACTGAAGAAAACCTATTTACCCGTTGATTAAAAAGACGCCTTTCAGTTTCTCGTCGGGCAATCTCGTGTTCTCGCGTTTTACGCTTTGCCGCCTTCTTTTCGACTTTGCCCATTGTCCATCCAAATCTTATGTAACTTTGAGTCGAAGTGCAGATCCAATTGACGCTCTCCCGCGCCGCTCGAATTGCCAATGTTGCGAACGACTAGCTCTTGTCATGCAATCGGCCCCGACGACAATGATGCTCGAATAAGTTTGGACTTCTTCAACCGCTTCCATCAGAAGCCCAAAGCAAGGCGACGGCACGCTATACCAGTTCGGCTCACAAGGCAAGCGTTCAAACATCTCAACGAAACCCCCGTCTTGAACGTTTCAAACGTTTTAGACGTTTTAGACGCTTGTCTTCTTCTGTGGTAGGCTAGAAATGACTTATCCACACCATCAATGACTCCCCCACTTCATCCTCCAAGAGCTCGAACGCATTCCTCGTCAAACGATCGAATTGAGTACGTGACCGACAATGATCGGGATGCGGAAGCGCTCAGCTCGAAGACGGATTGCTTTGTCGTGCTGCGACGGCCAGAACAGCGGCTGTCATCTTCCATGTCGGTCGTTGCCCGAAACCAGAAATTCCAAACGCTCAGAGCGTCCAGACGTTCTAAGCGTCCAGACGTTCGACTCCACTCAGGAGTTCAGGACGTTTCAGACGTTTCGTTGCTTTCAGACGCTCCAGACGCCTGGGACGTCCTAGACGCTTCAGACGTTTCAGAGACAATCGACGTCCAAACGTCTGATCTATGACTCGACGCATCGCATGGCTCAATGAAAAAGGGGGAAGTGGGAAATCTACCAGTGCCTTGAACCTGTCGGCCAATTTAGCATCGCAATTTGGGCAGCGCGTGTTGCTGGTGGATGTCGATCACCAAGCGAATACCACGGCCGTGCTCGCGGACGGGAAGCCCGGCAAATACACCTTGGCTGATGTCTTTCTGAATGACATCCCGGTGAAGGAAGCCCTCAGGCACACGCACTACGAGAATCTGCATTTGTTGCCTGCCGATTCGTCACTGGCGGAGGTCAACGTGGCGATGGCGGATTCCGCTGGGCGGCTTGGCTTGGGCCGCGAGATGCGTCTCAAGCGGGCACTCGCCGTTGAAGAGCAAAACTACGACTTTGTCATCATCGACACGGGGCCGCAACGCACTCTGTTGAACGTCAATGTGCTGAACTACGTCGATGAGGTCTTCGTCCCAATTGACCCAGGTGTTTGGAGTATTTTGGGTGTACGCCACTTGGAAGAATTGATTCAACAGATCCGACAGCATATGGAGCACAAGACTCTGCGGATTGGGGGAGTCTTGCTCACCAAAGTGCAAAAGACCAACGTTGCCAAAGAGGTCGAGCAGCAAGTCCGGGACTATTTCGGCGAACTTGTCTTCCGCACTTCAATTCCGCTGAACGTGAAGGTCGAGGAAGCCCACAGTCGAGGGCTGTCCGTGCTCGACTATGCTCCCGACAGCTCGGGTGCCCAAGCGTATTTGGATTTCACCAAAGAAGTCTTTTTCTATGGAGACCACGAAGAACACCGGATTGGGTAGTTCGCTGCTGTTGCAGCGTACGGAACGGCCGGTGCAGGAGACATCTGCAAGCGTTCCAGACGTCCAAACGTCGGTGACACCCACTCCCGAGCCGGAGGCTAAACCAAAGCCGACTCCCGCGGAGGCTTTGTCACCGCGTCAAACAAGCAAGAAGTCGCGGACGAAGGCTTTGGTACTCCGCGATCGCTGCACGTTGTATCTCGACCGGGAACTCAATGAGCAGCTTCACATCACGGCTCGCGTTGAAGGCCGCGAACGATCCGATGTCGTCAACGACATTCTGCGAAAGCACTTGCCCAAATACCGAATCGAGCGGGAAAAGTAGGGAAGTGTTTGTGATAGCCGAATGGCCCGGCCGAGATCAGCTACAGGCAACGCCTGATGAATCATGCCGCCAGACGCTCCACGATCGCGTTGGTTTGAAGTTCAGATCAAACTAGTAGTCAGATACCTCTTGCAGATTTTTCGCTCGTTGTAGACGAACCTGAATCGTCAAAACGATTCATTGCATGCGCAATCGCGGGAAGACCGCCAATCACCACCAGCAAGTCATCACTGCTCTGGTGAATGATTTCCCACAGTGGGGGTGTGTACTTGGAACCGAGTCGGTGCGAGCAAAAGCGTGTACTTGGAACCGAGAAACCGTGTACTTGAAACCGAGGAAGCGTGTACTTGGAACCGAGTCGGGCTGATGGAATGACGCTTCGTTGAGCCGCCAATCAAGCCTTTTGTGGCCCGACATTATCTATATTCTCTCTATTACACACGCGGGTGTGATGGGTGACTGTGGACAACTGACAACTCGCGGCGCGGTATGCTGAGGGAACAAGTGCGTGAAAACACTTCCTTCCTATGCCTTCAATCCATGACGAGACCAAACCTGCAACCATCGGTGCCAACGCCGTCACGGAAAGGCAGTCGGTTGTCGCCGAAGCCAACTTGCTGCGACTGCCGCTGTTTGCGTTGCATACGAAGGGACTCAAGAATCTCGACGGCTTTGAATGCAAGGGAACAACGACACGAGGTGAGAATACTTTGGAGTTCGTTTTTCGGACGGCTCGCAGCACGGCTACACTGTACCCAGGCCGATTGTCCCGTTCGGTTCACTTGGCGTTTTTGAGTCTCATCACCGAACAAGGGTTGCCCTTCGCCAATCCCGTCACATGGACGTGGCGAAATCTTTGCACTCGGTTGGGAGTGCAACCTTCAGGGAAAATTGTGCAGCTCCTGAAGGGAGCCATCGAAGCGACGGCGGGCCTCACAATTTACAGCCGCGATGCACTGTATTCCAAACCCAACGGGCAACGGCTCAACACCCGCAAGGCGATGCATCTCTACGAGACGGTGGTTTTCGTGAATGAGACGCTGCCAGACGGCAGCATCGCTGACACGAACCATCTCTGGCTCAGCAGCTGGTACCTCGACAATCTCAATGCCCTGTACACGGCTCCGCTCGATCATGAGCTCTGGCGGTTCTTGGACAAGCAGAGCCCCATCGCCAGTCGGTTGTACGAGTACTTGCTGATCAACTTCTTCAGCGGCGTGCCGCAATTGCGAATCAACTACCCTCGGCTCGCTCAATTCCTACCGGTTCGCCCAGAACGGTATTTTTCAGATGCCCACAAACAATTGGAACCAGCCTTCCAGTTGCTGACGAAAACTCGCATCGCTGACAACGTCACTTGGTACAAGCGAAAGAAGGACGTGGCTCAACTGCGATTTGATCGTGGCAGCCGGTTACGCGGCTTGCCTGATCCAAAAGTCGCTCACCTTGAACTGGCCACTGTCGAATCCACGTCATCATTCGCGATTCGCGAAGTGCGTCGCACGCCGGAACAAGAACTCGTCACCGAGTTCTACCGGCTCTGGTTGGGTCAGCCAGGTCAACGGCCTAATTCGGCCGACTTGGTTCTCGCCCGGCGTCTCCTCGCACACCATGGCCGAACCCTGCTCAATGCCATCCTTCCGCTGATTATCCAGCAACTCAAACAGCACTGGCCGGGAGCCAGGACGTTTGTCGCCGTCGAGCAGTACGTCAGCCCGGCAGTCGAGCAATACCAACACCAGCAACAAGCAGCCATTCAACGGCGTCAGCAAGACGAACAGCATCAAGCCGAACTTCAAGAAGCTGAACGGCAGAGTGTCCTACGTCAACATTTCGAGGCGCAGTGGCAGCCCGCGTGGGAGCAGTTGCCGGTGGGGGAGCAGACCGCCATCCGAGATGGCTTGGTCGGCACGCATCCATTTCTGAGGCTAGCGCCTCATGAGTTGCAGTTCCGATGCCTGCAAGAGTTGGCTCGACAATCAGCCGAGCCGGGCGATACCGCCTCAAAGTAGGGAAGTGATGATTGCGAACAGCACGCAAGAAACAGCGATGACGGAACAGCTAAAAAACGGCCAGGTAAACCAACCGATACGACGTCGTCCTGGGTTGGCAGTTGCCAGCCCCAGCCCGACTGCGGATGGATTTCCTCACATGCGTGAGGACTCCGGGGCGGCAGGTGCCGTCCCTTCGGGGTTCGCAAGGCTCACCCAATCCATCCGCAGTCGGCCTGGCGGGCGACGTCGAACAGCTACCGGTGAAACAGTTACGTGGAACAGCGCTTTGAACGGCGTGAACGGCGTTTCCAACGGCTCAACGGCACGGGTAACGAATAGGGAAGGGGAGTCCCGCCTGCGGACGGGATGGGAGTTGTCCGACCTGATTCGACCGTTGCCGCTTCGTCGTCTCCGGTGCGCACGAACTCCACGGCTCCAACGACACCAACCGGCCATCGTCGAGTACATCTACCGGTCGCGTTTCGCGACCGCCTCACAAGTGCAACGGCGTTATCCGAACTGGCTCCGGTCGGCACGGACGACGCAATGGCAGTTGGCCAACCTTGCCCAACTCGGATTTCTGGCAACGGCTCCCGTGCGATCGACGTCTCCCAATTTTCCGTTCGTCTATTTCGCGACGGGCAAAGGGGTCACGCTGGTCAACAACACATATGCCGCTCACGGGATCAGCACTCGACATCCCATTGGCGAGGGCCGCAAGGCCAGCGGCGTCGCGATCGACAGCATTCTGCACGAACTGCTGCTGACTGAATTCGAATTGGCCGTGCAACGGACGGTGGAATCGCGAGACGATTTGACGCTGCTGGCCACGGAGCGGCGGTACTACCGCCGCGAACGCCAACTCCGGTTTACCCAGGGCGGACGCACACACCGAGTTATCCCGGATACGGGGTTCGTCGTCCGCGTAGGGAAGCCCCAGGAGGGAACGTCCGAAAATACATCTTTGGCGACGATGCTGAACTTTGTCGAACTCGACAACGGCACAATGCCCCCTTCGAGGGTCTTGCAGAAGTTCCAGCAGTACGCAGCGTGGGCCGCGTCGGAAGAAGGCGAACGGTACTTGGAACATTCGTATGCCAAGTACGGCACGTCCGTGCCGCAAGCTGGATTCCGGTTGTTGATCGTTGCTCACGACAAGCTGCGTCCTGACGGTGACGAACGGCGGCTGGCAGCGCTGTTTGAGCGGGCTTTGGCACTCCCGGCCGCCATGCGAGACAGGCTCTGGTTCGCCACGGCAGAGAGCTTGAAGCGGTTCCAGCATGACCCCGCTCCCCTTTCCGCAGAACTCTGGTACCGGGGAAGGGATGCCAAGAATTGGCTGTCGGGAGCCCTCTCTTCTGACCACGAACACAACACAAACGAACGCCGTCGGCTTGTTGCCGAAGGACTCCATTCACTCCCCCGCCATCCCCTCTTCGCCCGTTCCGTTTAGCCAAACCTCACCGCGCTTGGCAAGTTTGCGGAATACAGAAACTGAAAAAGCCGCATAAGCCGTGGCACGCACTGTGCAATTTTCTTCGAGAATTCATGGCTTTTTGCACTCCTTTGTTGGCCACGCTGTGGCCAAGTCTGGTACGTAGTGTTTCAGACTGTTCCATCACTCGCACGAGAGTTGGACAGACCTTTGGACTGCCCTTCCGAGCCGAAAAGCTCTGACCGGGCCACTGTCAGGGACGGCCGCACCACGCGAGACCCGTTCATTGATGCCGGGGGACGGTCGGCTCTTTCGGTCGACAGTTCTCCCCCGTCTCAATGTCAGCATTGATCCCCCTGCAGCATTTCCGACCCGTCCCAATGTGAGGATGGGCGATCTTTGTGTTCCCCCATTCGACACTCCCGAGGGAGTGGCTTTGGGCTAAGGGGAGGCTGTCATGAGAATTGTCCGTCGCATCTTTTGGTCTGTTCTGGTGCTCTTGATTTTGGCCGCAAGCCTTGGAAACAAAACCGGGAGTGAGGACTTGACCGTCATGTCGGTTGTGGCCGTCATCGGCTGGTGGTTCACCGGTGGATTCTTCTCTCGGTTGATCGGCGTCATGCTCGTCAGTTCGTTGAAATGCAAGAGTTGCGGTCTGGAGATCCCGGCCGTGGGTCAATGGAGAGTCGGTTCTTACACCGACCATCGCGAGCGGCACATTCTGGCCGCGAAGAATCCGATCGACGGTGGCCGCGTCGGTCACTTTGACTGCCCGCAGTGCTCTGCCACGATCTTGGTGTGACCCATGCAACGTCCGCCAAATCTGTGGGAGCAGTACGCCGGGAAGGCCCGTGCCGAGGCCGCACGCGGCATGGGCCTTTGGCCGGTTCAAGCGAACCCGTGTCGGTTGGAACCGCCGTGGGAGCCGTTCGACCGGCGGGAACTGACGCTCTGGGACGCCGCGTTCAATGGCTGGGAAGCCCCCTGGGAAGGCCAGTGGTGGAAACGATTGTTGTTTCCACCCACTCCCCTCCTCACGGATGGTTCAACAATCATGCTGCCCGAATGGCCACTCGTGGAGAGTGAGCATCTCGGGCACATTGTTGTCGAGCAGTTTCCAGAAGATGAGTCGACCATCGCCAAGGCGGAGGTCTTTCTGCGGTCGCTCGCCAACCTTACGGCTCCCGTGTCGTTCGAGATTCTCGGCATGGGAGCACAGCCGCTGTTTGACGAGGACAAGGCCAGCGAACTGATCGCTTCGGGCCAGCGCGAGCGTGTTCGCGAGGCCATTCGCGATTGGACAGAACCCTACGTCAAAACGCAGTTCGTAGCCCACCGGAATGACATCCAGCAGGTTCAGCATCAGTTGCTGGCACAGTATCCGAACTCTGCCGTTCTGATTGGCCATGAGGAATGTGAGTCCGAAGACTGGACGGTCGCCAATGACATCGGTGATGCCGACGGCTTCGCCGGAACGCTGGGATTGTGTCATCCGTATTGCCAGTGCCTGCGACTCTTCACTCGCCTTGATCCCGATCCGTTGGGAGTCATCTTGGCGGCGATGGATCATCTCGGACGGCGGGAGTGGGCACTCCTCCAAATCCTATTCGAACCTACGACGAAGCCGTGGGCCGAGACGCTTCGGGAATCAATGGTGAATCCCTACAGCGGCAAGTTTTGGTTCAACGACATCACCGACCGGAGTCTCCGCGACAAATTTTCCGAACCCCTGTTTGCGGTCACGATCCGTCTCACGGCCCGAACGCGCGAGACGTATCACCATCTTCAAGGTTGGGCCGAACAGTTTGCCGTCCCGCCGCAGGGATTTGATTTCTTCTTGGAAGACGATGAGGCAGTGATTCTCAGTGATGCCATCCGGTTTCGCGGAACATACCGACCTGGGATGTTGCTCAATGTGTCCGAACTGGCGAGCTTGGTGCATCTCCCCGGTGCTGCCGTTGTGTCCGATCGGCTGAAGCGAGTGAAAACGCGCACGCGGCCAGCGAGCGATGCCAAGACGGAAACTGGCAGTATGTTGCTCGGCGACAATGTGCATCGAGGCGTATCGAAGCCCGCGTACCTAGCTGCCGATTTGAGACCGCGACACTGCTACATTGCCGGGGCCTCGGGCACGGGCAAGTCTACTCTGCTCTTGAACATGATTTTGCAAGACATCTCGGCTGGTCGCGGAGTCGGCGTGCTTGATCCGCACGGAGATTTGATTCATGACGTGCTATGCCGTATTCCCGAAGAACGGATCAAAGACGTCGTTCTGTTCGATCCGACTGATGACCAATTTCCAGTGGCACTGAACATTCTGGAAGCTCGCGACGAAACCGAACGCGAGCGCATTGTCGCGGAAACAGTGATGTCGCTGGAACGGTACTTCCCCGCGTCCTGGGGGCCACGACTGGAACGCATTCTCACGTTCACGCTCTACACCGTGCTGGACGCGATTCCCGGTGCGACATTGGCAGACGTCGAGCGCATGCTGACCGATCCGGGCTTTCGCGAAGAGGTCATTCTCAGGACGAAAGACCCGCGCTATGTGGATTTCTGGAACAAGCAGTTCGTCTTTCTGCCCAAGAACGCCGTCGATCCGGTGCTCAACAAGCTGTCGGTGTTTTTGCTGAATCGAACGGTGCGGAACATCATTTGTCAGCGACACTCGGCCATTGATTTTGACAGCGTGTTGAACGACGGCAAGATTCTTCTAGCGAACCTTTCCACGGGGCGATTGACTGAAAAGATCGCCGGGACGTTGGGTAGTTTTCTCGTCACCAAGATAGTGAATGCGGCATTTCGGCGCTCGCAAATGCCCGAAGCAGAGCGAAGACCGTGGTATCTCTACGTTGACGAGTTTCAAGCGTTCATGAACTTGTCGGTGGGCTTTGAGCGGATACTGGCGGAAGCCCGCAAGTACAAATTGGTGCTGGCAGGCTTAGCCAACCAGTACGTCGGCCAGATTACACCCACTGTTCGACAAGCTCTCTTTGGAAACGTGGGAACACTGATTGTCTTTCGCTTGGGTCTGGATGATGCCCAACTCGTCTCACGCGAATTGGGAGCATTCACGGCCGAGGAAGTTCTGAATCTCGGCGTTGGTCAAGCGTTCGTCCGCAACGGAATGTCAGCAAGCACTTTCAATCTTCAGACTCGAGCCAAGCCAGCACCGCCGGAAACAGATTCTGCTGCAGCCATCAAGGCACAGGCTCGAGTTCGTTATGCCCGTCCACTTGCTGTGGTGGAATCCGAATTGGGAACAGTCATGTCAGATGACCGACAACTGGCGTTCGGTGAAATCGAGCATCGCCCGGAGCCGGACGATCCTTCGGAAGACGACTTGGTAGTCTGACCATTGATCGGAGTCCGGAATTCACGGAGAAATGCTCCGATTCTGTGTGTGACTATTCGCCGTCGAAATCCCCCTCTTCGTCCTCGTCATCGCGGTCCTCTGCAATTCCAAGTTCGACTCCGAGGGTATCGGAGAGCGTGAATGCACAGAAATCGAACCGGTCGAAGTAGTCTAAGACGACCGTACATTCTTTCATTTCAAATACGGGAATAGGATCTCCTCCGATGTAAGTCACGTTTCCATGTACCCACTCGCCTTCTTTGAACTTTTTGCCGTGCATTTCAAAGTCAATTCGAACACGGGCACGGTCATCTTCAGTTCCAAACATGTTTGATCTCTCCAGTAACCTTTGGCAAGCAAAAACGTGTAGTTCAACATAGCCTTGAATGGCGTCGTTGCCACAACCAATGTCGACATCATCTTCGGCGCAAAAAGCTGCTGATTACTCCAGTACTTGAAGGGCGTTGTAGTCTCGCATCTCCGTCAGAGGATCCCGCGCTCGTGGTACCTCAAAGGAATCGCCCCTACTCAGAATACTCGAAAACTCTCCAGGTAGATCACCATCGCGGATACCTTCATCACTCTTGAGATGCCCTTTCCTGCCGAAATGAGCTTTGAAGTTCATCTCTTCACTTGTCAGCGCGGCGATTCTCGCCGAGAATCTTCCGTGATAGATGGCTGACAAGCCCACGGTCCTCCAGGAACCATTCTCGCTCCACGGTCGTCTCGTACGAAAAGGGCGGTGGCATAAGTACTTCAAGACCGGTTGAGGACGGGCCATCTGCCATTTCCTCATCAGAGTGGTCACAACCCTTTCCAAGTAGGCCAGCAGCGTTCCTCCAATTCGGTACACGGCTAAGCTGCCAACGCCGCGTGCTTACCTAATCCTTGACAATTCGCACAGCAGCGGCACTCTGAAAGTGAAATGCTAAACCCCCTCCAAAGTGAATCCAATCCAGGTTCGGTAAAACGGCAAATCGCGAAGCTTTGCGGCCCAGCGGCTGCCTTCGTGATATTTCTGGTCTTGTGGGAACTCGTCTCACGCCTCGGCTTGCACTCAGGGCTACTTCCAGGCCCCATTTCCGTTTCACGTGCGTTGTTTGAAATGATGATCGAGGGACAGATCTTTAGAGACAGCCTGATCAGCCTGCAGCGGGTGTTCATGGGATTTGGAATTGCTGTTGTTTTAGGTCTCACACTTGGTTTCATGTATGGCAGTTCCGCTATAGTCCGTCACGTTTTCGGACCTATTATTGAATTCATACGACCAATTCCTCCAATTGCGTGGATCCCGCTTTCTGTTGTCCTACTGGGCCTTGGCGATCCTTCGTCGTATTTCATCATTTTTCTTGGAGCGTTTTTCCCTATCTTTACTAACACTGCATTGGGCGTCCGCGAACTGAATCCGCTATTTCTCGATGCCGCTCGAGTCTTGGGAGCATCCCGAATGCGAATTACTACGGAGGTAATTTGGCCATCGGCATTACCCAGCATCTTTGCTGGATTGCGAGTCTCCCTTGGTTTTGCATGGATGTGCGTTGTTGCCGCCGAAATGATCGCCGCACGATCTGGTCTTGGCTACCAGCTTCAGTTGGATCGTCAGCTTCTGCGTCTCGATAGAGTTGTTGCGGGAATGGTCGCAATCGGCGTCGTGGGCTTAGTTATGGTGCGCTTGATGGAATGGGTAGAAGCGATTTGCCTTCCATGGAAGCGGCTTTATTCCGATAGTGTCGATGCCACCACACCAGACATACTGGCCTTGGAATACCATCCTGTTGTGACCCCTACGACTGAGCAACTCCCCGGAGCACAACTCTCTGCTAGAGGTATCAGTTTCCATTATTCGAATGTGAGCGTAATTCAACAATTGGATTTGGAGGTCGCACCTGGCGAGATACTAGCAATACTTGGCCCCAGCGGCTGTGGAAAGACCACGCTCTTACGCCTACTTGTTGGATTACAGACCCCATCGAGTGGCCAAATACTCATTGACGATCAGCTTGTAGCAGCCCATCAACAAGATATTACAATGATTTTTCAAGGCTTTGCCCTATTTCCTTGGTTCACAGCCCAAGACAATATTGAATTCGCACTCGAATCCCGCAACGTGAATCTTACAAGTCGTAAATCGATCGCCAATGACTTCCTCCGACTGGTTGGCTTAGATTCCAAATCATCGTTCTATCCACACGAACTCTCCGGAGGACAACAACAGCGAGTCGCGGTAGCCCGCGCCCTCGCTTACAGGCCACGGTTGCTGCTGATGGATGAGCCATTTGGATCACTTGATGGAGAAACGCGCCAAATACTTCAAGAAGATATCTCTGAGTTGCTGCATACGACGAACAACACGGTCATACTCGTCACTCATGACGTAGCGGAGGCCGTCTTTATGGCGGACCGTATTGTTGTAATGTCACGTGATGGAACCCTACTCGCAGATCCACTTCAAGTGCCGATACCGCGTCCACGAGTTCCGTCATTTCGCACATCAGCAGAGTATCTCGACCTAACTTCTCGTCTCTCGCCGCTTCTGCGACTTAATTCTTCAGCCCCATGACCCCATTCACGGAACAGATCACTTATGACAACACGTAAATTCGGCCCATTGCAACTGATTACTGGTGCCATTGCACTGCTTGTAGCTATAGCGTTCGTACAATTCATGCTGCCAAAGCCACCGGTAGACAAGACTATGCCGACGATTCGAGTTGGTTGGCAAACAGCATGGGCCACCGCCGGCCAAATAATTCAGACTCTCGTGCATACCAATATCCTCGACCGGAATAAGGTGCAGGTGCAATTTCAGAGTTTTCTCTACGGCCCGGATATGAACGAGGCAGCACTTGCCGGTGCCGTCGATTGCGTCAATACTGGTGTCGTTCCGGCCACCAACCTTTTGGCAGCAAATGATGATTGGATCATTGTCGCTCGCTTGATCGATTTCCCGGTCTCTACGATAGTCGGTAAAGAGACTGGCATTAGCACTTATAACGAGTTACGAGGAAAAACAATCGGAGTCCCCTTCGGTGGCGGCTCGCATCCGTATCTTCTCCACATGCTGAAGGAAAGTAGTCTCACCTGGGAAGGAACCAACTCAGACGTTAAGCTCATCAATCTAAAGCCAAGCGAGCACCTAATCGCACTAAAACAGGGGTCCATTGATGCTGTTGCAACTTGGGAACCGACAGCATCCATCCTCGCTTCGGAAGGCGGAATCAAGATCGACGAAGCCCGGCATGTAGGCTTCGTGGTCGTCCGCAAATCATTTGCTGCAAAGAATCCAGAACTTATCGTCAATCTGCTCGTAAGCTATATAGAGGCGAACTTCTTCGTAGCGAATCACCGCCAAGAGAGTGACGACTGGTTTGCGGACGTTTCCAAGTATGATCCGAAGCTCATTCGAAGAATTACGATTCTTGAAAAGAATACTAAGGCACAATCACTTAGCGACGTCTCGATAACTGTGGGTCCAGAGGACATTGCCCTGGCTCAGCAGGTAGCTGACACAATGTTCGATTCTAAGCTTATCCCTCGCAAGGTTCAGTTCCAGGAAAGAGTCACTGACGAGTATGTCACTAAGGCATATACACTGGTGTCTGCGTCGACAACAAAAGACAAGATATCCGTTAAAGACTAATAATTCCTGTTCTTTGACGTACTTTACGTTTCGAGGAAATAACCATGTCAGGGTGGCGGGCCAGCACGAATCGAATTTTCAGGTCATATGGGATGATGTGGCAACGAAAGGACACCTTTTTCGTGTGGTGTACGCTCACAATCGGTGTCGCGCTATTGTCGGCATGGATCGAATACTACGTGGCTGGTGACAGGCCAGTTGGCGCGCGGACAGTAGTAGGAATGGTGGTTTTTTGGTTAAGTGTGACGGCGGCATACCACATGATGGTACTTGGCGGGATCATGTTTGGTGAGCGAATGCGGCATTCGTATCTTGGGTTTACTCGTGATACGAATCTTCCCGCAGCGACTCTCTTTATCTGTGTGCCTGCAATCGTCGGCCCCGGATTGGTCGTCGGCTTGCTATGGGGGTGGACAGCACAGTACTTTCAGAATACAGGAACTCTTTTTGCGATCATCAGTGGAGTTCTTGGCATCGTCGGCTTCTATTTCACCTTTGAATCGTTGTTAGAAATGCGACAGCAGATACACACTTTTCCAGACTTGATCGACAGGCTCGTCAAGCTAATCAAAGAGACAAGTCCCGACGGTCGCGACTATGTGCGCTACATGGCTTTTACACCGGCAACCGGCTCGCTTGCTGTTCCACCGAAGTATTGGGATGAATTGAGAAGCACGTTGGAGCAATACAAAAAGAAGATTTGCTTGATTTGTCTCAAGAAGGAGGATCATGATCGATGGCTGAAGACCTATATCGGTCGGGCCGATAATATGAGCGTGCCGATCTCGGCCAAGAGAGTTGCCGAGGTTATTGTAGAGGTGGATAGGCTTATCGAGAGTCTTGGTGATTACGACGAGGACGCACATGCAGCTAGTAATGGTCACCACACATCTCAAGGTGCGGCGAAGCACGGCGTGAAGCGACTCAGCGAAAATAGACTGCCTGATTATTACCTATTTGCCAATGAGACCCGCGCTATCGTAATCACTCCTTTCTTCCTCCCTATGCCTATTGGTGCTCTTGACAATTTCGATCCGAGGGAGCATCACGTGCCAGGAGTTCACGTTTATGGTTTTGAGACAACGGATCCAATGGTTGTCCATCTCGTGCAGTTGCTATTTGGCCTTTATTTGAAGATACAGGCCGAACCCCGCATTTATCAAACAGGGTATGGTAGTTTCGATGAGGTCAATCAGCTTCTCAAGCAGCTAATGGATGATGTTGTTTCAAGTGGACAAGGGAGATTTGTTGGTAACGGAAGACGCATATTCTTTCGTCTCGAAATGGATGACGTGCGCGAGGATGAAGTTGAGTTGCTGGCACCATCGCAAACAAAGTGAATTCGACCATCTGGAACGCCAAGTTTGCACCGACGCTGATAGACAGCATTGATCTTCCGGCCAGCCTTCCGAGACGATGGCGATCCGCTACGATTCAGCTACTCGGCAGACCATCAACTTGCAGCAGAGTTCGAGGAACAGACCGTCAAGCTCTTGCGGGAATACAAGGGGGATGGAGAATACCTGTCCGTCCATCACCCTGCCGAACCGGGTGCCAAGGATAGCGCACCGGATGCGAAAGCTTTGGTGTTGTTCGGTGCGTCAGGAGGAAGTGTTGGCTAGATTTTGTTTGTTTCACTTCGTTCAGCTTTGCATACGGTTACGGAGTACGAATCATGGAATTGTCAATTCGCAGATCACAATTGGCATTCGCAGTCGCCACAATCGTGGCTCTCCTTTCCTGTACCCTATCGGCTGACCCTCCAAAAGCTCCTAAGAAAGCTCGACCGATAGCATTCCCGAGACTTTCTTCACCTCGGATTGCAGTCGTCTCCAAAACGACATTGCAGTTATCCAATGATTGGAATGAACGCGCGAAAAGCACAATTCATGAAGCAAACCTAACATCATCGTCTCTCTCACCTCCATTCGTCATAGGAATGATTGATGGCATTGCTCGCTATACTCCAGTTTCTGAACTCGCGGAACTTACTGACCCGGTAAATGGTAAGCCTGTCTTCCCGGATTGGACAGCACCATTGAATGCTATTCGATTCGAACCGCAGTGGGATGAAAGGCACTCTCCGATCTCCGAGATATCCGTGTGCAGAATGAATGGTACTTCGAGAGACATTGGTGGAGTTACAATCAATAGCGATAACTCGTTGACATATCCGAACGGTCGTTTTCTCTCAACTGGCTTCATTACAACCAAACCAGATGAACTTCGCTTTTTGGAGATCAAGACACATGCCGTGAGAGGCAAATTCGGAGTGTTCTTTTCAAACAAGGAACAGCGATACAATATACATGTCATTGAAGCACGCAAACACGTTCCTGGCCTCGCTAACAAGGCACCGCGCATTGCGATAATACATACTACTGACGGAAGTTCACAGGGTGTCTTTGACGCTGAACCGGGTCGGATGGGGCAGCATGTGCTGTTAGTGCATATTGCAAAAGATGGTACTGTAATGTATAGGACCGACAACCAGACATCAGATCAAAGAAGAGCTTACTTTAGTCTGCCCGCTAATTCGCCCGTGGAGGAAAATGATGGGGATATTCTGATCTGCTGTGCTCCAGGCTATTTTATCAAGATTGAGTTAGAAGACGGAACATACAATTGGGATCCTCGTCTGTTGGCCTACGTACATGACAAATCATCAATGCTACCAATTGGAAGCGGTCATGTTACTGAACTGACGGACTCAGAGTTGCAATACTTGGATGGAGTGATTGAGAAGCTGTGTGGTCAACTCAAGTGGAAGCGTGAGGATTCGATCCAAAGATCTTTGTCATATGTTGAGCACCTGATAACTGCTTCATTAGTACGACAGAATGTAGAAAGGACAAACTGGGAAAATCTCAATAGCTTAGAGAAGCTCGCGCTGCTGCGCCGAATTGCAGCTTCAGCATACCGAGAAGGTGGCGTATTCGGTTTCGGCAAAAAGATTTCTCATGAGAATGAGCCTGCGGCGGTGATTCGTTGTTGCCGTGTAGTTGAATCGGAGGCAATTCAGATACATACTTGTGCCCATCCGTTTACCGGTGCTCTTACTCGTTTGGAGTATTTAGGTTACTCGGATCAACGTCGTGGGTATTCGCTCAAGTATTTGCTCGTATGGGAGACGAGCCAATCAACATGGCTTTCTGGATTCTCCAAAAACGGCAGTAAATCTTTTGCGAAGACCGCCATTGTCATCGAATGTGATAAGGAGGGTGTTCCAACTGCTTGTGAAGTAGTCAAAGACGAAAGTACATTTGAGGCATTTGGTGCCGCAGATAATGTGCGTGATTATGTTCGGAAGAAGGTCACGGAAGCGGTGTCCAGCAATGATTCAGAAAAGAAAGTCGCAGAAGTCGTCTTTGACGTGTCGCTGGGTAGGGATACCAAGGAAGGACTTCTTCAATACCTGCGACGAAGACAGGTCGTGCGTGAATCCGAAAACGAATTTCGTCCTTGGTCTTGGATGATGGGTTTTCAAGTGAAGGATTACTATCGGCGATAGTAGATTCTGCGGAGTTCTTTGATTTTCGCTTCTTCGGTGTACAATCTGCACCGAACATGCCGTCCATTCGAGACCGTCTCTCACAGGCCCATCTGACGCCACGGTTCGACGTAAACGTGACGAATGAGGCGACCGATGAAGTACCAGTTGCTGATCGCCCTATTCGCATGCCGAGCTACTCCGGGAGATGCCCGGAGTAGCTGAAGTTACGGCAAGCGCAGTCGAATCCCCATCCAATAGGGTTGTCCATTTGCTGAACTGGCACCGGATTCCCGAGGACCGATTCAAGCTCGACGATCCCGACGGCGACTACCAGAGTTTTCTCGATGAACTGGAAGCTGTCCAGCAAGAGCAGATGACATTACTCCGGGCAATGAAAGATCGCGTCGTGTTCTACGAAGGACTGACGACTGAGAACCTCGCATTGTACAAGCGAAAGATCGAGCGGCTGCGAAGAATGAAGCCGCGAAAGGGCGACGATCCGATTGACGAGCTGTTGGCGAGGTTCATCCGTGAAGACTTACTGCAACTCGGAGCGCCAGGCCGATTGTGGATGGAGGAGGAAATCGACGCCGTGTTACCGACCGACGATTCCAAACTACTCGACGCCGCCGACCCCGTGAGAGACGGGAAGATTCAGTTTGACGCACAAGCGGTGCGTGCTCGTGAGCAAGGGATTGTGAAAATACTTCTAAAGCAGAAGGAAGCCGTTGTAGTCATGGGCGGAGCACACAATCTCGCAGACAACTTGCCTGCCAATGTGAGTTATGTGCGTCTGACAACACGGCGTTACAAGCAGGCAGCGGAGTGAGTTGCAAAATCAGAGTCGGTGGTTTTCCAGCCAGTATTAGAACACGTTCAACACAATGCGAGTAATACAAACGAACGTCTTCACAAGCAATACCTGTCGCATTCCTGAGTCAGTAATGGCTAAACCAACGCACCAAGGCTACTAATGTCAAAGACGTAATTGCAATTGCCAACCATATCATGAGCCTACGGTTTCGACGCATCCACGATCGCACATAACTTCTTATATGCGCTGGAGTTACATGCGGTTCCTGAAAATTTATAAACCGCTGAAGATCATTTGCAACATCCCCAGCCGTACCGTAGCGCTCGCGTGGATCCTTAGCGAGGCACCTTAAGCAGATTCGCTCCAAGTTCTCCGGCACTTGTGGATTCGCCTTGCGGGGCGGCTTCGGATCTACAGAAATGAGTGACTCTATACAAGTATGATCTATGGGCCGCCTTGTAATAACCTCATAAAGAATCGCACCCAATGAATAAATATCTGAACGACTATCGAGAACACCAACAAGACCGCCAGCCTCTTCCGGAGGGGTATACGGCAGCGTGTCGTCTTCCCACTTCTCGAACGTGATGTCGGTCTCTTTGCTATCGAAAGCAATTCCGAAGTTTATGATGTGTGGTTTTCCATCACCGTCAATAAGTATATTGTCCGGGTTGATAGCACGGTGGATAACCCCATGTGTATGCGCATGATGGAGCGAGCGAGCTAGCGTGGCGATCAAATGAGCTGCTCGATACTGCGACATTCCATGTATGTCACCCCATTGCCTGAGACTCACGCCAATGATATATTCGGAAACGATGTAAAGCGACGATGTGCTAACATCTTCAAAACATTCATACACCGCGACAATATTCTCATGCTGAAGCTTTGCAGCTGCTCGCGACTCGCGTACTATGACTGCAATTTCGTGCTCAGATAATCCTTGCCTTCGGTAAACTTTGACCGCAACTATTCGCGCGCGCTCAGTATCCAGTGCTCTCCATACTGTGCTGAACTTACCTCGGCCTACAATGGACAAAAACTCAAAATGACTAAACGGTATATGATGACTCTGAGGTAATGTCGGGCCAATCGTAAGCGACTCTTCTGAAAGACTCGAGCCTCGCAGATTCGATTCTACTAGATCACTTGTTGTGGCATCCAGAATCGCTAAAGCTGTTCGTCCATTTTCTGCAATCAATAATCGGCCAGAATCGCGCAATAACAACTGGTTCGCAATAAGCCGCTCGCTAATTCCTAAATAGTCTATTACATTTCCATAATGTCGCACGAAGTCATGTTCGGTGTTGCCTAAGCCGCTATGTACAGCCCAAAGTACAAATAACGCTTCCTCATCAGCGAGACATTCCGAGACTCGTAAATCTGTTAGGTTACTTGAGGTCATTGTGGACCTCACGTAGTTCAGACTGATTTCGAAGCTCACGGAGCGCCTGTGCCCGCATTCTTGCTCGCTTCATCACATTGCAGCTTACAAGCTCTTTATCTTTGTACCAGTAGACACCGCCGTGGGCTTGCTGTAATAAATGCAGAGCTCCTGTAGCGCTATATCCTGACCTGTATTTTTGTGGACACATCACCATAATTCTGGGTGCTATGTCCGGATGATTGCAGAAATCGTGGGCTTCAGCTAATGCACCTGGCGAATCCTCGACTAATATAATAACTAGATCTACCAACTTAGCTTGTACTGATTCTACAGTCTTCTGCGAAAAGCCAAGAGCGGGGGTTACGATGTCTTCGCTGAACATTGCATTGTGGCCATCCTCGATTAATCGCAACCTGATTTCATTTCGCTTTTGCGAAACCTGAGTTTGGTTTTTAGGATTTGGTCCCCACACAAGGATATTCAAGGCGATGTGCGCTATTTGACGTAAATGAGCCTCGTACCGTGCGCAAAACTGTTCACGAGCACGCATTGCTTCCGGCGTAAGTCCTGATGGTATGGATGTTTTCACCAACTCATGCCTCTTCGTCAACGAGGGCTGGCCAGCGGTTTTCGCGATTTCGATTCAAAGTTACGTCTGCATAGTTTGTCCAAGGGCGTGCGTACAGATGACCATCAAGCTTTGGAACTAATTCAACTGAGTCTTGGCTTGCTGCTATGATGCATCTTACTAGTATTGTGGTTGATTTGGGGCACATGGGTCAAGTGTGTTGGGTAATCTAATTACTGGACTGATGTGACGAATACGCAGGCAAATCGTTCGGGATGCGCCCGATGCATTTAGGTTTCCATAATCATGCGTCCACTGAGCAGCAGAGCACTACGGCTGATCGTAAGACACTAAGCATTTTCAGCACCAGTTGAGGGCACACGAAATCTGCTAACAATTCCAATCAACAACCCCGTGGGGTTGTGAGAGTGGTGAAGCACGGATTGTCGATTTTCTAGCTTTGAGCGTTGCAGTTGGCTAAGACTTGAAACCAGTTTTTTCATTCGGTCTCCCGAGATCTCACATTTTGGTTCCTGAAGACTGAATGAGGGCTGATCGGGGAATCTCAGAAAGGCTGAGTAATGTCAAATCTTTGTCGGATGCAGACGTTTTCCGTACTCGCACCCAGATTGGATAATTCAAAAACTTTGCACATTTTGCTGATTCTTGAAGTAGCTGGACGGTGCCAATCCAAATGTTGTTGCAAAAGCAAGGTGTTCCACTTGAGGCGACCGAAATGAGTTGTTGGACTCTGCGATCCTCGGCTTGCCAGTTTCTGCAGCCGACTACGATCATCAGTCGAAAAGTCACGGCGGGAGTTACCGCCCCGAAGTTTCGATATAGGTGTGTTAAATATGTTGCGGCCCGAGATGACTCCGCCCACATTTGGTAACGCCGCAATTTGGCAGCCATTTGTCGCAGGCTCATGCAACCCAGGTCGAGCTCAACGAAACAACACATCATCCCCTTGCCCAATTGCCGATACAGAAACATTCCGTCTGGCTGCAATCGGGTCTCTCGTCCAGCGACTACCACTTTGAACGCTTCGTGCTTAGTCAACGACCTTCGCTGAAAAGATAGAATTTCCAGGTCATCTTGCGTTCGTGTGGTTTCCCAAGCCATCAACAAGAACTCTGTGATGAAGAGTTCGTGGAGTATGTGTTGGGCCGACTGCCCCTCCGATCTTCTTCGATCTTTGAGACTTTCTGACCATTCTCGGCCTTGCTCATGCAAAGCTTGTTTCAGCATCGCCAATCCTCGACGAGTGACGAAATACACCTTAGGCCAGAGGGGACTCGTGTTGTTCGTTTCCACGATTTCCAAGTAGCCAAGAGATTCCATTTCGGACAAGTGGCGGCGAGCCGTTCGATCCGATTTGAGGTACTTCGCGAACCGTCGTTGAATCTGACTCGCCACTGCAAACCGATTCCGATGGACGAAGGCCAGGATTGCCCGGAAGTGTGGACGTTCGCGAACGGGCTTTTTCAGGGTCTTCCGATGGTGATGCACGGATTGCAGCAGCTTCGGAAGCTCCCAAACGCTCAAGGTTCGCCGCTTGGATGAGGGCGTTTGCCGATTTGTTGTTGTGTCAGTCATCGCAGTTCCCTCACCGATCTCGATGAGGTGTGACGAACTTCCGAAGTTGGCATCGTCACAGTCCCAACAATGGCCAGCATCGCTGCCTTCAATGCCTGCGGAAGCGTTGGCCAAGCCGCAATGATGGAATCGAGCTGTCGATCATTGGCCGGGCCGGAGTCACTGCCATCAGCCAAAGGGGCGACTGAACAGGCAGCGGACATTCCGTGATCGAAGCTCGCATTGTTTGGGCCAGTGGGTGGGCCAGTGAGATGTTCTCGCTCGCTAAAACCCTTGTTTTCTAGGGGCTTTACGAGGGTGTGCGCTGGATTCAAAATCCAGTTCGGTTCACCCCGAGTGTGGGTTCGAGTCCCACCTTCGGCAGTCTGCGAGTTTTTTGGTTCGAGTTCTACGACAACGCCCCGCACATTCGTCGCGGGGCGTTGTCGTTGGTGCCGAGAGCCGATGAGATCCGAGACCACGCCGCATTCAGACACGCTCATCCGATAGGACATGGTCTCGGGACGTGATGGCGCGCGAGTTTCGCTCAGCGTTCTTGTCGCGAGCACCTTCGGACACTCACACCGCGACAGGGTGGCTCCGCCGGACGTGTTGAGGTATGCCATCCTCCTGTGAAACGCCCTCCTGGCACCGTCCCGCGAGTCCCACCGCCAACGACAAAGGAGTTCAACCATGCCGGACTATGACTTCAACTATCACAGCGGTACGGGCGACACGTTTATTGGCGCGCGGCCGCCTGTGCCAGCGCCGCATCCGATCGCACTCGCCCTGGTGGCGGCTCCGCAGGCACTGCGAAAGATCCGGTTCGAGACGTCGCGATACGCTCCCAATCACGTCGTCACGATTCGCGGCAGCAGCGAGGGCTGGACGAACGACACATTCGGCACCTATCGGGACGGGGCGTGGGAATTCTTCTTCGAGGTTCCCAGCCTGCCACCGACGCTGATCTTCAAGTTCATGCTCGATGGTGAGCACTGGATGCAGGGCTCCGACCTGAGTGTGCCGACCAACGTCGATCA
Source organism: Planctomycetota bacterium (assembly GCA_038040225.1). Lineage (GTDB taxonomy): Bacteria > Planctomycetota > Planctomycetia > Planctomycetales > Planctomycetaceae > Schlesneria. Next base: position 83,185 of record JBBPIS010000013.1, read on the forward strand.
TTCGTTCGACGAGAGAACAATCCACTTCCCCACCGCCGTGAATCGGTTCCTGCACGGGTACGACAATTTCCAGATCGACCGCACGAAGCTCGCTCAGGACGGCGTTCCCCGCAACACGCGCGAAGACATCCTGTACGATGTGATCATCATCGGCTCCGGCATGGGAGGCGGTTCGCTGGCCGATGCCCTGTCCGACGCGGGCCACAAGACGCTGGTGCTGGAGGCTGGTGGGCTGACGCTGCCGACGCACATGAACAACCTGCCCGGCGACTGGTCGCGGACGGCCAATCACCACAAGGTGGGCCACTTCGTGAACGAACCCGGTTCCGATTTCCTGCCCGGCGTTCACCTGAGTCTGGGCGGACGATCGGTCTACTGGTCCGGATTGATTCCCCGCATGCACGATTGGGAGCTGAATTTCTGGCCCGAGCCGGTGCGAAACTTCCTGAAACAGGGCGGTTACGATCCGGCCGAAACCCTGTTGAGAAAGACCAAGCGCCTCGGCCCGTTTCAGGATCAGGTCGTCGCCAAACTGAAGGGCGACCTGCCCGACTGGAATGTCGAAGACTTGCCGAGGTCGGTGGACCAGCCGTTCCTCAATGTCGCGGGGCAGCTCGACAACATCGTTCGGGATTCCACCGGCATCTACTCCACCGCCGACTTGCTGCTGTCTTCGATGGGCTATGCGGAACCGGCCGGTCGCGCCAATCTCACGATCAATCTCGGCCATCTCGTGACCCGCATTGACACGCAGGGAACCAAAGCCACGGCCGTCGTGTGTCAGGATCTGCTCGGCAACACGACGCGCCGATACCGCGCCAAGTTCATCGTCCTCGCCGCCGGTTCGTTGGAAAGTCCGCGCATCGCCCTGAACAGCGGTCTGAGCGATCCCGGCGGCAAACTGGGAGTCGGCCTGACCGATCACCCGGCCTACTTCTCGGCCACCTACAACATTCCGAATGGCAATCCGTTTGGAGGCTCGAAGCGGCACGCCAAGGTCTTCCTGTTTAAGAAGACGGCGAGCTTCCAGGACCATCCGTTCAACGTGGAAGTCGTGGTCAATCCCGAACTCTGGCACGTGCGCAGTTCGGACGACGATCTCGTTCCCAATCCGAATCCGTCCAAGATCAAGATGACCTTCACGTTCGCGAGCCTGCTCGATGACGCCAACCGGCTGTCGTCTCCCGGCGTCGGCAAGAAGCTGTCCGTGAAAGTCCAACGCAATCAGGCGGGAGTCGCGCACTTCAACGCGGCCCGCGACGCGCGCAACGCCATCCTGGCCTCGCTCGGCATCCCCTTCACCGCCAACGAGGGAATGGGCTACGGCAATGAAGGGACCGTCCATCACGCCGGCGGCACGATGCGGATGAGCGGCAATGCCACGGGCGTCGTCGACACCAACCTCAAGTTTGAAGCGTACGACAACCTCTACTGCGCGGACCCCTCGGTCTGGCCCTTCATCCCCGCCGCCAACCCGTCCCTCACACTGGTCGCCCTGTCGCTGCGACTGGCCGGCCACCTGCAAACGCGGATCACCTGAGGAATCGCCAAGTCGTCAAAAAAGGAACCCTGCTTCGACAGGACTCGAAGCAGGGTGGTGCGATCTCCACTGCGGGCCAACCGTGGAGAGAGCGAAAGCGTTATCGCGATCGGGTGATGACCGTTGCGCCCGGCATGACAGGTAGAAACGGTGGTTTGTGAGCGGGGTGAAAGTTCATCGGCAAGGCTTGTTTTGGCTTCGCCGTGACTGGTTGTTCACCCTCCAAGGCGGGCGTTGCGCTGCCAGAACGAATCGTCGATTGTTCCTGCATCAACAGTTCCCTAACCACGAGACGACGAAACTGGCGGGCATCCTCCTCCGTCCAGCCGGGGACTGGGTTGAGGATCGACCGCGCGAGATGCGTGAAAGGCATGTCGTAAAGGTAGCGCTGCACAAAGTTTTCGGCAGCGGCCGCCACTTCCGCCTTGATGCTGGCGTTAAAGTACATGGTTTCTCTCCTCCCTGGTGCAAAGCTGGAAACGAAACAGATCACGTTTGATCGGGGAGTCGAGGAATGGGAAATGGGAAAAATGTACCGAGCGTCTTCGTTTTGGCACTCCTTACAACCGAGGAACGCCCTCGCAGTGAACGTCGTGACGGATTGCACCGCTTGAGCCGTGCAGGGCAGGCACTCGCTCTCAAGGAATCGAAGACGATCTCCGGCCGCAGCCCTCGCCAGCATCACCAGCAGTCACACCGGCCGCTCACGGGGATTTGAAATGCGCCGTCAGCAGACTCTTCACGGGAGTCTCGACGCCAGCATCTTCAACACGCGCGCAGCGACTCGTCGGCCGTCCCCCGTCAGGGCGTGCTCCCAAATCCGGAGCACCTTCCAGCCCGCCCGTGTGAGCGTGCGCGTCACCAACCGATCCCGCGTCCGGTTTGCGACGAGCTTCCGCCGCCAGAAGGCCGCATGTCCGGCGGGAGCGGTGTAGTGCCGGGGACACCCATGCCAGAAGCAGCCATCGACAAACACCGCGACACGCCCGGCCGGAAACACAAAATCGGGCCGCCCAAACACCGGCCGATTCCTCCGCCACCCGCCGATCCCGTGCAAGCGAAAGATCGAGATCAACCGCAACTCGGTCCCCCGATTCCCCCGCGACCGAATCCGCGACATGACCTCGGATCGTTTCGCTTTGGTGAAGACATCGGCCATCGCGTTTCATCTCCATTCAGCGACGATGGTCTCCATGTGCCACTCAAAGGCATCTTTGTGAACCCGCAGTGATCCCGTCTTCGCCTCTGTGACTGGCCGCCGCTCGTACTGAAGGAGAAAGGCATTCTGCTTCATTCGAGAGACTCGCGGCGGGATGAAGATCGTGCGATCAGGCAGAACACCAAACAAGCCGCGATCGAATGCCCAGTGCAATGTCTGCGTGAGTGTGAGACCATTGCGTATGTCGTCCGTTCCACCCTTGTGAACCGGGACGACATGAGCCGACTCCACCTCGTGAACCAATTTTGGCGTGGCTATCGCAATCCCACTGACGGCGCAGCGACGTTCGTATTCGCGACGCACTCGTTCGCCGAACACTTGACTGCGAGCGAGCTTGTTTTGGCGAGTCACGATTCGCACTAGGTTAGCCCGCTGAACTTGGAACGGCTGCTGCGACAGAGCGCCGATTTCGATTCCCGCCGCAATCAGTTCCGCTTGGCTGACGGGAGCATCCTCCAAATACAACGGCCCCCATCGCCTGCCAGCCATGAGCCGGACAATCTGTGAGTAGCCCGGTGTGTTTTGTTTCACGAGGATGAGTCGAAACCGGTCGAAGGCATCCAAACGACGCTGGAAAATTAGCACGTCATCCGCATCTGCATGATCGCGGAGCGGACGCAGTCCATCCGTGATCCGACTTTCAGCCGTCCGCTTTCCGCCCCACGTCTGTAGCTGGTAACGAATCACGCCGTCGGCCAAATGAACCGCACCAACAAACATTTCTGCGGAAAGATAGCGATCCGTCGTCGGGGCAATCTCAGAAGTAACCGCTTCATCCAAACTTGGCAGAAATCGCCGTAGGTCCTTGGGCAGAACCATGCCACCCTGGTGCCCAGCGGCACCGCCTGTATCGTTGTGTGCCAAGCATTTGAAGAATGGCGCGTCCCATTCCGCGTTTGCCAAAAAGCTTGCCATGCTCATTTTGGAAACCTTCGTTTGGTCTTGGAATTCAAGTGCGGCTTCATCAGTCTCGCGACTTCTGAAACAACGGGCACAGCGACCGAGTTCCCGAACTGGCGGTAAGCCTGGGTGTCGGAGACTGGAATCACGAATGAATCCTGCCAGCCCATGAGCCTAGCGCATTCGCGCGGGGTCAGACGGCGCGGATTTTTGTTGGGGCCTCGTGAGATCAGAATCTCTGAGCCGTCCTTGTAGTAGCGCGCGGAGAGCGTGCGCGAGGTGTCGTCGGGACCGACCAATCCAAAACCGAAACCGTTGCCTTTGGCTCGATGTTTGGCAGCGTAGTCTTGAAGGTACTGCCAAAGATGATCGGTCAGGATGTACTTTGGATTGACCTTTGCTTTCGCACCGGTTGTGAAAGGTAACTCCGCCGGTTCCGAGCCGTCTTCGGGGTGAAGAATCGAACGCAGGCGGGTGAATCCAGGCTCCGGTGTCCACAGCTCGGACCAGTCGAACGCCGTGGGATCGCGAAATCCGACGATGAAGATTCGCTCGCGATGTTGCGGCAGGTACAGCTTCGCGTCGATGACGCGATAGCTGATGTGATAGCCCAATTCCTTTTCGAGCGTGTGGCGAATGACAGCGAACGTCTTGCCCTTGTCGTGACGTTCGAGGTTCTTCACGTTCTCCAGCATGAAAGCAGCGGGACGCTTTTCACGCAGGATTCGTGCGACTTCAAAGAACAGCGTTCCCTGGGCTTCACACGCAAAACCGTGCGGCATCCCAAGCGCATTCTTCTTGGATACGCCAGCGATTGAGAACGGCTGACAGGGAAACCCAGCGAGCAGCACGTCATGGTCAGGAATGTCGTCAGTACTGACTTCGCAAATGTCGCCCGCAATCGGAGCGTCATCGCCAAAATTGGCCGAATACGTTAACTGGCTGTGCTTGTCCCACTCGCACGTGAACACGCATTTCCCACCAGCCGACTCAAAACCTTGACGGCACGCACCGATCCCCGCGAATAAGTCGATAAACGTGAAGGGAGTTGATGGCGCTTCAGTCGGTGTTGTGGCTAGGTTGTCAAAGAGAGTCTTCTTCGGTGCGCGAACGCGCGGCGATTTCAAAACTGTCGTGAGTTGTTCTTTCGTCGCCGCCATTACAAAAGGCCTCCCTGCTGCTTCGATCCACAATGCAAACTCGACTCAGATCCTAGCTGGCAAGATGAGGATTCCGATGAAGCATGCCCGCACGTTGCGCGTCGCAGCAATACAGTTCGTCATCGGCAAGCGAACCTTCGTCGAAGCGTCGCCAAGCTTCATTGGCCAATGGTTCCAACGCAACCGGCCAGCCGCTCTCTTCGTAGTACGGAGCGAGCAACCTTTCGTCGATCCCATCGGGAACGTAATCGCCCTCGTACTCACGGGAAACCGTGGTTCCGTGGTCAGTGGCTGCGTCTGGATGGAGACCTGAGTAGAGGAACGCGACCGAATACCAAACCTTCTTGAACTGACGAGGTTTCATTTCTCGAAGTTGCTTCGGGCTGAGGTCGAGTGCGGAGGTCAGCCACGCCACGGCCATTTGGTCCGACGTTGGCAATGGCGACAGATTGCTGGCATTTCGTTTGGCAGTCATTTCCATCTCCTTGAAGGCATCTGGGGAAACCGTATCGCAATGAGAAAAGATCTCGTCGGGCAGGACTATACGACTCACGCATGCTGATGACCAGGGCGCGGATGGATGGGCGGATCACAGCAAGGCGATGCGCCTCTGAATGGCCTCCATTGTTGCTTTGGCTGGCGAGGTGGCTTGAGCCGGACGAGGTCACTTGAGGGGAGCGTGGTTCCTGATTGGCCTGCTGTGTCATTGGTTCACTGGTAGCCGACTCGGTAACGTGTGCCATTCCGAGAAGGACTCGCCGCCGCCTCGGTCCATGCGATTTTGGCAGACTTGTTTTGACCGCCTTGGCAAACATCCATGAAACCGACCCGATCGACCTCCTTGTTTTCTCGCCTCGCGAAAGGGGCTGCTCGGGCGACCGGGCATCCGGTGGGATTTGGCTGCGCCGTGTCGATCATCATCGTCTGGGCGGTCACCGGGCCGATGTTTGGATTCAGTGATACGTGGCAACTGGTCATCAACACCGGCACGACGATCATCACCTTTCTGATGGTGTTTCTGATTCAGAGCACCCAGAACCGCGACGCGGAAGCCATGCAGGTGAAGTTGGACGAACTGATCCGCGTCACGAAGGGCGCGCACAACGCGCTGTTGGATTTGGAAGAATTGGACGAGTCGGAACTGGATCACATTCGAGCCAACTATGCGAAGCTGGCGGAACGGGCTCGGGAAGACTTGCAGCAGGGGATGTGCGACACGGGAGCCCCCGAGGTGGAGAATTGAGCACGATGTCTCCCCCGTCGGCGAAGGCGTTCGATGCGCTGGTGATTGGGGGTGGGCCGGGGGGAGCGACGGCGGCGCTGCTGCTGGCTGAGGCCGGGTGGTCGGTGGTGCTCGCGGAACGAAAGGTCTTCCCGCGGCGGAAGGTTTGTGGCGAGTATCTGTCGGCGACGAACTGGCCGTTGCTCGAAATGCTCGGGTTGGCGGAGGCGTTTGCCGAGATGGCCGGGCCTCCCGTGACGCGGACCGCGATTTTTGTCGGTGGGTCCAGCGTGCAGGCCGACTTGCCGAGGCCGTTTTTGCGCGCGCGATCGTCAAGTGATGAGCCGTGGGGACGGGCGTTGTCGCGCGAGCATCTCGATTCGCTGCTGCTGGCTCGTGCGGTGAGTCGGGGTGTGGACGTGCGACAGCCGTGGCGCTGTGCGGAACTGACTCGCGATGGCGACGGATACGTCTGTCGCATCGAGTCGCAGGAGACGCGGCAGTCGTCCGAGTTGCGGGCCTGCCTGGTGATCGCCGCTCACGGTTCATGGGAGCTGGGTCCGCTGGTGACACAACCGCAGCAGGTTGCTTCGCGCCCCGATGACCTGCTGGCGTTCAAGGCTCACTTTCGCGAAGCGGCGTTGCCGTTGGGACTGATGCCGCTGCTGAGTTTCGCCGACGGATATGGCGGCATGGTCCATTGCGATCACGGCCAGGTGAGCCTGTCGTGTTGTCTGCGGCGCGGACGGCTCGAACGGTTACCTCGCGCCGACGGAGAAACGGCCGGTGAGGCGGTGCTGCAACACATCCTCGACTCGTGCCCGGTGCTGCGGCCGGTGCTCGACCGGGCGATTCGAGACGAACCGTGGTTGTCGGCCGGTCCCATTCGCCCCGGCCTCCGCCCGTGTTATCGAGACGGCGTCTTCGTCGTGGGGAATGCGGCGGGGGAGGCTCATCCAGTCGTGGCCGAGGGGATCAGTATGGCGGTGCAGTCCGCGTGGCTGTTGACTCGACGACTGATCGCCGCGCGAACGCAATTGCACGAGCGTCGGGTCGCCGATGAAGTCGGCCGCCGGTACGAAGCCGATTGGCGGCGCTGCTTCGCTCCCCGCATTCGAGCCGCCGCCGCAGTCGCTCACTGGGCGATGCACCCCAAGTTGGTCGCCGCCACCATTCCCTTCGTGCGTCGCTGGCCCGGCCTGCTGACCTGGGGAGCCCGTCTGAGCGGCAAGGCCCGGCTCGTGATCCACGAAGCGGTGCCAGCGTCATGAGTTTCGGTATCCCACGATTCACGGTTGCATTGAAGCCTGACGCGCAAGCGAAGGGGTGTCGCGACAAGTCCTTCGCTTGCGCGTCAGGCTTCAATGGCACACGTTGTCTCGGATCTGCGCTGAGGCGTGAAATCCGGGTTAGTCGTCAGTCATTCGATCCTGCGGCGGCAGGCCGTCGCCACGCGAGCAGAAACCGATATGGCCAGCGTCGCTGCACCGTGACACCCTTCAATCCGATGCCGGCGGCCATGTCTCGCATCTCGTGCATGGTCAGGGCGGCCTTCACGCTGAGCGGTGCATCGGTGTGAACGACATCGGACGCCGTGAACAGCCTCGCCGCCGCATGCGCCAGCAGCCAGCCTCCCACGTTGCGGCGCAAGTCGCTGACCAGCACGAGATGGTTCGCCGCATCGGCCATTCCGCGCAGCAGCGCGGCGACTCGACGATTGTCCAGGTGGTGGAAGAACAGGGACGAGATGACCACGTCGTAACCGCGAGGCAATTCGCCATTGAGCACGTCGAGTTGACTGAACTCGATCTCGGCCCCCTCGGCCTCGGCGCGCTGTCGGGCGAAGTCCAGAGCCTGCGGACTGATGTCGACTCCATGCAGATCGAGTTGCAGGTTGGCTCGACGAGCCTTCCGCCACAGTCTCAGCGGGAGATCCCCTGCCCCGGTCGCGACGTCGAGCACGCGCAGCCGGTTGACCTTCAGTTGCCTCGCCAGTTGCGCGATCGGCTTCCAGACGATGCTCGCGCTGGCACTGAGACCATTCAGTCTGGCCAACCCGCGCAGCGCTGCAAAGTGGCGCTGACGGTCCAGCGCCGGATCGTCCATGACTTCCGGCTCGCAGACTCGCTCGGACAGCCAGCGGAATTGGGCCAATTGCGATGCTCCGATTGAGGATTGATCCCGTCATCTGCCGAACGAATCGTAATGCGATGACCAGACGATTCCGAGGCATCTCGATAGGATATGCCCTGATCGGTTCCGACCTGTGGTGATAAGGACCACGTTCTCGCTGCGCCGCGACGAGGTTGGATGTTCAATCGTCAGGAAAGTTGGTCATGAATGGACGTCGTCATTGCCGGAATCGGAACCGCACTCCCCCCGCATCAAATCTCGCAAACGCTGGCTGGAGAAGCCTCGGTCGCCTATTGCTGTGATGAACCCGGACAGGCGAGATCGGTCGGCGCGCTCTACCGCATGTCGGGCGTGGAGACTCGCCGGCTGGTGATCCTGAATCAGTCCGACGGCACGTTGGCCGAACGGCAGGAGTTTTACACGGCTCGCACGCCCGAGTCTCCCGCCGGGCCGACCACGGGCGAACGACTGGAGTTCTTCGAGCGAGCGGCCGGTCCGCTGGCGGTCGAGGCCGCGACGAAGGCGCTGGAACGGAGCGGCATCGAGGGACGGCGCATCACGCATCTGGTCACGGTTTCGTGCAGCGGCTTCTCGGCACCGGGCTTCGATTACACCCTGATCGACCAGTTGCCGTTGCGGCCCACCGTGGCGAGGACGCAGGTCGGATTCATGGGCTGTCACGCCGCACTCAATGCGTTGCGAGTGGCCCGCGCGTTCGTCGCCGCGGACCCGCAGGCCGTCGTGCTGGTCTGCTGTGTCGAACTGTGCAGCCTGCACTATCAATACGGTTGGGATCCCGAGCAGATCGTCGCCAACTCCCTCTTCTCCGATGGTGCCGCCGCGTGCGTGATCCAGTCCTCCGACGCCGACCGCGCCCCATCGGAACGACCGTTCCGCATTCTGGCCAGTGGCTCGACCGTGCTGCCGAACTCGCGCGATGCGATGACCTGGCGCGTCGGCGACCACGGCTTTCGCATGACGCTGTCATCGAGCGTGCCGGGGCTGTTGGCGCAGCATCTCTTTCCGTGGCTGTCCGAATGGCTGGGGAACCACGGCCACCGTCCCGAGTCCATCGGCGCGTGGGCCGTTCATCCCGGCGGGCCTCGCATCCTGCAGGCGTTTGCCGAGGCGATGCGACTCGACCCAAGCCACGTCGACATCTCGCGCGAGATCCTGCGCCAGCACGGCAACATGTCGTCGGCAACACTGTTGTTCATCCTCGACCGACTGCACGCATCGCGGGCCGCAGGCCCCTACGTGGCGATCGGCTTCGGCCCGGGACTGGCCGCCGAAGCGACGCTGTTTGAATGATGAAATTCGCAGGGGGAATACATCTTCGCGCTCTTCGTTGGCTTCTGTTCAAGAATGAGATTCAAACAGAAGCCAACGAAGAGCACGAAGGTTCTGAAGCCGTAGCGGAATTGAGACGCTCGTCCGACGATGTTGCCACCGGTCTTCGTTTCCGGATGGGCGCGTCATCGGTCTCCATGATTAGTCGGGAAGAACATGCGGCGCTGGGACATCTTTTGCCGGGTGGTGGACAACTGGGGAGACATCGGCACGTGTTGGCGACTGGCTCGACAGTAGGAGGGTGAACACGAGGCCGTTGTCCGGCTGTGGGTCGACA
>JBBPIS010000014.1:0-90035 GCA_038040225.1 Planctomycetota bacterium
ATCGCTCCGCGTGATGAGCCTTTCACAAACCACCTCTCGAAAGATTGCGACCGTTCGGTGCTCAAGCTGATAAGGCTCATCACGCGGAGCGATGATGGCTACTTTGAAGACGGACGGGCAGGAGTGCCCATCCTCCGGCCGTCACTTCTGCGTCAGTTCCTTGTAGACGTGCTCGATGTTTTCAACATTCATCTTCACATCGGCTCCGGTCCATTCCTTGTACCAGGGCAGGTCGAGCGACTGCTTGATCTCGTCGAGCGACTGCTTGGCGTTGATGGCCTCCTGGATCGCCTGCCGCAGTTCGACGAAGTAGCGGCGCTGCATGGGGACGAGCGTGGCGTCGGACATCTCGCCGTGGCCGGGGCAGATCCGTTTGATCGGAAACTTGGCCATCTCGGTCAGCACGGCGATCCAACTGCTGGTGCTGCTTTCGCCCGTGTAGTTGAACGCGCCGTTCACGCAACTGTCTCCCGTGAACAGGATGCCGTGTTTGGGGAGCCACGCGACCGCGTCGCCCGGTGTGTGGCCGTGGCCGAGGTGAATCAGTTCGACTCGCTGGGTCGAGTCCTCGATCACCATCTTCTTGGGGAAGTAGAGTGACGGGATGCCGTACTTGAGCTTGCCGTACTCGTCGGGCTTCTCCTGCTTCTGCTTGTCGAACGACGCGATCCCCTTGTTGACGAACTGGTCGCGGCTTTGTTCCGACGCGATCGCGCTGGCCCCTTCGGCGATGAGGACCGGATTGCCGTCCGCGTGATCGCCGTGCCAGTGCGTGTCGAACACGTACTTGATCGGCTTGTCGGTCGTCTTGCGGATTTCTTTGATGAGTTCCGCTGCTTGGTTTGGAAAACTGGCCTCAATGACGAGGACGAAGTCCTCGAACACGATCCAGCCCTGATTGCAGCCGATGAATTTCGGCAGGGTCTCGACCTTGCGGAAGAAAACACCGGGAGCGATCTCGGTGACGACGGTCTCGGTCGGCTTGAACAGTCCGAGGGCGAGGCCGCTGACGCCGGCCATGATGGCGAGGGTTAGAAGTGCGGTTACGAAACGGCGGCGTTGGAGGAATAGCGGCATGGAGATTTCCTGAGAGTTTTTTGGGGGGAGGATTGGGCCAGGTTGAGTGGCACGCCCTGAGTCCTCGAAGGGCGTGGGAGTAACGCTGGTCCTTATTCCACGCCCTTCGAGGACTCAGGGCGTGCCACACTTGGCCGTCAAAAACAAAAGAAGGACGGGCAAGAGTGCCCGTCCCCCGTGTGATGAGTTGCGGATTAGTATTCGCGCTTTTTGGTGATGCCGGGGGCTGGGACGGGGTACTTGCCGTCGGCGTCGCCGGGCAGCGGCGAGGGGCCGTCGATGACGAGTTGATCGACGTTCGGAGCGAACTCGTGATCGCTGTTCAGGATCTCGTCGTAGGTGATGACGCGGCCGGTGTGGCAGGCCATGCGGCCCATCGACGTGACGAGGCTGGCCTCGGCACCGCGCTTCGCCTCGTTGTAGGGCTTGTCCTGACGGATGGCGTTCATCAGGTGCTCCCACTCGCCCTGATACGGATTGACCTTGTCTTCGCCCCGCCAGACGACTTCGCTGTCGATCATCTTGTGGCCCTTGAAGATCCGGGCTCCCGACGGCCAGTGGCCGTTCTGCGAAATCACCGCCGAACCCTTGCTGCCGTGCAGGTAGCTGGCGAATTCGGTGTTGGCCCCCTCCATGCAGCGGCCTTCCATGATCAGCTTCGTCCCGTCGGCGAAGGTGAACTCGGTCGTGTAGACGTCGAAGTTCTGATCGACATAGTCGCCGCGATAGTGTCGTCCGCCGTAGCCCTTCGCCTCGACGGGCCAGGCATTCTTCATCCAGCAGCACTCGTCAATGTTGTGGATCAGGAAGTCGCTGTAGCAACCGCCGCTCAGAAACAGGAACGAGTGGAAGCGGTTGATCTGGTACATCAGCTCGCTCATGTTGTCCGGCTTCTTCTTGGAGAAGGCGGAGGCAACCGGCCCATGGGTGCGGTAGCCCCGCAGGGTGATGACGTCGCCGAGCTGGCCGTCCTGAATGCGCTGCCAGAGTTCGCCGCGGACCTCGCAGTGCCGGCACATCAGGCCGACGCCGACCTTCAGGTTCTTTTTCATCGACTCTTCGTAGAGGGCCAGCATCTTGCGGGTGCTCGGTCCATCGACGGTGGTCGGCTTCTCCATGAAGACGTTCAGCCCCTTGGAGATCGCGTAACCGAAATGGACCCAGCGGAAGGCGCAGGGCGTCGTGAGGATCACCACGTCCCCCTTGTTCAGGCAGTCCATCGCATTCTTGTAGGCATCGAATCCGATGAACTGGCGGTCCTGCGGCACATCGACCTTCTCCTTGAACTTGTCGCTCAGTGTCTTGTGACACAGCTTGAGTCTCTCGGGGAAGACATCGGCCATCGCGGCCAGCTTGACCGGTCCGAGCTTGGTCTGGAGGGCGTTCTCAGCCGCTCCCGTCCCGCGACCGCCCGCGCCGATGAGGGCCAGTTTCACGGTGCCCGATTCGCCCGCATAGACGTGCTGCGGCAGGACGATCCCCGCCAAAGCCGATGCCGCCACGATCTGGCCGGACGTCTTGAGCAACTCGCGGCGAGTCACGCCACCGCTGCTTGAGGAACCTGTCTTGGTGCTGGTCTTGTCCACGGTGAAATCTCCTGTGTTGTGTTGGACCGAATTCAAATCGCCTATCGAGTGGGAGCAGCCTGTGCTCCGGCACGCGACGCCGATAGATCGAAAAGTGCGATGACGTTGTACCGCCCACGAATCCATCACGCGAGCGAACCGCCCGGGCAATTCAGCCGCAGACTTCCGGCCTTCGCAACAGCCTGCTGAAAAAAGGATCGGTCGTGTGCCACGGCTGTGTCAGCCGTGTGAAGTGCGCGAGACTTTTGATCGCTCTCACGGCTCACAGCGCCGTGGCACAGCTCTGACAGCTCACTTCAAGAACGGCTCCAGCCGCCGCACGACATCGGGCGAGCCGACATCGGACTTTCCGAAACCGCTCACCGCGCCGAGAGCCACGGCCTGCTTGTCGTATTCGGGAAAGTTCGTCACCAGCATCACGGGCTTCGTCGCCAGAGCCGCGTCCGCCTTGAGGGCCTTCACGAAACCAAGCCCCTCGCTGCCATCGGCGTCGAACAGCCGATTGACCAGCACGAGATCAAACGGCTGCTTTCGCAAGAGGCCGATGGCACGGGCCGCCGTCGCGGCGGCAGTCACCTCGACTTCAAAGTGGCTTTCCAAAAAGCGGCTGATCGAACCGTGATCGAACCCGCATTGACCGACACTGAGTACGTGCTTCATCGATTGGTTCCGAGAGAGAATCAACACAGAGGGGCGTCACCGCGAAGGCGCGATTGACCGAAATCGTCCGATGGGATACATCCCGCTCTCCCCCGAACAATTCGCAGTTTTACCTCGCCCGGTTGAGGTTGACGAGTGCGCGCGGCGATCCTTCGCCCGCAAAACTCGTCCACCTCGAACCGTGTGTCGAGTTTCCTGACCGTCCGTTGGCAAGGAGGCTGACGATGAGCGTTCGCCGTGTCGTGTTGAGTAGTTTCGTGCTGTTGGCCCTCGCGCGAGCGACCTGTGTCGTGGCCGAAGATTCCCCGGACAAGCCCGTGCTCGGCCCAGCAGTACCGATCGGCGAGTTGCTAATCTTGAAAGCGGGCTTCGACGACGAACCTCAACCGTTGCCACCCGCCCCGATTCCGCAGCTCAACCCCAATTCGATTTCGTTACCGCCGAATCTCTTGCTGGCCCCCGTCGACATCGCAGTCCCCGAAGGATTCGGAGTGGTTCGAGCCGCGCGGATCACACCTGAAGAGGTCATCAGCTTCCATCTGACCCAAGCCTTCATGGGATTGACGACCGCCGGGCTGAACGAAGAGGCGAAGCAGGTCGGCTCACTTCTGAGGGAGTTTGAAACCAAACATCAGCCCCGATTGGTCCTCGCCGCGAAGCAGACTCAGTTGAACGAATTGCAGGTGGAGATTGATCGGCTCAAGCTGCGAGTCGAGAAAGGGATCACGGCGGATGAGGTTCAACTGTCCGTCAAAATCATTGAAGCCGATGGACAAGTGGCAAAAGAACTGCTCGGTGATGATGCGGCGGCCCTGTTCGGCGAGCCGGCCAATCGCTTGAAGGCGCTGTCGAGATTGCTGGATCGGAAAGAGTTCCTGCAACTCGTCGAGTCCAAACGAAAGGACGGCTCGCTGAAGGTGCTTAGCGAACCAACCATGGTGACGCAGTCCGGTCGGCCGGTCCGGTTCCACTCGGGAGGATCGCTTCCCACACCCCGAATTGCTCAGATTGGCGGTCCCGTCTCGCTCGAATTCGGCACGACGGTCCTGGCCACGGCGACCATTGTCGATGCAGATCTGGTTCGTGTCGCGCTAACCGTGGATTTTGCGGAACTCAATCAGGTGGAGGCCGCGAACGACATTCCAACCGTGAACAGACGCCGCGCACAATCGACTCTGAATCTGAAGGACGGTCAGACCGCAATCCTCGGTGGCATGGTTGCATCAACCGAGGCGAAGACCGTGGCCACGTTCATCACCGTCACGGCCGAGATCATGAACGAGATCGCCATTCCACTCACACCGTCGGTAGAAGTGCCCCAGCCGACGCCGACTCCAATCAGACCGGTCAAGTAGCCGGCTCGTCGGACTGCTCGGCAGGGTTCGGTTGATCGACGGCCTCCACTGTGGGGGCCGTTTCTGCTGACGGAAGCTCACCGTCAGGCGGTTCCTCGCCCGGTGGCCTGGGGCCGTAGTACTGGAAGTAGTGGCATTCCAGTCGTCCCGCGTACATTTTGCGGCGGCGGTCGGCCTTGCGGCGGAAGTGGCGTTCGAAGCCGGGGTGCGACGTGAGGACGTAGATCGACCACGTCGTCAGCGGCGCGAAGGCGTCGGCCATGTCGTCGTAGATGTCGGCCGCCGACTCGTCGTCGCCCAGTCGTTCGCCGTACGGCGGGTTCGTGATGACACAGCCATACTCGCGCGTCGTCTTCAACTCCAGCACGTCCAGCTTCTTGAACTCGATGTCGTCGGCCACGCCCGCTTCAAACGCGTTCTTTTTGGCGAGCGACAGCACCTTGCCGTCGATGTCGCTCGCCTGCAAGTTGTATCTCGGCTTGGGAAGCTGCCTGTCGCGCGTCTCTTCGCGCGCCTGCCGCCAGTGCTCGCGCGTGATCTGCCCCCATTGCTCGCACTGGAACGCGCGGTTGGCTCCCGGCGCGCGGTTGCGGGCGATCATCGCCGCTTCAATCGGGATCGTCCCCGATCCGCAGAACGGGTCGATGAACGGTCGCTCGCGATTCCAATAGCTGAGCAGCACGAGCGCCGCCGCCGTCGTTTCGCGCAGTGGCGCGGCGGCCACCTCGGGACGATAGCCCCGCTTGTGCAGGCCGGCTCCCGACGTGTCGAGGCTCAGCGTCACCCGGTCTTTCAGGATCGAGACCTCAATCGGGTACTCGGCTCCGTCCTCTTCAAACCAGTGCCGTTGGTAGACCGGCTTGAGGCTCTCGACAATCGCCTTCTTCGTGACGCCCTGAATGCTCGGCTCGTTGTGCAGTTGCGACCGCACCGCCTTGCCGCTGACCGGGAACTTGGCATCGGCGGGGAGCCACTCGGACCACGGCAGCGCCTTCACCTGGTCGAAGAGCATCTCGTAATCCCACGCCTCGAACGAGCCGACTTCGACCAGCAGCCGGTCCGCCGCGCGAAGCCACAGATTGCAGCGGCAGATCGCCAGCTCATCCCCCACGAACCGCACGCGACCGTCCAGCACCTGCTGGTCGGTGTACCCGAGTTCCATCAACTCGCGCGAGACAATGGCTTCGAGACCAAACGCGGCGGTGGCAATCAGTGGAATACGGCTCATGGTGGCAGGTCGGTGTGGGAGGAAGGCGTTCGGGGATTGAGCTTCGCCGTTCGCGGAGGCCATGTCGCCTCGGTCGCGCTCGCGCGGGGGATGTCGTGGGTTGTGAGAGATCAGGTTCGCTTCCATCCGTCAGGACTTTCAGCGGGGTGACAGAGTAACGAGTTTGATCTCGAACGAAAACGGACGGGCTGCGACAGTCGAATGACTGCGCGCGGCGGGCTATCCTCGTCGTCGGTCGTCTTCTCCTCCGAATGCGGAATCTCTGTGATGCGAACTCGTCTGGGTGGTCTAACAGTCGTCGTCGGCCTTGGTCTCGCGATCAGCCTGCTGCTGCGAGCGGCCGAGCCAACTTCCTCGGCCACGTTTCCAACGCCGACCAACTCCGAACCCGACGGGCCCGTGAAGGCCCTGCCGCCCGACGAGGCCGCGCGCGGATTTCGCGTCCCCGACGGCTTCCACGTCTCCGTCTTCGCCGCCGAGCCGGACGTGCAGAATCCGATCGCGATGGCCTGGGACGCGCGCGGCCGCTTGTGGGTCGCCGAGAACTACACCTACGCCGACCGCACCAGGAAGTTCGACCTCAGCTTTCGAGACCGCGTGCTGATCTTCGAGGACACCGACGGAGATGGCCGACATGACAAACGAACGGTCTTCACCGACGACGTGCAGATGCTGACGGGCCTTGAGATCGGAGACGGCGGTGTCTGGCTGATGACTCCGCCAAACCTCGTGTTCGTCCCCGATCGCGATGGCGATGACCAGCCGGACGGCGCGCCGGTCGTGATGCTCGACGGGTTCACTCCCTCGACCGACAACTACCACACGTTCGCCAACGGTTTGAAGTGGGGTCCGGACGGCTGGCTTTACGGCCGCTGCGGAGCCTCCAGCCCCGGCCGGATCGGCGCACCCGGCACTCCAGACGCGCAGCGCGTTCCGCTCAATGGAGGCATCTGGCGCTATCGGGCGGGAAGCGCGGAACTCGGAACGCGGAGTGCGGAGCAGAAGAGTCTGACTTCCGATTCTACGACCTCTACCCGCTCCGCACTCCGCGCTCCGAATTCCGCGCTCGTCGAAGTCCTCTGTCACGGCACGACGAACCCGTGGGGCCTGGACTGGAACGAGCACGGTGAGGCGTTCTTCATCAACACGGTCAACGGCCATCTGTGGCATGTCATTCCGGGGGCGCACTTCATGCGGCCTCACAGTGAAGACCCGAACCCTCACGTGTACGAACTGATCGATCAGCACGCCGACCACTATCACTGGGACACCGGCAAGGACTGGTCCGACAGCCGCAACGTGACGGGTGAACATGATCGGCTCGGCGGCGGGCATGCTCACAGTGGTGTGATGATTTACCTCGGCGACAACTGGCCGCAGGAATATCGGGGTCGGCTGCTGACGCTGAACCTGCACGGGCGGCGAGTGAACGTCGAACGGCTCGAACGGGACGGGACCGGCTTCGTCGGGCGGCATGAGCCGGACATGCTTCACGCCGCCGATCCGTGGTTCCGCGGCATTGACCTCAGCTACGGACCCGATGGCGCGGTCTACATCCTCGACTGGAGCGACACCGGCGAATGTCACGAACACACCGGTGTCCACCGCACTTCGGGACGGATCTTCCGAGCGGCGTTCCACGGAGAAAGTGCGGAGCGCGGAGCGCGGAGTGCGGAACACAAAACGACAAGCTCGGAGATGATTCGCTCCGCACTCCGCGCTCCGAGTTCCGCGCTCATCGCCCTGCATCGTCACCCGAACGAATGGTTCGTTCGCCAGGCAAGGCGAGTCCTCGTGGAGCGGCTCGGGCCGCAAACACGCTCCAACGACGAAGCGTCGCGTGCGGCGGTCTGTTCCGAATTGTGGGAGATGTTCGAGAATGAAGCCAATGAGGCGACGAAACTGCGCGCGTTGTGGACACTCTTCCAATTGGGGGTCGTCGATGACGAATTCCTGCTTGAGCAGACGCGGCATCCCGGCGAACACGTTCGCGCGTGGGTCGTGCGACTGCTGACCGACGACTGTCCGCTCGACACGATTCAAGGCCAGCCGCATCCGTTCGCGAAGGCTCCGCGCGACGAGGTGCTTCGCGAACTGATCCGCATGGCGAAGCTGGGCGAGTCGGGTTTGGTCCAGCTCGCGCTGGCTTCCGCGTTGCAACGCCTGCCCGTCGAGCGACGGATTGAACTCGCCACGCCGCTCGCCTCGCGCGTCGAAGACGCCGACGATCACAACCTGCCCTTGATGGTTTGGTACGGGTTGTTGCCGGTCGCCATGAAGCAGCCTGTGCAACTTGCCAAGTTAGCGAACGAATGCCATTTCCCCGTGACGCGACGGTTGATCGCGCGGCGGCTCGCGGAGTTGATCGACGAACATCCACAGGCCATCGAGGCATTGCTGACCAGCGCGAAGGAGGACGAGACTCTGCACGACGTTCTCGATGGGCTGACCGCTGGCTTTGCGGGACGACACAAAGTCAAAGTGCCCTCGGGGTGGAAGGCCGTTCAGCAACGAGTCGCCTCGTCCGAAAGCGAGAAGCTGCGCGAGCGGGTGCGCGATCTGAGCGTCCTGTTCGGCGATGGCCGGGCGCTCGATGAGGTCAAGCGGGTCGCGCTCGATGGCAAGGCGGAGTTGGCCTCGCGCAAGGCGGCGCTGCAGACGCTGATCGACAACCGGCCGGATGACCTGCGCGAGGTGTGCGAGAAGCTGCTCGCCGTGCGGTCGCTCAACACGGTCGCCGTGCGGGGACTGGCCTCGTTCGACGATCCGGCGATTGGCGAGAAGCTCGCCAAAAACTATCGCAGCTTTTATCCTCAGGAGCGTCCCGCCGTGATCGAAACCCTCGCCGCACGCCCCTCGTTCGCGAAGGCGTTGCTCACCGAGATGTCTGCGGGGAAGATCGCCCGCGCGGACCTGTCGGCCTTTCAGGCGAGGCAGATTCGCAGCTTTGGCAATTCCGAACTGACGCGGCAACTGACCGAGGTCTGGGGTGAGTTGCGAGACTCGCCCGACGACAAGAAGCAACTCGCCGCGAAGCTCAAGAGCCGACTGACGCCCGACGAACTGCGGGCCGCCGACAAGAGTGCGGGCCGCGCCGTGTTCAACAAGCTTTGCGCGAACTGTCACCGCCTTTACGGCCACGGCGGCGCGATCGGCCCCGACCTGACGGGAGCCGGCCGACACAACCTCGATTACGTCGTGGACAACCTCGTCGATCCCAGCGCCATCATCGGAGCCGACTATCGCATGAGCATCGTCGTCCTGAACGACGGTCGTGTGTTGAACGGCCTCGTCAGCGGCAAGACCGACCGCGCGCTGACGCTTCAAACCGCAAAGGACCGCCTGACCCTCGCCCTCTCCGACATCGACGAGCTTCAAACGTCGCCGCTGTCTCTGATGCCGGAAGGCCAACTGCAACCCCTGACCGACGCCGAGATCCGCGACCTCGTCGGCTACCTGATGCACCCAACCCAGGTGCCGCTCCCGTAGTCCCGTCGCTCCGCCGCCGGGACATCTTCTTCGCGACCTCACACGCCGACGAAATTGCTTGTCGGCGGAGCGACAAGCCTACGGTTGGACACTGCGATTCAAATCGGCCTGTCGTTTGCTTCTCTCGGCGTTGATCAACGCGCGTCAGGGAAGGCATGGGGCCGCTGAAACTGCGGATAACCGAAGGGGCTTTGGCGGAACGTGATGATTCTGCCGGGCGGTCTGCGGTCGGGAAGGCTCACGCGGTCGAGGGATCGGTTCGTGGTTCCCGATTGAGGTCGCGCGATGTTGAATCGACTGCTCATCCCGTCAGCGTGGTTGCTTGGGTTCTGGTCAAGTTCCGTGGTGGCTCTGGCTGGTGAGGATGCCGGCTCAGGGCGCGAGACGCCTGCGGCTCGAATCGTGGTCGCGGCGGAATCGGTCTCGACACCGACGAGCGGTTCGCGCGATGCGGCCACCGAATTGGAGCGGCCGCGCGTGTCGCCTCGCAATCCCCGTGTGGTCTTCATTACGGCGAAAGACTGCGAAGAGTGCGACCGGGTGCTGACGCGCCTCCATCGGCCGGGCGGAGACTTCGAGACGATGAAGTCGCTCGGCTGGAAGATTGGCGAGGGACCGGAGAACCACATCCAGCTCGTCGATCGCGCGGCCGTGGCCGATCTCGTCGAGAAGCTGGGCGTGCGCGATTTCCCGACCGTGGCGTGCATCACCGAAGGTGAGATCGTTCGCGCGTTCCAGAGCGGCTGTACGACGCCGCTCGATTCCTGGACGCTCAGTTGGCTGATGAAGGGGAAGGACGAACGCCCCACTCCGGTGAAGCCCGAGCCGATCACCGTCGCCACGACCGGCAACTACCCACTGCGCGGCAACCACTGGTCGATGGACGGCATCTGGAATCCGTCGAAGGAGGCGCTCGTGAGCCATCTGCGCGGTCCGGTTCACGGCCCCCAACTCGCCGCTGCCTATCAGTCCTATCAGATCGAAACGTGGTCGGTGGAGGAACTCCGCTCGCTGCACGACAACCTGCACGAACGCGAGATGGGTGGAGCGGTCCCCGTCGGCTATGCCACTCAACAACCCGCCAAGTCGGGATTCAGTTCGTCCTCGGCCACGAACAAGTTCAACGGGAAGTTTTGAGCGGCTCGCGAAAGCTGATTCAAATCGGGTGCCACTGGCGGCTGCTTTGAGCCGCCAGTGTCTTTGGGTCAGCTTGGCAAAGGCAGCACTGTCGGACGAAGACGCCGCCGGTGGCACAACGCAGCGAGTCATCCCAACACACCAGCGCGTGGCGTTCGTCGGGCCGATATACTCCGCACGTCTTCGTCGGCGGAAATTCGGTTGGTTCGACACCCCGACGGACGCTCGAACTTCAGGAGTGCGGCCGTGACCACATTGCAGATCGACGTGCCGGACGCGGTTGCGCGTCTGATTGAGACTCGAATGCGCGAACGACAGTTGTCTCAAGCGGGCGAATACATTCAGGAACTGGTCCAGGCCGATGTCGCGCAGGGACGGCAGCGACGAATCGACGCAGCGATCCTTGAGGCACTTCAGTCCGACCCCGGCAGTGACATCGAACTGACAGACGAGTGGTGGACGGCCAAGCGAGCGACGCTGGCCTCGCAGCTTTCATAGGAGGATCTGCGACGTGACGACTCGCACATCCTTGACGCCTCGGGCGGAAGCCGACATCGACGCACAGGTGGCGTGGCTGGCAAAACAGTCCACACGCGTGGCGTTCGAGTTTTTTGACGCCGTGCAGTTCACAATTCAATCCATCGTGCAAAGCCCCGAATCAGGATCGGTGTGGGAGTTCGAGGAAGCGGTCGCATCCTCTCCACGAGTCTCGTTCTTCAAGGTGCGCGGCTTTCCGAATCATCTCGTCTTCTATTCGACGACGCCTGATCGAATCCGAATTCTGAGGTTGTTGCATGCCGCTCGCGACATCACTCCGCTCGCGTTAGCCGACGACTCGCCGGCCTGACGCCAGTCGGGCTGTTCACTCTCACCCGCGAAGCTGCTCCCGTTCGCACCCACAAGGAGTCCCTCATGGTCTGGTGGAAAGTTGCCCTCTGTCTGACGGTCCTCGCGTCACAAGTGACTGCTGCGCCGAAGCGGCCTCCCAACATCCTGCTGATCTACACCGACGATCAGTCGTACAAGACCGTGCGGTGTTACCCCGAGTCGTTCCCATGGGTGAGGACTCCGAACATCGACGCCCTCGCTACGAGTGGCGTTCGCTTCACCGGAGCGTATCTCGGCGCGTGGTGCATGCCCTCGCGGGCGACCATGCTGACGGGGCGGTTGCCGCATGGAGTTGAGTCGATGCGGATGGAAGGTGCGTATCCGGGGGCGACCTACGACCCGAAGCTCTGTCCCTTCTGGCCGCGCGTGTTTCGAGAGCGCGGCTATCAGACGGCTCAGATTGGGAAGTGGCACACCGGCAACGATGCTGGCTTCGGGCGAGACTGGGATTACCAGATCGTCTGGAACCGGCCGAAGCATCCCGAGAACGCGGGCAACTACTACGACAAGCAGCTTCTGGCGTTCAATGGCGAGGAGCGGCTGACCGAAGGGTACTCGACCGACAACTACACGCAGTGGGCCAGTGATTACATCCGCGGCCAGCATCGAGACGCCACGAAACCGTGGTACCTGTGGCTCTGTTATGGCGGCGTGCATGGACCGGCTCATCCGGCGAAGAGGCACGTCGGAGCCTACAAGGACGCACCGGTGCCGACCCCCGCCGACATCTTTCCACCGCGAGTCGGCAAGCCCGCGTATCTCGATCTGACGCAGGCGTGGTCGCGCGGGCCGGACGGTCAGCCGGTGATGGGCAAGAGCGGCGAGAAGTTTGGCGATGAGAGTGGCAGGCAGGCGAAGACTCACGCCGATTTCGTGAGGCAGGTCAACGAGTGCGCGCTGTCGCTCGATGAAGGAGTCGGCAAGGTGATGGCGGCTCTCAAGGAGTCCGGCCAATTGGAGAACACGCTCGTCGTGTTCACCGCCGACCAGGGCTTCTCGATGGGCGAGCACGGATTCCGGACCAAGCTCGCGCCGTACGACGCCAACTTCCGCTCGCCCCTGATCGTCAGCCGACCGGGCACGATTCCGCAGGGCAAAGTCTGCCAGCATCCCGTCGGCGGACAAGACCTCGTCGTGACGTTCTTCGCACACGCGGGCTTTGAACTGCCCTGGACCATGCACGGCCGAGACCTCTCGCCGTTGTTGGCAAACCCCGAACGAACCGACTGGTCGCACCCGGTCCTGTTCGAGCACACCGGCCAGGACTTCGGTTCGGACGTGACCAAGTTGCTCACCGAAAAGGGCAAGGCCGAGCACAGCAACGTCCCGTGGTGGCTGGCCGTTCGCGACGGGAAGTACAAGTACATCCGCAACCTCAAAGCGGGCGAGATCGAGGAGTTGTATGACCTCGACGCCGACCCGGAGGAGTTGACAAATCTCGCGCTGCGAACCGAACTTCGCCCGCAATTCGAACGGCTTCGCGGCGTGATGCGAGGTGAACTCCAGCGAACGGATGCGGGGTTCATTAAGTCTCTGCCACCGACCGCCGTGCGATGAGACTTCTGTTCACCCGTGATCCTCAACTTAGGAACGCCTCCATGACTCTGTTCATTCGTCTGCTGATTTGCGCGAGTGTTTTACTGTCACCGTGTGTGGCCATGACTGCCGAACCGTCCGCCGTCATCAATGTCTGGCCGGGGAAGGCTCCGGGGGAGACGAAGGAGGTCGGGCCGGAGGTGACTCAGCCTGTGAAGCCGGAGGAGAAGCCGCCCACGACGCGCCTCACCAACATCGGCTCGCCCACGCTGTCCCTGTTTCTGCCGCCGCAGGAGAAACGAAACGGCACGTCGGTCGTGATCTGTCCCGGCGGCGGCTTTCGGATTCTGGCGTGGGACAAGGAGGGGACCGAGGCCGCTGAATGGTTCAACTCACTGGGCGTGTCGGCCTTCGTGCTCAAGTACCGCACGCCGACGGGTGATCGTCAGCCGCCGTGGCTCGCGCCGGCTCAGGATGCGCAGCGGGCGGTCAGTGTCGTGAGAAGCCGCGCGGGGGAGTGGGGTCTCGCGACGGATCGAGTCGGTCTGTTCGGCTTCTCGGCGGGAGGCTCGGCGGCGGCGAATGCCGGCCTCAAGTCGAACGCGCGGCTGTACGAGACGGCGGATGAAACGGACAAGACCTCGTGCCGCCCCGACTTCATGGCGCTGGTCTATCCCGCGTACCTGATCGACGACAAGGGACAGCTCAAGCCCGACCTGACCGTGACGAAGGAGACGCCGCCGATGTTTCTGGCGCATGCGTTCAACGACGGCATCTCGTGCGAGAACAGCGTCCAACTGTTTCTGGCTTTGAAGAAGGCAGGCGTCCCGGCCGACCTGCATGTCTATTCGAGCGGCGGCCACGGCTTCGGCTTGAGGCCGAGCGAGCAGCCAGTCTCCACGTGGCCGCAGCGCTGCGAAGACTGGCTGAAACTTCGCGGGTTGCTGAAGTGAGCGCTACTTCCCAGCCGCCGCCTCGACCGGCAGAGCATCACACAGGCTGAGGGCCAGCACCGGGAAGGCGGTGCCGCTGTAGGTGATGAAGTGCCAACTGTCGGTGTTGAGCGACTTCGTCCACCAGCGGCCGGAGGCTCGTTGGTTGGACTTGATCCACGTCACGGCCTTCTGAATGCGCGGGTCGCTCGCCGGAACGCCCGCCTCGCGCAGGACGACGACTGCCAGCCCGGTTTGATGTCCGTCGCTGGGCGGGTTGGCGAGGTCCGGCTCGGCCTTCAATCGAGCCGCTCGGTTTCCCTTGCCCCACGCTTCGGGAGCCGCGAACGTGCGGATCGACCAGCCGCCATCCTCGCGCTGGTGCTGGAAGACCATCTTGATCAACTCGGCCTTGCGATCCGCGTCGATCAGGTCGGGCAGTCGGGTGGAGGCCCACAACAGGAGCACTCGGCTGTAGTCGTGCGGCGGGACTTCGGTGCGCAGGTACTGTTTGAGCCTCGCGACAGACGCGACTAGTTTCTCGTTCACTTCGTTCTTGCTGGCACTCAGTTTTGCGAGCCAGCCCGGCGCGGTGGCCGCCGCCATCACGGCGACGGTCGCTTCGTGGAAGGCATCGGACTCATAGGGAGGCCAGCAATCGAGCGTCCCCCATGTGCCGGTCTCCCGCTGGAGTGAGAACATCAGCGCGAGTGCCCGCTCGGTTTCGGGTGACAACTGTTTCGTGACGTGCTTGTCCCACTCGGCCAATCCCGCCGCCGTGTAGATCACCTGCGCGGGCCGAATCGCTGGGAACAGCTTCTCCGGCTCCGGCCCTTCGAGTTGCCCGAGCGTCTCGACGAAGAACTGCCTCACCGATTCGGTCGGCTTCCCCAGCTTGTCGCTCAGCGCGGGACGGACCGTCATGTAGATGCCGTTCGTGTGACAGGTGACACACTTCCGCTGCCCGTTCCAGACCTGCGTCCCCTTCTCCAGATAATCGAGAGCCAGCGGCAGCGACACCGTTTCCCGTTTGGCCTCCTCCGCCGAAGCCGCCACGATCTTGATGTCTCCCAACTCATACTGCGGATTCGGCTCGGCGGCCGATGCGTGCGAGAGGTTGAGGCCCAGTCCAACGACCAAAACGGCGGTGACTTCCAACGCGGAGAGCAGCTTCATGGCGGGTTCCTCGATCCAAAGTGGGAAGGATGGCCACTCCTAGCCGTCCAGTCTTCGCTTCTTCTTACCGACACGCAGCGACAAACAAAAGCCGGACGGGTGGAGTGCCAGGAAGATTTGACGCGACGACCTCGGACGGCACATTCTTCGTTCCCTTCGTTTGCTTCTGTTCATTTTTCTCTGGAACAGAAGCAAACGAAGGGAACAAAGTGCCCGACCGGTCTGAAACAGACGCCTCGCTGGAGTCCTCGGCATCGCCGTGCGAGGACATGCGTGCAGTCTCCCATTCTCACGGCCACGTCGAGGACTCCGTGACCGTGGCACTCCGTTTTGAAATAGGTAACTGACCTGATTTGAAATGGGAAACTGACCTGAACGGAGTGCCCTGCGCGAAATCATCGCCGGACGGGCATCGCAAGCGATCTGCCGCTAGGATGGCGGCTCCAACTCGGTCGGATCGCCTTCATGATTTCTGTGACACAACTGACTCGCCACTTTCGCACCAACGGCCAGACGCTGGTGGCGGTCGATCATTTGTCGTTTGCGGTCAAGAAGGGCGAGGTCTACGGGCTGCTCGGCCCCAACGGAGCCGGCAAGACGACGACGCTGCGGATGATTCTGGGATTGCTCCAGCCGACGAGCGGCGATGCGGTGGTCGATGGCTTTCCGGTCGCCCGCGATCCCGACGAGGTGAAGCGGCGCATCGGGTTGGTCTCGGCGACCGCGGGCCTGTACCAGTGGCTGACTCCGCGCGAGATGCTGCTCTTCTTCGCCGACCTGTATGGAGTCGAACCGGACCGCGCGGAGTCGCGGCTGGCGGAGCTGAGCCAACTGCTGGACATCCGCCCTTTCCTCGATCAGCGCTGCGCGACGCTGAGTTCCGGCCAGAAGCAGCGCGTCACGCTGGCACGGGCGCTGATGCACGACCCGCCCGTGATGCTGCTCGACGAACCGACGCGGGGACTCGACGTCGTGGGGACTCACGTGGTGTTCGAGTACATCGCGCAGCTCCGGTCGCTGGGGAAGGCGGTCGTGGTGTCCACGCATCGGCTGGATGAGGCGTCTCACCTTTGCGACCGGATGGGCCTGCTGCACCGCGGGCGTCTGCACCACGAGGGAACATTTGCCGAACTGCAACGGGCGACCGGCCGCCAAACGCTGTTCGAGATGTTTCTGCAACTCCTCGGCACGCCGATCCCGGCCGACGAGGCCGTGCGCGAGGAGGCTGTCGATGTCGACTGACCTTCGCCCGCCAAACTCGCGCTCAACGGGCCACTCCTCCTGGCGGACTCCGCGCTGGTGGCGGATGGCGCTGAAAGAACTGCGCGAGATTCTGCGCGATCGGCGCACGACCATCACGCTGGTGGCGATGCCGTTGCTCATCTATCCGCTGCTGGGTGTGACGATGCAGAAGCTGCTCATCGCGGAACTGACGTCTCAGCCGAAGATCGAGTACCGCGTCGCACTGACCAGCAAGGGTGACCAGCCGTTGTTTCGCAGGCTCTTCGGGCGGGGCCACGTTCTGGTCGCCGAGCGTGAGGGACGCAGGCTCAATCCGGAACATATTCCCGCCGGGACCGTCGAGGATCCGATCCTGCAACTGCTGGCTCCCGAAGGGAACGACGACGTGGCCGATGTGGCGGAGGCCGTGCGGCAGGGGAGCGCGGATGCGGGTCTCCAGTTCTACTCCGCCGAACCGGGGCAGCCTCCGAAGTGCAACATCGTTTACCAAAGCGACTCGATCAACGGCCGCGCGGTGAGGCGCTTCCTCGAAGACCGGTTTCGGGCGGTGAACGAGGACTTCGCGGCGCAGATGCTGGCCCGGCAGCAGCCCCCGGTGGTGATGCCGCTGCTCGTGAAGTCGCTGGCGTTGCCGAATCAACCCGGCACGACCAACACTCCGTTTTCGCTCGCCACGCTGATTCCGCTGATCCTGATCCTGATGACCGTCACGGGGGCGGTCTATCCCGCGATCGACCTGACGGCGGGCGAACGGGAACGCGGCACGCTGGAGGCACTGGTGGCGGCTCCCGTCCCCCGGCACGAATTGTTGTTCGCGAAGTACATCGCCGTCCTGTCGGTGGCGATGCTGACCGCGGTGGCCAACCTGTTGTCGATGGTGGTCACCGCCTACGCCAGCGGCCTGGAGGGATTGCTGTTCGGATCGTCGGGGCTGTCGATCCGCGTGATCGGTTCGACGCTGGGGCTGTTGTGCGTCTTCGCGGCGTTCTTCTCGGCGGTGATTCTGGTGCTGACAAGTTTCGCCCGCAGCTTCAAGGAGGCGCAGGCGTACCTGATCCCGGTGATGCTCGTGGCGTTGGCCCCCGGAGTGATGTGCCTGCTGCCGGGGATCGAGTTCAACGGGACGTACGCCGTCACGCCGCTGGTCAACATCGTGCTGCTGACCCGCGACGTGTTCGAGAATCGCGTGGTTCCGCTCTGGGCTTTGGCGACGTTGCTGTCGACGGTGCTCTACTCGGCCGTCGCGTTGGGAGCGGCGGCCCGCATCTTCGGGACCGACGCCGTCTTGTACGGCAGCGACGGCGGCTGGATCGACCTGTTCCGGAGGCCCGATGAACCGCGAGCCACTCCCACGCTGGCCCAGGCCATGTTCGGGCTGGCCGTGCTGTTCCCGGCGTTTCTGATCCTGAGCAGCATCCCCGCGCGCTGGGAGTCGCTGTCGATCTCCGACCGGTTGATGGGCAACGCGGCCGTCACGTTGTTGCTCTTCGCCGGCTTGCCGCTGGTGTTGACCTTCGCGACGCGAGTTTCCTGGACGACGGGCCTGTCCCTGCGGCGGGCGTCGGTCGGAGCCTTCGCCGCCTGCGCGATTCTCGGCCTGTCGCTCTGGCCGTTCGCCTATGAATTGCAGATCCTGCTGCTCACGCCCGAAAGACTGGCCGCCCTCGAACAGTTGTTCGCCCCGTTCAAGGCCCAACTCGACGCCATCCCGCTGTGGTCAAAGCTGCTCGCGCTGGCCGCGATCCCCGCCGTGTGTGAGGAACTGTTCTTTCGCGGCTTCCTGCTGTCGGCCTTTCGCACCAGCATGTCGAACCCGCTGGCGGTCGCCTTCTCGGGAGTGCTGTTCGGCCTGTTCCACGTGATCGTGCAGCAGTCGCTCTTCTCCGAACGCTTCGTGCCGACCTGCTTCCTCGGCGTGGTCCTGGCCGCGATCTGCGTCCGCACGGGAAGCATCCTGCCGGGGATGCTGCTGCACGTGATGCACAACGGATTCCTGCTCTCGTTGTCGACCATCACCGAGGAACTCCTGGCCCTCGGCATCGGCGTTGAGGAACACCAGCACCTGCCCGTCCTGTGGCTGGCCATCGCGTCCGTCCTGGTCGCCGCCGCCTTCGGATTGCTCTTGAGAACGACCCCCCCGATGCCGGACAATCCCGTCCCCGTGACGAACAATCCCGTCACGGACATTGACCAGCCCCCGCCACCGGTCGATGGAGCGACCGGCCTACAGTAGTCCCGTCGCTCCGCCGACGGGACGCCTCCGCGAGACGAAGAACCGCGAAGGAACGCCGGAATCCCGTCCGTCCAAGGGGAACAACTCCCGACCGAGCGGCACGCCCATCGCTTTCAGGAGCCCGGCGTAGTCTGAGGCGGCGTGGCTGGGGTCGGCACTTCAGGCCCGGAGGGCCGACAGGAAATAGCCCGGCCCGTGAGGGCCGGGGATGGCCACCGAGAAGCCGTTGAGGTCCGAAGGACCGGCACGACATCCGGCGAGGCCCCCGCGGTTCATGTCAGCGGGAAAGTGTCGGCCCTTCGGGCCTCAATGCTGGATGATCGGCCTTGTCCCGGCCCTGACGGACCGGGCTATTCCCTGTCGGCCCTCCGGGCCTGAAACACGCTCGGTGAGTCTGAGGTCAGGACCGGAGCGGATGGCCCCGACGAGGTGGTCGACGATCCCAACCTCGGGGCCTTTCCGCCGGTCCGCCCCCGCCCGCCGGCCGAGTTTTTCGGCTCGCGGGCGGACCTGCGCCGGAAAAAACTCAGGTTTTTTGGCGCGCAGGTGGACCCGCGCGGGAAAAAACCCGAGTTTCTTGGCGCGCAGGTGGACCTGCGCCGGAAAAAACCTGAGTTTTTTTGCGCGCGGGTGGACCTGCGCGCGAAAAAACCTGGGTTTCTTGGCGCGCGGGTCCACCCGCGCCGGAAAAAACTCAGGTTTTTTTGCGCCGCGGTCCACCTCCACGGGAAAAAACCTGGGTTTCTTGGCGCCGCGGTCCACCTCCGGCGGAAAAAACTCAGGTTTTTTTGCGCCGCGGTCCACCTCCGTGGGAAAAAACCCGGGTTTTTCGGCGCCGCGGTCGGGTTTCTTGGCACCAACCCCGTGTCTCCCGGGCGGAAACCGAGGGGACGGCGATTCCGCAACGTCCATCGGCAAAGCCTCTTGTGGACACACCGCCACCGGGATGAGGCTGTCTGGCGGGGGTCGGCGTTTCAGGCCCGGAGGGCCGACAGAAAATAGCCCGGCCCGTGAGGGCCGGGGATGGCGACCGAGAAGCCGTTGAGGTCCGAAGGACCGGGACGACCTCCGGCGAGGCACCCGCCAGTCCATGTCAGCGGGAAAGTGTCGGCCCTTCGGGCCTCAATGCGTGATGATCGGCCTCATCCCGGCCCTGACGGACCGTGCTATTCCCTGTCGGCCCTCCGGGCCTGACAGAACGGCCAATATCCCGTCACAGGGTTCAGAGGCTGCCCCGCAGCGTTGCTATTCGGCCCTCAACTCCTGCAAAGCGGCGTCCACATCGGCCTGCGACCGGCCCATCGCTTTCAGGAGCCCGGCATAGCCGAAGGCCACCCGCCGGGTTGGCATCCCGCCCCACCGAAGCCATCGGTTGCTATGGCTGCTGCCGGACGCCGTTGATGTAGAAACCACCGGTCGTCTTGCCGGGTTGAATGACCAACGGGTTCACCACACCATCGAGAAGATTGTTGGTCGTGCCCTTCAATTCCACGGTTTCGCCCACAGTCGTAAACACGAAGCCGCGATCGACAACCGAACTGCCGTCCGTAAAGTCGAGCGTGTTGGAGTCGATCCTCACATCCGAGCCCGCCGCAATCGTCGTAAACAGGAAACCCGTGGTCCCGGAGGCGTTCGCGGTGAGCTTGTTGGCTTCCAGCCAGAGGGTGGTGTCGCCCGCCCCGGAGAAGATGAGACCGGTGCTGTTGTTGCGATTGAACGTCAGGGTGTTGCCTCCCAGCCCGACAGTCGATGTCGCTGCCGCACTCACGTTGAAACCGACGCTCGAACTGCCGTTGAACACCAGCGTGTTGTTCACGAAGGCTGCCGAAAGGGAGTCGGTGGCCGAAGGGGACGCCAGGCTGAGGGCCGTCATCTGGTCTCCATCGAGCTGGAAGACGTTGTTCGACGCCTCGATGCCCAGGGGTCCGTTCCAGTTCACACGGATGGCCGTGGTCCCATCGCGGCTCGACAAGATGTCGTTGTAGCGAAGGGCCAGCGTGAGCGAAGACCCGGCGGAGGCTCCCGAGTTCTCGATCAGCACGGCGGTCCCGTTCTCATCGGTGATGATGTTGTCGGTCAACCCGAGTTGGTAGTTGTCCAACTTGTCGCTGCGGACGCGCAACGTCCCGCCACCCAGCGCCCCGTTCTCGAAGAACACGGACGAGTCGACAATCAGAGTCTTGTCGTTGAGCGAATCAACGGCATACCCGGACGAACCACTGACGCTCAACGCGAACAACGAGAGGTATTCCGTTCCGTCCGATTGAATCCCCGTCTGGTTGTCGACGAAATTCATCCGCTTGAGCTGAACCGTCCCGGCCCGATCCAGAATGACGCCGGTGGTCGTGTTCTGAATGGTGCCGCCGGAGCCGACCGTCGATCCACCCTCCACCAGCAGGCTCCCTGTTGAGTTGACCACCCGCACGCCGAACGTGCTGTGATTGGCATCAATGCTGGTCAACGTGGCGTCGATGTCCGAATCTTGGATGTCGAGGGCCGCTCCGCCGTCCGTCTTCACCGTACCCGCCGAAACGATCAGCGATGCGGCGGTGTCGGCCACCAGTCCCGGGCCCGCCGTGCGATTGATCGCCAGAGACTCGATGGTCACGACGTCGAGGGTCTCAAACAAGGTGACCGCCGCGCCCGGCCCCGTCCCGCTCACGGACAGATCGTGGACGGTGATCGTGTTTTCGTTTTCGGACATCACCAACCCGCGGCCGAAATCCGAGGTCAACGTCGTCGTGCCCAGCAGCGAGATGTTGGCCGATCCGTTATGAATCCGCAGTGCGTCGACGTGCGTGTTCAGGATCGAGGCTCCGTTGATCTCAACATCCCCCGACAGATTCTCCAACACCAGCCCCGAGTTGTCCGACCCGTCGATGGAGAGGCCGTTGATGATCACGCTGGCATCGTTCAAGTCCCTCAACACGAAAGCGTCGCCGGTTGTGTTCTGGATGGTCGTCGCATCGACCTGCAATTCGGGAGCCCCCCCTTCGACAACCAGTCCCCTTCCACCGATCGAGTCCATGTCCAGGTGGTGAAACACGGACGTTCCGTTGAGCGACTGCAGATGGATCGCGTCACCGGTGACGTTCTGAAAACTGAGGTTTCCCAAGATGACGTTGGAGAGTTGTTGCCCCACGATCCCGTCTCCGCCGAGATTGTTGAACTGAAATCCGGAGAACTCGCTGTTGGAGGCCAGGGTCACGGCGGGGCCGGTCGCCACGCTGATGATCGGCCGGTCGCCGGTGGTCGTCAGACTCGGCAGCACGGAAGTTCCAAGGCCGGCGATTTCCAGTGAGTGCGAAACTCCATCACCGAGTACGCGCACCTCCGGACTAAGGACCACCGGACTGGTGATGACCGTGTCGGAATGAACAAACACTATGTCGCCGCCGCCCGTCTGCGCCTGGGCAATTGTGGCGAAGGGATTCTCAAACGATCCGTCTCCGGTCGCCGATCCCGTTCCCGACACATGCTCGATGAAGTACGGGTTCCCTGTCGTCGGATTCGCGGCAACGAGATTGTCGGCCTGTGTCGAGAATTGCTCGACAATCACGTTGTAGTTTCGCTCGACATACCGGAACGGCGAGGGTGTCTCCCTCTTCCAGCCGGACGTGGGATGCTTGTCGCCCCAGGGAAGCTCCAGGGACACACCCACTGAGACCTGGCTGCCGTATTGCCGGTCTGACGTGAAGGCCACTTGTGTATTGATGGAGTTGTTGACGACCGCTTCAACGCGGCATTTGAACCCGTCGATGTCGTTCTGTTTGTTTCCGAGAAAGTGATACCACCCGCCGAAGACTCGCAGGCGATCCTGATCTCGCAAGAAGGGCAATGGAACCGGGGCACCCGCCTCCACATCCCAACCCGTCAGGGAGTTGCCAAATTGCGTGTTCCGGCTGTACTGAATCTGGTTCCCCACGTAGTGCAGGTTGCTCACCTGATCGGAGATGATTGTTTCACGGCCTCCCACCGGCAAATAGAAGTTGGAACGCAGCTCGAAGAGTGGAAAGACCGCTTCGGCGCTCAGGCCGATTTGGTGAAACAGCTTCGATGTCGTGTTGTCGGCGTCGTACCACAGGCTTCCCCCGTACCAGCCACCCAGCGAGGTGTCGAGATAGCGGTAGCCCGCACCGAGATTCCCACCCAGTCGCCCGTCGTTGGTGACGAATCCTCGCACATCGCTGAAGATGAAATGCTCATCGAGCAGCAAGTACGGCAGCACCTCGGCATGAGTGAGCGGATCGGTCCTCCCGAAACTCCCCATGGCCCAGTGGCCCATTCGGCCAATGACTCCAACACCATCTTCCGTGGTTGGTGAGGACGACTGCCGGCGCGGCACACGCTGCTGCTGGTACGCCTTCGCCACAGTGTCCTCCTCGTCGTCCTCCTCGCCTGATTGAGTTTCCGCTGCACCAACGAGGTTCGTCGAGTTCTGAACGGCTATCGGATTCGGCAGGATTCCAATGACTACAGTGAGAATCCACGCGGACAAGGCCAGATGTTGAAGGGGGCTCAGCAATTGCAAAAGTCCGCCACTGCTCATCCGTGAGCATCGGTTCATCGAACAAACTCCTCGTTGGTCGCAATCCCACCTCGGTGACGACCCCTCGGTGAGCGGGGCGTGAATCGGTCTTCCAGACTGGTTCGCTGGCCCACCAGTTCCGGCAGCCAGTTCGCGCACGGTGTGGGCGAACGATCTGCGGAAGCAGTTGCCACCGTCACCGGCGGAGACTTGAAAGACGAGTGTGAATGGGA
This sequence comes from Planctomycetota bacterium, assembly GCA_038040225.1. Lineage (GTDB taxonomy): Bacteria > Planctomycetota > Planctomycetia > Planctomycetales > Planctomycetaceae > Schlesneria. The sequence continues at coordinate 23,301 of JBBPIS010000014.1, forward strand.
GTGCTTGAAGGCGGCGGGGTCTTATCCGGAATCAACGATTCAGGTCAATGTGGCAATCACCCGCATTGGCAAGAATTCAGGACCACGCGGCCTTCACTCCGAGGGTGCTCGCAACAAAGTTCTGGACCGTGTCACCAGCGACGTCAAGAACGAAACGCCCCGTGTTGATGCGGTTGAAGCAGAGCATCTGAAGTTGCAGATGAGATCCCGACATTCAGCGCTTTCCGCCGCAGACGAATCATCCGCGCGGCTAGATGTCGTAGTACATCGCGAACTCGAAGGGATGCGGCCGCTGGCGCAGGGCCTCGACCTCCTTTTCGGTCTTGTACCAGATCCAGGTGTCGATCACGTCTTCGGTGAAGACGTCGCCCCGCAACAGGAACTGGTGATCGCGTCGCAGCGCGGCGAGCGACTCCTCCAACGAGGCCGGTGTCTTGGGGACGTCGGTCAGTTCGTCCGGGGCCAGGTCGTACAAGTCCTTGTCGAGCGGCCGGCCGGGGTCGAGGCGGCGCTGGATGCCGTCGATGGCCGCCATCAGCACCGCCGACATCGCGAGATATCCGTTCGAGGAGGCATCGGGACAGCGGAACTCGATCCGCTTGTTCTCGGGTCGCGGCGTGTGGACCGGAATGCGAATGGCCGCCGACCGGTTGCGGCTGCTGTACGAGAGGTTGATCGGCGCTTCAAACCCCGGGACGAGCCGCTTGTAGCTGTTGGTCGTCGGACAACAGAAGGCCATCAGCGCGGCCGCGTGGTGCAGGATCCCACCGATGGCAAACAGTGCCGTCTCGGACAGCCCGGCGTATCCCGAACCGGCGAACAGGTTGGTTGAGTTCTTCCACAGCGAGAAGTGCAGATGCAGCCCGGAACCGTTGTCGTTCCAGAGCGGCTTGGGCATGAACGTCGCCGACTTGCCGTGCTTCGCCGCCACGTTCTTGACGATGTACTTGTAGAGCAGCAGGTTGTCGGCCGTCTTGAGCAGCGGCGCGTAGCGCATGTCGATCTCACACTGCCCGGCGGTGGCGACCTCATGGTGCTGAGCCTCAATCGGCACGCCGCAGTCCTGCAACGCGAGCATGATCTCGGTCCGCAGACATTGCAGCGTGTCGACGGGTGGCAGCGGGAAGTAGCCCTCCTTGAACCGGATCTTCTGGCCACTGTTGCCCCCCGATTCGGCACGGCCCCGGTTCCACTGCCCCTCGACGCTGTCGAGGTGGTAGTACGCCTCGTGCTCGTTCTGGTCGAACCGCACGTCGTCGAAGACGAAGAACTCGGCTTCCGGCCCGAACTGCGCGGTGTCGGCCAGACCGGTCGACCGCATGTAGTTTTCGGCTTTGCGGGCAACATTGCGCGGATCTTTGGCATAGTCCTCGCGCGTGATCGGATCCTGGATGTTGCAGGTCATGACAAGCGTCTGCGTCATGAAGGGATCGACAAACGCCGTTCCCGATTCCGGGACGACCAACATGTCGCTTTCGTTGATCGCCTGCCAGCCGCGAATGGACGATCCGTCGAAGCCGAAGCCGTCTTCAAAACTCTTCTCGGTCAGGGCGGTGACCGGAATGGTGAAGTGTTTCTGCGTGCCGGGAAAGTCCATGAACCGCAGGTCCACGGCTCGAATCTCCTTCTCGCGACACAGGGCCAGAACTTCACGGGGCGTCGGGGCATGCACGAGCGGGTCTCCCAAGGGATCAAGTCGCGAGAGGAACAAGCACCCCGGCTGCCTGGACAGCGGCCGGGGTGCTGGCGAACTGTGGCCACGATATGCAAACCCGATACCGCCCGGCAAGCGGGTGGTCGCCTGGGCTCAGAGACGGCGCCACAATTCGTCCGGAGTCACCGTTCAATGACGGCTCGCCAGACGCTGGGAACTCCGCGCCAGGCTGTTTGGTAGGTCTCTTCAAGCGGGAGGTGGATGTACCGGCCCCGGTCGAGGAACAGCGGCATCGCGTGCAATGAGTTGCCCACTGCGGCGTGCTCGATGTAAGCCTGAGGGCCTTCATCCGCAGCGTAGGATGCCAGCGTGAGCGGCTTGTCGGCGGGAAGATCGTAGTCATCAGGATCATAGCGCTTCCAGATCTCGCCGTGGATTCCCAGAGGATCGAACCGCGAGGGGGGAAACAGATCGATCGCCACAAAATGGACGCCCTTCTCAAGAGCCGACCACGCCTTGCCGACGAATTCCCGGACGCTCTCATCTCGATCCTTGTTGGCGGGTGACAGGATCTCCAACAACGCGACAACGCGGTGCGTGGCCGCGCGGCGGATCGCGATGGTCTTTCGCTTCACGCGATAGATGGCATTCTCGGAGGGCTTCATCGTGCGCTGCACCCGCGGCGGAGCTTCGGCCACGGCGATTGCTCCGCTGTCATCGGCAGAATCGGCGAACGATTCCGTTTCGCCGGAGTCGACTTCAGCGGTACCGTTCTCAATGGAACCAAGTGCAACGGAATCCGATTCGCCTGCCTGAAACGTAATCACGTCGCCGATCATCCGGCCCGCGTGCTGTTCGGCCATCGCATAAAAGCCGTGGGGCAGCAGACCGCCGTTCAGTGACTCCTTGATGTGCGTGATCCACGAGCCGTGAAAGTCGTGGAATGTGCCAGCGTTGACGCGCGTCCAGTCGTGGATCGGCATGATCGTCTCCTTCGTTGGGCATCATCGTACACGACGAGCGAGAGGAGTCGAGGGGATGGTGTTCGCAGCCGTTGGACCGTTGAAACGAAGACAGCCGACGGAACTGAGTCCGTCGGCTGTCGACATCGGTTTACAGAGCAGCCCATCTGCGAAGTCGTTCACTCCGCGAACGCGGCGTCGAAGGCGCGGGCCGAGGGGGCGAAGTCGATGTTTTTCACATACTGGCACGATTCGCGCGCACCGTGTTCGCGGTCCATGCCCATGTCTTCCCACTCGACGGACAAGGGGCCCTGATATTTGGCAGCATTCAGAGCGCGGATCACCTCTTCAAAGTTCACGCCGCCGCGGCCCATGCTGCGGAAGTCCCAACCGCGACGTGGATCGCCGAACGACAGGTGGCTCGACAGAATGCCGGACCGTCCGTTCAGCGTCACCTTCGCGTCCTTCATGTGGACGTGATAGATGCGGTTCGGGAAGTAGCGGATGAACTCGGCGGGATCGACGCCCTGCCAGATCAAATGGCTGGGGTCAAAGTTGAAGCCGAACTCTTCGCGTCCGCCGAGAGCCGCCACGGCCCGCTCGGCCGAATAGATGTCGAAGGCGATCTCGGTGGGATGGACTTCCAGCGCGAACTTCACGCCGCACTCTTGAAACACGTCGAGGATCGGGTTCCAGCGATCGGCCAGCAACTTGAAGCCGTCGTCGTACATCGACTTTGGGGTCGGCGGGAAATCGTAGATCAGGTGCCAGACACTCGATCCGGTGAAGCCGTTCACAATGCCGACGCCCAACTTCTGAGCGGCTCGCGCCGTGTTCTTCATCTCTTCGATCGCGCGTCGAGTCACGCCTTCAGGATTGCCGTCGCCCCAGATGGCGGGAGACAGAATGCTCTTGTGGCGGGCGTCGATGTTGTCGAGCACCGCCTGCCCGACGAGATGGTTCGAGATCGCGAAGACTTGCAGGTCGTACTTCTCGAGCAACTCGCGCTTGCGGGCGCAGTAGGTGTCGTCGGAGAGAGCCTTGTCGACCTCGAAGTGGTCGCCCCAGCAGGCCAGTTCCAACCCGTCATAGCCGAAGTCCTTGGCTTTCTTGCACAACTCTTCCAGCTTGAGGTCGGCCCACTGGCCAGTGAACAGGGTGACCGGACGACCCATTGCGAATGCCCTTTTCAAAAACCGAGACATGTAACAAAACGACAACCGGGTCGGCTGGAAGATAGCACCACTTCGCAAACCCCAGACAGCGGGGCTTGAGACAGCAAAACGGACCGCGACAGTAAAACGGTCCGAATTGTTAATGTCAACCACGTCGCGACCTGCGGCTGATTGGCAAATGAGCCCGCTGCCAATTTCAGTTGCAATTGCACCGGTTGGGCAGCTTGTAGGGACAAATACATCAGCGCTGCCCGATTACGGATTTGTTGCTGCGAGCCTCGAAGAGCCGAACCGAATCGCCAGGAAAATCAACGCCACGGCACAGACACCGCCTGCCATTGGCGAAGTCGTCCACATCCAGATCGTGATGCTGCCGGCCAGCAGCAGCGACAGCAAGACGATTCCCGCCACAAATCGCCACGCCATCAACAACTCAACGACGAGCAGGCAGAACGCGGCGAGCAGCAGCGCGCGAGAAAAGCCGCTGCCCGTGGCGACGACGCGAACGGCGGGTGGCTCGTCGGGTGTCGACGTGTCGGCCCAATCGGTGAGGTACGAGAACTCAACGCCCGGCAGGATGTCGGCCTTCAGATCGTCCACGCGCAGTGAGGAGAGGTCGCACTCTTGCGGATCGACATTCACAGCGAACCATTCCGTGCGGCTGGCGGGTGGGCCGAGGACCAGCTTGTGAAATCCCGCCTTCGTCGTCGGCTCCGAAACGACGCTGCTCCCGTCGTTCGTCGTGGGAGGCGATTGTGACTCACCGCCGGGAAGATGAAGGACTGCGGCCACGTCGGTCGCTCGCACGGGAAGATGACTTACCAGCGGCTGGCCAACGAGCACATCGCGGTCAGTCCAGCGGCCGGACACCGCGTAGTTGACCGTTTCGTGCATCAGCGGGATCAGGCTGTGACCCCACACGGCCCACGTGCTCCACTCGCGATCGACGGACGTGGTGACGAGGATCGCTCGGCCGCGACCGTACGGCGCATCGACGATCGCCGGATCGCCGTTGCTGAACCGCAGGGCAACCCGCGCGCCTCGATTGTCGGGCACCTCGGTCTTGAAGTACGCAAACGTCTTCGTCTGTTCGAGGCCCGCACCGGGATTGCCCTGAAACGGACGAACGATCGGGTGCGAGAAGTCTCCCGCGTCGAACTCGAAGACCGTCTCCTTCTTCTTCGCGTCGCCGACTCGTTCAATCAGCCGGGCGGGGAGGATCGGCTGCTTGTCTTTGAAGAGGGTCTGGTTGTAGTTGTCGGCGCGCACCTGATCGCCCAGACAAAAGACGACGCCTCCCCCCGCATCGAGATATCCCCGCAAGACCTCGGCCTCGCGATCGGTCAGCAGTGCGACGTTGCAGACGAACACGCAGTCGAACCGCGCGAGATCGGTTCCCAACAACTCGCCCTCGCGAATGACGGTCGGTCGCAGCGGGCTGGCCAGCGTGTGGTTGGGCAACTCGGGCGCGAGGGCCAGCTTCAGGAAATCGGTCGCGTTCCCCATCAACTCGCCCGAAGGTTTGCCGTTGACGAGCAGCACCTGCAACTCGTCCCGCACGGGGATGACCAGCCGGCGCGAATCATCGACGCGCAGGCCGTCCGGTTTGAGTCGCACTTCGAGGCGATGCTCGCCGCTGCTGAAGGCGGATGAAAAATCGACTCGCACGTCGGTCGCAGCGGGGAGATCGACGCGCTTCGTGTCGGCGAGACGGTCATCGACGTGGAGTTCGACCAGTTGGCCGACGGCTCCGCTCGAACTGAAGTTCCGCAGCGTGGCAACGGTCTGCACGGTGCGGCCCGACAGGGCGAAGCCTTCTTCCGTCCGCAGGTCGGTCACGGCGACATTGGCCGCGCCCGGCTCGCCGACATCCAGGAACACCAGCTTCGCACGCTCGGACAGCTTCTTGAGCGCCAGCCGCACGCGTGATGCTTCCGTCGAATCACCGGGTGCCCACGCGGCGGCCTGCAGGTCGGTGATGAAGCAGATCTCCTTGCGAGCGATCTCCGGCGCGAGCGACAGCAGCTCCTCGATCTCCTTCAGCACGACCGAGACATCGACTCGCTCGTCCAACAGCGGGAGCTGCGCGATCTCTTCGAGTACCGCAGCCGCCTGATAGGCCGGTCGACGCACGATGACGCGCGGTGACGAATCGCCGAGCCGCACGAGGTTGATCGCGTCCCCCTGCTTCGTTGAGTCGGCCATCTGCCGCGCAAGATCCTTCGCGCGCTCAAAGCGGCTTCGCTCCGTGGGGGCATAGCCCATGCTGAACGTTGCATCGATGACGATGATCCGGTGGCGAGGCCCCTCCGCCCGAAAGTACTCGCCCAGGGTCTCGGCCGACGGCCGCGCGAGGGCCATCGCGATCAGGACGAGAATCAGCGTCCGCACGATCAGCAGCAGAATCTGTTCGAGCCGCAGTCGCCGGGACTGTTTCTTCGTCGCCGCGATCAGAAACCGCATCGCCGCCCACGGCAGCTCGATGTACCGACGACGGTGCAGCAGGTGAATCAGGATCGGTACGCCTCCGAGCGCCAGCCCCCACAGCATCAGGGGGCTGCCGAATCCGAAGGCGAGAAGGAGTGAAAGGGTTGGCATGGAGTTTCATCAGTTGACCGTCGCGCCGAATCCCGCCTCAGTAGACTTCATCGTGGGTACCGATCGACAGCAACAAGATCGACTCGGTCTCGTCATGCTGGACGAACTCAAACACAATCCGAAGGTCATGGGCCACACTGCAACCCCACGCCCCGGCCAAGTTGCCCTTGAGCTTGTGAGTCTTGAGTTGCGGATGAAACGCATTGTCCGACAGTTGCTGCAAAGTCACTTTCAGATCCTCGGCGAGATCGGGCGAACGTTTCAGCACTCGCTCCGCAGCCCTGACAAATGCCTTTGAACGCAGCAGGACTCGGTTCATGGCTGCAACTCAGCCAACAGATCAGCCGCCGTCGTGGGTAGGCATTCACCTCGCATGAATTCCTCGCGAGCGGCCTGAACATCGCTGACGATTTGGTTGCGGCGATGTTCGGCCAGACGATGTCGCAAAATCTCGACGAGCGTTTCCTGTTCGTCCAGCGACAGTTGTTCTGCTTCGTCAAGGACACTGTCAAATGTGGCGTTCTGTGGCATGGGTTGTCCTGTTCGATCATGCGAGTTCGCAGGCCCGCATTCGTTCCTGATTGCGACCATAACACGGAACGGATGAACTGGGCAAGCCGTTGCCCGCAAACGAACCGAACCAAACGCCGACCTGTGCCAAACATGGATCGGACAGTTTGATCGGGGCTGACAGTTCCCTACAAAACTGGTACACCCTGTCCCACGAACGGCCGGGTTGTTCGAGTTGTCTTGGACGAGGATCAGGGAGTGATTCGATGGGTGTGCCCGTTTCCCAGATGTGGACTGTGGCGAGTTATGTACTCGGCAAGAAGCTGCGCGGCGTCAAACGCTATCCGCTGGTGCTGATGCTCGAACCGCTGTTCCGCTGCAATCTGGCGTGTGTCGGCTGTGGAAAGATTCAGTACCCCGCCGACGTTCTCCGCCGCAATCTGACTCCCGAACAATGCTTCCAAGCGGTCGACGAATGTGGCGTCCCGCTCGTCTCGATCCCCGGCGGCGAACCGCTGCTCCATCCACAAATCGAAGAGATCGTGGCCGGACTGGTGGCCCGCAAGAAGTACGTCTATCTCTGCACAAACGCGATCCTGCTGGAGAAGCATCTCGACAAGTTCCAGCCGTCGAAATACCTGTCGTTCTCGATCCACCTCGACGGGCCGAAGGAAGAGCACGACTTTGCCGTCTGTCGCGAGGGTGTCTATGACGTGGCGGTCAGTGCCATCAAGGCCGCCGTCGCGAGGGGCTTCCGAGTCACGACGAACACCACCGTCTACAACAATGCCGACCCGAAGGCGATGCGCGAGATGTTCGACACGCTGATGGGCTTCGGTGTCGAGGGGATGATGATCTCGCCCGGCTATCAGTATGAGAAAGCTCCCAGCCAGGAACTGTTCCTGCACCGCAATCAAACGGTGAGCCTGTTCCGGCGCGTGCTCGGCAATGCGAAGCGCGGCTGGCGGTTCAACCTCTCGCCGCTGTTCTTGGAGTTCCTCAAGGGGAAGTGGAAGCTCGAATGCACGCCGTGGGGAATGCCCGCCTACAACCTGTTCGGCTGGCAACGTCCCTGCTATTTGCTGAACGAAGGTTACTGCGAGACCTTCCAGGAGTTGCTCGACACGACGGATTGGGCGAAGTACGGGCAGGCCAGCGGCAACCCGAAGTGCTCCGACTGCATGGTTCACTGCGGTTACGAAGCGACCGCCGTCGCCGAGACGTTCGGTTCGCTGAAAGCCTTCTCGCGCGTGGCCTGGCTGACGATGTTCGGCTCGGGTCGCGAGTCGCTTCCTCCCGACGAGCCTTCGTCTCACGAGCCACTCGACAATGAACCGGTCAGCGAAGAAGAACGCCTGCGCAGCGTGAGGCTTCCGGTCCTCAGTTCGTAGAACGCATCACAAAATCGTCCGGGTGGTTGCTGAACCAGTTCCGCCGGTGAACATCCGCCGCCAAATCGCGCCGACATCGGACGCTGGACGATGCGTCCGTCACCCCGATGCCGAAATGTCGGCCAGGTCGGCGCGGATCGTTTCGTAGGTGGTGTCGAAGGCCAGCGCGGCAGGGTCGGGTGTGATGCCCCAATGCTGGCATGCGGCCCGGTAAACGTCAGGCCACCAGTTGCGGTGTTCGGTCAGGCCCTGATCGAGATACGTTCGCCAGTGGCTGAGAACTTTGGACCAGCAGCGGTCGCCATAGGCCAGCGCGGCGTTCAGATCTCCGTAATCCTTCACGTACCACTCGCGGCCGATCTGCGAGTGCAGGACCTCATCGGCCCAGTCGAAGTCCTGGAACAGGGCCGACAGCGGCAGGCCCGAGGCCTGCCCGACTTCCCACTCGTACCGCTTGCCCGAGCGCGGCATCAGGCCCTGCTCGATGAAGAACAACACCGCGTGACGCTCCTGTGGCGTGAGCTGTGTGTTCAGGTTCAGAGACCACGTGAAGTTGATCGGGATCTGCGACCAGTCGATGCCCAAGTGGACGAACCCGACTTCGCCGAGCATCGCGTGTCGGGCCTCATCCCACAGTTGCCGCGACATGTCGCGAGAGAACTTCCACGGCTTCCCCTGCGTCTGGTGAATGATGCTGGCCATCATCTCGGGCACGTCGATCTCGCGCAGCCGCTTGTAGAGCATCATCAACACCTTGTCCCGCGCCACGAAGCGGTCGTCGTACAGAAACGCCTCCGGATTGACCCCGGCGTTGTACGAATCGCAAAAGCGGGCGTCGCGCCGCGGGACCGGGTCGTACTGGAACGGCGTGGCCGAGAAGTGGGGGAGCAGCGCGGAACTCGGAGCGCGGAGTGCGGAGCAAGAAAAGGGTAGGGCGGATGGCTTGTCTTCTTGTTCCTGCTCCGCACTCCGCGCTCCGAGTTCCGCGCTCGCCACACACTCGCGCAGCAACCCGACCCACGGCACAAGCCGTTCGCGCGCGGCGCCATCGACCAGACACGCGGTCGCCTGCCGGCCGAAGGCTCGCATGTCCTCCAGTTCCAGCAGGCAGAAGCGGTTCACGCGGACCGAGGGCGCGTCCGCCAGCAAGTTCGTCGTGGCCCGGTACTGTTCGAGCGAGTCGATCAGCGCGGGGACGATGACCTCGTAGATGCCGACGACCAGTTCGACGTGACTCGGCGAACAGAGGACTTCGTCGCACAGCAGCTTCAGCGCCTCATGCGGCACGACGTCCAGGCCGAGTGGCGGTTCGCGCAATTCGCTCACCCGCTGCCGATACGCCGAGGCATGTTCGGCACACAGATAGGCATGCAGACTGAAGGCCGTCTTGAGTTCATACACCGGCTCGGCCGTGATCCGCGCAGTGAGCATCTCGTGCAACCGGACGAGCACGTAATGCAGCCGCTTCATCCAGCCAACACACTCCCCCACGGAAAGCGTCGTCCGTTGAGCCTCCTCAAACGAACAGAGGCCCGCCAGCGGAGGGAAGTTGTGGTGAGCGAACGGCGCGGTCGGCATGACCAATTCCTCGACAGTTGCGACAAAGTGCCAAAGGGGGGCGCGACCGATTATAGTGCTGCGGGAACGTGCCACGCGAAGGTCCCGAGGCCCGCCTCGCGGCGCTCGAGGAGATTCGCCAGGAGTACATTCGATCGAACTACAAATCTCAGCCCCGATTTCAAAGAGTCTGTTCCATTGTTGAACTCGTTCCTCGTCCTTCTCCTGTCTCCTGAATTCTGAATTCTGAATTCTGACTACCTCTCCCCTATGCACGTCGTTCACTACATCACGCGGCTGATCGTCGGCGGGGCGCAGGAGAATACGCTGCTGACCGTCGAGGATCAGCACAACCTTTTCGGCGACAAGGTGACGCTCATCACGGGGCCGGGGTTGGGGCCGGAGGGGTCGCTGGAGGAGCGGGCACGGCGCGGTGGGCTGGATCTGCGGATCATCGACTCGTCACGGCGGGCCATTCGTCCGTGGCACGACTGGCGGACGTATCGCGAACTGATCCGCCTGCTGCACGAGATCAAGCCCGACCTGCTGCACACCCACTCGTCCAAGGCGGGCATCATCGGCCGGGCCGTGGCCGCGAAGCTTCGGCTGCCGTGCGTCCATACGATTCACGGCGCGTCGTTTCATTACGGACAGAGCTGGCTGGCGCATCGCACCTATCAGCGGCTCGAACGTTGGGCGGCGAAGCGGACCGACCAGTTCATCTCGGTGTGTGATGCCATGACCGACCAGTACGTCGCGGCGGGAATTGCCCCGCGCGACAAGTTCGTGACGGTTTACAGCGGCTTCGATGTCGAGCCGTTTCTCACGCCGCCTCGACCGCCGCAGGAAGTCCGTCGCGAGTTGGGGCTACACCCCGAGCACATCGTCATCGGCAAGGTGGCTCGACTCTTTCCGCTCAAGGGGCACGAGTTCATCATCCGGGCGGCGAAGGCCGTCGTCGAACGATGTCCCCGCGTGCGCTTCCTGTTCGTCGGCGATGGCATCCTGCGCCCGCAGTTTGAAGCGGAGTTGAAAGCCGCCGGTTTGCGAGATTTTTTTGTATTCGCGGGCCTCGTCCCGCCGAGCCAGGTAGCCGAGCTGATTCACGCGATGGACATTGTCGTTCACACCAGCGTCTGGGAGGGACTGGCCCGCGTCCTGCCGCAGGGCCTGATCGCGGGAAAGCCGGTCGTCAGCTATGACATCGACGGCGCGAGGGAAGTCGTGATCCCGAACGAAACCGGCTACCTGCTGCCCGCTCAGTCGATCGGCGAGTTGTCGAACGCCCTCTGCGAACTCGCGACTGATCCCGCCCTCAGGCAGCGCCTCGGCGAAACCGGCCGCGCCCGCTTCACCGATCAGTTCCGCCATCAATTCATGACGCAGCGAATTCGCGAAGTCTACGCCGAAGTGCTGGCGAGAACGTGAGAGTGCGCAACCCGGACTGACACCTACGCAATGTCGCAAAGACGCTACGACGCAATGAGGAGAGAAACGAATTGACTCGGCAATTACCAGTCAATGAACTGCGATCAACGTTACTCCGTCAGATCCATTTCACTTCTTCGCGTCTTTGCGACTCGGCGACTTTGCGTTTCATCCATCACCGCGATGTGCAGAACTGTCCGGCAGGCAGGCTCTCGGCGCCAAATTGATCAACGATTCGGAGTGACGTCGAGTTCGATGTCATCCAAGACTTCGCCCTCAACGACTTCGATGATCTGTCCACCGGACTGAGAAAATGCATCGACCAGCAAGTGGTGCTTCCCGGGGCGCACAAACTTCAACTCGAAACTTCCGTCCGCCTGCGTTCGTACGGTCGGATCGTAGTAACAGTTTTCCCTCTTATGGAAGTCGTGGGTTCGGACTTCGCGGTCAGCCACGGGCTTGCCATTCATCACCACCCGACCTCTGACCACAGCGGGTTTCGTGAGTTGGAGATCGTGGTTCTCAAGCGTCTGGCCGGGCTTGGTCTGAATCGGTTTTGAGACGCCGTTGGCCCAGTTTCGCCACTCCTGATAGTCGCCATCATGCACCATGAGGTTGTATTGCGCTTGGTTGCTGGCGGGGAGGACCGTGAGGTACTTTCCATCCTTGTCGGTCCGAACACTGTAACGGGTATCTCCCGTGAGCGAGTTGCCGGACCCGGTCTTGGCGGGAGCCACCGTGGCCCCCTCCACGGGCTGACCCTTCGGATCGGTGACGCGCCCCGAAACGGTGACCCCCTGTTCCACAACAATCGTCACCGGCGGCATGTCGATCTTCAGGTCGAATGAGAGACCATCAAGATTTCGCTGCCAGCCGCTGTCCTTTTCATCTAGTGTGAATTTCTCCCAATCCTTGAATTTCTCCCAATCCTTGAGTGCATCGGGTGACCACCAGCGTCCGAATGGACCGTGTTCATAATACACGGTGTCCCCGATCATCATCTTCTCGCCGCCTCCGCACTGCATCTCCATTTTGCCATGGACCAGATCGTCGAGAGTGATTCGTCCCTGAGCGTCGGAACGAGCGGTGAGATGCGGCGGCTGCGATCTGAACAGGACAAAACCTGCGACGGGTGCCCCCGTCACACTATCGACCACGCGCGCCTCGAAATGAACGGCCTTCTGAAGTTTGATCGAGAGTGGGCGTGCCATGTGACGCCAGATCTTGACGCCCGATTGGCGAGCGGCTCCTCGTCCGGGGGCGGAGACCTGGATGTTGTATTCGTTCGAGGAGACGTAGAGCCGATAAGTTCCATCCGCGCGCGATCGCGTTTCCGTGGGGATTTCGTCGATTGTATTGCCATCCAATTCGAGCGGGCCAAATGTCGCTAGTACCGTCGCATCCGCGACCGGTTTTCCCTCGGGGTCCGTGATCGCCCCTTCAAAATAGGTCTGATTTCCCAGCAAGATCACCCAATTCTTCGCGCCCGCAGGGCGTTGGGCGAAGACGCGCGGACCGTAACCTTCCTTGGTCACCATCACTCCGATCTTCCCGCGCGTCTCGAGTCCCTTCCGCCGGAATGTTCCCTTGTCATCGGTCTTCGTCTGCTCTCCTGGAGCCCAGCCCCAGCCATCGACTGTCGCGCCAGCCAGCGGCTTCCCCGTCGATAAATCAATCACGACCCCTGCCAATTCGTCGGCAGCCACTTCCTTCAGAGCGGCCTGATCCGCCTCCGTCAATCCCGATGCGTCCAGGACACGCTTCATCTGACCAGATCGCACCAGCTCAGTTTCGAGCTGCTCTTCAAGCGGCGGATCCAGGGGAAATATGATCTTGTCGAGATCCTCGATGGAGATCGTTTTTTTCGGATTGATCGGTGACTTTTCCGTCTTCGCCTCTCTTCCCCCTGTCTCATTTTCTTCCTGATCCAGTGCGGGTGCCTGTTCCTCAGCGATCGCTTGATCCCTGTGAGCCCCCTTGGGCAGCAACACGACTCCCAGTAAAATCACCACCGCAACAACAATGTTCGACCAAGATCCCACTCGTCTCATGGTGCATCCTCGGGAGGGGTGCAGTTCGGCCGCCAGATTCGGCAGTGCGTCAAGTCGCCATTGGTAAAGCGGCGAGCGGACAACGTCAACTCGACGTGACGATGGCGACCCCGCGCTCTACGCCAGCAGCTTCGTGACCACGTTGCCGTGGACATCGGTCAGTCGGAAGTCGCGGCCCTGGAAGCGGAAGGTCAGCTTGGTGTGGTCGAAGCCGAGCAAGTGCAGGATCGTGGCGTGCAGGTCGTGGACGTGGACTCGATCGGTCGTCGCGTTGAAGCCGAATTCGTCCGACTCGCCGAGCGTCAGGCCCGGCTTCACACCGCCGCCGGCCAGCCACATCGAGAAGGCGTTGGGATGATGATCGCGGCCGTCGTTGCCTCCCTGCACCATCGGCGTCCGCCCGAACTCGCCACCCCAGATGACGAGCGTGTCCTCCAACAGGCCGCGTTGTTTGAGATCTTTCAGTAACGCGGCGGTCGGCTGGTCCGTGTCGGCACAGTTCTTCTTGAGGTCGTTCACCAGATTGCCGTGCTGGTCCCAGGCTTCGTGGAAGAGTTGCACGAAGCGCACGCCTCGCTCGACCATGCGCCGGGCCAGCAGACAATTGTTCGCGAACGACGACTTGCCCGGCTCCGCACCGTACATCGCGAGCGTTTCCTTCGTTTCCTTCGTGAGGTCCATCAAATCGGGGGCACTCGCCTGCATGCGGTAGGCCATCTCGAACGAGCTGATCCGCGCGGCGATCTCGGGGTCACCGGTCGCTCCGAGTCGCAGTTCGTTCAACTGACGGAGCGAATCGAGCGAGTCGCGTTGCAGTTGCTCATCGACTCCGCGCGGGTTCGACAGGTACAGCACCGGCTCGGCCCCCGAACGGAACAGCACGCCGTTGTTGACGGTCGGCAGGAAGCCACAGCCCCAGTTGGACGACCCGCCACTCGGCCCCTTCTTCCCCGAACTGAAGACGACGAAGCCGGGCAGATCCTGCGATTCGCTGCCGAGTCCGTACATCGACCACGCACCGAGGCTCGGTCGGCCAAACTGTTGCGCCCCGGTGTTCATCATGATCTGACCGGGAGCATGGTTGAACGCGTCGGTCGCCATCGACTTCACGATCGCGATGTCATCGGCCACGGTGGCGAGGTGCGGCAGCAACTCGGACAGCTCGGCCCCGCTCTCGCCATGCTTCGCAAATTTGAACTTCGGCCCGAGCAGCTTGGAGTTCGGATTGATGAACGCCGCGCGGTAGCCCTTCAGCAGATCGGCCGGCGGCAGCTTGCCGTCCCACTTGGCGAGTTCCGGCTTGTTGTCAAACAACTCCAGGTGCGATGGCGCTCCCGCCATGAACAGGTAAATCACCCGCTTGGCCCTCGGCGCGAAGTGCGACTGTTTCGGAGACAATGCATTTGTGGAAGCCGTCGCTCCACGAGCCTGTTCGCCTTGAAGCAATGAATACATTGCAGCCGAAGCCAGCCCAACACCGCAGTCCTTGAAGAACCAGCGACGAGTCACACCGCGACAGAAACTGTTCGTATCAGGCAGCGAGTCAGTCATCGTCACTCTCTCAGTGAGGTTGTCATGAAACCAGCGGGGAAGTCAGTGGCGCAAGGCATCTGCCGCACGGGACTCGAAACGGATGATCTCTTCACGCAGTTGCTGGATGAGCTTTCGCAGCGAACGCAAGGTCCATTCCGACAGCGGCGTTCCCACATCGAGCCGGTCTTTGGCCTCGACAAGCTGTTGTTCCAGTTCTGTCAGCTTCTGACGCGTGGTGTCCAGTTCATGTTCGTTTTGAATCGTCATAGAAGCACCTCCAGCATCCCTTTCGGCAACTCATCCCGATCCGTGGCGAAGAATCGTTCGGTCATGTGATCGAAGGCAACTCGGTCCACGAGCTGAACGTCGAGAAACGGCAACCCGTTCTCCAACTCAGTCAATGCGGCAGCATCACGAGGGAAATCGCTGGCCGCCAACAAAACGCAATCAATATCGTTCGGTTCCCAGGCATCCGTCGTGAAACTCCCGTTGACGACCAGTCGCGCCACGCCTACTCGTTGTGCCAGATCGACCAGCCATCGCAGCGAATCCATCTGAACTCGCCTCAATTCTGACGGACCACCCAATCGGTCCGCAATCTCCGGAAGGGTGGCCGGATGAATTCCGGGTGGCAGATAGCCCCGCTCGTCAAATGATGGAATCACGGCCGCCTTTCTCCATTCGTTACTCCTTCGTGACGGTCTCATCGAGGTTCAGCAGCACTCGCGAAACGGCGGTCCATGCGGCGGCTTGAGCGGGTGTCGCGCCGGTCGGCAATGCCGGCGGATTGGCCGGATCGTTGGCGGCCAGTTCCCACGGCTTGGCCTCGGGCGACGAGAACTTTGTTGTTTGCTGCGCGAGCAGCTTGAGCAGCACGTCGCGTTCGAGGTCGCTCGGTGGGCGCGAGACGCAGCGGCGGAAAACCCACGTCAGACGGGTGGCATCGTCCGCGCCGCCCTCTTTCAACGTGAGGTGCGCCAGATTGCGGGCGCATTCGAGGAAGATCGTTTCGTTCAGAGTCGTCAGCGCCTGAAGCGGCGTGTTCGAGCGGGTTCGCCTGACGCACGAGAAATCTCCGTTCGGCGTGTCGAAGTTGGTGAGCATCGGATACGGCGTCGAGCGGCGACGGAACGTGTAGATCGCGCGGCGGTAGCGTTCGGAGCCCGTCTCGTCGTTCCACACGAACGGTCCGTAACTGGCAGGTGGCACGAACAGGAAGGCGGGGGCGGGTGAGAAGACACTCGCACCGCCGACCTTCGGGTTGAGGAGACCGCTCGCCGCGAGAGCGATGTCGCGCACGATCTCGCCCTCCACGCGCAGGCGGGGCGAGCGGGCGAGCCAGCGGTTGTATTGGTCCTGCTCGTACGAGGCCGGTGTGACGCGACTCGACTGCCGATACGTGGCACTCGTCACGATCAGGCGATGCAGGTGCTTGAGGCTCCAGCCGCGCTCCATCAACTCGACCGACAGCCAGTCGAGCAACTCGGGATGCGACGGCGGGTCGCTCTGCGTGCCGAGGTCTTCGCTGGTACTCACGATCCCCGTACCGAAGTATGCCTGCCAGATCCGGTTCACCTGGACTCGTGCCCCGGTGGGACTGCGTCGGTCGACGATCCAGTTGGCGAGGGTGAGGCGACCGTGGCTCGGGCTGCCAGCCTGAGCGTCTTGCTTCGTATTTTCATTCGACTGCACCTTCAAAGAGGCTTGCACGCTGGCAGCGTGCGCCACGTCGAGTGGATGCAAGAACGCGGGGACTCCCGGCGTCACAGGAGTGTCCGGCTTGAGGAAGTCGCCGCGAATGAGCATTCGCGTGTCGCGCGGATCGTCGCGGGCCATCAGCGTCAGCGTGGTCGATCCCTTCGGCCACTGCTGCCAGAGGGACTCGATCTTGTCGTGGGCTTCCTTCCATTCGGGAACCGTGGTTCGCCAGAACGAGAAGACCACTGTGATCTGCTCCGGCGACCGCTTGTCACGCGGAATGGAGAGAATCTCGCGCACGTGCTTCGGCACCGGATCGGCCTCGGAGCTCGCTCCCGTTGTCACCGACAGGCGGAACCGGCCGAGATTGTTGTTCATGTTGTCGTCGCTGTTCCATCCCCCGTGCATCTGCTTGAGCGAGATGTTCAGGACCGTGCCCCCTTCGTGGCCGAACGGCTTCTCCACGGAGAAGACCGCGTTGCGAGGCTGATTGCGCCGACCCGGTCCCTGGTCGATGCCCCACGCCGTCTCGTCCTTGCCGTCGATGGCGTACTCGACCAACCCGGTGACTCGCTTCTTGTCGGTCTTGTCGTAGAAGTTCGGTTCGAGGTCTCGTTCGGGGTTGGAATAGTCGGCCGTCGCCTTCACGAACTTGACGGTCTCCTTCGGCTTGTCGGGGGCACCGACCGCTTCCGTTTGCACGCCAATCTCGGTCAGGGCACACGTCCCCATGAACGACCGGCCCGGCCCGTTGCACGGCAGGTTCGGATCGTTGAGCAACTCCAGCTTGAAGGCGGTGATGCCGGTGAGGTTTGTCGTGCCGCGCAGGCTCGTGCTGTACTTGGTCGGCGCGTAGCCCTGGGCGAGGATCGAATGATCGCCCATGTCGATGTAACGCTGTCCATTGTCTCCGGCGTTCTCCAGTTGGAGAGGGATCCATTCCGGCCGGCCCTGCTGAACCGAAGCCTCCCACGCCGACATCTTCTCGCGCCAGTCGGGTGTCTGCTGGAGGCCGCTCTCGATGGCCGCCATCTCGCGCCGCAGGTCGGCGATCTTCGCCTGCTCCTCGACCGAGTAGACGACGCGCTGCGCCTCGTGGTCGTTGTTGAGGAACGCGAACAGGCGGTAATACTCCTCGTGCGTGATCGGGTCGTACTTGTGCGTGTGACATTGGGCGCACTGAATCGTCAGCCCGAGAAACGTCTTGCCGACGGCGTCCATCCGGTCGAACATCGCATCCATCCGGAACTGCTCGGGGTCCACGCCCCCCTCTTCGTTCAACATCGAGTTCCGCAGGAAGCCGGTCGCGACGATCTGGTCCTGAGTCGGTTGAGGCAGCAGGTCGCCCGCAAGCTGTTCGATCACGAACTGGTTGTACGGCAGATCGCGATTCAGCGCGTTGATGACATAGTCGCGGTAGAACGCCACCTGTCGGGACTTGTCTTTCTCGAAGCCGTCCGAGTCCGCATACCGCGCCGCGTCGAGCCAGTGCCGTCCCCAACGCTCGCCATAGTGAGGCGACTTGAGCAACCGCTCGACCTGCTTCTCGAAGGCGTCCGACGACGCATCCGCCAGAAACGCATCGACCTCTTCAATCGTGGGAGGCAACCCAATCAGATCGAGTTGCAGCCGCCGCAACAGAGTCACTTTGTCAGCCTCGGGCGATTGAGCCAGCCCGTGTTCGACGAGCTTCTCGGCAACAAACTGATCAATCTCGTTCCGCACCCGAAACCGAGCGGCATCCACGCTGGGAACGCTTGCCCGCTCGGGAGCCTTGAACGCCCAGTGGGAGGAGTACTCGGCCCCGCTCGCCACCCAACGCTTCAGCAGTTCGATCTGACTCGCCGTGAGAGGCTTGTGCTTCCCCTTGAGCGGCGGCATCCGAGTCGCCTCGTCGGTGCTGGTGATGCGCTTGATGAGTTCACTCGCCTCCACCTTGCCCGGCACAACGGCGACGGCACCCGACTCGGCCGCCTTCGTGGCGGCACCACGTTGATCCAGCCGCAGCCCCGCCTGCCGCTCCTTCTCATCCGGCCCGTGACAGACAAAACAGTTGTCCGACAGGATCGGCCGAATGTCGCGGTTGAAATCGGGCGCTGCAGGTTTGGTGTCGGCACCAAACGCCACGGCTTGGGATGCGACGAGTACCACAAGCAACAGCAGTGAACTTCGCTCCGACCGGCGTAACAGCTCAATCATGACAAGACACTCCAACAAGTCCCCAGGGAACGATTGAGAAAGGCCTGCGGCGCGCGGCACGAATTGTCATTCCGGAAATCGAAGCCTGACGCGCAAGCGAAGGATCGGCTGCCGAGCGTCCTTCGCTTGCGCGTCAGGCTTCGATGGGTTAGTTGTTTCTCGCTGCCCGCATCACATCACGCCCGGAATCGGTTCCGCGTGATAGTCGAAGTAGACCGGGCGGTTGGCCGAGGTGTAGAGCGGCTTCGACCGGTCGATGCCGAGTTTTTCGTAGATCGTCGAGGCGTACTCTTCGGGCGTGTAGGGCGAGTCGAGGACGTAGCCCCCTTCGTTGTCGGTGCGGCCGATGAGTCGCCCGCCGGGGACACCCGCGCCGGCGAAGACGATCGAGTATGCGTCGGTCCAGTGATCACGGCCTCCGTGCTTGTTCATCTTTGGCGTGCGACCGAACTCGGTGATGAAGCAGACGAGCGTCTCGGCCAGCAGCCCGCGCTGGTCCATGTCTTCGATCAGCCCCGCGAAGGCACGGTCGGTGCTCCCCATCATCACCCAGTGGCCGATGCCGTAGCGGCCCTCGCCTCCGGCCTTGTCGCGGACCGTGCCGCACGAACCGGACGTGTAGATCAAATCGTGATGGTCCCAGTTCAGGTTGAAGCCGCCCGGCAGGTCTTCGGAGAACGGCCAGCGCACATCGACCGTCACGAACCGCACGCCCGCTTCGATCAGCTTGCGGCCCACCAGATAACAGGCTCCGCGATGACCGCGTCCGTACAGCTCACGCGTTTCCGGCGACTCGGTCTTCAATTGGAACGCACTCTCGACCTGCGAGCTGGTCAGTGTGTCGAAGGCTTGCGAATAGAAGCGGTCCATTCCCTCGACATCGCGCGTCGGCGCGAAGCGGGCATCGAGCGACGCGAGCATCTGGCGGCGACCATCAAGTCTCGCCGCGACGTTTTCACCGCGCGGCAACAGGTCGGCCACCCTCCACTGCGGAGATGAGACATCGTTGCCACCGGTCTTGAAGACACGCGAGGCCGCCGGCAGGAAGCCGGTCTTCGTCGATGCGTTCTGCTCGTTGTTGCCGGGGACCATGATGTACGGCGGCAGGTCGCGGCATTCGCTGCCCAAAATCTTCGTCGCCACGCAGCCGATGTCGGGCATTTCGAGCGGGCTGTTGGGGTGAGATCCCGACAGCATGTATTGAGTCCCCTCGCCATGCCCGTTCGCTCCCGCCTTGGGATGCATCATCGAGCGAATCACGGTCAGCTTGTCCGCCACGCGCGAGGTGTGAGCCAGCAGCTCGGTGAACTCGATCCCCGGCACGCTCGTCGAGATCGGCTTGAACGGGCTGCGATGGTCCGACGGTGCGAAGGGCTTCGGATCCCACGTGTCCATGTGCGACAGACCGCCCTGTTCCAGAAGAACCAGCACGTTCTTGGCGGCCGGTTTCGTGGCACTCGCCGCCGCGTGAGCCTGCATCGCCAGCCATTGCGGCAGCGACAGACCGAGCACTCCGGCCGAGCCGACCTGCAGCGCACGACGTCGGGAGAACGAACAGGCCAACGGTGTGAGCTTCGTCATCGCGAGAAAACCTTCGAGGAACCTTCGATTCGGCGGGAGTCACGGGCGGGGCGGCATCAGTCATTACCGTTGGGCCATAGAGTAATCGACACTTTGAACAAGATGAAGCTCGATCTTTTCAGACGGCCCACCAGTTCCGGATTTTTCTCACCCTTTGGGGCATCGGGGAGAGGGGAACAGCCCAAATGCAAGAACGCCCTCGATCGGACTGTCCGAACAAGGGCGTCTTGGTTTTCGATGACTGTTGCGGCAAAACGTTGAGTGGCGGAGTCAGCGTCCCAGAATTCGGTTCGCGACCGTTCTTCCGAACTGAGTCGCTGAATCCTGGTTCCCGCCGGTGATGATACGACCATCGACGATGACGTCGTCGGCGTAGGTGGCAGGATTTCCATAGGCTCCCCCCACGAACACTGCGGCGGCTCCGTTCGTATCGCAGTGCCAGCGAAACAGCTCTGCGCCGGGGATGTTGTTCGCCGGGGTGTTGAAATCGGCAGTCGTCACCCGCCGTCGGCGAATCGGACTCTCACCCTTGACGCGAGCCCACGCGAGAGCATTCACACCGTTGCAGATGGCCGTGACATACTTGTTCTGCAGTTGGAATTCGTTGATCAGCCGGTTGGCTTCGCTGCGGATCGCCGGTGTGGCGTTGTAGGGGGCGTGGTTGTAGGTGCCCGGAAAGGCATACTGATACTGGCTTGCTCCCCAGCCGCCGACGAACACGATCGCCGAATAATTTGCGGCTCGGGCGCTGGCGAGATCGATGTCCGGCATGACGCGGCCATCACTGCTCCCCTGACCCGTGTTAGGATGCGGCGTCGACAACTGACGGCGACCTGCTCCGACGACAACCGGAATTCCGGCGGCCTCGAACTCTCTGCGCGGCGTTCCGTATTCCGTGTAGTAGAAGTCGTCGTTGGCAATCACCATCAATACCGGCAACGGACGGTCATTGTCGGCGATGGTGACAGTCCCCGCGATGGCCGCCCCCAGCGTATAAGCCGCATTGGCTGCCAAAGTCACAACGACAGTCTCACTCGGCTCGAGCATCGTGTCGTCGATCGGTCGGACCGTGATCACAGCGGAAGCCGCCTTCGCCGGAATGCTGACCGTCCCCGATAACCGGTCATAGTCGGAACCATTCGTTGCCGTGCCGCTGACGGTATATCGGACAGTCAGTGCCGTCGTGGTCGGACCACTTCGTGTGACAGTCATTTTTCCGGAATCGTTTTGGCGTTCGGCGGCGGTGGTGTCCGGGGCGGCGAGAGTCACCGTCGGAGCCGCCAGCACGGGTGCTGCGTTTGTTGCAACGGTGATCAGGAAACCCGTGATCAGGATCCCGAGCGATTTCAGTCTGTTCACGGAGCGTGGCATGGCTTGGCCTTTCTGTCCGAGATGGTCGGGCTTTGAATCAGCCCATCCTCCGGTGCTATTTTGGACGAGTCCTCAGTCGGAAGCTCGTCAAACGGTCCGGCGATGTGACAGGCGGCTTTCGATTTTCCTGACAAATTTCCCCGCAGGGTGGGTGATCTGGTCACAACCCGTTGTAAAGTCGATATTCAGCAGTTCCAAGTTTGCGGATTTCGCGGTTGTGTTTACTCCAAAGGAGTTGTGTCACATAGCCCCGGGTTGCGAGCGAAGGGAGCAAGGTTTCACCGATGCCTGTACCCCGACGGGGTTCCGTCATCATCGTTTCTCGAAGGACGCAACCCCTTCAGGGTAGGTCATCGTCGTTCTGCTTTCCCAGGGTAGCCCGCTGGCACGGGCAACCCCGGGCTATGAGACACAACTCCTTCGGAGTAAAGACTTGTTGGTTCGATGTGTTCGACGCCAAACTTGGAAGTACTGATATTTGTTCTCCTGGCGCATCGCGAAAACTGCCGACCGCCCCTCGGGGCTGTTCCTCAACTCCATCACTCTCAGGCTGCCGCCCATGAATCCGGACGCGACCGTGACTCAGTGGATTCAGCAACTCAAGGCGGGGCATTCGTCGGCGGTGCAGAAGATTTGGGAGGGCTACTTCGAGAAGATGGTCCGACTGGCGCGGCATCGGCTGGCCGAGGGGCCTCGCGCGGCGGCCGATGAGGAGGATGTGGCCCTCAGCGCGTTCGACAGCTTTTGTCGAGGTGCCCAGGCGGGACGGTTCCCGCAGCTCGTGGATCGAGACGCGCTGTGGCCGCTGCTCGTGGCCATCACCTCGCACAAGCTGATCGACATGCGGCGGCGCGAGGGCCGCCAGAAGCGCGGTGGAGACTGGAAGCGACTCGACGCGGGCGACGCTGAGAACTCGGTGGCCGCGCTCGACGAACTGGTCAGTCGCGATCCAACGCCCCAGTTCGCCTGTCAGATGGCGGAGGAGTTTCGTCGATTGCTCGACAGCCTCGGCGACGAGACACTGCGGTCGATCGCGGTCTGGCGTTTGGAAGGCGAAGGGATCGACGAGATCGCCGCGCGGCTGAACTGCGTTTCGCGCACGGTGCTCCGCAAGCTGGAACGGATCCGCACGATCTGGTCGGATGCGGCGGAGAACGATGGAGAATCGTAAATCGAAGGTCGGTCGCAAACGCCGGTCGGCGGAGCGACCGGCCTACCGTAGTCCCGTCGCTCCGCCGACGGGATTCAGTTTCTTGATAGTCGTGTCCAAGAACCGCCCATGAAAACTCAACCCGACTTCGCCGAACTGTCCGCTGCCGCGCAGGGCCGCGTCGATGACGTGTGCGATGCGTTTGAAGTGGCTTGGCAGGCGGTGACAACCGACGCGGGATCGGACTGGCCGGTGATCGAGACGTTCGTTGAGCGGCTCAACAGTGGCGAGCGAGTTGCCGCGCTGTGTGAACTCGTGCCGATTGATGTCTCGTATCGTCGGCGCGGTGGCGCACCGGCCTCCATCGCCGAGTACGCGCGGTTCGAGGAGCTGGACGCCGACTGGCTGGCGGCGATCGTGTTGAATCCCGAGGGCGCGACGCGACGCGTGGCGCCGTCGAGCGACTCGCGGCCCGAGTCCGTGCCCCGGCCAAAGCCCGCGCCGCCGACATTCGATGTTTTTGTCGAGCGGCTCGTCAGCAGCAGCGTCCTGGATCGCGAGACTGTGGATCGCGAAATCACGTCACTGGTCGAGAGCCCTCGCACGGCGGTCTCGCTCGGAGAACGATTGGTCTCGCGCGGACTGCTGACGCCGTTTCAATTCAGCAGCCTGCTGCGAACTCAGAAGCCGGGGCTGGTTCTGGGCGAGTACATCATCCTCAGCCCGCTGGGCCGTGGCGGAATGGGGGCCGTCTACCGGGCGAGGCATCGCCGCATGGACCGCATCGTGGCGATCAAGGTCTTGCCACCGTCGGCCGCTCTCGACCCGCAGGCCGCCAGCCGGTTCAGCCGCGAGATTCGCGCGGTCGCGCGGCTGTCGCACCCGAACATCGTGGCGGCTCACGACGCGGGTGAGGACTCCGGCGTCGCGTATCTCGTGATGGAGTGCATCGACGGTATTGACCTCTCGACGTGCGTGCGAACTCACGGACCGCTCAGTGTGGCTCACGCGGTCGAGTGCATCGCTCAGGCGGCCGAGGGGTTGGAGTACGCTCATCAGCAGGGGATCATCCACCGCGACATCAAGCCGTCCAATTTGATCCTGTGTCATGATCGTGCCTCTGCTTCGGGTGCCACTGGCGAGGGGCTTCGCTCGCCAGTGCTCTTGGAGAACACTGGCGGCCCAAAGCAGCCGCCAGTGGCACCCGAAAGAGAGTCGATGACAACCGTACGTCACGACGATTCGCCTCATGCCATTCCGCCGTCGGCTCTGAGGATCAAGGTTCTCGACTTGGGATTGGCACGGTTCCAGGCGGAGGTTCCGACTTCGCACGAAGCGTCGCCCGTCATCACACGCTCGGGGATGATGTTCGGCACACCCGAGTACATGTCGCCCGAGCAGGCCGTCAACGCGAGCACCGCCGACCAGCGCTCCGACATCTACAGCCTCGGCTGCACGCTGTACTTCCTGCTGACGGGCCGCCCCGTGCTCGCGGGACAAACATTCCTGGAGACGGTGATGGCTCACCAACTCCAGAGTTTGCCGTCGCTGGCGGCCTCACGTGCCGACGTGCCCGCCGAGTTGGAGCAGATCTTTCGACGCATGACCGCGCGGAATGCCGAGCAGCGCTACGCCTCAATGCGGGATGTGCGTGAGGCCCTGCGCGCGATCCCCGACGATCGCCTCTCGCGAGTGCCGAGTGCCGCCGTGTTGAAGCCACTCGCTACCGAACACGCCTCGCAGCACGCAGGATCAACCGAGTGGTTCGCGCCGCTGCAAGCGGCAGTGGAAGGCAAAGACGCCACCGTCCTGATGACGAACTTCGACGCTCCCTCCAAGGATCGGAAACGTCTCTCGCCGCGTTCTCGCTTCGTGGAGTGGTCGAAGCAGAACCGTCCGCTTTCCGTCGCGATGGCCGCCGTGATTGGCTGCCTGCTCATCGCGGGAGGAGTCTGGTGGTGGACGCAGCCCGGCGATCAAACGTCGAATACCGGGAAGTCGAACGCTTCATCGCCAACGGCTTCGCTTCCAAAGGTTCCCCGCCCGCAGCCGCTGAGTTGTCCGGCCGATACGGCGCTCGTTCAACAACGCCAGCGGGAATGGGCCGAGTACCTCGGCACTGAACCCACGATCAAGAACAACATCGGCATGACGCTGTGCCTCATCCCGCCGGGTGAGTTCACGATGGGAACGTCCGATGCCGAGTTCAACGCCCACCCCGAATGGAACGTCCCGCAGTACGAGATCACCCGCATGCGCAACGAGCTGCCCGCCCATCGCGTGCAACTGACCAACGCATTTTGGATCGGACAGACCGAAGTCACCGTGAGTCAGTTCCGCCGATTCGTCGATGCCGAACACTACGTCACCGAGACCGAGAAGACGGAGGGATACGGTGTCGAGAACAATCGCTGGATTCTCCGACAGGGATTCAGTTGGCAGAACGTGGGTGAGGCTACGGTCGAGGGGAATCACCCCGCCTCGAACATCACCTGGAACGATGCGGTCGCGTTCTGCGACTGGCTGTCTCGCCACGACTCGCGCGAGTCGGGCCAGGCCGTGCGCTACCGCCTGCCGACCGAAGCCGAATGGGAATTCGCCTGCCGCGCCGGAACGGACACTCCGTGGTATTTCGGCTCCGATATGGCGGCCGTCAGCAGTTACGGCATCTTTGCGGGAAACTCGGCCGGTCGTTTGCAGCCGGTGGGCAGGAAGCTCGAAAACTCGTTCCGCCTGTTCGATGTTTCCGGCAACCAGGCGGAATGGTGCCAGGACTGGTTCGCTCCCTATGGCGGCATCGACGCGATCAATCCCACCGGCCCACTCAGCGGCCAGGAGCGAGTCCAACGCGGAGGCAACTTCGGAGACCAACCGCCCAAACTCCGTTCCGCCTCGCGCCAAAGCCGCACCCCGTCCTCACCGCAACACGGCAGCCTGCGCGTCGTCCGCGAGGAGTGATTTGTCATCCCGCGTCGATGTAGGGTCCGCGGAAGAAGCCGCTGTCTGGCGGAGCCGCGTACGTCACGGCGAGGGCCGGGCTGGTAATAACCTTGCTTCCCTGATGCTGCGACATCGTGGCGAGGTCGGTCATCGTGCTCGTGAGCAAAGTGCGTTCGACGGGATACGGAGGCGTTCCGGCGGCGAAGAATTTTTCGATGTTGAACGTCAGCGGATCGAAGAACCTCGCGCCGGGAGGGGCGGGCAGGTAGAAGCAACTCGACAACGGTTCGGTTCGTCCCTCGATCGTGCCGGCGAACGCGAATTCGGATGTCTGTTCGATCAGGTTCAGCGCGGCACCTCGCGTGCCGTCGAGGTACTCGACCAGGACGGCTTGCGGTTTGAGGACGTTCTCGCGGATCGGGCCGACGTTCGTGCTGGCACAGCGCGACAGGGCCGCGTTCAGCAGCCGCCACGACCAGCGGCCGTCGTCGCCCGCTTTCCAGACGGCGTCCCCTTGCAGGAACTCGACCGACTTCACGCCCGTCTCGCCACCACGCCGCCGCTCCAACATGCACTGCAAGACTTCGAGGGCGTGAAACAAATAGATCTCGACCGAGCCGCGATCGAAGCCGAACGTGACGACTGCTTCCTGGAAGGGCGTGCCGAGCGTGGGCTCGATCTCGGGACGACGCCATGTCACGGGCAGCGACGAGCCAGCCATCAGCCCGAACTTCAGTTCCTTCGCCGTCGAAACCATCTTCGCGGCGAGGCGGTGATCGTAGGAGAGATGCTTGTCGACGAAGACCGGCACGCTGCGACCCGCCTTCTTGAAGACTTCGACGATCTGCTCGAAGAACTCGGCTCGGGGGTAGAGCACCTGGCCCCGATCGTTCAGCGGGTAGTCGCCGTGCTCAATGATGAGCAGCACTGCATCGACATCCAGCCCGTTCTTCCCGCCGAGTGCCTCGGGGATCGTCTGGCAAAGTTCAATGCCGTGTGTTTTGCAGACGCTCGGCCCGAGATCGTCCTTCGGCTGCTGGTGGTTCCACATGCGAACCAACTCAAACGGTGGTTGATGATGAAACCCGTTGCGCGTGTAGCCGTGAATGAACCGCCCCGCGATGTGGTACGCATGCGAGCGCAGTCGATAGATCGAGTTGATCGCGGCAACTCGCGGCTTCTTCCCCGAAGCGGCTGCGGCACGGGGGGCCAGTTCCTGTGCGGTCGCTCCCGACCCGAAGGTCATTGCCGTTGCCGCAGCCAGTCCCAACGAGGACGCCGCCAAGAATTCACGACGGCTGAGCGAAGCAGGTGGCAAAGTCATGGCGACGACTCCAAGTGATGGTAGGGCAACCGCGTTCGCACAGCAGCGTAGTGCCGCCACACAAACAGGGCAACGCCCACTCAGCCTGCCGTTGGAATGTCGCTGCGACTATCATCCAGCTCATCACACTCAACATCAGGACGGAAATTCATCATCGCCGACGCACACGATTCTCAACACGATCACGAGGCACCGAGCTGGTCTGTCTTTCTCGAATCGGGCGTCTGTCTCCTTGGACTGCTCACGGGATTGGGCCTGGGTCGCCTAGCCGACTCTGCTGCAACAACCCCCTGGTTTGTGCTGCTGGCTTACGTCGTGTCGTTTGTCGCGGGCGGAACGGCCACGCTGGTCGAGGCGTTGAGCGATCTGCGTCGCGGTCTGGTGAACATCGATCTGTTGATGATCCTCGCCGCAATCGGCGCGGCCGCGCTGGGAGACTGGCCCGATGGAGCGGTGCTGCTCTTTCTGTTCTCACTATCGCACGCGCTGGAGCACTTCATTCTGGGCCGCACGCGGAGTGCGATTGCCGGGTTGATGAAGCTGACTCCCGACGAAGCGGTCGTCCTGCGCGACGGGCGGGAGCAAACGATTCGCGTCGAGCAGTTGGTCATCGGCGATCGAGTCCTCGTGCATGCCTCCGACCGAATCCCGATCGACGGCATCCTGCGCGACGGACACACCACGGTCGATCAGTCACCGATGACGGGCGAGTCGATCCCCGTCGAGAAGAAAGTCGGCGATTCCGTGCTCGCCGGAACGCTGAACCAACAGGGACTGATTCAGATCGAGGTCACGCGCGTGGCCGGCGAAACGACACTCGCGCGGATGGTGCGACTTGTCGAGCACGCCCAGTCCGAGCGGGCCGACTCGCAGCAGTTCACCGACTGGTTCGGGCAGCGGTACACGATCATGGTGTTGCTGGGGACCGTGGCCGTTTTCCTGCTCGGTCATTACGGGTACGGCGATTCCTTGAGCCAGGCCATTCATCGGGCGATGACCGCGCTGGTCGTGGCGTCTCCGTGTGCGGTCGTGATCTCGATCCCGGCGGCAATTTTGTCGGCCATCGCGGGGGCCGCACGCGGGGGAGTCCTCTTCAAGGGTGGCAGCCATCTCGAACAGACGGCCGTGCTGCGCGCGATCGCCTTCGACAAGACCGGCACGCTCACGATGGGACGGCCCGGCCTGACGAGCATCCTCACCGCGCCGGGCGTCTCGGAAACTGAACTGCTCGCTACGGCAGCCACCCTGGAATCGCACTCGAAACACCCGCTCGCGCGGACCGTGGTCGAGGCCGCTGCCGCGCGAGGGATCTCGTTGCCGGAGGCCGGTGATGTCGAAGAGGTCGTCGGTCACGGCATCGTCGGACTCGTCAGCGGCCAGCAACGCTGGATCGGCAAGTTGAGCTGGTTCCACGACAAGGGAACGCGCTTCGACGCAGACCTCGCCCAGCGAGCGAGTGCATTGCAGGCCGAGGGACAGACGTTGATCGGAGTCGCCGACGGCGAGCACGTTCTCGGATTGTTGGCCGTCTCCGACCCGCTGCGACCGAGCGCCGCACCGGCGATCAAAAAGTTGAGGGAGCTTGGTTTGGAATCGCTCGTCATGCTGTCGGGCGATCATCCGGCCGTGGTCGCCCGGATCGCAGGCGAACTCGGCATGGAGGGCGAGGGCGGCCTGCTCCCCGAAGACAAACTGAAGCGACTCGACGCCCTGAAACAACAGTTCGGTCATGTCGGCATGATCGGCGACGGCATGAACGACGCCCCGTCGCTCGCCGCCGCATCCGTCGGATTTTCCCTGGGTGGAGCGGGCACAGACGTCGCTCTGGAAACGGCCGATGTCGTCCTGATGGCCGACGATTTACTCAGACTCCCCTACGCAATCGCCCTCGCCCGGCAGACACAACGCATCATCCGCCAGAACCTGATCCTCGCCTTCACCGTGATGATCGGCCTCTTGCTCACGACGCTCATCACCGTCCTGCCGCTTCCCCTCGCCGTCCTCGGCCACGAGGGGAGCACAGTCCTCGTGATCCTCAACGGCCTGAGAATGCTCGCGTTCCCGAAACCCAAAGCTGGGGAAGTGGCGGGCAGTAGCATTTCCGCATAACCTCTGATGCCAACCATCACGTGGCGATGCGACGATGATGTCGCCAGTGGAACGAATTCGTGTCATAGGCCGTCTTGGCGCACGATGAGAACCTCGGAACGGGCGAAGCAATGATCCGACGACTCGATCTATTAAGCTTCAAGAACTTTCGCCAAGCCACGTTGAAGCTTGGTGGATTCACCGTATTGGTTGGCACGAACGCGGCGGGCAAGAGCAACCTGCGTGATGCCTTTCGGTTTATCCACGGGATGTCACGAGGTTATTCGCTGGCGGAGATCATCGGTGAGAAATGGGTCGAAGGTGGCAGCCTTCAATGGAAGGGGATTCGGGGTGGAACGAAGGAGGCGGCGTTTGCCGGTGATAGACTCTTCGTCGTCATTACCGGGTTTTCGAGATTGCCGGACGAATTCACCCACGTAATCAGAGTTGACGTCGGCACGCAACGAAAGATCCCCGTTGTTTCAGCAGAGAGTCTGTATTCTTACGACCGGGCAAAGCTGATGCGGTACGACTCGCATCCAGAAGTAGACCCGGTCAAACAAAATGGGCGCGAATTTCGATTCATCCGCCTTCCCCGAGGTGGCACCAATCGCAAGATGGGCAAGAAGCTTCAGTTCTCCGCATCGCAGCCAATCCTAACGCAAATCCTGGAGTCTTCCGAAACGCCGGTTGGCGTCCGCCGGTCGGCCCAACTTGTTCAGACAGCGCTTCAGTCCATGCGTTTCCTTGACTTGGCACCGGATGCGATGAGACTGCCGTCGTTACCCGGACAGGACATTCTGGGAGATCGTGGTGAGAACTTGTCGTCCGTTCTGCTCGCGATCTGCGGCGACAAGGCGAAGAAGGCCGCGGTTCTGGAATGGGTACGGCAACTGACTCCGCTGGATGTTCAAGACCTCGATTTCGTTTCCGATCAAACCGGCCGAGTACTGGTGACGCTGGTCGAGTCGAGTGGACAGCGAACATCCGCCTACAGTGCCTCCGACGGAACGCTGCGGTTTCTCGCGATGATCGCGGCGCTGTTTGGCCCCAAGCCCGCGAAGTTCTATTTCTTCGAGGAGATTGACAACGGCATCCATCCCACTCGGCTGCATCTGTTGCTGCAACTGATCGAGCAGCGGGTGAAGGACGCTGGCATTCAGGTGGTAGCCACTACGCACTCGCCACAACTTCTCGGGTTTCTCAGCAAGGAGTCGCGCGAGTTCGCGTCCGTCGTCTATCGACTGGAAGGGGAGAAGGAAGGTCGCATCTGTCGCATCATGGACATCCCCGAAGCGAAGAAGGTCTTGGAAACCCAGAACCTTGGCAGACTGCATGAAAGCGGATGGCTCGAAAATGCGGTCGCCTTCATGGAAACACCGAAGGAGGACAAATGAACGTCCTCATCATCCCGGAAGACTTCCGCAAGGATCAGCATGTGCTGAAGCCAATCCTCACCAAGATGATTGCCGCCGCGGGGAAACCAAAAGCCAACGTTCAAGTCTGTCAGGATCCGTTGCTCGGTGGTATTTCTGAGGCCCTGAAGTGGGAGCGGATTGCTGATGTCATCGGCATGTACCCGATGGTGAATGTCTTCCTGCTCGTTGTTGATCGGGATGCGAAGGAAGGGCGTCGCACGGCGCTCGACAACCTCTCAACAAAGGCAACGAGTCTGATTGGAGAAGATCGAGTCTTCCTCGCCGAAAACGCCTGGCAGGAAATCGAAGTCTGGGCACTCGCTGGAATCGCCACACTTCCCAAAGGTTGGTCTTGGGCTGATCTCCGCGCTGAGGCCCATCCCAAAGAGCGCTATTTCACACCATATGCCACCAGCCGAGGGTTGCTCGACGAGCCGGGGCAGGGTCGAACGACTCTCGGACGGGAGGCGGCTCAGAACTACTCGCGAGTCAGATCGCGTTGCAAAGAGGATGTCGCCCAACTCGAAGACCGGCTGAAAGACTGGTTCGACGCGACGAGTTGACTGGGAGAATACGAATCCGTCTCGGTCAATGTGGCATTGAATCCGTGCGGAGTTTATCCCAACAACCCGAGGACCGGTGAGCCTTGGCAGGCTCGGTGGATGCGGCCCGCCTGATCGCGCAGATCGAGTTCGGGATCGACGCCCAGCACGTGCAGGATCGTCGCGGTCAGGTCGTCGGGTGTCACGGCGCGGTCGGCGGGATAGGCGCCGAGTCGGTCCGACGCGCCGTAGACCGCTCCGGCGCGGACGCCCGCTCCGGCCAGGACCAGCGTGGCGACTTGTGGCCAATGGTCTCGACCGGCATTCGCATTGATCTTCGGCGTGCGACCGAACTCACCCATCGCGACGAACAGGGTGTCGTCGAGCATCCCGCGCTCGGCGAGATCATCCAGCAGGGCCGACATCGCGACATCAGTCGGCGGCGCGAGACGGTTGCGCAAATGAGCGAAATTGTTCGCGTGCGTGTCCCACACCGGCGAATCCTCCGGCCCCTCGTAATGCCAATACACCGTGACCAGCGAGACACCCGCCTCCAACAGCCGCCGAGCCATCAGGCAACCCTGCCCGAACAGATGCGAACCGAATCGCTGGCGAGTGGCCGCCGATTCGCGGTCCAGGTCAAACGCCTGTTGCACGCCGCTCGATGACATCAGTGAGAAGACTCGCTGGCGCTGCGAGTCGGCGATGACAGCGCGGGCCGGAAGGAACTCTGTCGTCAGCCCCTGATCGAGGTTCGTCAACAGCCGCTGTCGTTCGACCAGCCGCCCGGGCGATACGCCCTCCGCCAGCGCCAGCGGGGGTGTGGCGAATCGGTTCGTCTTCGCCGAGCCTTCAATCAACAGCGGCGAGTACCGCTCACCCAGGAGCCCACCGGTCAGGCCGGGAAACTCGTTCACCGCAGCATCGCGGATGATTTCCGGCAACGACACGAACGTGGGCGGACCGTCCTGCGGCCGGACCAGCGACAAAATCGAGCCAACATGCGGATGATCGGTCTGCTGCGGCTTGATGTCTGCTGCCGTCTTCGCGTTCGCCTGCGGATGCCGCCGTCCCGTCAGCATCGTGTAACCGGCCGACGTGTGGACCGTGTCGTCGTGAGTCACCGATCGCAGCAGCGTCACGCGATCCACTCGCCGCGCGAACTGTGGGAACAACTCACTGACCTGCACACCGGGCACGCTGGTCGCGATCGGCGATAACTCGCCGCGCACATTGGCCGGAGCGTTCGGCTTCGGATCCCACGAGTCATGCTGCGGAACCCCCCCGGTCAGAAACAGCATCACGCAGCGCTTGGCCCGGCCGAACGTCTCACGCTGCTCGGCCGCCTGAGACATCGCACGCGCCGCGAACAACTCCGGCAACGACAACCCGGTCAGACCCAACGCCCCGGCTTGCAGCCAGCGGCGTCGCGAACAACTCCACGAGTTCGTTCCGACATCCAACATGCCCACATCTCCAACGGTCTCGCGACCCCTGCCCCGAAACTCAGACGGCAGTATATCATCGCGGCTGGCTGGTACTGGTTCACCGTAGCGTGGCACAAGTTGCCGCTTCAGCTACCTGTGTGCTAACGGCACAGAGGCTGTTCGGGAACGATGCTCAGATCGAACAACCCCTTGTGGCTCGCGCCACCTCTGTAGCCGGAGCGGCAATCGAAGCCACCCAACGTGGCCTGACCAATGGGAAGACCCTAAATCCGACAACTCCGGGCCTTCTCTCGGTCACTCGACGAGAACTACACACAAGGCATGAGCATGTGATGAAGACGCAAATCGGGAGCAGAACCACGCGAATGCCAAGAAACTCGATGCGGACGTTGGACGAACTCCGGGACAGTTTCGAGGGACTGAGCGAGGCGTGTTTCCAAATTATTGAAGACGGTGGTGGTATCAGTCACGAGCAAGTAACCAATCATCGCGCCCTCTCCCACCAGCGGCGCTGCAATACCACCGACAAACTTGTCGTTGACGTCTTTGAGGTAATCGGCCAGCCTGTCTGTCGACGACACAACTTTCGCTTCGATAGGCCATGCCCAACGTCGGTTGTCCGAGGAAACGAATGCTAAGTCATAAGCGGGTGGTTTCGCGGCAGCCGTTGCCCGCGTTTCCATTTCCGGCCATTCATGAGTGGGAACGAAGGTCGCATAGCCGTCTGTCTCCGCTGCGAACAACACTTGAATCTCCACGTAATGATTGCGAACCAAATCTCGCTCCACTTGCTCCAATGGCTGTGTCAGATCAATTCTCACCAAGTGATTCTTTCGTAGTGCATCAAAGGCACGCCACGTCCAATCAAGCACCTGAGTCGCCACGCTTGTGGCCCAGACGGCGGGCAAGTCCGCATCCACCGGATCGTCGGGCCACAGAAGTTCGCTCGGGCTCGCATGGCGAATCATCGTTTCGCGCCTTTCCGCCCTGCCGCCTTCATGATTGAAGCGGCAAGTTCGTCGGCGTCTCGCATCGCCTGCGAGCGGGTCCAGTACCGGTACTCGTCCGGCTTGATGATCGTGAGATTGCGGACACGCACATGATTGACTTGGTGCGAATGAAAGAAGAAGGCGACTCGTTGGAACCCCAAGCCATCACCCGTCGCGGAACGCACCTTCTTGCTGAGCACATCGCGATGAAACGCGCCAAGCTGGTCGAGCAAACCATCAGCGGCAATCGGTTCGATGGTCATTGGTGGTCGGCCTTGCCAGTCCAAATGGAGTGTCACCATGCGAACGGGAAGCTGCTCCTCATCTGGTTCCTGATAAATAGTGAAGGCCAATGACTTGTCTCTGCCAAACGTACTCTTGAGAACGCGAATCAAAGTTTGGCCGTAAACTGCGAGTTCGGATTCGTCGTTGTGCTCGGGTGTTGCCTTACGAGTGGTCGTTTTTCGTCCCAGTCCCGGAGTCTTGCGGATCGCATCAGGAAGCGTGACGTCAAGCAAGTCTTCAATGAGTGTCCAATCCGCCTGCGTCAGCGCAAACAAGCGGCGAGCGAGTTCATCAATCTGCTCGAACGACGTCAAGGTCGAAAGATCGGGGCAACTTGCTGGTAGCGGAACTGTCATCAACTCCCGCGTCGGCACTTCAGGGATGTAGTGACCCAGCCGGCTGCTCACCAGGAAAAGAAAATAAGTCGTCACCAAACTGTTGTACGCGAGACATGCGGATTTTATGTGCCGACAATCTGCGGTGCAGTCACGAACGGACAAATAGGTTTTCTTGCAAGCGACACCCCATTCGGGGTCGGAGGATCGCACAAGCGCAGCACGAAATCGCCCCGATTCTGTCGTGTAACTCTGTTTGATAAGAAGTTGAGGGTTCTTGAACTCTTCATAGCCACTCTCAGCATACACATGGTTAACTCTTGGCTCATTCCATTTCGGAACGGAGTCAGCATCCAACTCAAGAAAGACATCCTCCGGGAATTGCGCTGAATCCAGGTATGGTTTGCCGCGAAATTGTTCAATCAACCTCGTTCGGTCCCCCGGAATGAATCCCAACCGTGTTTGAACCTCTCCGCTCTTCCGCAGCTTGGTGAGATTCGGCAGTCTCTGTAAGCGACGAATCAAACGCAGATCGCGGATTCCTCCCAACGCGAGGACAGACCAAATGAGCGGGTCGTTGGCCGCTTCGGCATGAGTAACGCGCGAAACGTCCTGCGGTTCGATGCGAAGTTCTATTGCTTCGTCCGAAATCCGTAACGGTTTCGGCGTGAAGTAATAGAGTGAGTCTTCCGA
This sequence comes from Planctomycetota bacterium, assembly GCA_038040225.1. Taxonomy (GTDB): domain Bacteria; phylum Planctomycetota; class Planctomycetia; order Planctomycetales; family Planctomycetaceae; genus Schlesneria. The sequence continues at coordinate 58,221 of JBBPIS010000014.1, forward strand.
CTCATGCTTGCTTCGACCAACTACCATGGCACACGCTGGGCCGATTACATCAGGAAACAGCTCGCGCCGGACGGCTGAAAGATTCGTAATCTCGTCAATGGTGAATGCGCTGAAGAGTTTTTTGCGAAGCGACCGAGCTGGCTTCGTTCGTTGATACAGCCAGGGTGACGCAGGTTGCACCATCGCCACGCGACCGGCTTCATTGATGAGCCTTAGCCCCTTCGCGACGAAGAGCGGGCCGATGTCGTGGTTGGCGATCGGCCATTTGTTTCGCTTCGCCCAAGTTTCCGCCTTCGTTTTGGGCTCCGGCTTCTTCTTTTGTGGCTTCGATTTAGGAATGTCTGTTGGATCGACAGCCGACGTCTCTTTCGTGGAGCCGTCACCCCACGGGGCATTCCCAATCACCAGATTGAATGTCCCAGCATCTTCAACGGTGCGGAATCCTTCCGTTGTTTCGTCAAAGAAGTCTTGGGTGATCAGACGAGTGCCTCGCAATCGCGGAAAGACTTTTTCGCGAGTGATGTAGTGCTTCGGATCAATGGCGTCGGCCATTGCCAGATACAGGCTGAAGCAAGCGACTCGAACCGCATCGGGGTTGTAGTCCACGCCATAAAAATTGTTCTCCAGGAGCGGCTTGAGATCGCTCACGAGCGGGTCGCGACCGTGCTTGTGCTTCCAACGATGAATGAGCCGTTGAAAGGCTTTCACGAGGAAAATCCCCGAACCACAAGCCGGGTCCAGAATCCGTAGATCCCACTCGTCACCCTCCCACGGCAGCACCGCATCGAGTACGTAATCGACGAGATGAGACGGGGTGTAATACGCCTTGTTCGCATCGCGATCGGAGTTCAGGAACCTTTCGTAAACGCTGCTGATAAACTCCAGCGGGATCGTGTCGAAGGAGTACTGCGGCCAGAGTCGGAGTTGCCGATCCGTCGTGTCGATCGTTCCCGACACCAGATCGGCAAGCTGCTGGAGATGCTTGGGTTCCACCGCGTCTTTTTCCGCTTGCCACGCGGCTTCACGTTCGGCTTCGGTTTGGTTTTCTTTCCCCGGAAACAGATCTCCGTTGAACCGACCATCGAGCCACCGAAAGAGCGCGTAGGTTTCCTCCTTGTCTTGCAGGATCGAAGCGAGGTCGCCGTGTTTCCGCTGCAAGGTGTTTTCGTCGAACAGCCTCTTCAGCAGGGAGTCGCTGAAAAAAGGCTTTCCGCCAATGTCCTTTCGATGAAACAGAAACTGAGTGAAGATCACTCGCGCCAACAAATCGTGGCAGATGTCCTGTTGCAATCCAGCATCAATGAGCGATTGCCGCACGTGCAGAAGATTCTTCAAGAGCAGACGATCGGCTCGACCCTCCGCTCGAAATCGCTCAGGTTCTCTGCGAAGAAACTCGCCCGTGATAAGGCTCACCCAGTGCAGCAACTCGCGAATCTGACGTTGGTGCGGAGTCGTTTCGGAATCAGCGTCTTCCGGTGCCCGTAACTCGCAAACAAGCCGTGATTCTTCGGGCTGATCAGGATCTTGATAACACGACCAAGCCATCAGCCGATGTGGCTCCAGAGTGATAAGCAAAGCGGTGCCGGAGAAATTCCACGCCAGCCGATGAGCTTCACGCAACGCTTCTGGCGACGCTCCACTGGGAAACTGGCAAATGATGGCCATTGGGACCGACGTTGCGGCACCCATTGGATCAGATGTCAAGAGGCCCGTTTCAACGACCAGTCCTGGACATGCTCGCCTGAGTGGCTCACCAATTCGCCGCGCGATAGAGGCAGCGCAGACGGCTGCGCCCTCGCCCTTCGGATCGCGGACGATCTGAGGCTCGGGCCAACCAAACCAGTCACAGGCTTTTTCAAGAAGCATAAGTGTCTCAAACCGCAGCTAAATCCCCTTCACCGCTCACTGCGAGGAAATGCGGCTTTGGTGTCGTAGTCCATTGAGTGCCAACGTGGCTGCACGCCCAATGTGGCTTCCAAAATCAAGTACCGGCGTTGTATGCCGGAATCGGACCAATCAATCAATGCATCGAAACTAGATTCATTTGATCGTCAAACTTCCAAACTCAGCCTCCGCTTTTCTTCACCAGCCGCACGCAGTCCAACCCGACCATGTGGGCTTTGACCGCCTTCGGGTTCGCGCCGACGATTTGGAGGCCGAGCTTGTGCGATCCCGCCTTGAGGTCTTTCGTGGGGAGAGACAGGACGCCGGTGGTGATGACGTCGGGTTCGTTGAAGCAATCGATGGGACCGCCCAACGGTTCGCCGTCGACCAGGATTTGAACGATGCCGTAGTCGCGGGCCATGCAAAGGACGAGTTCGATGTCGTAGGTGCCGTCTTTCGCGACGGGAAGTTCCAGTTCGAGTTTGTCATTGGGCTTGGCACCGGTCCACCAAAGATGATCGTTGCCGGACCAGCGGTCTTTCGTGAAGCCTCCCATGTTTTGGCCCGCCGCAGTGCCACCCGTCTTGCCGACGATTTTCATGGCCTCCCCTTCGAGAGCATCCGGAACCTTGCCGGTCTTCGCGTCGAGGGGAGCCTTCGGGCCTCGCAAAGCCACCTGGTTGGGTGTGCCGATGTACGCAATCAGGTCGCGCTGCTCATTGGGCGTCAGTTGATTGAGCTGCCCTTCCGGCATCAGCGACAGTTCGGAGAGCTTGCGTTCGTCGATGTCGGTCTTCGCGACGACGACCGTGTCGTTGATCGTGCGGACGGTCACCGCGCTGTCGGTCTCCTTCAGAATGAGGCCCGAGACGACCCGGCCATCGTTCAGCGCGAGGATCGTCATGCGATAGTCCTTGCCGACGATGGCTGACGGATCGAGAACGTTCTCCAGAATGTAATCGAGGTTCGCGCGGTTGGAGCCGGTGATGTCGGGGCCGATCTTGCCCCCTTCGCCAAACAGGACGTGACAGGCCGAGCAGGTCTTGGTGTACAGACGGCGACCATTACTCAGGTCGGCCGATTTCAGCCGCGCAGTTGTCAGCGCCGCCTTGTGCTTGACGATCAGTTCCTGCTTGTCTTTCGCGGTCGCTCGAATCTCACCCCAGACCGACGTGATCCGTTTGGCCAGAGCATCATCCTTGAAACCCAGCAACTGCTGGACGTGATAGGCATGTACATCGGTGCGAGGCACGTCCCCCTTCTCGATCGCATCGAACAGCTTGTTGGCCGAACCGGGTCGCGCGACGAGCGTGTTGATCGCGTCCCGCTTCTCGGCATCGTTGAGCTTCGTGTACAGAGCCAGAATCGCGGGCGAAGTGGCCGCGTCATCGAAGGCTGCCAGCGCGCGCAGGGCCGGGCCGCGCAAGGCCGCTTCGTTCAGAGCCGCCCGCAACGCCGGAGCCGCCTCCGTGTCGCGGCCCTTCACGATCAGATCGAGTGCCCGCTGACGTTGCTCAACGGATTGCTTGGCATCGGCGAGCACGGTTCTCATGCGAGGCAGAATCCGTTTGTCGCCGAACGCCACCGCGAGGGCATCCGCCTTCTCGCGCACCACCGCATCGTCGCTCTTCAGCAACTTGTCGTACGCAGGCGTCCAAGCGGCCGGCTGAGGCACATTGACTCGCCCCTCCAACGCCAGTCGCATCTCGTCGAGCAGCATCTGCTGAGTCGCCACGTCTCCCGCCGACGCGAGCCACTCAACGACCGGGTTCGTCGTTTCATTGGTCGATGCCGCACGCCGGACGATGAACCGCGAAACCTTCTCGATCTTGGAAGCCTTCGCTAGCTCGATCGCCTTCGCAGGATTGGCGGCGACGAACGGTTCGATGCCATACCAATACATCAGCGGCAAGTTGTGGTCTTCGGCATCTTCAGCGTGCGCGAGTAGATTTTCGGCAATGCCCAGTTCGTAGTTACCGAAGTCCATCCGCGACACCGCCGAAGCAAGATAAAGTCGCACCACCGGTGACGGATCATCCTTGGCCAACCGTTCAAGTTCTAAGAGCAGCTCGTACAATTGCTCGATGGGCCTGTTCAACAAGGGGGCTTCCAACTCGAACTGAATCGCCCACGCTCGCACATATTCGTTGGAGTGACTGAACAGTTCGAGGCGTCTTGCGTTGGTGAGAGCTCCGACGGCATGCAGCGTCCACAATGCTCGCAGTTGCCGCGTGACATCGGTGCTTTCGTTGATGATCTTGTTCAGCAAGCCGGGAACAGCCGGATCGAGTTTCTTGCTTGCAGCTCGCTCTTGCAGCGTGCGACGCGCCGTCCGAACGTGCCAGTCGTTGGGATGCAGGTGCTTAGCGACGAGTTCGGCGTCACTCAAGGTAGCCGTGTCGCTCCGCGACACGCCCGCCGAGGCAGGAGTCGCTCCTTTCTGAGAGGCCGCTGTACCGGAAACTGCCGGGCTTGAGCCTCGGCCTTCCTGTCGCGGAGGGCTACGGAAAGACACGTTGTAGATGCGGCCATTCGTGCGGTCCCAGATCTCGGGGTTCGTGCGGTGGCAGGCGTTTTTGTCGTACCAGTCGATCAGGTAGACCGAGCCGTCCGGGCCGTACTTGAGGTTGATGCCTCGGAACCAGTGATCGTTGGCGATCAGAAAGTCGGGTGCTCGCCGACCGACGAAGCCGGAGCCGGAGCGGTCGAAGCGACAGACGTTGATCCGGTTGCCGTGGACGTTGTCCATGAAGATCTGATTGCGGTACTCCGGCGGGAAATTGTCGCCGAGATAGATCATCGCACCGCAGTGAGCGTGTCCGCCTCCCGCCTTCAGCGTGTCGGTCGGTGCGTGCGGCTCGTGGCCCCACCACGCATGGTCCTGAATTCGGCCGACGTAGTGCAGGTGATCGGCGATCGTCTTGATGTCTTCAAACGTGTACGGGTTGAAGTGCTGGCCCCCCTGTCGGTGATAGCGGCCTCCCTGAATCATGTGCCACAGGTGCGGGATGACGCAGGCCGTGATGAACGCCTGGCCATGATCATCGAAGTCGACTCCCCACGGGTTACTCGTTCCGCTTGCGAAGACCTCGAACTGGTGCTTCGTCGGATGGTAACGCCAGACTCCCGCATTCAGGCCCTGCCGGTCCTCGTCCTTCGTCCCCGGTTTGCCAACCTTCGAGTGAGTGAACACGCCGTGACAACCATACAGCCAGCCGTCCGGTCCCCAGATGAAGGCGTTCAGCGTCTCGTGCGTATCCTGCCAACCGAAGCCGTCGAGGAGGACCGTCGCGCCGGGAGGGACGTCTTTCGGAAACTGAAGGAGAGACGGAGCGACAGAGGGAAGGAGAGTGGAAGAGGCACCACCGCCTTTCTTGTCACTCTGTCCCCCGGTCCCTCCATCTCTCCGTCCCTCCACCCCGTCCGGCACATCGTCCCCATCCCGATCCGGGATGAACATCAAATACGGAGCCGCTCCGACCCAGATGCCGCCAAAACCGAGTTCCAGTCCGCTGACGAGATTCAATCCCTCGATGAAGACCTTGCGCTTCTCAAACGTTCCGTCGCCATCGGTGTCTTCGAGGATGATGATCTTGTCCTTGCCTTCGCCGTCCTTTGCGCGGTTGGGATACGTGTAAGCCTCCGCCACCCACAAGCGGCCTTTCGGGTCGATCGTGAACGCGATCGGCTGATGCACGAGCGGTTCGCCCGCTGCGAGTTGAACCTTGAAGCCATTAGGAACCGTCATCGCAGCGGCGGCCTCTTGCGGTGAGAGCCCCTCGGCAGCGGCAACCAGTCTCTTCGGCTGAGCGGCTTTGAATTCCTGCTCGTTCACCTTGGCCACTTTGTGCCGCAGGACGTGGGCTCCCTTCATCCCGCCGACCACGATGTCCGGCAGCTTGTCGCCGTCAATGTCTCCGACGCTCAGTTGCCGCCCGATGCCCGACTCATCATCGGCGCGATACGGAACCCAGTCGATGCCGCTCTTGCCTCGTACCAGCTTGAACCAGTAGACGACGGCACCCGCGTCCCACATCGGCGACTGACGGTGATGAGACCAGTAGGTCTTGCCCGTGATGATGTCCTTCAGCCCGTCACCATCCATGTCGACAAGGGCGACGGCGTGCGGCTCGGTGAAGAGGATGCCGTACGGATTGTCCTCGGCCTTCTCGCCCATGATGAGATGCTTCTTGAACGTGATCGCGTCGCCGTCTTTGACCTGCTCGAACCAAGCGAGGCCATACGTGTGAGCCGCCAGGCTGGTGATGACATCGTTGTCGCCGTCGCCATCCACGTCGTAGGCGAACATGTCGGCTCCCCCCGGGCCGGCGAACTGGTACTTGTGACTTGCCCAAAGCGGATCGTCCTCGACCGACTTCGGCTGCTCGTACCAGCCGCCTTTCCAAATCACGTCCTGCCGACCGTCGCCGTTGACGTCGCCAACACCCAATCCATGCCCGAATGGATACTCACCGACATTCTCCGAGATCGCGTGCCACGTCCACGGCTGATCGGGCTTCGTCACGTCGAACGTCGCGAAGCCGAACTTGCCCGAGTGATTGCAGACCAATTCGGGTTGCTCGCTGCCGAGCAGGTTCACGAATTGAGGCGACTCATTCCCGACGCCGTCGAAGACCTTGTGAGTCTGCCAGTGCGGAGCCTCACCGACCGTCTTGCCGGGATTCACGTACAACACCGCCGGCGAACCGGGCAGGCCGACACTGACCAGATCGTTCCAGCCATCGCCCGTGAAGTCGTGGACCCACGTGAAGAAGTTGGTCGAGTACCCGTCGCGGTTCTGCGGCTTGGGTTCAAAGATTTCGTGTTGCTTGGTGAACTCGGGGCCTTCCCACCAGTACGGTCCATGCACGGCATCGGGCTTGCCATCCTTGTTGATGTCGCCGAAGTTCGCCCCCTCGGAAAAGTAGACATCGGTGAGCTGCTGCCGCTCGAACCGATGGACCTGGAAGTCCTCGGCCCGTGCGCCTTGGAGCGACATCACACAGCAAACGGCCAGACACAACGGCGAGGCAACAGAACGGTGGCGCATGGTGGAATCTCACGAGAAGGTCGATGAGCGGCAAGTCGATGCCCGACAGATGCGGGAAGTATGCCGTTTGGTGTCGCGGACAACAAACGTCGCGGGGCAACGCTGATTCGTAGCACATGGTGCCAGTTTTTGCGCCTTCTCCGTCGTAATCTTACTCTTGCTCGTAATCTTCATCCTCATGTCTGATCGCTGACGCTGAGGGGAAGAGGAGTAAGATTACGAGTAAGAGTATGAGTAAGAAAATGACGCACAAGCTGGCAGCATGCTACGGAGAAACCTTCACCGCCGTCCGCCGAGGTCTCAGTACCACTGATAGGCGTACTCGCGAAACTTCGCCAACGCAGCGGCTCGCTGGGTGGGATTCATGGGCGGCGCAGGAGCTTTCGGCGGCAGACCAGGGATCACCGGTTGTGGCGAGTTGTTCGGCCGGAGATACAGATGTGCAAGCAGCCTGTGATCCGCAATCTGAATCGCCGTCCAACCCAACCGCTGTTGCTCGGCGACCTTCACTTCGACCTCTTCGCGCTTCTGATCGAGCAGTGCGCGGATGCCGTCACGGATGATCTCGTCGGAGCAATCAAGCAGAGGACTCAAACAAAGAAACCCTTCGCTGCTCGTGGGGTGTTCGCTGATCTGCACGCTCGGCGCGGGATCGCCCGCGAGGATGCGGCGGACGTTGTACCGGTTCACGAAGGCATCGACCGGCAGCACCGCGTACAGGTAGGCCGCGAACGAGACCGTCCACAACTGGCGACGGATCAGCCAGATGAAGTTGCGGTTGTGGATGATCTTCCACACAACGAGCACGAACCCAACCACGACCGACGCCACGCCCAGCAGGCCGATCACGCGCATCCGCGTCATACCGTTGAAGCCGACGTAGATGAACAGCCGGTTGAACACGGCCGCCGCGAGCAGCAGGTTCTCGACCGACCAGGCCCACGCCAGCTTGCGGAGCCACGGCAGGCGCGGGTCGTCGAGCAGCGTGTTGCGAAAGATGACCGACAGCATCAGCGTCGCCAGCCCCAGCGCCACGGTCAGCCACGCCGCCCCCTCGTGAGCGTAGCCCGAGTAATGAAAACCCTTGGGGAAGACACGGAACCAGAGCGTCAAAAACTCGAAGACCAGATAGACGGCGAACAGTCCAATCACCATGACCAGCGTGTTGCGAAAGGCCTCATACAGCGGCGACTTCACCGCCTCGACCGACACGTAGTCGGGGCCGTCTGTCGTGGCAACCTGCCTCACGTCGGGACGCAGCAGTCCGACGCAGAGCCATCCGACGCCGATGCAGAACAAAATTTCGAGCCACTGCACGCTCTCGATCCAGCGTTCGAGAGCCTCGACGATCCACGTCAGGCCGCTGCTGAACGATTTCACGAGATCCGGGTTCGCCATGACGAAGATCGTGCCGAACGCGAACAGCGTCACCACCGGCAGCACAATCGCGAACCAGTTGGCTCGAAAGATCGCCGGGCTGAACCGACCGAGAGCCTGCGAGTAGTGATGCAACCCGCGATGCCCCGCCGAGATCGCGTGCGTGGCGAACACGACCGCCTGCAACACATGAGGCCGCAGCCCCGACAATGTCATCGCGAACCCGCACAAGAGGGCGAACCCCACGGCCACCGCCAGCGTCGCCCCACACCAGACGAGCCGCATCGCCAGCAGAAGAAGCAGCGGCGCGAGCACCCAGCCGCTCCGATCGAACGTCCGCCGCACGGTCCCCAGCAGCAACAGCAGCGGAGCCACCACGAACAGCGCCCCGAACCCCGCATACCCGCGCCCGCGATAGATCGTCAGATCGCATACCACGATGAGCAGCATCAGCGCGACCAACTCGCGCCGCACGACGGGCGGTTGATCGAACGGTGGCAGCACACGCTCGGGCGGGTCAAACTGTGGCAACCCTGACGGAGGCACGTCGCGACGCGGCCCAAAGCGCAGTCGTAGTTCCTCCTCGATCGTCGGCCGCGTCTGTCCGTCGCCACTCGATCCGCTCATGGTCATCCTCTTCCATTGAGGTTGTCATCATCCGTCGCCGCCTCTTCGCGGATCGCCTACCGCAGGAGCGACGCTTGGCTCACAATGCACCTGGTTGCCATCAAACGTGCCTATTTTGCGGAATCGGCAGGTGTGCTGAAGAACCCGCCACCACCCCCCAACGGCTTGGAGTCAGGTTTCTTGCCGTCTCGGTAGGTCTTCAGAAAGACTTCGATTTCTTCGTGACTGGCCGGAGGCGCCTCGATGATCAGGTGTTCGCCAATTCGCCCCGACTTCGATACCTGACTCGGATCGCGCAGGACGAGTGGCAGGGCCTTGAGAATGTCTTTGGCCTCCCTGGGCGACTTGAGCTTGTATAGCTTCGATTCCCGATCGGCATTCGGCACCGCGAAGTCGAACGGTGCCACGTGAGCCAACGGATCCTTCTTCAATTGATCGAAGAGTGCAACCAGCTCTTCGTGAATTCGAGATGCTTGTGTCACGATCAGAATCTTTGGGCCCAGCCAACTCAAAGAACCACCTTCCCCATCGACCACCTCCCACGTTCCGGATGTCTGGCTCATGATAAGTTCGAGGAATGCCGGGCGGTTGGCCGCGTGCGGAATCTTGTCGATGCGGTAGCCGATTGTTTGATGCTTCTCTTCGCCTCTCACGGGGACGGTAATGATGAGCCAGCCGTCCTGGTTGACCCACGTCAGGTCATGCGGTCCCAGCATGAGTCGCAGTGCAATCCGAAGGCTGACATCACGAACGTCCTTTGTGAGAAGAGGATTGGCGGCTTCCAGTCCTTCACTCGCCAGCGCCTCTTCATCGAACGAATACCGGAAGCCATGCTCCTTCGCGAGATCGGCCATGACCTGCCGCAGTGGGACTTTGTCCACTCGGACGGACACCTTCTTCTTGAGAACGGCCTCCAACGCGGCTTCTTCCTCCACGGGATCATGGAGGGCAGGGAACTTTGTTGACGCGGGAGTCCCCTCACCCAGCATCAGTTGTTCGAGCGACTTCAACAGCCCCGCCACTTCGAGATGAACTTGGAACGTTTGATAGACGACGAGCCGCTGTGACCAGAAGTTGATCGTGCCACCTTCGGCATCGGAGACTTCCCATTTGCCGCTGCTGCAATCCGGAATGAAACTGGCCAGAAGCTGTTCGGCCACCAATTCGCGATGGGGGCCGCGGTGAAGCAGAATTCCCAACGGTGGTTCCTTCTTGTCTTCGGCCAACTGGCCAAAATTGGGCCTGAGCGCCTCGGCAACCGCGAGGATTTCCGCGTCCGTCAGCTTTTCGAGGCCGTTCTGCGTCAGCCACTTTGTCAACTTCGAGACGTCGTAGACGCGCGTGATCAGTCGTTCGCTGTCCATTGTTCTCGACAGCAGCCGCACCACGCCGTACTCGACATTCCAGGTCACATTCAGGTCGGAGCACAGACGCTTCAGGGCGAACAGAACGGTCGTTTCACCCAGGTCGAGCGTGATGTCCGGAGCCGAGGCAATCTCCCCGTTCTCCAACGATTCGGCATCGACTTCAAACGGGATGGCCGTCGCCTTCTTAAACTCATCCAGGACATCAGCCAACGGTTTCTTCTGCCAGTTGGCGGTGATTTTGACCCGCAGCGCATCGAGTACCTTTTGCTCGGCGTCAAAACCAAAGCGCAGGCTGTGCCACGGAATGTCGGCTTCCGCCTCACGGATCTCGGCAGGAGAAGGAGCATCCTCCGCCAGACTCACGTCCGGCGAAATCGCACAGCACACGGCGAGCAACACAACGGACCACGGCTTGCGATACATGACGGGTGTCCCAAGAAACTGCGGGCGTGGGATCTGGACGACCCGCTATTGGTTGTCTGGAGGTTGTAGTCTCAGCATGCGATGTCCTGCGGGACGAATCAATTCTATTTTGGATCGAGACGGTCGCGCCAGTAGCCAGGTTTTCTCCGACCATGTGCGACCGCAACAATGACGACCGAGTTGTCTGTGTCCTGATAATAAACCACGAAGGGAAACCGTCGGAGAATCATGTGCCTGAGGCCCGTCGATTTGTACAGCGGAAACTGATGTGGCCGATTCCCGATCGTGCGAACCAGCCGTTCACATTCCTCTCGGAATTCACCCCCGAGACCTTCGCGCTGGTCCTCATAGTATGCGGCGGCATCTTCGAGTTCCTCACGGGCTTCGCGAAGGAAGTCGATTCGTTTCATGGGTACTTCGCCCGCAACTGCGCGAATACCTCTTCAGCGGGAACGAAAACGGCGGTACCATTCTCAATCTCGGCCATGCGTCGTGCGAGTTCCGCGTCCCACGCGGCCTCCGCATCATCGTCGCTCCCATCGTCGAGCGATTCGATCAGGAACCGCGCCAGTTCGGCGCGGTCTTCCACGGGCAGGACTTTCAACTCATCCTTGATTCGTTCGGTGGTCGCGTTCATGCGGGGACTCCGTTTGAGGGACGTTACCCGGCTACCCTACATGTGCTGGACGAGTTCGGATACGCGGAGTTGAAAGCCGGGGAGCAGGTGCGGCGAGTAGTCGTCAGAGACGGTGAGAGTTTGTTCCGACCACTGGCCCCGCACGCGGCGCAGCACGAGCACCTCTTTGCGGTCGGGGTGAACGATCCAGTACTCGCGCACGCCGAAGGCGAGATATTCGTCTCGCTTCTCCGTGTAGTCCCGGACTTCCGAGCCGGGTGAGACGATTTCGATCACCAGTTCCGGAATCCATTCCGACCAGACGGCATTCGAGTCCTGATAGGGCGGCTCGGTGAGATAGACGGCCAGATCGGGATGCCGCTCGGACTCAAACTGCCCGACCGGCAGCTTGCACTCGCCACCGCTGGCCACGCAGAAGATCCGACCCGGATGGCTGGCCCTGTAAGAGTTCAACAGACAGCGCAGGCGGTCGAGGAGGATCAGGTGCCAAGGCAACGGAACTTCACTCACGATCACCACTCCTCGTCCGAGTTCGACGTGGTATCCCTCAACGATCTCAGCTTCGTCGAAGTCGTCCAGTGACATGACTCGACCGTGATCGTTTGGTCCAATTCGAATGGCTGTTTGCGTCATGGTTCCAGTCTTCGTCGGGTGGTGATTACTTGTGGCGACTGAGTATATCGTCCATCACCACACTCGTCGTCATCGGCGATCAGACGTTGAACTCGTGGATTGTCGGACAGCGCGTTCACTCGGCTTTTTCAACCGAGACAAACACCGGCGGGCTGGAGTAGGTCGATTTCATCACGAAGTTCAGGGAGAAGTTGGCCATGACAACGCCGAGTTGCTTCTCGCAAGGGGGAGCCGTTTTGTCGGCCTTCAGGGTGATGAAGCCTTCGCTGGTGTTGCCGGTCAGCAGGGTCTTGCTTTGGTTGCCGTCGATGGTCACGCCTTCGGGAAGGCTGTTCGCGTAGACCGAGTCGAGGTGTTTGTAGAGCATGTCGAGCGTGACGTTCTGGTTCACGTCCTTGTTCCGGTCCAGAGTGACCATGATCTTCTTGGACTCGCCCGGCTTGAGATGGATGTCGGTCTCGCTGAGCTTCACGGCGAGGATGTCAGCCGGTGCTCCGATGCTGACGACGTGAGACTCGACCGGGTAGTGACCCCGTCCACCACCGGGCGAGTAGTACTCCTGATACGGCTGCGCGACGTCGGACAATTCCAACACAGGCATCCCCTCACCTTGAGGATGCGTCGCCGTGCCGTGGATGCGCAGGTCGGACGCCAACTGGCCGGCATCGGGTGCGGCGGACAGGACGATGCAGCCGTCGACGCTCTTCCCGGCGAGAATGCGTCCGCAGGTCGCAGTCACTCCCGGCGGCAGGCCATCGAGGTGCAGTTGAATCTCGCCCGTGAAGCCGTGCTTGCGAACCACGCGCACGAAGATCGCGCCGCTCAGGCCGGGCGTCAGCAGCGTCTTGTCGGTATCGACCTGCAACTCGAAGTACGGCGTCGTGCGCGTGATTTGCAGGGCATACTCGAAACCAAGCCCGCCGCGCAGATGGACGTCGCGAATCTCAACCGTGAACGTGCCGTCGGCGGGAGCCTCCCAGCCTTCGAGCCACGTGTCGGCGTGGGTGAGCCGACCGAAGCGTCCGTCATCGTCCTCGCGCAGAGCGGCCCCTTTGTCATTGAGGATTCTCAGAAACGAATCGAGCTTCGACATCTGCCGCCGCGCGATCACCTCGAACGTGAACTTCTCACCCTTCTTCGCGACGAATGAATAGCAGTCGAGATCGGCCTCGGTTTCGATCCGGCCGCTGATGACCCGCGGCACTTCGACGGTCGCGGCGGTCATCGGCGAGTTGTTGTCACCGGCGGCCTCGTTCGTCAGCGGGAGGTTGGTCACGTAGAGCGGCAGCGGGTTCGATGTCTGATCTCCCAACGTGAGTGAAGCGAACATCGAACCGAGCCGCGTCTCAGCGGGCAGTTTGATAATGGCCTTCGGTTCGGCAGGGAGTAGCGCACCGCTCAGTTCGAGCGGCGTGTCGACTCCCGCCGCGACGGCCTTCGGGAATGAACCGGTCACGAATGGACGCGAGTTCGCCTCGATGCAGTACTCCCAATAGACGTTCCCCTGGTAGCGGACGTCTCGCACTTCGAGGAGGTACTCACCCGCCTGCTCGAAGCGATGGACGAGAAGCGGGTCGGCGAACAGTTCGTTGTCGGCCATCGCCAGGACGCCCCCCTTCGTGTCGCGCAGAGACAGGATCGGGTCGGCATGAGCCTGCAGGTCGTGGATCTTGTCCTGTAACCGCTGACAGCGAACGTGGAAGATGACCGACTGCCCCGCCTCGGCGTTGAACTTCCAGTAATCGAAGTCCTCCACCTTCTCGATCGCGCCGCACAGCGTTGCCGGCAGTGTGACGGCCTGCGCCTTGTCGGGCGTGTTGTTATCGGCCACCTCGACGACCACGGGGTCTCGCACGACGACGAGTTGCCCGAGGGTGCTCGCTCCGTGGGGAGTGGCCAGCCGGAACTCGCGCACGCCCGGCAGCGCTTCGGCCGTCGCGGTGAACTTGAGCTTCAGCTTGAGCAGCTCCTTCGGCTTCTCGCCGGGCTTGGGCGGCGGCGTTCCCTCCTTGGGCATCTCGGGCGGAACGACCTCGGCAGTGACGCCCGTCCCGCTGATGAAGACCTGATACGCGCCGAGCATCGTGTAGCGGGATTGCACCTCGCACTCGGACGTCGTCCCGACCTGAACGGCCACCGGCTTGAGACTCATCAGCATCGGATACGACACCTGCGCCGAAGCCACAGACGCGACCAGCAGCACCAGACCACACGAACAGGCAGAGACGAAGGGTCGCATCACGGTGAGTCCTCAAAGGCGGGAAGGACGAAGGCGGGGGCGGGGAACGACGCGGAAATGGTACACGCTGCCCCACCCGGCATGGAACTGCACCCATTGATGCCGTGGTCCTGTCCAACTTCCGTGGGCTGCCGGCCTGTTGAAATTGGAGTGATCGCGTGCCACGGCTGTGTCAGCCGTGCGAATCTCGTGAGGCTTTTCCTCGCTCTCACGGCTCACAGAGCCGTGGCACGAATTTTTCAATCGGCTGCTATTGCCTTCCCGAGTTCTTGCCTCGCACCATGGCGGGAGGCCGGGACTGGGAACGACCGTGGAGAGACCGCTCCGCCTCTTCGGGGCTGTGTTCTCTCAGCCATGTTCGCAGAGGCACGTCGCCATCGACGGGATCGTAGGTTCCATTGGCGGAAAGACCGTCGCCCAGAATCTGTCGACGGACCGGGTCGAGCTGCGGGTAAAGGTGCGCGACGGTCATCGCATCCTTGGGGCGAAGCCAGCGGTAGCTGTAGCCAAACCAGATCACCTTGCGGGTCTGGTCCCACAGGTTCGGGCTGCGCGAGTGCCAGATGCGGCGGTCGATGATCACGGCGGTCCCCGCCTTCACACACAGCGGCTCGGCCCCCGCCGGGTTCGACACGCCATCCGCCGGGCAGTCGAGTTCATCCTGCAAGTGCGAACCGGGAAGCACCAACGTGTTGCCGCGATCGGGCTGACTGGCGTCCGTCAGATAGAAGCCGATCTTGAGCGACAGCCGGGGACGGGGATGCGTCTCCAGTTCATCGTTCACGCGCATGCTGTCCTGATGCCAGGCGACTCGCCACGTCAGGGCCTGTTCATCGGCGGGAGGCGTCACGTCGATGTGCGAGTGATACAGATAAACGTTCCAGCCGAGGATGCCCCACACCTTCGGAAAGATCGTCCCCCAGTCGATCAAGTCCACCAGAGCCGGATCTTCGTGGACGACATTGGTGATGGAGAGCAACTTCCCACGGTTCTCGGCGGTCCGCTCGCGAGCATCCACTCGATCGACGACCGTCAGCAACCGGTCGTTCATGGCCGGGTCGAGCGCATCGTGTACGACCAGATAGCCCGACGTCTCAAAAAACCGGCGTTCCTCGGCGGTCAGTCGATGGGCGAGACATTCGGGCTTCATGAACGGGAGTTCCTTGGAACGAGTCTCAATCGACGCTCGAAATTCTGATCGCCGTCGGACTTATCCTAAACAGATCAACGAGAGAATTCCCACCGCCAATAGGTTAGAGATTGAGACGGCAGGGCAATCGCCTGTTCCAAAGTCGGATGGGACGAGTCTTCGACAGCCGTAGTCGTGCCGTATCGAATGAATTATCGTCAAGTCGCCGGGCGTTCCATGTTTCATCAGGGAGCGTGCTGTGCGAGTTGAGAACCGGCCTGATCTCATTCCCTTCTTGCAGAACGAGCCTCCATCGTGACGACTTCCTCACCACTCCGTCTGTTGGGCTCGACTAACAACACTCGCGGCGATCTGTTCACACGATTGACCAAGGACTTGTTCTTCGCGCTCGGCTATGACGATCTCCGCTTCGACGTCCACACATCCGGGCACGAGATTGATATCCAGGGGACGCACCGACTGGAGCCTCGACGGATGGTTGCCGAATGCAAGGCTCACGGTGACAAGATGGGCGGAGCCGATTTGAACAAGCTGCTCGGCATTGTGACCCGAGAGCGTGACAGACACGAACCGACTCCCGTCACCGCGTACTTCGTCTCGCTGAATGGATTCCGCGAGACCGGAATCGAGCAGGAACTGCAAACGAGCGAGCAAAAACGGATCATTCTTCTCGACGGACAGGATGTCATCGACGAGTTGATCCGCATTCGGATTCTGGTCAGTCCCTCGGAGGCTTCAGAACAGGCGGGACGGTGTGCCGAGTTTGCCGGGTTGAGGGACGCTGATGTTGACAGAGCCGAATTGCTCGGGCATCCGCTGGGATATCTGTGGGCGGTGTACTATTCGCGCGGCAAGCAGCGAACGCACTTCGTCCTGATCCATGCCGACGGAACGCCGCTGGCGGAAGCGGTCGCGCGCAAGGTCATTCAGGCCGACCGCGAATGTGATGGTACGCTGCACACGCTGACGTATCTGCCGCCGCCAGCGCCCGATCCGGACCGGGCTGCCATCGCCAAGATGGCGGTCGAGCGTTATAGGAAGTGGGTTGTCAAAGAATGTGGAGACATCCAACTCGATGGACTCCCCGCCGACGCGGATCTCAGCGCGTTTCGCATGACACTTGAACGGCTGTTTGTCCCGCTGAAGGTCGTCGCCAGCGTCATGGAACAAACGGAAGACGGAAAAGAGCTGACCTCCGAGATAGTGTTTCTGGTAGGCGAGTTTCTCGATCAACATTCCCGATTCTCACTACTGGCCAAACCGGGGGGCGGGAAGAGCACGCTGCTTAAGCGATTGGCGGTGGCGTATGCTGATCCAGAGCGTCGCCAGGAAGCAAAGGACCAACTGCCGGATCGAGACTGGTTGCCGTTGCTGTTGCGCTGTCGCGAACTGCGCGACAGGGCTCATCGACCGATCCTCGAATTGCTGGCAGATCTAGCGCAGCACGCCGGGATGAATGGCGACGAATCGCTGCTGTTCCGCGACCAGATCGACGACGCCCTGCGATCCGGTCGGGCGCTGCTGTTGGTCGATGGGCTGGATGAGATTTCTGACGAAGGGACACGCACGACGTTCGCCGGTCACCTGCGCACCTTTCTGGCGATGTTCCCGCAGGTGGCGATGGTTGTCACGTCGCGGGAAGCGGGATATCGGCATGTGGCTGGAGTGGTCGCCAGCGCATGTGAGCAGGTTCGGTTGGCTCCTTTTGACGAAGCGGACGTCGCGCAATTATGTGAGTCGTGGCATGCCGTCGTCGTGGAGGACAATGAGACCGTCCGTGCGGAATCGCGGAAACTGGCGACGACTATTTGGGGCAACGCGCGGATTCGGGCGCTGGCTGAAAACCCGCTCATGCTGACGACGCTGTTGGTGGTGCGGCGGTGCATGGGCGGCGAACTCCCCACGCGGAGGGTCGACCTTTATCGCGAAGCGGTGAAGGTGCTGATCCGCACTTGGAACACAGAGGGTTTCGCAGCGATGAACCTCGACGAAACTCTGGCCCAGCTCTCCTACGTGGCCTGCGTGATGATGAATGAGGGGATTCAGCAGATCGGACACCGGCGACTTTTGAAGCTATTGCAGGAAGCCCGCATGGAGATGCCACAGGAATTGCAGTTCACGAGGATCAGTCCGACGGAGTTCGTCGAACGCGTGGAGTACCGCAGCAGTCTGCTGATGCAGACGGGCCATGAGCGGATCGACGATGAGGTGCAGCCGGTCTACGAATTCCGTCATCTGACGTTTCAGGAATATCTGGCGGCGCGCGGCCTGATCGAAGAACAGTATCCCGGCCGTGACCAAGCCGAGCCGCTCGTCGAGTTGCTGGAACCGCATTTCGAGGAACAACGATGGCGAGAAGTCATCCCCCTGGCCGCAGTTCTGGCCGGCCGCAAAGCCGAACCGCTGATCCAGCGACTTACGACTGTGTGCGAGAGCAGGAAATCTGATGTCGGTAACCCCAGCAGCAAATCCGCAAACGCCGCACACGCGGCTTTGTTGCGGCAGTGCTTGCTAGACGAGGTGCAAGTCACGCCAGCGACGCTCCGCGCCGCTCTACGACAGATGGGGCGATATGGCAATGAGGAGCTTATGAAAGGTTCGGTCATCTCTCTGCGACGAGGCCGATTTGGCGAGTTCTTTCAAGCGGTCGTGGAATCCACTTATCTGGACGGAAGAGATGGCTGGGATGAGGTCTCCTATGCAATGACTGATCTCGCAGTGGACAGCGTCTTTCAAGATCAGTCGCCAAAACTCTCAGATGAGATGGCGACGACACTCGGCGTCTGGTTGACTTCCGATGACCGATTACTACAGATCCGTGCCGCGTTCGTTTGTATGAATTTGGCATTTCAGAACCACAGTGTTGCAGACGACGTCCATGACTTACTTGCGCCGCAGATGCGTCTGCTCGGTGACGCGCTTGGTCGCTTGCTAACTCCTGATGATCCTCCGCTCGCACTGGCTGCGTCTTGGGCATTGGCTTGGATGGGGAATGGGAGATTCCACAAAATGCTGCCAGAGCCAGAAGTCCTCCGTACATTATTCCAACTCTGGCGCGAGGCTGATTCCCGCGAATTGCAGAGGTTGGCCTCGTGGGCATTCTCTGCGCAGCCATTGCTCGCGCGGGATACGTTCCCGCCGGATACTTGGGGCGACTGCGACGCATGGTTGAAGGAATGCGCTAGCACCAAAGACGAGCAAGCGTTAGCTGCGATGGTTCTCGCCTGGTATCGGCGCCGCCCTTGGAGCGATTCAGAATTGCCCGAAAAGGTGAGCGAACACGAGAAGTCAAAACTCTGGCCCACCGGTCGCGAGTTGCTGACCGCCCTTGGTGTGGCCGACGACGGCGCATGACTCTACCTGGTGGTGTAGCGGGATCGGGTACCGTAGCGAGGACGCTAACGCAGTGCGGCCTCACGATCGCTTGTGAGATGTTTTAGTCACAATGCCAACGGCGTGCGTACGAGGAACGGGTTGCCCCATCTGCTCCTCGCCATTGGCGTTGGGGGTAAGCAAAGAAACATTTCATTCAGGGCTGGTGGTCGGGTCGAGCGCTTCGCTCGTCCCCGGCGAATATTGAGGTAGCATCGAGGTTGATTCGACGAGCGGCGAAGAGATGACCACAGCCACACTCTCATCCCACGATGAGGCCGGGAAGGAAAAGGGAGACGATTCGATGGACGAAACTTCTCATGAACCCGGGATGGTGGGGCGGTTCCTCCGAACGCATGCCGTGCGAATCGTGACCGGCGTGGTTCTGCTGATTTTGGTCTGCGGTGTCATGAGCGTCTATGTGCCCTATCAGCGGGAGCAACGAATCGCACGGAAGATAGAAACCCTCGAGGGAGCCGTGAATTGGCATTATCGGGGGCCGGATTGGGTTCCGTTGTCTTGGCGAGACCGGATGTCCTTTTGCGATCGCATTGCGACGGTCGGCCTCGATGGTCGCGAGCTGCCTGCGGATCTGTTTTCGGAATTGGGATCGCTCACGAATCTCGATTGGCTCAGTCTCAGCGGAACAAAATTCCGTGAGGGCGATTTGAAGAGTCTGAAAGGACTCACGGGTCTCGAAACGCTCCAGCTCAGTCAGACGGACGTGACCGACGCAGGACTGGAGCATCTGAAGGGGCTGACGTCCCTCAGACAGCTCATGCTCGACCATACGGTTGTCACCGGTGCGGGACTTGAGCATCTGAAGGGGCTGGTGAGGCTCAAAGAACTCTATCTCCACCAC
Organism: Planctomycetota bacterium; assembly: GCA_038040225.1. GTDB lineage: Bacteria > Planctomycetota > Planctomycetia > Planctomycetales > Planctomycetaceae > Schlesneria. The sequence continues at coordinate 77,842 of JBBPIS010000014.1, forward strand.
ACGCATGTCGCCGATGCTGGACTGGAGTCTCTCAAGGGGCTGGAACGTCTCGAACGGCTCGAACTCTACAACACACAAGTCACCGATGCCGGGCTGGAGCCTCTGAAGGGACTGACGAACCTCCAGTATCTCTTCCTCCAGGACACACAAGTCACCGCCGAAGGGAAAGCGTCACTTCGGAAGGTGTTGCCGGGTTGCCGCATCCTCCCGGAACCGTAACACGCATGTGGAGTGCCGTGCGGGGTCGGAAGAGCAATTGGAACAGAAGGAAACAAAGTGAACGAAGGGATGAGACCATGCCTTTATGATCCCTCGGCTGCACTGACTTCCTTTGTGGCCTTCGTTCCCTTCTGTTCAATTCTCCGCGAGACGGTCACGGCCGCCGTTCGGACTCAGATGTGGATCAATCAGCGGGGCGTGTCCGCGCGTCGTTTACTTCCACAGCGCCTTGCGGGTCTTCACCAGTTTGAGCACGGCGAGCGACTTGGCTTGGAGCGGGTAGAGGTCGTCGGCGTGGCGGCGGCTGGTTTCGGGGTCGCCGGCGGTGTCGAGGACCGATTCCCAGGATTCGCCCGCGGTGTGCGGAGGCAACCGAAACGGAATCGGGTCGCTGTGGGAGTTGAACAGGATGAGTAACGTGTCTCCCGTGATGCTGCGGCCGCGATCGTCGATCTCGTCGGACATCTGGCCTTCGAGCCGCATGCCCAAACAGCGCGTGTAGTGCTTGTGCCAGTCCTGATCGGTCATCTCGTGGCCGAGCGGCGTGAGCCAGATCACGTCGCGCACGGACTCGCCCCGGATGGAACGGCCCTGGAAAAACTTCCGCCGCTGGAGCACCGGCTGCTCCTGCCAGAAGCGGATCGCGCGGCGGACGAACTCCAGAAACTCGTCTTCCTCCTCGGTCAGCCGCCAGCGCAGCCAACTGACGTGACTGTCCTGACAGTACGCGTTGTTGTTGCCTCCCTGCGACTGACTCAGCTCGTCGCCGCCACGCAGCATGGCGACCCCCTGCGAGAACAGGAGCGTCGCGATGAAGTTTCGCTTCTGACGTTCGCGCAGCTCGCGAACCGTGGCGTCGTGGGTCGGGCCTTCGCCTCCGCAGTTCCAACTGATGTTGTGATCGTCACCGTCGCGGTTGTGCTCGCCGTTGGCTTCGTTGTGCTTGTGGTCGTAGCTGACCAGATCCTGCAGGCAGAAGCCGTCGTGAGACGTCACGAAATTGATGCTGGCATACGGACGCCGGCCGTTGTGTTTGTAGAGATCGCTGCTGCCGCACAGCCGCGTGGCGAATTCACTCGCCGAGTGACCGTCGCCGCGCCAGAAGCGCCGCACGCAGTCGCGGTACTTGCCGTTCCATTCGGTCCACAGCACGGGGAAGTTGCCGACCTGATAGCCTCCCGGCCCGACGTCCCACGGTTCGGCAATCAGCTTCACCTGCGAGAGAATCGGATCCTGATGGATGATGTCGAAGAAGGCTCCCAGCTTGTCGACGTCGTGCAGCTCGCGGGCCAGCGCCGCCGCGAGATCGAAGCGGAACCCGTCGACGTGCATCTCGGTCACCCAGTACCGCAGGCTGTCCATGATCAGTTGCAGCACGCGCGGCGACTGCATGTTGAGCGTGTTGCCGCAGCCGGTGTAGTCCATGTAGTGGCGGGCGTCCCCCTGCACGACGCGATAGTACGACGTGTTGTCCAGCCCCTTCAGAGACAGCGTCGGGCCGAGATGGTTGCCCTCGCACGTGTGGTTGTAGACGACATCGAGAATCACCTCGAAGCCGTTCCGGTGCAGGGTCCGCACCATGCGTTTGAACTCGTTGACGGTCGTCTGCGGATCACTGTCCGTGGCAGAGCGCAGGTCGGGGGCGAAGAACGCCAGCGTGTTGTAGCCCCAGTAGTTCGTCAGTTTGCGTTCAGATAGAAACCGCTCGTCGATGTGGTGATGGACGGGCATCAGCTCGACCGCCGTCACGCCGAGCGATCGCAGGTGACGCAGCGAACCCTCATCGGCCAGTCCCGCGTACGTGCCACGATGCTCCTTGGGAACCCAGGGACTTTTGTACGAGAAGCCCTTCACGTGCAGCTCGTAGATCAGGGTCTTGTGCCAGGGCGTGCGCGGCGGTGCATCGCCCATCCAGCGGAACGACGGGTTGATGACGGCCGCCAGCGGAGCGGTCGCCGCGTTATCCCGCTCGTCGAAACTGAGGTCGACCACCGGATCACCGACCTTGTAACCGAACGCCGCGTCGTTCCAGGTCAGGTTGCGGCCGATGGCCTTCGCGTAGGGATCGAGCAGCACCTTGTTCGCGTTGAACCGCAGACCGCGATGAGGTTCGTAAGGCCCCTGCGCCCGGAAGCCGTACAGTTGGCCGGGCCGCACGTCGGGACAGAAACCATGCCAGACGAAGTCGGTCTGCTCGGGGAGCGGGATGCGGTGCGACTCGCGCGTGGCGACGGGAGAATCGAACAGGCACAGATCGACTTGTGTCGCGTGTTCCGAGAAGACGGCGAAGTTGACGCCCTTGTTGCTATCCCAAGTGGCTCCCAGCGGTGAGGGCCTTCCTGGCCAGACTCGCATCGTTGAAGACTCCTGTGGTGTCGATCTCGTGGGGTGGGCTGACCCGGCGTGCCAGATCCTGCTGCCGTTCCACCGTCACGCGCTGAGGCACAGACTGCCAAAGGATTCAGCAGCCCAGCCGATAACGCGGCGTAGTCTAGCAGGGGCCGGCCCGTTCGGAAGGCGTCCTGCTCAACGCATCAGCGATGCCGCAATCCATGTGCCCACGACTGCGAGGCTTCATCCGCAAGGACCAATGCGTCGCCGTATGCCAGCGATTTCGCGCGACGTGCAATCCAGAGCAGGACGCTCTCAGACGTGATCTTCCTTGCGGATCAGGTCGGGTCCGTCGCCGAGCACCTTCTCGTACTTGCCGGTCGAGGTCTTCTGGTACTTCGTGAAGCCCTGCTTCTCCAGATTCTTGTTGCTGATGTCCCCTTTGATCCTGTCGCCGGGAGGCATCGGGCCGTTGATGGTCGAGATGATGCGTTCGACCGGCTCACCGGTCTCCGGATGCCTGGCGAGCGGCTGCTCACCGAGACGCTGCAAAACTTCAAACGTCTGGCCGTGGGAACCATCGGGCAGAATGACGGCGTACTCGTACAGTGGCATGATCGAACTCCTTCGTGAGTCGCCGCATTGTCATCGAGTCCCACCGCGTTGCAAGCCCGCCGCGAGGCATTGACTCAGACCATTCGGTTGTTTCCGACGTTGGTCCGTTGTCAAATCGAACTCGTGCCGACGAGAATCCGTCCGCAGCCGCGTTCGACCCACTGCGAGGCAAGAGGTCGTTTCCCGACCTCGGCCCACGGGTCACATCGCCATCTCAGAAGCGGCCACGCTCGTGCGCAACACATTCCTCGGCTATCTCAAGTCGCGTTGAATGGACCCTGAAAGCCGGAAATCAAATAGCCTGTACTTCCAAATTCGTGGCGGACGCTGCCAGCGTCCTTCAACAAACTCCAGTAATGAGTCACGCCGACGCTGGCAGCGTCGGCCACGGTGACGCGAACTTGGACGTACTGAATGCTGCTTCAGAATACGGAAATCGCAGGTGTTCGAGTTCCCCGATTCCTCTACGGGACCGCCTGGAAAGAGAACGAGACGCAGCGCCTGACCGGGCTGGCTCTGCAACAGGGCTTTCGTGGGATCGATACCGCGAACCAGCGGCGGCATTACCACGAAGCGGCGGTCGGGCAGGCCATCGCGGCTGCAATCGAGAGTGGCTTGGTGGTTCGCGAAGATCTGTTCCTGCAAACGAAGTTCACCTTCCAGAGCGGGCAGGATCATCGCCTGCCTTACGATCCCGCAGCCCCCATCCCCACCCAGGTGGAGCAATCGTTCGCCAGTTCGCTCGAACATTTGGGGACCGAGTTCATCGATTCCTACGTGCTGCACGGACCCACTCAGCGAAGCGGTTTGGCTCCGGACGATTGGGCGGCCTGGCGTGCCATGGAAGTCCTCCACGATGGCGGTCGGGCACGTCAGCTCGGTGTCAGCAACGTCACCCTCGAACAACTCCGGTCCCTGTGTCAGGAGGCGCGCGTCCGACCTCGCTTCGTCCAGAACCGGTGTTACGCCGTCCGGAGTTGGGATCGCCGCATCCGGGAGTACTGTGCCGCCCATGATTTGATTTATCAGGGCTTCTCGTTGTTGACCGCCAACCGCGACGTGTTGGTTCATCCCGAATTGCTCCGAATCGCCGAACGCCACGGTCGGACCGTCAGCCAGATTGTTTTTCGGTTTGCCCTCGATGTCGGAATTCTGCCTCTGACCGGGACCACCGACGCCGACCACATGCGAACGGATCTCGACGTCTTCGATTTCCGTCTGGAGCCCGAAGAAGTGGAGCGGATCGAGCATCTGGCTTCAGCGTGATACCGCGCTCGACATGCGGCTGCGTGGCGAGTACGAAGCCGACTGTCGCGCGGCTCGACCAATTGGCGACAGGTTTCATTCGACACGGCGGCAGGCATATACTCCCGCTTCGGGTCCGGATGGCCTGCTACTCTCTCAACGCAAGGAATGGGTTCGCATCATGCGGAAATTGACTCTTTTCATCAGTGCCGTGTCGCTGTGTGTCGCCTCGTGGTGGTTGGTGGCCGAGGAAGCAGGGAAGACCGTGAACCGAAACGCTTTGAAAAAGCAGTTCGATGCCGGCAACTTCAAGGAGGCCTACGAAGGCTCGCGCAAACTGGCGCTCGATCCGAAGACCGAGGCCGGCAAGGTGGGCGAGGATCTGACGCGGGCCGTGCAGTCGCTGCAACAGCTCGGGCGCAACGATGAGATCGACGAACTGATCGAGTCGTCGGTGAAGGCTCACGACAAGAACTGGCGACTGCTCCGCGCGGCGGCTCAGCAGTACGGGCAGATGATCGAGCACTGGGGCTTCGTCGTCGCGGGCAAGTTCCAGCGCGGATCGCATCGTGGCGGCGGGCAGTACGTTTCGTCAGCCGATCGCGACCGCGTGCGGGCGATGCAACTGATGCAACAGGCGGTGCCACTCGCCGTGAAGGACACCAACAAGGGCGAGGTTGCCAAGTTCTTCAACGACTTCGCGCAGCAGATTGGTTCTGTCGAAGCATGGCGACTGCAGGCGCTGACCGATCTCGCGACGCTGCCCGACTACGAGGAAGGAAATCAGTGGGGTGGACGCGGTCGTTTTGGGGGTGGGATGCACGGCGGAGGCGACTCGAAGGGCGCTCCCGTTGATGCGGAAGGGAACCCGGTTTTCCATCGCGTTCCCAAATCGTGGGACGCCGCCGCCTCGGACGGCGAACGGTGGCGCTGGATGCTGACGCAGGCCGTCGAGTTCGACAACAAGCTTCGCAACGAAGTCGACTTCACGTTCGCCACGTTCCTGCACCAGCAGTTTGGCGTGCAGACGATGGCCTGGTTGCGAGGCGGCTCCGGCAGCGACGATGACAAAGACGAGAGCGGCCCGTTCGCCGTTCAGACTCTCCAAGACGACGAGACCATCGCCAAACTTGCCACGGGCGTGAAGCGGTTCAAACTGCCCGACGAGTTCAACTCATTGAAGCTGTACCAGCAGCTCTTTGAACGGTCGAAGGATGATCACTCCAAGGCGGCGGGTGATGCGGTGGCCCAAACCCATGAGGACCGCCGTCAGTACGTGAAGGCTGCCGACGCCTGGAAAGCCGCGCTGGCGAAGTTCGGTGACGAGCAGCATCGCCAGGCGCGACGCGATCAAATCGTGAAGAACTGGGGCCGCTTCGAGAACCTGCAAGTCGCCCCCGCCGGCAAGGGGGCGACCGTCGACTTCCGCTTCCGCAACGCGAAGCAGGTCTCGTTCGAGGCGCAGGCGATCAAGATCGACAAGCTGCTCGACGACGTGAAGGCGTACCTCAAGTCATCTCCCGCGCAGCTCGACTGGCAGCGGTTCAACATCCAGGACGTCGGCTATCGCCTCGTCACCGAGAACCAGACGCAGTACGTCGGTGAGTCGGTCGCCTCGTGGAAGCTGGACCTCACGCCGAAGGCCGAACATTTCGACAGCGTGGTCAAGGTCGCGACGCCCCTGCAAAAGGCGGGGGCCTATCTGCTGACGGGCAAGCTGGCCGACGGCAACATCAGCCGTGTGGTCGTCTGGCTGGCGGACGCGGCCCTCGTGCGAAAACCACTCGACGGACAGTCGCTCCATTTCGTGGCCGATGCCGTGACGGGGCAGCCGATCGCGAAGGCCAATGTCGAGTTCTTCGGCTGGAAGCAGGACCAAGTCGCGCCGAACAAACAGCAATGGAAAATCACGACGACCAATTTCGCCGAGTTCACCGACGCGAACGGTCTCATCACGCTGTCTGCGGCCAAGGTGCCCAACAATTATCAATGGCTGATCGTCGCGAAGACCGAGGCCGGGCGGTTGGCCTATACCGGGTTCACTCACGCCTGGTGGGGGCAGCGACACGATCAGGACTACAGCGCCACGCGAGTCTTCACGATCACCGACCGACCCGTCTATCGCCCCGAGCAGACGGTGAAGTTCAAGTTCTGGATTCAGACCAGCAAGTACGACCAACCCGACAAGACCGAGTTCGCCAATCAGGACTTCACCGTCCAGATCAACAACCCGCAGGGCGAGAAGGTGCTGGAGAAGGTCTTCAAAACGGACAAGTTCGGCGGTATCGAGGGCGAGTTCCCGCTCGCCAAGGGAGCGATGCTCGGGACGTACCAGCTTCTCGTCATGAACAACCTGCACCAAGGCGGTTCGTTCCGTGTCGAAGAATATAAAAAGCCCGAGTTTGAAGTGACGGTCGATGCTCCGACCGAACCGGTGGCCCTCGGTGAGAAAGTGACGGCGAAGATCAAGGCCAAGTACTTCTTCGGTGCGCCCGTCACGAAGGGCAAGGTGAAGTACAAGGTGCTGCGGACGGCTCACGACAGTCACTGGCATCCGACCGCGCGGTGGGACTGGTTCTACGGGCGAGGCTACTGGTGGTTCGCGTCGGATTACACGTGGTATCCCGGCTTCGGAAGATGGGGCTGCTTCCGTCCAGTCGCATGGTGGATCGGCCACAACCCCGGCCCGCCCGAAGTGATCGCGGAACAAGAAGTCGAGATCGGACCCGAGGGCGAAGTCTCCGTCGAAATCGACACGCTTGCTGCGAAGGAGATTCACGGCGACGAAGACCATTCGTATTCGATCACGGCCGAGGTCGTCGATGAATCTCGCCGCACGATCGTCGGCACGGGCAGCGTCTTGGTCGCGCGGCAGCCCTTCCGCGTCTTCGCGTGGGTCAATCGAGGCCACTACAAAGTCGGAGACACGGTTCTCGCGAGTTTCGACGCGCACACGATCGACAACAAACCGGTGAAGGGAACCGGCGAGCTGACACTGTTCAAGGTGACCTACGACGCGAAGCAGCAGCCGGTCGAAGAGGCTGTCCAAACGTGGAAGCTCAACACCGATGAGGCCGGTCACGCGCAGCAGCAACTTGCCGCGAGCAAGGCCGGGCAGTATCGGCTCTCGTACAAGGTGACCGATGCCAAGGAGCACACGATCGAGGGAGGCTATGTTTTCGTCGTGCGGGGCGACGGCTTCGACGGCCGCGAGTTCCGCTTCAACGATCTGGAACTGATCACCGACAAGCAGGAGTACGCTCCGGGTGAGACCGTCAAGCTGATGGTGACGACCAACAAACCCGACGGCTGCGTCGTGCTGTTCGTCCGTCCGTCGAACGGCGTCTACCTGCCTCCGAAGGTGATTCGGTTGAAGGGGAAGAACACGGTCGAGGACGTGATCGTCGTTCAGAAGGACATGCCGAACTTCTTCCTCGAAGCCTTCACGATCGCCGACGGCAAGTATCACCAGGAGACGCGCGAGGTCGTCGTCCCGCCCGAGAAGCGGGTCATCAACGTCGAGGTTCTGCCGTCTCAGACCGAATACAAACCGGGAGCCGACGCGAAGGTTCAGATCAAACTGACCGACCACACGGGCGAGCCGTTCGTCGGTTCAACGGTCCTCAGCGTCTATGACAAGAGCGTTGAATACATCTCGGGCGGGTCCAATGTTCCCGAAATAAAAGAATTCTTCTGGAAGTGGCGTCGGCATCATCATCCGCAGCGCGACTGCACGCTCGACCGCTGGTTCAGCAACCTGCTGAAGAACGGTGAAACCGCGATGAACGACCTCGGCGTCTTCGGTGGGATGCTGGACGACAGAATTGAGTTAACTTCGGGCGGCATGGGCGGTGGTCCGACGATACGCACTCGCTTTGGTGCAGTAAACCGCCGCATGATGACAGCGACCGCCGCGCCGGCAGGGGCTCCCGCACCGATGGCCGCCGCTGTGGAAGGTGCCGCCCTCACCGATGGTGCTCCGATGGCGAAGGGCCAGGCTGGTGACAAGGCGGGCGGCGCAGCCGGTGCCGGGACGATGCAGCAGCCCGCGATCCGCTCGAACTTCGCTGACACCGCCTACTGGGCTGGAGCGATCACCACGGACAAGACGGGGCTGGCCGAAGTCAGCTTCAAGATGCCCGAGAGCCTGACCGGTTGGAAGGTGAAGACGTGGGCGATGGGTCTCGGCACGAAGGTCGGGCAGGGGGAGACCGAAGTCACCACGAAGAAGAATCTTTTGGTTCGGCTTCAAGCACCACGATTCTTCGTTGATAAGGACGAAGTCGTCATCTCGGCCAACGTCCACAGTTACCTCAAGACCGAGAAGCAGGTTGAAGTGTCGCTCGCGCTCGACGGTCAACTTCTCTCGATTCTCTCGCCCGCTCCCAAGGGAGGCGAAGCCAACGGACCGCAGGAACTCACGCAGACGATCAAGCTGGCGGCCGGAAGCGAGCAGCGCGTCGACTGGCGCGTGAAGGTGGCGTCTCAGGGAAGCACGAGCATCACGGTCAAAGCCCTCTCCGACGAAGAGTCGGATGCGATGCAGATGACCTTCCCTGTCTACGTTCACGGGATGCTGAAGACCGAATCGTTCAGCGGAGCCATTCGTCCCGCTGATGCCTCGGGCAAGGTGACATTCGATGTTCCCGAAGCCCGCCGCCCGAACGAGTCGCGCCTCGAAGCCCGCTTCTCGCCGACGCTGGCCGGAGCGATGGTCGATGCGCTGCCCTACATGGTCGACTATCCGTATGGCTGTACCGAACAGACGCTGAACCGCTTCCTGCCGACGGTCATCACCCAAAAGGTGCTGCTGAACATGCAGCTCAATCTGAAGGACATTCAGGCGAAACGAACAAACCTCAACGCGCAGGAGATCGGCGACGACGTCGAACGAGCCAAGCGCTGGAAGCGGTTCGACCGCAATCCCGTCTTCGACGAGGACGAGGTCCGCGCAATGGTCAAGGACGGACTGGAACGGCTCACGTCGATGCAGGTCTCGGACGGCGGCTGGGGCTGGTTCAGCGGCTACGGCGAACATTCGTGGCCTCACACCACGGCGGTCGTCGTCCACGGCTTGCAGGTCGCCAAGGCCAACGACGTCGCCATCGTACCGGGTGTCCTCGAACGGGGCATCGAGTGGCTCAAGCGTTATCAGGACGAACAGGTTCAGTGGATCAAGAACTGGGGCAAGAAGGACGTCCGTCAGAAGCAGCACGCCGATGCGCTGGATGCGCTTGTCTACATGATCCTCGTGGATGCCGACATCTCGAACAACGAGATGAACGAGTTCCTCTACCGCGACCGCGTGCAACTGCCGGTCTACGCGAAGGCCCTCTACGGCCTCGCCCTGCACAAGCAGCAGCAGGCCGACAAACTGAAGATGATCCTGGAGAACATCGAACAGTTCGTGGTGCAGGACGACGAGAACCAGACCGCCTATCTAAAACTCCCCGAGGGCGGCTGGTGGTACTGGTACGGCAGCGACATCGAGGCGAACGCCTACTATCTGAAGCTGCTCTCGAAAACGAACCCGCAGGACGCGCGGGCGTCCCGGCTGGTGAAGTACATCCTCAACAACCGCAAGCACGCGACGTACTGGAACAGCACGCGCGACACCGCCCTCTGCATCGAGGCCCTCGCCGACTACATGAAAGCCAGCGGCGAGGACAAACCGAACCTCACCGTGGAAGTCTGGCTCGACGGGAAGAAGCAGAAAGAGGTCAAAGTCGATTCGTCGAACCTGTTCACGTTCGACAACAAGTTCGTGCTGGAAGGCGACGCCGTCACGACCGGCAAGCACACGCTCGAACTGAAGAAGCAGGGCACCGGGCCGCTCTACTTCAACCTCTACCAGACCAACTTCACGCTGGAAGATTTCATCACGAAGGCTGGTCTGGAAGTAAAAGTGAACCGCAAGTTCTACAAGCTGACCCGCGTAGACAAGGCCGTCGATGCCCAAGGCTCTCGCGGACAGGCGGTCAAACAAAAGGTCGAGAAGTACGAACGGAGGGAGCTTCCCAACCTGAGCGAACTCAAGAGCGGCGACCTCGTCGAAATCGAACTGGAGATCGACTCAAAAAATGACTACGAGTACCTCCTCTTCGAAGACATGAAGGCCGCCGGCTTCGAGCCGGTCGAAGTCCGCAGCGGTTACAACGGCAACTCAATGGGCGCGTTCGTCGAGTTCCGCGACGAACGAGTCGCCTTCTTCGTGAGACAACTGATGCGCGGCAAGCACAGCCTTAGCTACCGCCTCCGCGCCGAAATCCCCGGCCAGTTCAGCGCCCTCCCCACCAAAGCCAGCGCGATGTACGCTCCCGAACTCAAGGCGAACAGCGATGAGATGAAGGTGGGAATCACAGATTGACGCTGTTGTGCGCGGGTCTCCCGACCCCGCACAGGCACCCGTCCGAAGGTCTCCTCTTCTCCGTTATGGCCGTTGAGAAAGCTGGAGACCTGCGGTTGGCCGTTTCGGCGGGGTCGGGAGACCCGCGCCGAACGAGAGTCTATTCACGGAACTTTCGTCTCCGGCTGCTTCAACAAACCACTGTCGGTGAGCCATTCCGCAAACCGTTCGGGCCAGCGAGCGGCCGCGCTCGGCTTGGCGTTGGGGCGATAACCGAACCCGTGACCGGCGTTGGCGAACAGGTGCAGTTCGGCGGGAACTTTGGCCGCTTTGTATTTGAGGTACAGGCTGGCCATCCCCTCGGCGATGTCAGGACGGTCGCTGTAACCAGCCACGATGAAGACGGGAGGCATCCCGGCCTCAGCAGTGAACGTGGCCGAACTGCCAGGATAGATCAGGGCCTGGAAATCGGGACGGCAGCTTTGCTGCTCGATGATGTCCGTCGAATCCTTTTTGCCGGGATCGTGCTTCATCGCCGAGTAGGCCGCGAGTTCACCACCGGCCGAGAACCCGAGAATACCCACGCGGTCAGGTTGAATGTGCCACTCAGCCGCGCGGCTGCGAACCAGCCGCAGTGCCCGTCGAGTATCCGCCATCGCATGCTCTTGAATCGTGTAGCTGCTCCCCTTCTCACGAGCCAGCCGGTACTTCAACACGAACGCGGCAATGCCTCGATCCCGAAACCATTCCGCCAGCGCATAGCCCTCATGCCCCAGACAAAGCTTCGAGTGCCCACCGCCCGGACAAATGATGACCGCCGTCCCGGTCGCCTTCTCACGCTCAGGGATGTATGGAGTGAGCGTCGGATTGTGAACATTGCAGACATTGTCGCCGGTGATTTCTTCCGGCTCCGTCACACGAGCCTCAGACCCCGGAGCCCCTTTCGGCCAGAGTGGAATCGCTGTGGGGATGTTCTTCGGAAATTCCGCAAACGCGATGGTTGAAGAGAGCAGAATGATCGAGGTGGTGAGAAAGGGTTGCATGACGTCTCCCCGAGAAGTTGGAAATGGGACACGTCTCATTGAACTGAGAACGCCTCGGCCGTGCCACTGTTTCACCGCCTTGGATCAAACAGTGCGATCGCCAACCGACTCTCGAAGAGCACTGTTTCTCCGAGGACTCCGAAACAGTGACACGTCTGAAGGTGACAATTCAGCAGTGCAGAGCCACCCCGACTTTCAGTAAGTTCTCTTGTCGCGTTGCGACCCCGGTTGAAACAACCGGGGCCACCCAGCGATCGCGACGATCGAACAAGATTTCTGTTGGGTTTCCTGCGACATTGAGATGAACTCATGAATTTGGAGCGACAATACTAATTTCATCCACTAGAGCGGTTGCATCGGCGGTCTAGCGCCAGCTGGGTAGTCTTGATAGATTG
>JBBPIS010000015.1:0-35023 GCA_038040225.1 Planctomycetota bacterium
CCTCGGGGGAGAGGGGAGAGGGGAGAGGGGCGATTGCAGTTGGGTGCTCGGCAACAGTTGCCCCTCACCCCCGGCCCCTCTCCCCGGAGGGGCGAGGGGAGGAAGGAGTCATTCAATCCCACAAGGCGCGGATGCCGTAGAAGGCGGTGTCCTTCAGGCGGCGGGCGAACTCTTTCAGCCAGTAAGTGTGCGGGTCGGTGCAAAAGGTCATGCTGAGCATGATGCGCAAATCGCCCTCGGCGGTCGGGCTGGCTCGGTGGAGGACGCGCGATCCCTCAAACACGACGAGCGAATTGGCCGAGGTGTCGAAGGCTTGCTCGTCGCCGCCGGGGAGCTTTCGATTCAGTGTGCTCTGCGAGACGCCGCCGCTCGCCGCTTCATTGGCCAGCGACAGCAGGACGGTGAAATGGCGGCCCCGATAGAAATTGTGATCGTAGTGCCAGTGGATGTGGTCTCCCGCCTCGTTGTAGCAGAGGACGGAGAGCGAGCTTTGATCCTGATCGGGCGTCGGTTGAACCGGCATGCCGAGCACAGTCGACACCCACCGCTGGACCTCGGGTGAATGATAGAAGCCGAGACAGCCGTGTGCGTGGCGATGAATGTTCTCATAGCTGAGCGTGCATCCCTTCTTGTGGGTCGGGATATAGGTGCGCGTCATGCGGGGAATGTTCGACTCGGCCTCCGCGCGAAGGGATCGAAGGGCGGCGGGATGCAGAAAGGCCCCGACGCGCAGGATGGGATCGCCGACGAAGGCGTTCGCAAGTTCCTGCGGATCGGCCGTCGAGGCAATGACGACCGGATGATGCTGGAGCAAGTCGCTTCGTTCGGCGGCGAGGGCCGCGAGCGTGCGGGTGCGATGACGGCGGTGCCGAATCAGAACCGTCAGCAGCACCGCCGCGACGATCGTGACCACAGCGATCCAAAGACCGGGAGACGCAAACATAAGGTGGTTAGTCTCAGACGAAGTGACAGGCAGTGGGCGGTCATTCTTGAGTCGACGTCCGAGACCGTCAAGGTCGAGCAAGGCCGCCATTCACTACCACACACCAACCCGAAGCGTAACAGCCCGTTGAAAAGGGAGTGCCACGGCTGTGTCAGCCGTGAGAGCGAGGACAAGCCTCACAAAATTCACACGGCTGACACAGCCGTGGCACTCGATCAATCCTCTTTCAACTGGCTGGCAAGCCAAGGCGAACCGTGACAACGCCCTCCCTCACGCTTCGGGTTAGTTTTGAGGCCGCCTCTGTTGTATCGGCTCACTTCATCCACTTTGGTTGCTGAAACAGGTCGGCAACCGGCAGTTGGAGGCCCGGCAGAAGGGGCGCGCCGTTCAAGACATCGTTCTCTTTGAGCATCGCACCACCCCGACCCGAAACAAACTGGTGGACGTGTCGCGTGACCGGATCGATGACCCAGACGCCGACGATGCCGGCGTCGAGGTAGCTCGACACGCGGTCGGACATCCCCTCGCGGCGGTCGCTGGTCGAGGCGACCTCAATCACCAGCCCGGGCCGGGTGTCGGTGAGCAATTTCTCCGTTTCTTCAAACCGATTGGCCGATTGAAAGCACGAGATGGCCGGGCAGCGCACGATGGCCTGCTCGCGAGAGATCACGATCGGCAACTCAAAACAGACGCAGAGGTCGGGCAGAGATTTGACGATCTTCGCCAGCGGATGCGACAGATTGCGAACGACGTCGCCGTGGATTTCGTCGGGTGGATTGAGGCGGATCAGGTGACCCTCGACCAGTTCAATCCAGCGGTCTCCCTCGGCGAGCCGTTCTTCAAACTGTTCGACGGTGAGCAGCGGAGCGGAGGGAGACACGGAGGGCATGATGCAAGAATCCTCGTCGTAACCGGCGGTGCGGATGAGCGGCGGTTATTGTATGTTCTGACGTCGCGTGCCGACACGATGCCGACACGCCAAAAACTATTGAGATCGCCTCTCGTCGAGAGCAGTTGGAATCCTCGTGGCCAAAAAACAACCGAGCAAGCTGCGCGTCGCCTTTCGCAAGAACCGGGGGAACACCGCCCGGCAGAACGACATCACGCGCGCTGTTCAGTCCGAGGGAGTAGATGTTGACGGACTGGATCGCGGGCAGCGTGTCTCAGGCAAGGGGGCGCTGACTCGGCGGCGAACGGTCGCCGGGGCGACGATGGACGGAGATCAGATCGTCCTCGACGTGGATGAGGCTTTGTGCCGCCGAGGCCGTGTGCTGGCAGCGATCGGCTCGACGCAATGCACCGTGCAGGCGGACGCCGATCAACCGGAGGCCGGCCGTCATTACGAATGCACCGTTCGGCGAGTGGTGCGCACGGTGGCTCGCGACGCACGGAACGCCGTCGTTACGGGAGACCATGTCCTCTTCCTGCCGACCGACGACGGGCAGGGCGTGATCGAACGGGTCGAGCCGCGGCAGGGCGTATTGGCACGAGGCCATCAGTACAAGCAACACATCCTGGTGGCGAACATCTCGCAGGTGGCGATCATCGTTTCCGCGAGCGACCCGCCGCTCAAGCCGGCTCTGATCGACCGGTTCCTCGTCAGCGCAGCCAAGGGTGAAGTCGGCGCGTTGATCGTTCTCAACAAATGCGACCTCGTGGACCTGGCTGATTTGCAGCCAGTGATCGGGCTGTACTCTCGGTTGGGTTACACGGTTGTTCCGACGAGTGTCATCACGGGCCGGGGTCTCGCCGCGCTGCGACGACGATTGAAGGGGTTGCAAACCGTCTTCACCGGGCAGAGCGGTGTCGGCAAGTCGTCGCTGCTCAATGCGCTGCAGCCGGGTCTCGCGCTGCGAATCGGCGACGTGAGTCAGGTCACTCACAAGGGACGACACACCACGCGCTACGCCGAGTTGCGGGAGTTGGAGTCCGGCGGGTGGGTCGTCGATACGCCCGGCATTCGCCAACTCGAACTGTGGGACGTGCAGCCGGTGGAAGTCGAAGGCTTTTTTGTTGAGTTCCTGCCGTTCATCCCGCACTGCAAGTTTCCCGACTGCCTGCATCTGCACGAAGAGGGCTGCGCCGTTCGACGCGCGCTGCACGACGACCTGATCTCGCGGACTCGGTATGAGAGTTACCTGCGGATGATTGTCGGCGATGACTGAGTCGCACGGGCATCACATTCCGCCAAACAAAACGCCCCTGCGAAGACGTGCATCGCAGAGGCGTCGCAGCGTGCCCCCAGGGTTGGATTGACCGTTCCGGCGAACGACGTCCCTGTTCTGGTCACACTCAAGAATTGCGACCGATTATCCGGCGGGCGTTGCGGTTGTCAATTCTCTGTCGCGAGCGAGCATTCGCGCGGCAGTCGCCGGATCAATGAGCGTGGCCCTGACCGTGTTGATGTCCCTCGCCATGATGAGCCGCTCCGCCCCCCTGGCCGTGCGTGTGAGCCGGCTCCAGATATCCGATGCCGAATGCCAGGGCGACTCCCAGCAGCAGCGCGAACGAAAGCCTCAGGCGATCGTGCGAATGGAACTGCACCTCGGGCAACAGGTCGCTCAGTGAGATGCACAGAAAGACTCCGGCGGAGAACGCCAGGGCCGCCGCCAGAATCACATCTTGAGACGGACCGAATTGTTGCAGGCCAAAATAGAATGCGGCCGCACCGAGCGGGCACATGAGGCCATAGCCAAAGTTGACAAGGTTCCTCGCCCGCAACGACCATCCGCCGGCGGCCATCAGCGTTGTGATCGCCAGCGAATCGAGCGGCTTGTGCAGTACGACACCGAGGAACGTTCCGAGTCCCAGCAGCCACGCCGCCGAATCGCCCCCGTGCAGCGCATCGGCTTGCACGTTCGCGGCCAATGCACCGCCATCGATCAGAGTATGAATCGACAGTCCGAGGAAGATGCCGATCCAACTGGCTCCCTGTGCCGGATGATGGCTGTGGTGATGGCCGGCATCGTGATCGTGATCGTGCCTGGCCAGACAATCCTGATCGTGGTCATGATCGTGGTCGTTACCACAGAGGTGATCGCGATCGTCATCCGTGGCGACCGGCTCGTGATTGTGAAAGTGAAACATTCGCAGCATGAAGAACGTCGTCAGCAAACCGACCATCAGCCAGCCAACGCACCAGTCCAGAGCGAAGGCATGCCCCTGCCCGCTCCCCGCCATCGCCTCGACTGCGTGAGGCAACTGGTGAAAGATGGCGACTCCGAGCATCAGCCCGCCGATCAAACTGACCAGGAACTGCATGCGTGAATGAGTCAGCTTCACGAGCGACGGCAAATACCCGCCGAACAGCGACGACATGGCAATCAACACGCAGTAGATCAAGAGGAGCGTCGGTGGCCACGTCATGTCAAAGCCTCGTGCAAGAGCGTCGTCGAAGAGGACGGGAAACGACGCGGCGAGATTGATCTTCGTTCGGAAGGGACTTCAGTGAACGAGGTGAGTTTCAAAAATGTGGCCGCGAACGGCCAACGTCGTGACGGCGGCTGGCCGAATCCTCAGTGAAAGCCCTTTCGGCGCAGCAGACTGTACCTCTCCAGAGCTTCGAGAATGATCGGGAACGCCGTCTTGGCCGACGTCAATTCATCGACCTCAACCGCTTTTCCTTCCAGCATCTTGTAGTCCTGAAAGAAGCGGCGAATCATCGCCAGCCGATGCGGCGGCAGTTCCTCGGCCTCCGTGAACGAGTTGAATTCCGGGTCTTTGGTGGCGATGGCGAGAATCTTGTGATCACGTTTTCCACAATCAACCATCGTCATCAGCCCGATGGCCCGGGCCTCGACCAGCGTCAGGGGATCGACCGGCTCCTGACAGAGGACCAGCACATCGAGCGGGTCATCGTCCTCGGCGAGTGTTTGCGGAATGAAGCCGTAGTTGGCGGGATAGTAAACCGCCGAGTGCAGCATCCGATCCAATCGCAACATGCCGGTCTGCTTGTCGAGTTCATACTTCACGCTGGAACCGCGCGGAATCTCAATCACCGTCGTGAATTCGCCGGGGAGGTTTTCACCGGGAATCACATCGTGCCAAGCGTGAGTCATGCCAACGGCTCCAGGCTGCTGCGGGGGATCGCTCAGAGAAAGAAGCCCGATCGAGCGAGAATCGTGGCGGGAGTGTAGCAGCCGGTTCCTCGACTGCAAACCGCGTGGCTCGGTTCAGCGCTTCTGGTTGCGCTGCTGATCTTTGATCTTCTGGCGCAGCTCGCGCTTCTGCCGCTTGCTGAGTCCGCGCAATTGATCGGCGGTCAAGCCGTCATCAACGCGATACGACGAGTCACCGTCTTCGGACTCGTCGTCATCGGAGTCGGAGTCGTCGTAATTGGCCGTCACTGGTTGAGATGTCCGAGTTGGCTGAGCGGACCGTTCCTGCCACGAAGGTGTCACGGGCTTCTTGGTTTGAACCGCCGGCATTGGAGGAATGGAGTTGGCCGTCCGGCTTGGTCGGGTCGGTGGTGGAGAAGCCTCGACTTCCGATTCATCCTCTTCCCACTCGTTATCCGCTTGAGATGCTGTCTCGGTTTCGTAGTCCTCGGAGGATTCATCCGTTTCGTCGGAGTATGAATCGTCGTCGATTTCCTCCTCCTCCTCCTCTTCGACAACCTTCGTGCGAATGCGCGGCTTCAATGCTCGCTTGGCCGGGGACTTTCGCTTCCGTTTTAGTGAAGCGTCCTCCTCGGCATCGACGGCCTTCCTGCTGCGTCGTTTTGGTTTGGCATCCGCCTCGTCTTCCGCCACAGCGCTGGCTCTTCTTCGGAAGAGGAAGCCGATCAACCTGCCTGCCAAGTGAGCGCACCATCGTCCTGCGCCGAGAAGTTGTGAGGCGGCACCGGGCTCATCACTTTCGGGAGGATCGGGGCAGACGAATGCGACGACTCGCGCATGCAACCAAAATCCGAGGAACAACGTCGCACCAAAGAACAACGGCACGATCGATCGAACGGCGGGATACCAGAACTGATCGTGGAGGTCGGAAGCAAACAGTTCCAAACCGGCAGTCGCCAGGCCGAGGAACCAGGCCGTTCGAAGCGTATAAACAGTTGTGCGTCCCCGCCGTACATCGCGGTCCAGCAGCACGGTCAGCGGAATGGCGGCCACGCACATCGGCAACAGCCACGCGACGGTCTCGCTGCGCCAGGCAAGCCACTCGCCCCGCGATGCAATCTCGCCGAAGAACACATGTGTGTTGGTGGCCGAGCAGAAGGCGGCCACCCCACAAAATGCAGCCGCCCACGGCCAGACACGGTATCTCCCGTTGAAGTCGAGTTTGCACTGGGCACGATACCACGAAATGAGGATCGCCAACTGGGCACACAAGAACCAGAACATCGTCTGGATCACAGCCGCCAATACGGGGCGCGAGCCCGCCAGCAGGTGCTTCGTCAGCGGAGCCAGTTCCGGTCGAAATGCCGATGGCTGCGCGAGTGCAAACGAGACTGCGGTCAGCAGCAGCCCCAGCATGGCACCATACGTCCAGATGCGCCACTCGTAGGCAGGCACCCAGGGAGCTGCCGCCGCGGACATCACCAGTTCTGATTCGACTCGACTCGCACCCTCTTCCGGCGGAGTGCTCTCCGCTGGCGCACCGTCTCCGTTGACGGCCAGTCGGCGTCGACGCCGGTCATCGAGTGACTTGGAGCCTACAAACTGAATTGCCATGGCTCGCGAATGCCGTCCTTGGAAATGCTGCTCTGCCGCGAAGAGGCCAACGAACCACCGTTGGAGATGGCATCCTGCGCATCCTCTTCGCCAGTGGGCTGTGCCTCGTCGGCATTCATCGGAGACTTTCCGACCTGAGATTGATCGGAAATCGCACGCGATACCTCACCCGGCCCGGCTTGCCCAGACGGACTTGTCGTGATCGCCGTCAGAAAAATCACTTTTGAAGGATCAGCTTGCCATTCTTGGTGAGTCTCAGTCGGTAGACCTCATCGCCGTGGCGGATCAGGATTTCATTTTCGCCTTGGAGCAGACTCGACGAGTCGATCTCACGCAGTGGGGAAGGCGACCGCAGCGCAGTGGCCGATTCTTCGCGGATCGGCAGTTCGGATTCGAGGTCGTTCACAGCAGGTCTCCAGCCAGCTTGGATCAAGCCGATTTGGCTCAACTTGGGAATTTCAAACGCAGTCCAAATTTTGGCCGCGGCTGGCTTGCGGAGCTGGCTGACCGGCGGCATTATGTGTGACATTGAGATTCAATGTCAATTCAGTCTCGATTTGAATTGACTTCCGTCATGCTCGCCAGCCCGACTGCCAGCCATGCAAACGGACCGTTGCCCTGCCGAACGTCGGCAGCGGCAACCCGGTTTGTTCCCTTGGTTGGAGGTTCTGAAATGAATCAAGTTCGTCGGGTTCGATTGTCGCGTCATGGTTTCACCCTCATTGAACTGCTGGTGGTGATCGCGATCATCGCAGTCCTCATCGCCCTGCTATTGCCAGCCGTCCAACAAGCCCGAGAGGCGGCTCGCAAGACCCAGTGCAAGAACAATCTCAAACAGATCGGCTTGGCGCTCCATAATTATCAGAGCACGCATACTGTCTTCCCGCCGAGTTTCTGCATCGGCGCGGAGACAGGAGGCACTTGGTCGATTCACGCTCGGATCCTGCCTTACATGGATCAAGCGAGTGCGTTTGCCATCGCGGATCTGTCGATTGGCTATGGTGTCGCTCCGAATTCCACCAGCGGCATCACCGAAATGCGTGTTCCAGGTTACGTCTGCCCCAGTGAAACGAAGGCGGTATTGCGAGTCGGAACTCCCCCCGCCGCAAATCACTTCCCATCAACCTATGCCTTCAACGGCGGAACCTGGAATTTCTTTACCGGGGCGGCAACATTTGCGGGTGGTGCGAAACCGGGAGACGGTGCCTTTGCTCCCAACAGCAATTTCTCGCCGCGAGACTTCACGGACGGGATGAGCAACACGCTCTGCTTCTCAGAAGTCAAAGCCTACACGCCCAATGGGGGAGGCGTTGCGATTCCAGCGGGAACAGCTCCGCCGACATCGACCTTGCTGACCAGCTACATCACGGGAACGATCGCCACGACAGGTCACACCGAATGGGTGGATGGCAAAATCCATGAAACGGGCTTCACCACCACCTTCGTGCCGAACACCAGAACGATTATCGCAGCGGCTGCGGGAAGTACTCCGGCCGTGGAGGGAAACCTCATCTCGTTCAAAGAGCGATCCGCCGGCAGCCTGACAAATCCCACCTTTGCCGCCGTGACCGCACGCAGCTTCCACACGGGAATGGTGAACGCGTTACTAATGGACGGCTCGACGAGATCCGTCTCGGAAAACCTCGATATCCTCGTCTGGAGAAACGCCAGCACACGCGGGGGCGGAGAGTTCGTCGGTGAGTTCTGAGCGCCGTCATGACGGCGTGCCTGACGTTGAGGTGTCAACGGGTTTGATGTGGCCTTGTGGTGAGAGGACCATCCACGGCTCGGGCAGACGCAACAGCCAGGCCACGATGAAAAAGGTCGCCGATCCGACGGCCAGTGGCAGCGCCAACTTGATGCCTCTGGAAACAAGGCTTCCGTGGTTCAAGGCGACATGCAACGGCAGCCAGCACACGACGGCCATCGCTCCCGCGGCGATGGCCGTTTTTGCGAATGTCACTCCGATTTCAGGCCACAGCAGCGAACCAACTCGGCGTTGCAACAGCCGCGCGGTGACGAGGCATTGAATCGCGGCAACCAGTGCTGTCGACAGAGCCAAGCCTCGCCCGCCCAGCGGCCAGATGAGGCAAATGTTCAGTACCACATTCAGCAGCAGCGCCCCCAGTCCGACATACATCGGAGTGAGACGATCGCCGACAGCATAGAAGCCTCGCTGCAAGATCAGCAGCCCGCAGTACGCCCACACGCCCGAGCCGTAGCACGCGATCATGTCGCCCGTCTGCCGAGCAGCCTCGGCGTCGAACTTGCCGTACTGGAAGAACAGCGTCGAAAGCGGATGAGCCACGAGCATCAGGCCGACACTCGCCGGGATCCCGATCGCCAGCACCAGCCTCACGCCCAGCGACAAGTCGGCGCGCAACTTGTCCGTCTCGCCACGCTGAGCGTGCGCCGTCAGCAGCGGAAACAAGACCGTTCCCAGCGCGACGCCGAACACACCGAGCGGGAACTGGTACAGACGCTGTCCGAGGTACAGCGCCGTCGCGGTCCCTGCCGTCAGCGGATACGAGGGCGATCCCGGCAGAGGCATCAGCGGTCCGCCTCCTGCGGGTTGGGTGAAGCCCCACGCGATGAGGCTGTCGAGCACGGCATTGATCTGCGTGATCGAAAGGCCGACGACCACCGGCAGCATGTCGTGGGAGATTTTCCAGACTCGATCCAGCGCCGCGCGCCAGTCGCTGCGATAACCGAAGCCGTAGTGAGTCAGAACGGGCAACGGAAACAGGAGTTGAAATCCGCCCGCGATCACCACGACGAGGGCCGTCACGTAGATCTGGCTCGTCGCATCGGGCCACAACGGAACGAGGCTCCACAGCGCGGTGAGCCAGGCGATGTTCAAGACCACCGGCACGAGAGCGGGCCACAAGAATCGGCCCAGTGCGTTCAGCACCGCGCTCAACTGAGCCGCCAGACAGATCAGGATGACGTACGGCAACAGCAGCGCCGTCAGGTTGCGAAGCAGCTTGGCCTGATCGCTCAACTCGAATACATAACCAATTCCCCAGAGCAGCCCTTCCGCAACGAGCACGCCTCCACAGAGCACGGCCATCAGCACGACGAAGACCGCCCACGTCATGCGCGCGGCCGATTCGCGACCCTCGACGTTCAACTCCTTCACGAACACCGGCAGGAAGGCCGTGGTGAGCGCCCCCTCGCCGAGCAGCACTCGCGCGAGGTTGGGCAGTCGAAACGCGACCGTGAACGCATCGAGAATCGGCCCGGCCCCGAAGATCGCCCCCATCGCTTGGTCGCGCAGCAGCCCGAGCACTCGACTGATGATCGTGCAGAGGCTGACCACGCGCAGATTGCGCGAGACGTTGTGGAGCGAGTCACTCACGATGGGATGGAGCCAGACGAAGGGATCGAGGTCAGGGTTCGATCCGCAAGATTAGGACAACTTGCACGGCCCGTCGAGACGCCTTCGTTGCAACCGTGCACGCCTCACCCGGTGAGACCGCTCAAGGCTCCGGTGCTATCGCCGAGGAACGGGACTTTCACGTCCATCCGTTCCAGCATCGACAGCCACAGGTTGCTGATCGGCGTTTCCTTGGCGAAGCGAAGGTGGCGGCCGGACCGGATCGTGCCGCCGCCCTTGCCGGCGAGCAGCACCGGCAGATCGTCGTGGTTGTGCGCGTTGCCGTCCGAGTTCGCGCTGCCGTAGGCGATCAGGCAGTGGTCGAGCAACGTGCCGTCTCCCTCGGGGATGGCCTTCAGTTTCTGAAGCAGGTATGCGAGCTGAGTGACATGGAACTTGTTGATGTCGCGAATCTTTTCCTTCTTCTTCGCGTCGTTGCCGTGGTGTGAGAGTTCGTGATGGCCCTCGGGGACGCCGATGAAGGGGTACGCCTTGTTGCTCCCTTCGTTCGTCAAGACGAACGAGCAGACGCGAGTCATGTCCGTTTGGAAGGCCAGCACCATCAGGTCGCACATCAGGCGGACATGCTCCTGGAAATCGCCGGGGACTCCCGCCGGGACGGGAAAGTCGGGCGTCTTCACTTCGGGGAGCGAGGCGGCTCGCGCGATGCGCTGCTCGATGTCGCGGATCGAACTGAAGTACTCGTCGAGCTTCCGCTGATCGTTCTTCCCGAGCTGGCCGGTCAGATCGCGAGTGTCCTCACGCACGAAGTCAAGCACGCTTTGGCGGAGCTTGTCGCGCTTGGCCCGATCCGCGCCCGCACCGGCTCCGAACAGCCGCTCGAAAACCAACTTCGGGTTTACTTCTTTTGGAAGAGGCTGCGTCGCCGAACGCCACGCCATCGTCGAGGAATAGACGCAGGAGTAGCCCGAGTCGCAGTTGCCCGCCATTGCTCCCGCTTCACAACCGATTTCGAGCGACGCCAGTCGCGTCTGATCGCCGATGCGCGACGCGGCCACCTGATCAACCGAGATCCCGTTGCGAATGTCCGTCCCATCCGTCTTCACCGGATGAGCACCAGTGAGGAACGAGGCCAACGCGCGAGCGTGATCGCCACCGCCATCGCCGTGCGGCCGGGCACCATCCGCCGTGAGGCCGGTCAGAACGAGCAGATCATCCTTCACGGGAGCGAGCGGTTCGAGAATCGGCATCAACTCGAAGCCGGTTCCCTCCGTCGTCGGCGTCCAGTCGGCCATGTTGATGCCGTTGGGGACGTACAGGAAGGCCATCCGATTCGGAGCGGTCTTCGCCGGTGAAGCATCCGCCGCCCACGAAGCCAGCGGCCCCATCGCCTCCAGCCACGGCAAAGCGATCGCGGTACTCAAACCCTTCAATACGGTGCGTCGTGAGATTTCGTTTCGTCTCATCTTATCTTCCTCTGGTCCCCTCGCCCCGGCCTTGCGGGGAGAGGGCTAGGGTGAGGGGTCTTCGTACTTCAGTCAATTCCGCGTCGCATCCGGAACGGGTCGCTCTTCACTATTTCTACCGCGAGCGTCGAGAATTTGTAGCCGTTCTTGTCCAGAGCTTCCTGAATTTTCAGGACCGGGCGGCGGTCGTAGTGCTCCAGGCCGCGGCCCAATCCGTAGGTCAGCAGTTTCTCAGTCAGGTTGCGTCCGACTTTTGCACGCTGTTCCAACAGGATCGACTTCAGCTCGATCGGGCCTTGAAAGGTCTTGCCGCCGGGCAGAACTCCGCCCGCTTCAATCGGAAAATCCCCGTCCTTTTGACGGAAGCCGCCGATGGCGTTGAAGTTCTCGAAGGCAAAGCCGAGCGGGTCCATCTTGGCGTGACAGTTGGCGCAGGCCGGGTTCGCGCGATGTTGCTCCATCCGTTGGCGCAGCGATCCGGTCAGTTGGGCTTTGTCTCCCTCGGGCAATTCCGGGACGTTTGGAGGTGGAGGCGGGGGCGGCGCGCCGAGGATCTGTTCGAGAATCCAGCGGCCTCGTTTGACGGGCGAGGTGCGCGTCGGATTCGATGTCACCGTGAGGATGCTTGCCTGAGTCAACAGACCGCCTCGCATCTTGTCGGGCAGCGTGATTCGCTCGAATTCGCGATCGCGGTCGCGGTTCGGACCGGTGCGTCTGCGGCGCTGATCGCCTTCCACAGGTTTGCTCATCGCTGCTTCGAGGCCGTAGTGCTGCGCGAGCGTCCGGTTGACGAACGTGAAGTCGGCGTCGATCAGGTCGAGGATGCTGCGGTCTTCGCGGATGATCGCCTCGAAGAAGAGTTCGGTCTCCCGGAGCATGGCCGCTCGCAACCGGTCGTTGAACGTCGGGAAGAGTTTCAGATCGGGCGCGACGGTCTTCAACCGCTGAAGCTGCAGCCACTGCATCGCGAAGTTGTCGACGAGCGACTTCGATTTGGGATCGGCCAGCATCCGGCGGACCTGCGCGTCGAGGTTCTTCGTCAACTCCCCTTTGCTTGCGAGCGAGAAGAGTTCTTCGTCCGGCATCGTGCTCCACAAAAAGTACGACATGCGCGAGGCGAGTTGGAACTCATCAAGTACACGCGGTTCGGGGCTGTCGGGCCGGTCATCGAGTTCCAGTCGAAACAGAAACTTGGGTGAGACGAGCACCGCCTGCATCGTCCTCTGCATCGCGGCCTCCCACGACAGACCCTCGTCCAGAGCTAGCGTCGTGAGGACCACAAGTCGCTACACTTCGGTGGAGGTCGCCGGCCGACGATAGGCTCGGGTGGCAAGACGGGTCAGGATTTCGCGGGCTTGGTCCGGCTTCGGCTGATCGGCCCGGCAGGCCAGGAGTCGTTTGTGAGAGGGCGGCACCATGTCGAGCGGCCCTTCCAACTCGAACCATTCGACGAACAATGTCCGCTGAGCCTCTTCCAACTTTTCGACTTCCGCGTCAGTGAATTCGTTGAGGAACGCCACGGCGACGCGGTGTTCGCCCGGTCCAATCCAGACCGGCTTGGCTTCAAACGTCCCCTTGTCCTTGCTCGTGGCTTTGACTTCAACGGTCTCGATTTCCTTGTCGTCGATCTGAAAGGCCACCTTCACCGGCTCGTCCCCGATCTGGCGGCCCCAGCCATGAAAGCGAAACTTGTACTGGCCCTCGGCGGTCAGCTTGTGTGTCGTCGAGAGATTGCCATTGGCCTCCAGGCTGCGGGACCGAACCTCGCGGAATTCCTCTTTCTTGGTCGAGCGGAGGAACGTCGCCACCAGATGACGCTTGGGCGGCTTGGGCGGTTCACCGACGAGAATGGCCTGTTGCACAATCGACTCGGCCGCTGCGAGGTATCGCTCCATCAGCACGGGCGACATCGTCAGCACATCGCCGATGTTGTCGAAGCCGTGGCCGATGTCATCCGAGGGGAAGTCCTCCGCCGCGTTGAAGTCGATGAACATCAGATCGCGCACCGTGTTGTTGTACTCGGTGCGATTGAGCCGCCTCACGGTGACTCGACCGGGATCGGGCTTCGCGTGGAGATCGGCATCGTCAAAGAGGGCGTTCACCACGGCGACAAACTTGTCGATCTCGGCCTGCTCGGGCCGAGGTTTCTCGGGCGGAGGCATCTGGCCGGTTGCGACCATGTCCAGGACGCTCTCCCACACCGCGCGACGCTTCACGACCGACGAGGCCTCGTTGTCGGCGAACAGGTTGAGATCGGCCTTCGGCTCCTTCTCGCCGTGGCATTCGAGGCAGTGCTTGCTCACGAACGCGCGGCCCTGCGTGGCGAATCGAGCGGTCAACTCGGGCGACTCGGCCGCCGAAGCCGCAGCGGCCGAGAAACTGATCGCGACAAGGAGAACCGCCGAGACGAAGGTCATCGGCCGGAAAAGGCGAAGCAAAATCATGTTGTCAGGTGAGCCGGGAGAGTGAGGCGGGAGTGCGGGAGGCACCGTTCAGGGCGGGCAAAGCGGACCATCTTGTACCCGAAGCCGACGACGAATGCCAGAAAAGTCTTGGACCGCGACAGTGGCTTCCAGAGATCGGGCAGGCCGAGAGCAGGGAACTGGTTTAAGTATTCACCACAGTTTTCTTGCTCGCCCAAATGCCCAGAGGAGCAGAAAGACAATTCCTGCGAGGAAACCGAGCCATACTATGCCACCAATGAATTGTGGTATTACCCATCCTGTGATTTGGCCGAGTATCGTGCATACGGTGCCGCAGAAAAGGATTGCGAGCAACCACGATTCTCTTCTTCTTCCCGCCATGATTCGCCTCATCTCGGTTCGGACTGGAGAATACCAAACTGTGCCAGTAGCCGGCGGCCACTGCCATAAATTCGCGTGACCAAAAAAAGCGACCCGGACGTTTCAAGCGTCCGGGTCGCTGCGCGATCAAATCAGTATTCTTCTTCGACTTCGCTTATGCCACTCGAGTCGTCGGAAGGCTGGCTCGTCCCGACAAGCGGCCGCGATAGCCTTCGACGTGTTGCTGGAACAGGCGCTGCAAACCTTCGTCGAGCATGGGCATCGAGACGCCCAACGCGCGGCGAATCTTGCGGGTTTGCAGCGAGGTTTCACCGCAACCGAAGCCGCTCGGTCGGCCGATCAGCGACTCCATCGCCACCGTCAGCGGGATCGGCAGATGGAATTGCTGCGCGAGACGGCTGGCGAATTGAACCGGGTTCACCCGCTCGGCCCCCGCGACGTGATAGACGCCGCTCAGTCCGACCGTCCACGCGCCCGAGATGATCTCGGTCAGATCGGTCGCGAGAATCGGAGAGGAATAGCGGGTGCAATCGAGGTCCGTGTCGAAGCCTCGTTCCAAGTTGGTCAGCAACGATTCGATCCAACCCGATTTCTCACCCGGCTGCCAGCCGAAGGCGTGTGTCCGCACGATCAGCGCATCGGGACAGTCGGCGAGCACACGGGCTTCGATGTCGCGTGCGATCTGAGCGGATGGACTCGGACAGACGCTGTGACTGTTCTCGGCGTGAAACATCCACGGACCGGTGAAGATCGCATCGGAGGAGATCAGCGTGAGTTGAGCCCCCGACTGACGCACCGCATCGCTCCACCACGATGCCTGTTCGAGATCGGCTTCGCTCGGCGGCACGCTGTCGTCCCAGCCGGATCGCGCCGCGTTGCCACACAGCACGACTCGCTGCGGCCGGAGCTTCTGAATGATTTGCCGAACCCCCTCGGGAGTGGAAGCCGCCTGCGGTTCCACATTGATTCCCGCGATCTGAGTCGGCTCACCCAGAGCCACTCCCGTGACCGGCGATTGTTGACCGAGACCCGCTGCCAGATTGCCGCCGACGACCGTTTCGATACCGGCTACCAAAACCTTGTCCACGCGATGCCTCCCTGCTAGGGCGTGCCAAGAAAACGTCATTCGCCGAAGGACTCCGGCGAGTGCGCGCGGAGTATAGATTTGGTCTCCAACCGAGCCAACCCCAGTTGCCGCGAGCCACCGCGCGGCCGAGTCAGAGCGTAGCGATGGCTTGGAAACGCGGGTCCGAGACCTTTCCGTTGACCAGATTCCGCCATGCGCAATGAACTGGCAACTAATACCGTGCGAGGTCTCCGCTCTGCTTGAGGTTCATCCCCTGAACCATCTTCTGCGCCTCGACGACCATGAAGCGGAGCTCGCTGCCGAGGGCCATGAACTGCCAGCCTTCGTTGATTCGTCTCTGACATTCCTCGATGGATTGAACGTGGATGCCGACCGGTGTGCCACACTTCTTGCCGGTCGCCAGGATTCGCTGACACATGGCTTCGTGCTCGGCGGGCGTGGGATCCTTGCCGTCGGGACCGCGCATCTGCGCGTTGAGGTCGTTGGGGCCGACGAAGATCGCGTCGACACCGGGCAGGCTGTAGATCGCCTCGGCGTTTTCGACTCCCTGCGGCGATTCGGTTTGCAGGACGACGAGGATCTCATCGTTGGCGTGTTTGAAATAGTCGCCGGCGGTCGCGTCGAAGTTCATCGCGTGCATGCCCCCTCCGACCGAACGATTGCCGGTCGGCGGATATTTTGCCGCGGCGATCGCGATCTTCGCCTCTTCGACCGTGTTGACCATCGGCACGACGATGCCGTGGGCTCCCGCGTCGAGCACGCGCTTGATGTAGTCGTGGTCACCGCGTGGCACTCGGGCCAGACACGTGCAACCCGCATCGGCGACGGCTCCGAACAGTTGCCCCGCGCTGTCCCAGCCGATGGGCGAGTGCTCCAGATCGACGGTCAGCCAGTTGAAGCCGACGCGCGCCATCAGCCTCGCAGCGAAGACGTTGCCGAGGGACAGCCACGTCCCCACCTGAGGTTGTCCGGCTTTCAGGGCGGCTTTCACGGGATTGCGTCGCATGGGGCTTCTTTCCAGGTGGGTTGGTGGGCGGAGTGATCGCGGGCCGTTGCGTTTGGCGGTCGGGGCGCGGCGGCCGAGAGTGTCCCGAGGCCGTGCGAATCACGCAAGCGAACCGCCGCGAACAGGCAGGGCAATTCGTTTGTCCATGTCGGGGCACACTCTTCCCAGATTTTGGAAGGCGGTGGCCTCCAGTGATCGACGGGTCTGGTTGGCAGGGCCAACGGGCCGTGACATAATCGCGCCGCTTCAAGTTCCGCCTTTCAAGGAGCACCCCATGCGAGTCCTCTGGTCCGCGCTGTTGGTTCTGTCGCCCCTCGTGATGTCGTTCGGTCATTCCGTGTCGGCCGCCGATGGTCTCAAGGGTCCGCAGCCGTTGAAGCTCGGCCCGCCGAGTCGCAAGGCGGATCCCTCGAAGCCGAAGGAACTGCAACCGATCGCGCGGCTGAGTGCCTTCCACAGTTGGGTGACGAGCGTTGCGTTCAGCCCCGACGGCAAGTGGCTGGCGGCCGGTGCAAAGGACGCCGTGCAACTGATCGATGTCGAAACGAAGTCGATCGTGCGCGAGGTCGTGGTGAAATCGGGACAGGTCCGTGCGGTCGCGTTCTCGCCGGATGGAAAGGTGCTCGCCACGGGGAGCTATCAAAACGTCTCGCTCTGGAATCCGGCAACGGGTGAGTTGGTGAAGGCGATCAAGGGACATCGAGCCTACGTGACCGGCATCGCGTTCTCACCGGATGGGCTGCGACTGGCAACGGCTTGCGAGGATGAGATCGCCCGCGTCTGGAAACTGGAGGGTGACGACGCGCCGCTCACCTTCAAGCAACATCGACTGCCGGTGACGGGAGTGGCGTGGTCGCCGGACGGGAAGTTGCTCGCCACATCAGCAGGGGACGACACGCGACCGACCAAGGGGGGCGAGGTCAAGGTTTGGGATGCCGCAACGGGCGAGGTGCAGCAGACATTTGAACTCCATACCAAGGGGGCAACCGGTGTCGCCTTCTCACCCGACGGAGGCCATGTGGCGTCGAGCGGCATCGACGAGCACGTCAACGTGTACGACCTCAAGGCCAAAAAAGCGTTGGGCTTCTTCGCGGGACACAGCCGTCCGACGAACGGAGTCCTGTTTCATCCCGATGAGGAAACGGTCATCAGCATCAGCGGAGGGCGAGCGGTGGGGAAGAACGAACTGAAGATCTGGGAGTTTGTGTCGGGCGAGGAGTTGGCGACAGCGGAGGCTCACGAGGGTCGCATCGCCGCGCTGGCGCTCTCGAGGGACGGACGAACGTTGGCGACAGGGGGCTATGACAAGAGTGTCGCGTTGTGGAACGTCGGGTTCCTCGCCATCGGCCTGCCCGAGGTCGCAGCGACATTACCCGCTCAGAATGCGGATGCCACGCCACCGGCCGATGCGCTCGTCGCTCAAGCCAACGCTGCGCAAGCGGCAGCAGCCGACAAGGTCGCCGCCACCGAACTGAAGCCGCTGCGCGCGGGGATCATCGGCCTCGATACCTCGCACTGCGGGGCCTTCGCGAAGACACTCAACGCCAACCCGCAGAAGCCCGAGGTCGCGGGCGTCCGCATGGTCGCGGCCTATCCCAAGGGAAGCCCCGACATCAAAGCGAGCGTCGAGCGCGTGCCGGCCTACACCGAAGAGATGAAGAAGTTGGACGTCGAGATCGTCGATACAATCGACGATCTGCTGACGAAGGTCGACATCGTGTTCCTCGAAACGAACGACGGCCGTCCGCATCTGGAGCAGTACATCCCCGTAGCCAAGGCGGGCAAGCCGTGCTTCATCGACAAGCCGATCGCCGGGTCACTGGCTGACGCGATCGCGATCTTTGAAGTCTCGAAGAAGTACAAGTCGCCCGTCTTCTCGTCGTCGTCGCTCCGTTTCGGCAAGACGTCGCTCGCCGTGCGAGGCGGCTCCCTCGGCAAGGTGCTCAAGTGCGAAACGACCAGCCCGGCAAACCTCGAAGCAACTCACCCCGATCTCTTCTGGTACGGCATCCACGGCGTCGAGGCGCTGTTCACGGTGATGGGGACCGGCTGCCAGTCGGTCACGCGCGGCAAGACGGAAGACGGCAAGATCGAGGTCACGGGCAAGTGGTCTGGCGATCGAGTCGGCATCTTCCGCGAAGGCAAAGGCTACGTCGGCACCGCCGTCGGCGAGAAGGGCGAGTCACCGGTCGGCTCGTACGACGGCTACGATCCACTGCTGTTCGAGATCATCAAGTTCGCACGCTCCGGCCAGCCCCCGGTCAGCGAAGCCGAAACGTTGGAGATCTACGCGTTCATGGAAGCGGCCGACGAAAGCAAACGCCAGAACGGCGCGAGCATCACGCTGGAAAGCGTCATGACCAAAGCCAGGGCCGAAGCCGCAAAGAATCTGGCCGTACTCAAGTAACCCACTGGGAAGGAAATATCACGCGGCCAAAGTTGAGGCATTGACGGACAGCAACTGCTGGGTTGTGAGTTCAGTCGTCTGAACACCACGACTTTCCAGCGTACGGTTCGCTAAAAATATCTCACCCCTGGCCGCGTGAGTTGGAACACGCCTCGCGGCGGGCAATGCCTGCCGCGAGGCGGACAACGGCTTGAGTTCGACGTGCCGCGCAAAGGTTTCAGAGCGACACGATCTAACCGGCCAGTTGTCGAAGTTTCAATCGCCCCTATTTATCGGGGTCTTTGTCCTTAATGTCTTCAGCGGCGCGTTTCCCGGACTTTTCAACGGCGTCCGCATTGCGTTCGCCTTCCTTCTCCACGCGATCCGCAGCCCGTTCCGCAGATTGATCGCGTGAATTTCCGACGGCGTCCTTGGGAGCCGGTGACGAGTCGCGAATCGCGTCAGCTTTTGCATTGGCGTTGTCGCGCACGGCATCCGCCTGCCTGTTCGCATCCTGTTTGACTTGATTGGCGGCGCGGTCTGCCGGTGTCTGATCGCAACCGACCAATGCGCACGCAACCAGTCCCGCCAATAAACAGCTTCTTGTCATGATGTCTCGTCCCATTGAGAAAAGTTTCTGCGGGCAGACCACACACGCCCGCCACTCATTCCGCATCTCGAATCACATTTTCTGTCGAGCTGACTACTGCCGGGCTAACGCCGAAATCCGTCTCACTCGCGCTACAAATGTGAAAGGCGATCCAACAACCATGCAAAACCAGTGCCCCGAGTCACCGTGCTCGTGTCGAACAGTTGTTTCGCACCCGGCGATCGGCCATAACCGCATTGAGGAACACGGCTTCTCGTGACCAGATGGTTCCCATCCCACAATGCCAGACCCTGTCCGCCACCCGGTGGGAGTCGCAAGAACTTCGATGAGCAAGGTCGACGGGCCATCAATGATGACGGTCTTCCATCCGCCGTGGTGGTTGTCGGGAGCGCACGCACAGACGTTGGCCGGAGCCCTTTGGCCGCAGCGACTGCCACGGCACCGCGCGGTGGCCAGGCGGGTGGAGTTGGATGACGGCGACATCGTCGTTGTTCACGATGATTGTCCCGAGGGCTGGCCGTGCGATGGACGAATCGCGTTGCTCTTGCATGGCCTGGGTGGTTGTCATCGCAGTCCGCTATTGGTGCGGCTGGCGGCAAAACTGACCGAACGGGGAGTGCGCGTCTTTCGCTGGGACATGCGCGGCTGCGGGGCCGGAGTGGGGTTGGCCGGTCGGCCGTACCACGCCGGGTGTTCGGATGACCTGCGACGCGTGATCGAGTCGGTGTTGGGATGGTGCTCCTCCAATGAGCCGGAAGCTCGGTGCCGCCTCACACTGTTTGGCGTGTCGCTCAGTGGGAACATCGTGCTCAAGTATCTGGGTGAGTCACCCGATTCGGTTCCCTCACAGATCGTGCAGGCGGTCGTCGTCAATCCGCCGATTGATCTGGCGGCCAGCGTGAGGACGCTCGACGGGCGGATCAATCGCATGTACGACCGACATTTCGTCGGATCGCTCACGCGGCATCTGGCGGATCGTCTGCGTCTGCGGCCCGATTCGCCGATGCCCGTCGTGACGAAACGGCCTCGCACACTGTACGAGTTCGACGACTGGTACACCGCTCCGTTGAGCGGCTTCTCCGACGCCGACACGTACTATGCGAAGTGCAGCGCGGCCCAGTTCGTACCGCAGATCGGGACACCGACGACGATCATCACCTCGCGCGACGATCCGATGATTCCCGTCGAGATGTTCGCGACGGATCGCGTTCGTTACCCGCAGTCTGTCCGGCTGGCCATCGCGAACGGCGGAGGGCATGTCGGCTACATCGCCTGCGCCGGGATCGATCCCGACGTGCATTGGCTCGACTGGCGCGTGGTCGAGCTTGTCACCGGAAGCTGACGGGGGCGATGGTACAGCCTGTTGAATATGTCTTGATCGTGTGCCTGGGCTGTGCCAGCCGTGCGGTTTTCGCAAGACTGTTGACCGTTCTCACGGCTCACAGAGCCGTGGCACGACTTCCTCAATGGGCCGCTAAACACCGACGCCCGGATCCGATGATCCGGGGCGCGCGTTGGTTGCGTTTGCGATTCGACGGTTGCCTCAGCGGCAATGATCGCGAAACGTCATGCAAAGTGACTCAGTCTTCCGACTTGGTCTCGTCCGTCTGTTCTGCGGGCTGCTCGTCCTTGTTGGGGAGAGCGTCCTTCGGCTTGTCTTCTTCCTTCTTCTCTTCTTCCTCTTTCTTTTCCTCGGCCGCCTTCAGCGCGGCATCGAGTTTCTGCTGGAGTTGAGCCGCTTCGTCGGTGGCCTTCTTCATCTCGGCCACTGCGACATCCTTCGCTGCGGCGGCAACCTTGGATTCTTCGGCAGCCTTCTTCTCGGCGGCCTGAGCGGCAGCGACTTGCTTCGCAGCATCGTCCTTGGCCTTCGCAGCGTCGGTCTTGGCTGTTGCGGCCTCTTCCTTCGCCTTCGCGGCGGCGACATCGGCGGCTTGCTTCGCCTTCGTGGCCGCGTCGGCCGCCTGCTTCGAAGAGGCGGCATCGGCCTGGGCGGCCTTCGCCACCTTGGCCTGCTCGGCCGCAGACTTGGCCGACACTTCCGCGTCGCTCTTCGCCTTGTCCCGTTCGGCGACGGCTGATTGCAACTCCGCCTTCAACTGGGCGAGTTCCGTTCGCAAACCGTCTCGTTCCTGCGTCGTCGCGGCCAGCGCGGCTTCGGCGCGCGTGGCATCGGCGGCTCGCTGCAGGGCCACGTGATACGGCAACAGAGTTCCCTGGCAGCACATCGCCTGAAGCTGCCCCGGAACCGGATCGCAGCACTGGCCTCGATGTCCGGCGACGGCATTCGCGGCCAATCCCAACACTGTCAACAAGCCCAGCAGCATCGTTCGCTTCGTCATGGGAGTTCCTCATCTTCCTGGATAGTCAATTCACTGTCGTGAGGATCGAGTCACTCGAACTCCAACGACCGACCACAATCAAATCAATGTCCCGCGTCACAGAAGAGCACAACAGCGGTCTCCGCTGCGACAACGATCCTGCCAATGGATCGGACGGCGTTGGGTGACACCATGAATCGCCGAGTTGTCCTGTTCGGGAAACCTGCGAAGGCAGAATCGGAGAGAACTGCTGTTCCGACTGTACGCATCGTGCGGGAACGTCGCATTGAGGTGGCGCGCTCTCGCCAAAGCCGGCCTCTAAACCAGTTCCGTTCAGCCGGTCCAGCTTCGAGACGCGCTCGAATGTGCGTTGCCGGTTGGCGCGGTGTCATTCTTGCAAGGGCGATTCCCGCCCAGTTACGAACTCGCGGTCGAATACACAATCGTGTCGGAAGATCTTCACGTCTGCGCCCGACCTCGGCCACGAGGTCTGCCCAAAACGGTGGCTCGGTGCAGTGATCTTGCTTTGGATGATGGGGGAGGAATCAGAATCTAGAGGTTTGACCGACTGGTCACATTCCCACAAAATGAAACAGATCGCAGATTGCTTGCACTCTTCAGAAGCGGTTTGGCGACCGCCGATGAACCAACCGACTTGATGACAGAACTGATCGAACTGCGCCAGGATCATTCTCGGTCGCAGTGAAAATCTTCAAAGGGTGTGCATCATGGTGACTTCGTCCTCGAGTCGGGTGTTGGTTGGTCGGCAGGCGATCTATGATCGCCAACTCAATGTCTTCGCCTACGAGCTTCTGTTCCGGTCGAGCGAGGAGAATCGAGCCGCGTTCGAGGATGGGGATCGAGCCACGTCCCAAGTGCTCGTCAATTCGTTGATTGAAATCGGATTGAACAACTTGGTTTGTGGCCGACTGGCGTTCGTCAATTTCACGCGGAATTACCTGCTCGGCAACTACGAGATCCCCTTTGAACCTGAACACATTGTGATCGAGGTGCTTGAGGATATCCCGCCTGATGCACAGGTCACAGAGGCGCTCGCCGGTCTTCGTGCTCGAGGTTTTCGCATTGCACTTGACGACTACGTGAATGCGGACCAGCGAGAGGAATTGATCGAACTCGCCGATTTCATCAAAGTCGACCTGAGGGCTTACGACGAAACCGCGTTGATCGCTCAGATGCTGCATCTCCAGCAATATCCCGTGCAATTGCTCGCTGAAAAGGTCGAGACCGTCGAGGAGTTTGAACGGTGCAAACAGTTGGGCTTCCACCTGTTTCAGGGTTACTTTCTGTCACGTCCCCAGGTCGTGGAGGGGAAGAGCCTGTCGAACAACCAACTTGCCATTCTGCAACTGATGACGAAGCTTCAAAAAGCAGATGTCTGCCTGGATGAGATCATCGAGATCGTCAAACAGGATGTTTCGCTCAGCGTGAAACTCCTCCGGTATGTGAACTCCGCAGTTCACGGCGTTCGCCATCGGATCGAGACGGTTCGACATGCCGTCATCTGGCTCGGCATTCACAAGGTTTGCCAGATCGTTACGCTGATTGCGATTGCGGGCATCGATAAGAAACCGCGTCCGCTGATCGAGTACGCACTGATCCGTGCGCGGATGTGCGAGTTGCTGGCCTCTCATCTGAGTCCCACCAATTCGGAGGTCTTTTTCACGGCAGGGTTGTTCTCAAGTCTCGATGCGCTCCTGGATCGTCCTCTCGACGAACTCGTGGAAGAATTGTCGCTCTCGACTGAATTGAAAGGGGCGTTGCTGGACAGAACAGGGCGTATTGGGGATGTACTCAACTCAGTGATGGCATTCGAACAGGGTGATTGGGACGCCCTCAACAACACCGGTTTGGATGACGCCACAATCCAGCGGGCCTATCTGGATGCGGTGGACTGGGCGCAAGTCATCGTCGACCCGAGTCTGCAGGGCGGATGATCGCACAGCGAATTCTGCATCAGCGCATGCCACAGGAATCGCAGTGGCTCCAGCTTGACGGGCAGGCGTTCGAGAAAACACGACCGAACCTGATGATCAGAGCTCGCTCACGCCCATCAGCGGATGTTCCACTCCGTAGCTGATGCAACCGAAGCGAGACATACCGAATGCGCTGCGAGGTCAATTTGTCCATTCACGAGACCGCTCTACCGCGCGTTGCCAGTCGGCGTAGAGCCGTTCGCGCGACGAGGCTTCTCGTTCGGGGACGAATTCGCGGTCGAGGGCCCAGTTGCGGCGCAGGTCTTCGCGGTCGGTCCAGTACCCGACGGCGAGTCCCGCGAGGTACGCCGCCCCCAGCGCGGTCGTCTCCTGCACGACGGGACGATGGACTCGCGCGGGGAGGATGTCGGCCTGGAATTGCAGCAGCAGATTGTTGGCCGATGCGCCGCCATCCACTTTCAGTTCGGCCAGCGGTACGCCGGCGTCGCGCTGCATGGCGTCGAGCACGTCGCGCGTCTGATAGGCCATTGCTTCCAGGGCGGCACGCGCGAGGTGCGCCTTCGTCGAACCGCGCGTCAGCCCGACGATCGTGCCACGCGCGTGAGGATCCCAGTACGGAGCACCGAGTCCCGCGAGTGCCGGTACGAAATAGACGCCGCCGTTGTCGGGGACCGTCGCCGCGAGTGCCTCGATGTCCGACGCCTTCTCGATCAGCCCGAGCCCGTCGCGCAGCCACTGCACGGCCGCTCCCGCGATGAAGACCGAGCCTTCCAGCGCGTACGTCGTCTCGTCCCCGATCTTCCAAGCCACCGTCGTGAGCAATCCGGCGTTTGATTCAACCGGTCGGGAGCCGGTGTTCATGAGCAGGAAGCAGCCGGTGCCGTACGTGTTCTTGGCCGAGCCGGGTTCCAGACAACACTGCCCGAACGTCGCCGCCTGCTGATCTCCCGCGTCGCCTGCGAGCGGGATCGCGCCGCCGAACAAAGCCGCATCGGTCTGGCCATAGACTTCGCTCGACGAGCGCACTTCGGGGAGCATCGCGCGCGGCACGTCGAGCAGCTTCAGCAGCTCATCATCCCACTGGCCGGTGTGGATGTTAAAGAGCAGTGTCCGGCTGGCGTTGCTCGGATCGGTGACGTGCAGCCTGCCGCCGGTGAGCCTCCACAACAGGAACGAATCGACCGTTCCAAACAGCACGTCGCCGCGCTCGGCCTTCGCGCGCAGGCCCGAGATCGTGTCGAGCAGGTGCTTGATCTTCGTCCCCGAGAAGTAGGCATCGACAACCAGTCCCGTCTTCTGACGAAAGACGGCTTCAGTTCCGTCGGCCTTCAATTTCGCACAGATGTCCGCCGTGATGCGGCTTTGCCAGACGATGGCATTCGCCACCGGACGGCCCGTCGTCCGATCCCACAGGACGGTCGTCTCACGCTGGTTCGTGACGCCGATGGCTGCGATGTCGCTCGCGTTGAGTTTGGCCTTCGCCAGCGCGTCCTTCGCCGTTTGAAGCTGCGTCGCCCAGATCGCCTCGGGGTCGTGTTCGACGTGTCCCGGCTGCGGATAGATCTGTGGAAACTCCTGCTGTGCCGAGGCCACGGCCCGGCCATCGCGTCCAAACACGATGGACCGGCTGGAGGTGGTCCCTTGATCGAGGGCGAGCACAAACTTCGACATGGCGTTCTCCCGGAGATGTGGAGGCGAGATGAGGATCGAAATGGAAAGGAGTGTCTTCGCGTGGCGGATGCTGCCAGCATCCGATCCGACGCTGGCAGCGTCGGCCACGACAGTTATTTCGGCCCCATCCGTGAGTTGCTTCGTTGGGACGGCGGATCATACAACACGCCTCCCGATTTCTGTACGAGGCCGCGATGTTCCTGCGATGGTGGCGAGACCGACGACGACGTGCGCTGGCGGCCGAGCCGTTTCCCGCCGACTGGCTCGCCATCGTTCGGATGAACTGCCGACACTTCGCGCTGTTAGGCGACGCCGAGCAGACTCATCTGCTGCGCGACACGCGCTGGTTCCTCGACGAGAAGACGATCGAGGCGGCTGTGGGGCTGACTTCGTCGGACGAAATCCGGGTGACCATCGCCGTGCAGGCGTCTCTCCTCGGATTGGGTTTCACCGAACCGCCGTTCGACCGGTTGATGACCGTCTTCGTGCAGGCGGAGTCCTTCACCGGCAAGAATATCTATCGCGAGTCATCCGGCCTGGAACTGCATTCGGACGAGGAGCGTCTGGGCGAGGCGTGGCGGAACGGGCCGATCGTGCTGTCGTGGCGGAACATCCTTCAACAGTGTCGCCAGTCCCCCGATGGCCGCAACGTGATCCTGCACGAGTTCGCGCACGTGCTCGACATGGCCAACCACGACGTCGACGGCGTTCCACCGCTCGACAACGAACAACAATACCGGACATGGCTCGAGGTGACGGGAGCCGAGTACCAGCGACTCGTCCGCCAGTCGCAGCTCGGTCGGGAGACGCTGCTCGACAAATACGGAGCGACCAGCCCCGCCGAGTTCTTCGCCGTCGCCACCGAAAGTTTCTTCGAGCAACCCGTCGAACTGAGCCGGCTCCATCCCCGGCTCTACGACGTGCTGCGAGCCTTCTACAAACAAGACCCGGCCAGCCGAGTCCTGTTGTCACACGAGGCCGGGTTCGGTTGATTCGCAGCGACCGGCACCGCATGGATCAGTCGCAGCCTGCACGTCGCTGAGTTCGCAAGAACTCAGCCCCACTCACGATGAAGAACTGAGTTATTCCGAACTCAGCGACGAGGCCATGTGAATGCGAGAGTCTCGCAGAGCCATCGGCCTCCCATTGCATGAGAACGTTGTCTCCGACAGGATGCTGGCCCGCGTTCCATTAATCCCTCGATATTCCATCCGATCGGCCGCGTCATGGATCTGCCCGAGTCCCTGATTCAACAACTGGCTCAGCGTCGCATCGTGCCGTTCGTCGGTTCGGGCGTCAGCCTGGCAGTGAAGCGAGGTCTGTTTCCGACGTGGAGGGAGTTGCTCGGTACATTGGCCGACCGGCTCGACGGCGAGGCGCTTCCGGATCAGGCGGGCCTCGTCAGAACCCTCGTGAAGTTGAACGACTTCAACGAGGCCGCCGACAAAGGACTGAAGTATTTGGGTGAGGCCCGCTTCCGCGAGGTCATGAAGTTCCGGTTTGCCGTGGACCAACCCGCCGACGCGGACCTCACGCTCCCGACGGCGCTGTGGTCGCTGAAGCCGAAGCTGATCGTCACCACAAACTACGACCGGGTGCTCCAGTGGTCCAACCCGTTGGCACAGGTGGCAACCAATGCCCAGCGGGACAAGCTCGCCAAATTGTTTGCCGGTTCTGAACCGGAGCCGCCACCGTTCGTGTGGCACCTGCACGGACAGATCGACGACCCCGACAGCCTGATCCTGGCACCGCAGCAATACGACCGGCTCTATCGCGATGCCGCCGACAGCAAACATCCCCTCGCCGCCGCGCGACTGCAACTGGGGACGCTGATCGGCAACCATCCGCTGCTGTTCGTCGGCTTCGGCTTGCAGGACGAGTACGTGATGGACGCCCTGGCCACGGTGCTGGAGATCTTCGGCGGCACCCTGCGACCCAGCTACGCACTGCTCAAGGCGGGCGACGATCGCGCGCGGAAACTGTGGGACGACCACAAGATTCAGGTGATCGAGTACGCCGACCACGGCCAACCGCTGGTCGAGTTGGTGACCGAGTTGGCTCGGCGGACGAACGCCGCACCGCCCGCTTCTCGGGACGTCGCCGCCGGCCCGCGAGTGATTCCGCCGGTCTACCTCGAGTGCCTGAAGAAACAGTGCAATGACATCACGCTGCTGGGGATGGAATCGGAAGAGGTGCAGACGGTCGCCCTGCAACAGGTGTATGTCCCTCCGCTGACGAGCCGCCGCTTTGATGTCGAGGGACTGGGTGAATTGATGCCACCAGACCGTGGTATCAAAACTGGAAAGCGGCGCAAGAGCTCGCCCACGATGGCTCGCGAAGAGACGGCGGACGCGGCCAAGCCGCAACTGTTGCTCGAAGCGCTGGGCGAGCGATCGCTGTACGTCTCCGGCGATCCGGGATCGGGCAAGAGCACCTTTTGCCGCTGGGTGGCCTGGTTGGCGGCGGCGGGAGAGCGGCCAGCGTTCGAGGCCGAGGTCGAGGATGTCGCGGAGTTCCGGGAGACGGTCCCGGAATCGCTGCGCGGTCGGCTGCCGGTCTTGGTCAAACTGCGTGATTTTTGCGAGTCGCTCCCGGCCGCGCCGGGGCGTCGTTCGCTCACAGCCGAGCAACTGCTGGCCGCTGTGCGACGTTATCTGGAAAAGACCCCGGAGCGCGGAGTGGGTTGGAGCGATGTCGCGCCGCATTGGGCGGCCGGTTCGCTGCTGCTCATTTTCGACGGCGTCGATGAGATGCCGCTGACGGACGGGACCGGCGCGGCGGCGTGGTCCCCGCGCGAATCGTTGCTCGCCGGTGTGACCGCCGCCGGTGAGTGGCTCCAGCGAGGCCATCGCCTGCTCCTGACCAGCCGGCCGTATGGGCTGGAGGCCGACCAGGTCCGGGTCCTGGAAAGGGCCGGGATCGCCGAAGCGCGGCTGGACCCGCTGCCCCCCGTACTGCAAGACCTGCTGGCCACGCGGTGGTTTGTCGCCTTGCCGAAGACGCGGGCCGACGGCCGCCAAGTCGCCGTGACGATGATGGATCAGGTCCGGCGGCTGTCCGAGGATGTCGCGGCGCTGGCCGCCAATCCGCTGTTGCTGACCGCGATCTGCATCATCTACAGCGAAGGGAAGCAGCTCCCCAAAGACATCCATGACTTGTATCACCGCATCGTCAAAACGGCGCTGCACAGCCGGTATTCGCGGGATCGCAACGAGATCGAGCGGGTGCGGGCACGGTTGGCGGCGGTGGCCTTGGGGATGCACACAGGTGTGCCACATGACCCGGCGCGCACCTCGCCAATGCCGGAGGTGGCCTTTGCCGAACTCGACGACATCCTCAAGGCCTACATGCAGCTCAACCGGGAAACCGAATCGGGGTTTCGCGATCAGATCGAGGCCCGCGAAGGCCTGTTGTCGCACAGCGGTTTGCTGTCGCAGGCGGCCAGCGAGAAAGCGAGTTTTTTTCACCTGTCGTTTCAGGAGTTTCTGGCGGCCGAGCAACTGGCGAAACTCCACGATGGCGAAGACAAATTGCTGGCGGTGTTTCAGCAGCGGGCCGAACAAGACCACTGGCGACCGACGCTGAAATTCCTGTTCGCGCGGCGTGTGGCGAATCCGGGTTGGCAGGCGGGCAAGTCGCTGCTGGAGAAAATGTTGGCCGCCATCGATGTCCGGCACGTCGCGAAGTCACGCGGGCTGGCCTTGGCAGCCGCCGATGCTCTGGCGGTTTTGCGGGACCAGAATTTGGACTTGCAGGACGAGCTGCTTGCCCCCTTCCGGACGGTCTGTCTGGCCGCCATCGATCAGGAGATTGAGCCGAAATCGCGGGCAGAGTTGGCGAGGCTGCTCGGCCGCATCGGCGATCCGCGCGTGGCGGACGACGTGCGCGATCCGGCCGCCTTCGTCGAGGTGGCGGCGGGGACGTATCGGGCCGGCGACCAAACGCTGACAGAGGAACACAAGACAAATTACTCATCGGGAAACTGGGTCTTGCCTGACGAGACGATTCGATTCGACCAGCCGTTCCAATTGTCAAAGTATCCCGTGACCAATGGCCAGTTCCTGCGCTTTGTGGAGGCGGGTGGCTATGACGATCCGCGGCTGTGGCATCCCGACGGCTGGAAGTGGCGATTGGAAGACAACATTGCCGAGCCCCTCCGGTGGCGAAACTCGAAGTGGAACGGCGTTACGCAGCCGGTGGTCGGCGTGTCGTGGTGGGAGGCGGATGCCTTTTGCCGCTGGGCTCACTGTCGGCTGCCGACCGAGCGGGAGTGGGAAGCCGCTGCACGGGGACTAGATGGTCGGGCCTATCCGTGGGAGGGTGAGTGGAGCGACGGCATCTGCAACTCGATCGAAGCGGGCTTGGGGATGACGACGCCGGTCGGGATCTTTCCACGTTCGACCGCCGTCTGCGGCGCGGAGGACATGGCGGGGAATGTCTGGGAGTGGTGCGATGATTGGTATGATCTGAAGCAGCAGCGTCGTGTGCTGCGTGGAGGCTCTTACGACGACAATGACAGGAACGCTCACTCCGCCTTCCGCATCTGGAGCATGACCGGTAACCGTGCCAACTACATTGGTTTTCGCGTGGTTGTTTGCGTCAGGACTTCTTAGTTTCTGCCGGTCTGCTTGACACCTTCGGCTCAGGGGTCGGGTGGTCTGATGTCGATTTTGGCGGCTGGGTGGAGCGGCCCACGGCGGAGTGGCGGGGTCTGGCCAGCGGGAAGGCTCCGGTTTTGGGGGGACCAACCACCTCGACGGGGCCATCCGCTTGGCGGCTGGCCCGGCCACCCCTTCGCCGGGTCACACCGGAGGATGGGCACTCCTGCCCGTCCCTCTTTCTCTCCCGAAGCCGGACGGGCAGGAGTGCCCATCCTACAAAACCATTTCTTCCCGTCGCTCGCCTGCTGACGGCTTCCGTCTGCTCCTCCCCACCTTCCGCCAGAACTCAGGGTGGGTCACCCCTCCGACCACCTCCCGGCGGCGGCGTTGTCGCAAGAGGCTTTGTTGCTGGATGTTGCGGAATCGCCGGACGCTCGGTTTCCGCTTGGGAGCCTCAGGTTTTGAGCCGCGCACCCGGACCTGCGCGCCGAAAAACCCGACCCGCGCCGGAAAAAACCCGAGTTTGGCGCCAAAAAACTCGACCCGCGCGCCGAAAAACCTGGGGTTTTTCCCGCGCAGGTGGACCTGCGCGCCAAGAAACCCAGGTTTTTTTGCGCGCGGGTGGACCTGCGCGCGAAAAAACCCGAGTTTTTTCCGGCGCGGGTCCACCTGCGCGCCAAGAAACTCCGGTTTTTTCCCGCGCAGGTCCGGGTGCGCGCGGGGAAACTCGGGGTTTTCCCCACGCACTCCGAGGTTCGAGGCTGGTCGCCGGGGAGGCGAGA
The DNA here is from genome assembly GCA_038040225.1 of Planctomycetota bacterium. Classification (GTDB taxonomy): domain Bacteria; phylum Planctomycetota; class Planctomycetia; order Planctomycetales; family Planctomycetaceae; genus Schlesneria. The sequence continues at coordinate 30,642 of JBBPIS010000015.1, forward strand.
GTTCGGCCCGAAGTCTCACGACTCGGGCGACGGCAGAAGTCGGAAACGGGAGTTCGACCGGTGCGAGGGGGTGTGGTGGGACGGGCCTCCACTCGGGCGTTTTGAAGTTGCGCTGTTTTGGATTTCCGCCCCAACGGGGCAGCCCTATGCCAGCCCGGGGCAAGCGACCAACGGGAGCGCCGCCCCGGGTTCCGAGAGTCACAGAATTCAAAGCCCTGAAGGGGCGGCACTAAAATTCTCTCGCGGAAGAAGTAGTGCCGCCCTTTCAGGGCTTGAGATTCATGGAAACCGCCAACCCGGGGCGGCGCTCCCGTTGGTCGCTTGCCCCGGGCTGGCATAACTTCGCCCCTTTGGGGCTGAAATCCCAAAAGGCGCCACTTCAACACTCGGGCGTTGAGGTGTCCGGGAACGGTGTGCCACGGTCCTGGAGAGACGGTGGTCTTCCGTAGGGTGGGACCAGCGACGCTCTGGTCGCGCCGGCCCACCAGTGATGTGTCCTGTGAATCTGGTGGGCCGGCGCACGCTGCGCGAGCTGGTCCCACCCTACAACGGGCAACAAAGTGCCTCGGCGGCGGAGTGGTGTCTTGACACAGTCCAACTGTCCAACGAGCGGGGCCAATATTAATTCCGGTCGCAATCGCATTCGGGGGAGGTCGGAATAGTGTCCGATCACTATTTATAGCGCACGGAATGAACTCGCGGAGACGGAATAAATATGTTGTTTGGCCTATGGGCGGTGCGGATATCAATTCTCCGTGGTGTTCTGGGAACCTGCCCTCTCAATGAAAGGAGAACATTTATGGCAGACTTTATCCCCAGTGAAAATGCGAAGTTGGTGACGTGGCTGACGAACCTGATCGCGAAGGTCGAGGCGTTTGGAGGCGTGCTGGGCATGACGGAGTTACAGATCACCACGTTCGAAGGGGTCTTGCAGGGGATCCTCAACGAGGTTCAGGCGGTTCCGACGGCGAGGAACGCCTGGCAGGCGACGGTGGCGACGTTGAGGGCCACCAAACAGACCAAGCTCGGCAAGACGGGCCCGGTGCGGTCGCAGATCGGGAAGTGGAAGGCGAGCGGACTGCTGACTCCCGCGATGGAGCAGGAGATGAAACTGGTCGGGACAGAGGACGGCGTCGACCCGAACACCTATCGACCGGGGATCTCGGCCGAGGCACGCTCGGGGTTCGTCCGTGTCACGTTCAAGAAGCTGGGCGTCGACGGCGTCAACGTTTATATGCGGCTGAAGGGGCAGTCGGTCTGGAGGAAACTCGCCTTCGATTCGATCTCGCCCTACGACGACCACACGGAACTGGCCGTCACCGGCGTCCCGGAGGTTCGCGAATACCGCGCGCTGGGCGTGATCGACGACGAGGAAATCGGCCAACCCAGCGACATCGTCAGCGTGACGTTCGCGGGATAGTTGGGCGTGGTGTCATTGAGGTGTGGCGGGGGGCTCGAAGGCTCGACCCCCGCCACACCTCCCCGAGCCCTCCGGCCGCGACGAGTGGGACGCAATGCCTTGAAACGCAGAGAGCGCGGAGGACGCAGAGGGATTTCTCTCCGCGATCTCTGCGCCCTCTGCGTTTCTCTCTCTTCTCAAGGCCACAGTCCAAAATCCCCCGGTCCGAGACGCGACACGGCGAACACGTCACGAAGAAAAACCGGCGGAGAACGCCGCCTCCTTGGCGGCGGCGCGGAAGGGTTCGAGATCCTCGGCCGTGGAAGGAATTGAGACTCGGAGAATCGGGGAACGGTGGGGAACATTAATTGTCCCGGCCACCACCGGATGCGGAGTCTCCTCAAGAAGCGTATTCTGCTCTTGGGAACTTTCTGGCGGCGGATTCGTCCAACGAGCCGTCGCCGGTTTGAATCGTCCTCTCGCCTGAGTTGGAGAACTGCCATGAAACGCTTGCTCGCCTTGACGTTGGGGTTGTTGGTCGGGTTGACGAATGCCGTGGTCTCGGGACCGGTTGTCTGGGCTCAGGGGGTGCTCATCATCACCAACCATCCCGGGCCGCTCCCCCGGCCGGTCTATCACACGCCTCATGTGCGGGTGCCGCCCCCGACGCCGGTCTCGTCGTACAAGATCAAGGAATTGGCCGTGCAGGCGCGGATCACCGATCAGGTGGCTCGCGTGCAGGTGTCCCAATCGTTCGTGAACACGGGCAGCCGGCAGATGGAGGTGCAGTTCCTCTTCCCGCTGCCGTATGACGGCGCGATCGACAAGCTGACGCTGCTGGTCGACGGCAAGGAGTTTCCCGGCAAGCTGATGGCGGCCAAGGAAGCCCGTGCGGTGTACGAGGCCATCGTCCGGTCGAACAAGGATCCGGCGCTGCTCGAATGGATGGGGATGGGCCTGTTCCAGACGAGCGTCTTTCCCGTGCCGCCCGGTGCCGAGCGGAAGGTGGTGCTGAACTACAACCAACTGCTGCGGAAGGAGCGCGGGCTGACAGACTTCCTGTTCCCGCTGAGCACCGCCAAGTACACGTCGCACGCCGTTGAGAAGATCGACTTCCAGATCGCCATCGAGTCGGGCATCGACATTAAAAACGTCTATTCGCCCACGCACACGGTCGATATCAAACGCTCCGACGCCAAGCACGCGGTCGTGACGTACACGCGAACGAACGAAGTCCCCACCGGCGACTTCCGGCTGATGTTTGACGTGGATAAGGGCGCGGTCGGCGCGAGCGTCATCAGTTATAAACCAAAAGAGGGCGAGGATGGCTACTTCCTGCTCCTCGCCAGTCCGCAGGTGAAGGCTCCCGACGCGGAGCGACCCAAGAAGACAGTCATCTTCGTCGTGGACCGCTCGGGGAGCATGAGCGGCAAGAAGTTTGAACAGGCTCGCGCGGCACTCAAGTTCGTGCTGAACAACCTGCGCGAGGGAGACCTCTTCAACATCGTGGCCTACGACGGCAACGTCGAATCGTTCCGGCCCGAACTGGAGCGGTACAACGATGAGACTCGCAAGGCCGCGGTCGGCTATGTTGAGGGACTCTATCCCGGCGGCGGGACGAACATCCACGGAGCACTTACGTCGGCGCTGGGGCAACTCAAGGACAACAGCCGACCGAACTATGTCCTCTTCCTGACGGATGGCCTCCCCACGATCGGCATCACCAACGAGGCTCAGATCGCATCCGGTGCGAAGGAAGCGAACAAGGTCCGGGCGCGAATCCTCTCGTTCGGCGTCGGCTATGACGTGAACTCGCGGCTGCTCGACCGGATTTCGCGCGATGGCTTCGGGCTGTCGGAATATGTCCGGCCCGACGAAGACATCGAAGCCCACGTCAGCACGGTCTACGGCAACATCAGCGCGCCGGTGCTGACCGATGTCGCCGTGAACTTCGAACTGGACGGCCTCAAGCTAGAAGACGGCCCGCCGGTGAACCGCATCTACCCGAAGGGGAACTTCGACCTGTTCGAGGGCCAGCAGTTGGTCGTCGTCGGCCGCTACCGGAAGCCGGGCGCGGCCAAGGTGGTCATCAAGGGCCGCGTCGGTGCCAGCGAACAGAAGTTCGACTTCCCCGCCAACCTGATCGAGAAGAGTCACGACGAGAGTTATGCCTTCGTCGAGAAATTGTGGGCCATGCGACGCATCGGCGAGATCATCGACCAACTCGATCTGAGCGGCCAGAACAACGAACTGGTGAAGGAACTGGTCGAGCTGTCGACCAAGCACGGTATCCTCACGCCGTACACGTCGTTCCTCGCGGATGAGACGATGCGCCCGCTGGCGAATGCGGAGGGGCTCCGTCGCGCGCGACTCAGTCTCGAATCGTTGAGCGAATCGTCGGGCGTCAGTGGCGTCGCGCAGCGGGCTGAGAAGGGCAGGTTCCAAGGCGCCCAGAATGCGGCCTCGTCCGCTAAAGCTCTTCCCGCCGCGGCACCCTCTGCGGGTCAACCCGCAGGCTTCGCAGGCGGTCAGGCCTCGAACTCGTTCCGCGATGCGAAGACGGACAAAGAAGTGGCCGCCGACTCGGTCAGGCAGTACGGCAACCAGGCCGTCTATGCCCGCAAGAAGTCCGGCGCGAGTGCCACCACCAGCCCCGCTGACAAGGCCGAACCGCAACTCGTGGTCACGCCCGAGACGGCCGAACTCGATCTCGAAAAGGACAAGGCCAACATTGAAGTGGTCGACCGCTTCACGGAACCGTACTTCGCCCTCGTGAATGCCAACACACTGGCCGAGAACCAAATCCTCAGCCAGCAGCGTGTGGACGAACAACTCCTCATCAAGCTGCGCGGGAAGAATTATCTGGTGCGGTAAGATCAGTCGGAGTCGATCGTTTCTCACGCAGAGTGTGAGTGTGGCTGGGGTCGGCGCTTCGCCGCCCCCAGTCTTGAATGTGCCAACGCTCGCTGGGGGCGGCGAAGCG
>JBBPIS010000015.1:35033-42313 GCA_038040225.1 Planctomycetota bacterium
GGGGTGGGGGGGGGGGGCGCCCCCCCCCCCCCCCTCTTTTTTTTGCGCCCCCCGGGGGGGGGGGGCCCCCCACCCCCCCCCCCCCCCCCCACGGCTGGCCCCGCACCGACTCGGACTGTTTCCGAATGCAAACCGTCAGCCGGGTTTCTATCATCACAACGGCTTGAACCACTGCCCAAGAAATCCAGACACCCATCGAGCACCGCGAAATGATCCGCAGTACACAACCCCCGTCGATCAAGAAACTCGCAGCCGCCAAGCAGCGCCGGATGGATGAGTTGCTGGAGCGGAACAGCGAGGGGCAGATCACTCCGCGCGAGAGGGCCACGTTGGAGCGACTGGTCGCCGAGGCCGAGGCCCTGATGGTCGAGAATGCCAAGCGACTGTCGGCCTTCTCGCAACAACCCGAGGGAGTCCCGGCGAATGCGGTCCCCGTGACGGTCTGGATCAGTCCCGTGGTCGCGGGGAAGGGCTGATGTCGTCCGCCGACGCCTATCGCGCTTTGGTGACCGCCCGCGCTGGCGGGGCGTGCGAATACTGCCGACTTCTCGAACTGGCGACCGGCGTTACCTTCCATGTCGAGCATGTCGTACCACGAGCACAGCAGGGTCAGACTGTGATGAGCAACCTGGCCCTCAGTTGTCCGGGATGCAATTTGTCCAAGGGCGGGCAAATCACCGGCGAGGATGACGACGGTAACCAGCAGTCACTCTTTCGACCCCGTCAGTACGAACCGTGGCTGCTCGGCTGGCATCTCCATTTCGAGTTGGGCCGCCAGACGGGCTTCATTGTGCCTCGCACGAAGATCGGTCAGGCCACGGCCAGGACTTTGCAATTCAACTCGGCGACCCGAGTGTTCGCGCGGCGACTCCAGTTGCGTGCGGGATTGATCGGGTGAGAGCCCGCCCGCCGTTTCGCGTGCGAAGCTGATTCAACTATTCCAACGACAAGGCATTCAACGAGGAGCGACCTCATGCTGATTCCCGCGCGCCGAATCTCGTCTGTGATGTTCCTGGTTGTGGCCGGAGTGATCGTCCATCGAGCGCATCCAGGCCTCGCCGCCGAGTCTCCCAACGACCGGTTGGCACTCTCGACCCAGCGGGTCGTCGTGTTCAAGGACGGTTACTACCTGGCGGTCAAGCACGGGACGGCCGTCACAAACAAGGAGGGGGAACTGTCGCTGGACGACGTGCCCGATGCGGCGGTGCTCGGTTCGATGTGGGCCACGTCGGCCAAGGGGAAGCTGCTCGGCATCGTGGCCTCGCGCGAGACGGTCAGGAAGACGACCGAGAAGGAAGCACCCTGCACCCAGACGCTCGAAGTGTTGCAGGCCAACATCGGCAAGCAGGCGCGAATCGTTCTGCTCGACAAGACGATCGTTCAGGGGAAGATTCGCACCGTGCTGGCCGAGCCGACGGCCTCCGCGCCGACGCCGCTGTTGCATGACCTGTTTCGCGTGGACGACGACTCGGATACGCCACTTTCAGAATTGGCGAGTCTGTCGTCGTCACGAACTCCCGCCTCATCGACGACCGTGTCCGGCATCTCGGGGTCGCAGTTCATTCTCAGTGGCGACGACGGCGATGTGCTCCTGTCGGTCGGACAGATTGGCTCACTGACGATCAAGGACATGAAGGCGACACTCGCGCGAACGCTCACGACGACGGAGTCTCCCAAACGGCTGACGTTTCGCTTCGCCGAAGCCAATCAACCGGTCGATTTGTCGCTGATGTATTTCCGGCCCGGCCTGCGCTGGATTCCGACGTACCGCGTGAGCTTGTCACCCGACGAGAAGAAGAAGATGGCAAACCTCGCGATGCAGGCCGAGTTCCTCAACGAGGCCGAAGACCTCGACAATGTTCCCGTCGACATCGTGGTCGGCGTGCCCAACTTCCGCTTCCGCGACACGCCCAGTCCGCTGGTCCTCGAAGCGACGATGAGGAACGTCCTGCAACAGGCGGCTCCCCAACTGATGGGTCAGCAGATGATGCTGTCGAACTCAACCTTCAACCTCCGCAGCGGAGAACGTCGCGGTCGCGGGGACGATCAGGCCGATGGCGAAGATCAACTCGTGCTGCCCGCCGAGTTGGGAGCGGCCGGAGCGCAGGACTTGTTCGTCTACAGCCTGCCCAAGCTGAAACTTCGCAGAGGCCAGCGCGCGGCGATGCCGATCCTGACAGCCGACGTTCCGTATCGCGACCTCTACACGTGGGAGGTCCACGACACCCGCCGCGACACCGAAGCCGTGTCGGCTGGCAAGGGGGTGAAGTCACCACTGCAACTGTCCGAGAACCGTGTCTGGCATCAACTCGTCCTCTCCAACACCACGCGCGTGCCGTGGACGACCGGTGCGGCGATGATCCTGCAGGGGACGCAGCCGCTCGGCCAGGATCTGCTGACCTACACGTCGCCCGGCTCCGAAGTGCGGCTGCCGGTCACGGTCTCGGTCGATACGCGAGGATCGTTCGACGACGAGGAAACCGATCGCAAACTGAACGACATGAAAGTGGACGGCCACAACTACGCCCGCATCAGCAAATCGGCCACGCTGACGCTGTCCAATCGCAAGTCGATTCCCCTTGATGTCGAGGTCACCTTCCGCACGGGCGGCCGGGCCACGGAGGCCACCCACGACGGCAAGATCACGCTCAAGCCGCATGCGCCCGAAGACTGGCTCGACTACCACGGCTACTCGGCGGTGAACAACAGCTCGACGGTCGTCTGGCAGACCAAGCTGAAACCCGGCGAATCGTTCGCGCCGGCCGTCAAGTACCACTACTTCGCGCGGCACTGATCCGTCCGTGGGCTGCTGGTGAAATTGGTTGTCGTGCCTGCAAAATGGAGCAACCCGGCATCACAGGGATGCCGGGTTGCGTCTTTGATTCGGGACGGAATTACCTGACAACACGAACCCAAAGTTCGATCTTCCCCTCATTGTCGGCCATGCTCCGCACATTATCGTTGACCCCGACGAGAATCTCGCGGGTCTCTTTCAAGCAGACAGAATCTGCCTGAGAGGCTGAGCGTGCTGCGATGCAAGCCCGATGTTCGGAGTCAGCTTGATGGACAACAACTCCAAACTTCGGCAGCCCGGCGAAGGGAAGCGGAAAACGCGACCCGCTCACGAGATCATAGTCGCGCACGTCGAGCAAACCGACGGGTTGCCGGATCACGAAGGGGCGCGTGGGCGAAGGCTTCCACTCGATGCGCGGTACGAAGACTTTGATCTCTTTCGCCCGGAGTGGGCCCGCATTCCGGGGCTTGAGCAGATGCCAGTGGCTCGTGACGAATTTCTCAAGCTCTAAACGATAAAGCAGCCATCCCCCGGGCTTTCGAGTGGGAATCACGCCCGTCGCTGTGGTTCCACTGGCTCGTGCGCCTGTTGCTGCTCCAGCGGACTTGGCGACTGCGGAAGGAGTCGATTTTGCCTTGGAAGGGGTCGTCGCCATTAATGAACTGCCGGGACACAGGACTCCCGTCGCCGTCCATGAGTGCGGCAAGATGAGCATTCGAGGAGTGGGACACGGACCGCTGCCGGAAGTCTCAGTGAAGTAAGCCACGACGGCGATGTAGTTCGTCCTGTTTGCACCATCGGTACCGAGAAAACCCGGCACCCGCGCGCAGGACTCCTTGTCGATCTTCCATACGTTGCTGATCACTTCGACGCATTCGACATTAGACTCCAAGATCTCTTCTTCGACGTCGTCTGGATCAGTGGGGTTGGGAAACGGGGTGCTGCGATTCGACACGTAGATCTGGCCGAGTGCAAAATCTCCGGGGCTCACATTCCCGTACACCGTGCAGACATATTGTTCCGCGTCGCTGCCCTCACAAGTTGGACAATAGTTCACATTCCGCGTCAAACCGGATGCTGGCTGCGACAATGTGAACGAAGGAGCATCGCCAAGGTTAACTGGCTTACCCTTGGGTTGCTTTGAACTGCTGCTCGATTTCTTTTTCATCGGCGATTTCCTTGCAGAAGAGTAAAGTGGGCGTTTCGTGCCAGCGTACTCCCGTCTTGGTTCAGGACTCCAAATCGACCATCGCTTCGCCAAGGCGCGAGGAGTGGCTCTTGTTGGTTGATCATCTCATTGACCCGCTCTTTGATCTTCATCAAGGGCTGACCCTGCCACAGGACATCCCGCAATCCAAATCTGCTGACGACGACTTCCAGCCTGTCACCCGCTGATCGCGGCGGTCTGACGAGTTCGGCCATCAGTTCGACGCGCGTCACAAGATTAATTTCGCCCGATGCCACTTGGACGAATTCGAATTGACTGGCGCTGACATGATAGGCGGGCCAACCCTCATCATTCGTGGAGCAAGTGAGATACACTGCGTTGGCCAGAAAGTGGTTTCTCTTTTTCAGATCTGGAACAAATCCCCAGAACAGCCCCGATAAACCCACACGTGCGTTCTTAAAAATCTCGACATCGAGCCGGAACTCGGGCGCTTCGGTCTCACCAAGTTCCACCAGAGTCATCGAGGTCGAAGCAATGTTCAGCTTGGCTTCTTTCGGATTATGATCGAGGCTGGCGGTTTTGCCGCGGAGCGGCCAGGCCAGCTTGCGAGGCGTTCGGACCAGCAATGGGTACTGGCGATTTGGCGCGACACCGTCCATGTTCCAGTTGCTGAGTCCGGGCTCCGGGGCTAGCAATACGTTGCGGTCATGTTCTGCTCGCCAGTGGGCGGGCAACGCAACTGCCAACAAACTCAATCCGCCGAGCAATGCGGTCGCGATCACTCCACGTCCCATTCCTGTCCGCCACCACGACGCACGTTTTGGAACGGGGACCGGTACGGCATCCACTGAACTGCTGCGCGATGCGTTCAGCCAGCTTCGCAATTGATCGGCCAGGTCTCGCGCCGTCCCCCACCGCTCTGAGACAGACTTGGAGAGACACTTCAGACAGATTTGTTCCAACTCGGCCGGAACATCTTCGACCACTTGCCGCAGCGGTTTGGGTTCGCGTTTGAGAATCTGCTCGGCCATCTGCTTTTGATTGCCGAGGAACGGGCGGCGTCCCGTGAGCAACTGATACAGAATTACGCCGAGGCTCCAAATGTCAGAACGACCGTCCAGATGATGACTCTCGCCACGCACCTGCTCGGGACTCATGTAGGGCAGAGTGCCGGCGGTCTCTCCCGGATGATCAAGCTGGAGTTCCTCGGGCATCGCCAGCCCGAAGTCCACGATGCGCGGTCGTCCATCGCCACCGAAAAGGATGTTCGATGGCTTGAGATCGCGGTGGACCAGTCCCTTCAGGTGAGCAACATGAATGGCCACCGCAATGTCGGCCACCAACTCCGCAGCGCGTTGCGGAGTGACTTTGCCCGCCTGTCTTATCAACCGATCGAGTGAGCCACCCGGACAAAGCTCCATGGAGATGAAGCAAACATCGTCCCCCAGCCAATCGAGGTCGTAAACCTGCACGATGCCGGGATGTTCCAGCATGGCGCAGACGCGAGCCTCATCCAGGAACTGAGACAATTTCTGTTTTGAGGAAAATCGATCCTTGCGAGGGATCTTGAGCGCAACTTCACGGCCCGTTTGTGAATCGAATGCCCGATAGACGTGCGCAAATCCACCTTCACCCAAAAGCCGAGTCAGCTCGTAACGTCCAATTCGTCGTGGCAACGCCTCGGGAGTGGGCAACAGTTCACAGACGGCTTCTTGATACTGTCGCGTGAGCGCGGCTTCTTCTGGGGATGGCTCCGGCACCGCCGGACGTGTTTCGAGAGAGGCTGAGTGTTGCGAACGCGAATGCAGCAGAAACCCACAGCCGGGACAAGTCATTGTCTCGACCGAGCCTTCGTCAACCGTGCATTCCGTCATGCAGTCCGGACAGATTAGCAACATACTCAGATACCTGGGTCGGTTTCGTTGCCACTGAATTGCACACTACATTGGATGAAACTACATCACTCGATTGCATCTTTCAATCGACACTACAAGTTGACGTTTCGTTGCTATCAGGATCGGGGTGGGCGATTGCTGCGAACGGTGGGTTGGGTTTCGAGAGTTAGGGCACCGTTTGGCACTCGCATCTAGGCGACCTCTCGCATGGGCAAGACGGGTATCACAGTAGCAGTTACACTGTGCAAAGGGGGGAACGATCCCCTGTCGACTGCGAGCAACAACCTGCCGGTTTGTTGAGAATCATTTCCGCAACATGTCATTCCGATTCCTGGCACCCGAGCGACAATACTCCGATGTCTGACTCTGCCCTTCTTGAAATTGACGGTCTGAAGACGTACTTCCATTCCGACGCGGGGACGGTCAAGGCGGTGGATGACTTGTCGGTGAAGATTCGGCTGGGGGAGACGCTGGGTCTCGTGGGCGAGTCCGGGTCGGGGAAGTCGGTGACGTCGCTGACGATCATGCGGCTGCTGCCCGATGTGGGGGCGAGCATCGAGGGGGGACGGATTTCGTTTCTCGGACGCGATCTGGTGCAGTTGCCCCGCGCCGAGATGCCGAAGGTGCGCGGCAAAGACATCGCCATGATCTTTCAGGAGCCGGGGACGTCGCTCAACCCGGTCTATCGTGTCGGCGATCAGGTGGCCGAGGCGATCCTGTTGCACGAAAAGGTGACTCGCGCGGAAGCCCGGTTGCGGACGCTGAAGCTGTTCGAGGAGGTCGGCATTCCTCAACCCAAGATGTCGCTCAACAAGTACCCGCACGAGATGTCGGGCGGGCAGAAGCAGCGCGTCATGATCGCAATGGCGCTGTCGTGCAACCCGAAGCTGCTCATCGCCGACGAACCGACCACCGCGCTCGACGTGACGATTCAGGCCCAGATCCTCGACCTGATCCGCAAGCTGCGCGATGAGCGCGGCATGGCGATCCTGTTCATCACGCACGACCTCGGTGTGATCGCCGAGATCGCCGATGAGGTGGCCGTCATGTACCGGGGCAAACTGGTCGAATACGACACCGCGCGCAACATCTTCGCGAATCCGAAGCACCCGTACACGAAGGGCCTGCTCGCCTGTCGACCTCGGCTGGATACGACCCGCCGCCGCCTGCCAACCGTCTCCGACTTCATGGAGACGACGACCGACAACGACGGACGAGTGGTCATCACCGAGAAGTCGCTCACCCCCGAACGCCTCGCCGAAATCGAAGGGCGAGGACGTGGTCGGTTGCTGCATCCGATTGAGTCGAGTGCGGAGAGTCGAGAGACAAAAACCCCATCAGAATCGAAGACAGCAACATCCATTAACGCTAGTTAGGCGGGCACGTGTGTCACGGCAAACGACAAAAGACACACCAACAATAC
>JBBPIS010000015.1:42323-81687 GCA_038040225.1 Planctomycetota bacterium
GATGACTCCTTTTTTGTGGTGTGCGGCCTGACCCCACACACCCCCCACCCCATACCAATCCACACCACCCTATATGCCTTGTCCGGCTCTTGTCTCTCGACTCTCGACTCTCGACTCACCTACATTCCCGCCGACCAGGCCCCGCTCCTCCGCGTCGACAACCTCAAGGTCTACTACCCCATCAAGCACGGCCTGCTGCGGCGGACGGTCGGGCACGTGAAGGCTGTCGACGGCATCAGCTTCAACGTCTACAAGGGCCAGACGCTCGGGCTGGTCGGCGAGTCGGGCTGCGGCAAGACGACGACGGGCCGAGCCATCCTGCGGCTCCTTCCGATCACCGACGGGACCGTCACCTTCGACGGCACCAACTGGACCAGCCTTGGCGGCGCGGAACTGCGACGCCAGCGACGCCGCATGCAGATCGTCTTTCAAGACCCGTACAGTTCGCTCAACCCGCGCATGACCGTCGAGGCGATGCTGACCGAGGCGATGAGCGTCCACCGTCTCGGAACCAACGCGCGCGACCGGCGCGATCGCGCGGCAAGCCTGCTCGACGAGGTCGGCCTCCTCGCCGCCCATCTGCATCGTTACCCGCACGAGTTCTCCGGCGGACAGCGTCAGCGCCTTTGCATTGCCCGCTCGCTGGCCGTCGAACCCGATTTTCTGATTTGCGACGAATCGGTCTCCGCGCTCGATGTCTCGGTCCAGGCTCAAGTCCTCAACCTGCTGAAAGACCTGCAGGAGAAGCGCGGCCTGACGTACATCTTCATCAGCCACGACCTGAGCGTCGTGAAGTTCATGTCCGACATGATGGCCGTGATGAACGCGGGAGTCATCGTCGAGTTCGGCCCCTCGGACGCCATCTATGCCAACCCGCAAAACGACTACACCCGAAAGCTCATCGCCGCCATCCCGCAACCGACGATGGCGGCCATCGAACGGCGCGAACGGGAACGCAATCAGAGGAATTCGTGATGGCCGTTGATCTGCCCTCTGAAACGCGAATTGGAGATCCGGCAGGTCGCTCGTTTCGGTGGCGACTGATTCCCGCCACGTTTTTTCTCGTAATGGGTCCGGCGCTCTCGTTGGGAAGCGTCTTGATACCGCTCACGGCGGTGTACATCATCATCCAAGATGGCTGGGCTGATCCGCGCCTTCCCCCTTTGTTGCGTCCGACCCTTACAAGTTGGTCCTTCTGGCAACTGAACTTCTGGACCGGCGTGATCGCCGCTGGTTCCGGCCTTGCGTGGCTGCGCGGCCGATGGCGCATCGCGTGGGGCATGACAGCGTTGGTGGTGGTGGTGGTAGTCTTGCGATCAGTTCTGTTTCCACTCAATTAGTTTGCCGTCCAGGGTGGCCGATTCGTTGCCACACACTGATGAGCGGTCGAAGAGGCCGAACGGTATGTAACTACGGCTGCCGTTCCCTCACCGGCTGACGCTGTTGCAGCAGGAAGGCGATCAGGTGCGGCAGGTTCTGTTCGCCGATCTGCTCGACGACGTTGGACGGCATCGGGGAGAGGGCCGTCACGCGGGATTCGTCGATGTCGGCGTTGTTGATGCGGACCTCTTTGCCCTGCGCGTCGGCGAGGATCACGGCCGCTCCCTCCTCGCGCAGCTTCAGGCCCGTGATGACCTGGCCCTGGTTCGTCGAGATCGTCGTTGCGCGAAAGGCCGCGTCGATGTTGCGGTTCGGGTCGAGGATGTCCTCCAGCAACCGTTCGAGTCCCCGCTGGCCGATGCCGTCCAACTGCGGGCCGAACTTCGCTCCCTCGCTGCCGATCCGATGACAGTTCGCGCAGACCTTCTTGAACATCGCCGCGCCGGTCTCCAGCGAGGTCGTCGTCGTCGACTGGCTCGCCGAGAACTTCGCGATCTGTTGTCTCAGCCGCTCATCCGGCGCGGGGAGATCCTTCGTGAGATCGCTCAACCGCGCATCGAGTTCCGGCAGGCCGGTCCCTTTCAAACGATCGACGACCGGCTTGTCTTGCAGCAACCGCGACGAGGCTTTCCCCGTCGCGACGAGGTTTAACAGCGAATCGGCTCCCGGCCGAGTCGTCGCCAGCGCGAGGGCCACCGGCTGCTGCAGCGACGCCGGGGCCGTGGTCAGCGCCGTGCCCAACGCCGTGCGCGCCGAGTCGGCATCAACCGGACCGAGTTGCTGCGCGAGGGCCACTCGCAGCGCGACCGGTTCCGCAGCACTCGTCATGAGCGACGCGAGGGCCGTCAGCGCGCGGGGCCGATCAAGCGACATCGCCGCCGTCGCTGCGACCGCACGCACGGTCGGTGCCGACTGCGCATCGCCGAGCACTCCCAACACGTGGTCGAACTGCCCGACGAGCCGCATCTGATCGGCCACCTGCAACGCCAGCGCGAGCGAACCATCCCCGAACGCGAACCCCGGCGAGGGATTCTCGACGACCGCCGGCTCAAACCGGCCGGCCCCGAGCCACGCATACGCATCGCCGGTGTCGGCATCAACGATCTCGATCACACCGCGCTGACCGGCCCACTTCGTCAGGTTCCATTCGATTTTTTGCGCCACATCGTTGCGCGGCGGGATTTGCTGCGCGATGACCTCGCCCGACTCAACCAGCTTCAAGCGAATGTGATTCACCGGCGCGGGCTTCGTCGTCGGCAAGCCGTTGTGTCCGCAGAGCCAGAACGACAACTTGTCGGGCACGGCGAACGGAGCCGACCGCAGCACGCCGGTCAACTTCTCGCCGTTCGAGATGCTGTCGAAGAAGAGTCCGCCTTTGACGCCGTCGGCCGAACCGCGCGGCCTCACGCCCCACGGACTCGCCTGCAACGAAAATGGAGCCGACTCAACCGGCACGTTGACCCATGCCGGAGCCGGACGCGATTTCGGATCGAGCATCTTCACCGCGAGTGACGCTCCCCACTTGCCGAGCTCACTCTCCGACGACAACCGCTGCCCGCGCCGCGTCAGCCCGGAGAACAACGACTGAAACAGTGAGACCTGCTTTGTAGCGTCAGCCGAGTACTTCGTCTGCACGAACTTCGCGACATCGTCCAGCCGTGCGCCGCCGACATGTTGTGCGACGTGCATCAGGCACTGCGACATCAACTCGGGCGAGACCTCACGCCCGCGCACGAAGTCGAACGTGAACCACGCCGCCGTCTCGTTGGGGACGGCCAGCGCGATGTCGATCAGCCGCGTCAGTTCCTCCTCACTCAGCTTGATCGTGGCAAGCTGCTCAATCGCCGACGCCCCCCGAAGCTGGTTCCGCAGCGCGATGCGGATGGTGTGGATCAGTTGCACGTCTGCCTTCGGTGCGGCCTTCCATGCGTGGAGCAACGGCCGGATGTTGTCGGCATCCAGACGCACGCCAAGTGCTTCCGCCGCCGCTCGCACGACAAACGGATCAGCATCCGCCAGCAGCGACCGGACAATTGGTGCGGCCCCGTCATGCCATTCAAACCGTTCGGTGATAGCCTTCACGAGATGAACGCGCACGACGGACGACGGATCGCCGCTCAGACGCCGCGCCGTTTCATCGTCGAGTCGACCGAGTTGAAGCAAGCCCCAGGTTGCCATCGCGCGTTGGTTGGTCAGGCGATCCACAAACAGCGGCCCGGCGGTCTGATTGGCGACGAGCGGCTTGAGATCGACGTTCGGCAACTTCGACGCCTCCTGGAGCGCCTCAATAACGATACCGGCGCGAGCCGCCGTTCTGCGTCCTTTGCTCGCCCGTTCGACGAGCTGCCCCAGCGCGAGCTGTCTCACCGTCTGATTCGCATCCCCCAGCAACACCACCAACTCTTGGACCGATTTCTCTGTCAGATCGGTCAGCGTTTCTCTGTCTCCCTGTCCCCTTGTCTCCTTGTCCCTCTCGCCCATCCACACGACGCGCCAGACGCGCCCGCGATGCCGGTCGCGGCGCGGATGCTTCAAGTCGACCTCGTAGTGCCCGATGATGCTGTTGTAGAAGTCGGAGATATACAGCGCGCCGTCCGGGCCGAGTTGCAGATCGACCGGATGGAACCACCAGTCGTCGCAGGTGACGAAATCTTCCGGCTTCTCGACCCACGGGGATGAGCCGCGCCATTGGATGACGTCGCGGTGGATGATGTTGGTGACGACGTTGCCCACGAAGATGTTGCCGTGATACTCGCGCGGGAACTGGTCGGCGGCATAGATCGCGACTGCCGCGATGCCGGTCGAGCCGTGGTCGTTCCCCGTCGTCAGCGGCACAAACCCGAGGCCATCGTGCGGCTTGCCGAAGCTGTCGTAGTGGCCGCCGCGCACGATCAGCGTCAGCGGTTTCGAGTGGCAGTCGGCCGTGAACCGGTTTCCCAGCGGATCGATCGCCTGACCGAACGGGTTCACTTGTCCCCACGACATCTGCTCGATGGCCGATCCGTCCGGCTTGAACCGGTACGTGTTGCCCGAGGTCATTTCGAGCACCACGTCCCCCTCACCGCGCAGCTTGACCTTGGACGCATTGCGGAACCCGTGACACGCATAAACCCAGCCATCGGGGGCGAGACGAAACGCGTTCTGATTGCCATGCGTATCGGCGAAGTCAAACGGGCCGTAGAGGATTTCTCGCTTATCGGCCTTCCCATCGTTGTCGGTGTCGGTCAGCTTCCAGATGTTCGGGATCGACCAGACAATCACCTCGTTGCCGCTCGGTAGAGGCAGCACGCCAATCGGAATGTTCAGCCCTTCGGCAAACTTCGTCGCCTTGGCCGCCTTGCCGTCGGGGCCGATCCCTTCGAGCACCGTCAGCCCATCGCGAGCCTTCTCCGAATCGGCGGCAGCAAACGGATACTCGATGCTGTGCGAGACCCACAACCGCCCGCGCGCATCGAACGCCAGATTCATCGGCTTCTGGATGTCAGGCTCGCTCGCCACGAGTTGAATCTCAAACCCGGCGGGGAGTTTGAACTTGGCCTTCTGCTCGGTGGGTGTCAGCGGCTCCGTCGGCGACACGGGCGGACCCGCCAGACTCAGCGAGGCCCAACCCACGAACAACAGCAACACGGCAGTCCGACAAATGGTGAGCGGCATCAGACTTCTCGATCAGGGAGACATGGGCAATTAGTAATGGCGAGTGGCAAGAAATAATCTCCCCGCCACTGGGCTTGTCCCGGTGGCTCGACGGCTGATGCACTACTCGATGCTGCGGCAGAGTAGTGCATAAGCCGTTGAACCACCGAGGTGAACTCGGTGGCGGGGTATGCGCGGAAGACCCCGCGTCTTCCTCACTTGGGAATCCGGTTGAGCGTGTAGTACGCCTCCTTGTGCAGGAGCGGCAGGCCGTCGGCGGACTTCACTCCGGCCGAGGTCAGTTCGTGGATGTTGCCTGCTTTCAGGCCGTCGATGACGAGGCGGACAGACTTGTTGTCGGGGGCGACTGTGGCCGAGGTGATCGTCGGGGTGGACTGGTCCACCTCGGGGCTGCCGTAGCTCGATTGGAAGATGTACGTGTACGAGATCATCGCGTAACTCTTCACGTCTCCCGCCGTGGTCGGATCGACCGGTTGAGTGAACGTCAGCTCGAAGCCGTCCGGTTTGGCTCGCATCTCGTGAATTTCAAAGGGCGTCTTGCCGGTCCAGACGAGGCGCTCGAAGGCTCCCGGTTTGGGACCGCGCGAGCCCCAGCCTCGATTGGTTCCGCCGACGAACATCGAACCGTCCGACGTCATCAGCATCGAGAGCGTTCCCGAACCGAAGCCCTCGCGAAACTTGAAGCAGGCTCCCTGATAGTTGCCGCCGATCTCTTCGAGGAAGCAGCGCATGACGGTGCTGTCGCTTTGGTCTCCCACAAACATCTGGTTCTGAAACGGCCCGAACTTGCCGCCGGTCGTGTCGCACGCGACGCCGCTCGCCGACTTGCCCATCTTCGGGTACGGCAGCAAGATCGTCGGCGGAACGAACTCGGGGATTTTTTGAGCCTCGGTCATGAAGCGGCTGCCACTTTCCGGCTCCTTCGGCTTCGGACCCATCGCCGCTTTGACCTCGGGTTCGTCGTACCACTTGAAGCCGCCGGGATGGCCCACGAACTTGCCGGGGATCAGATGTTTCAGAGCACACGTCCCGTTCCATGGGCCTTGGTTGTCGGTGTAGAACATCTCACCCGCCGCGTTCATACCGATGCCGCCGGGTGAGCGGATACCGCTGCACGTCGGAATCATCTTGCCGTCGGGCGTGATCCGCAGACACCAGCCCCGATACTTGTTCTCGCTGCTGAACGAACCGGTCAGACAGAGGACGACCCAGATGTTGCCGTCCTTGTCGAACCGCGAACCGAAGGCGTACTCGTGGTAGTCGCCGCCAATGTGCCAGGCGTCGTTGACGGTCTCGAATAGATCGGCCCTGCCGTCGCCATCGGTGTCCTTCAACCGACTCACTTCGCCGCGCTGCGTGATGTACAACCAACCGTCCCGCTCGGCGATGCCGAGCACCTCGTGCAGCCCGTGCGCGAAGCGACTCCACTTCACATCGGCCGGTTTGACGGTTCCTTCGGGATCGGCGAACGGCTTGTCGATCAGCCAAATCTCGCCGCGCCGAGTGCAGACCGCCGCCTGTCCGTTCGACAACAGTTCGATTCCGCCCGCTTCGAGCATGATCTCTTTCGGGATGTCGAGCGCGATCAGCCGGTAGAAGTCGTTCTCGACGGGAGGCTTGCTCTGCGCGGCGGCCTGCGCCGCGAACGCGATCCACCCCACAACGAACAGCGAAACAAAGCGGAGCATGAACTCAATCCTTCACGGAGTCGGGGGTGTTGCGGGCGGGGGAGTTGTCGGCTGCGTTGGCTCCCAATCGGACAGCTTGATGACGTTGGGAAAGTGAGGCGCGACCGCGTTAGCGAGCCGGTCGTCAGCCGTAACGAAGGTGCAGTTTTCTTCTTCGGCAAGCACGATGTAGAGCGAGTCGTAGACGGTTCGATCGTGCCGAATGGCAAAAGAAACCGCCCGATCACTCAAGGGGCGGGACGCCACAACTCGGAATGGCAACTTGTCGATTTCTTGAAGTGTCTGCGTGACATCGTACTGCGTGATCAACTGTTTTCGGGGCTTCTTCCACAGAATGTTTTCGACCTCGACGAAAAACCAGTCGGGAACGATGCACTCCAATTGACCCGCAATCCATTCTTGGGCGATGGCCATTGCTTCGGCCTGATGATTCTCAGCAACAAACCATTTGATGGCGACGCTGCTATCGACGACGCACGGTTTCATCGGCTATCCCGATCTTCGCGAACAAGGATTGCGGAATCGGGCTGAATTCCAGTGCGGTCTTGGATGCGTTGTCTGATGAGCTTGATGCGACGAAACGCTGCTGAAAGCTCCGCCCGCTTGCGGTCCTCCTCCATTTGCCATTCATCGAGCAATTCAACAACGCTCTCGAATCCGCGCAATTCCGCCGTCAACGACAACCTCTTGAAGAGTTGGGTTGGCACCTGCAATGTCTCGCTCATGATTCGGCTCCTCGTTCAGATTCCAGTTCAACACTGGCCCATTACCACACATAGTCTTGCGTGAGGACCGCCTTGCCGCCAGAGAGGTTCACCGGGACGAGCAGCTCCCACTTGTTCCCCGCCTGACGAAGCGCGGGTCCGTCGCCGGGGGCGTTGGCAGTCGAGAGCTTCACGGTCCAGAAGCCATCCATGCGGTATTCGCCTTTGTCGGTCTGCTCGATCTTGGACGCCACGGCCGCGCGGTAGTAGAGCTTCTCGGTGGCGGGGCCGGTCAGCGTCAGCGTTCTGCGCAGCCCGGCGAACGGCTGGCCGCCGGCCTTCAGCGGGGTCGGCTGATCTTCGACGGTGACCCCGGAAAACGAGTAACGGAACGTCGGCTGTTGCTGTGCATCGAGCTTGTAGCCGAGGAACCGGAATCCGCTTTCTCGCGCGAGAGCGGTCGGCCACGGGTCGTTCGGGGAGGCGAGCTTCGCCAGCGGCGCGTTGGGTGCCAGTTCGATCAGGTGATCGCCGAGCGGTGCTTCATACCCGACGCCGCGACCGTTCCAGTGACGCGAGGCATCGATGAAGGCTCCGTGCCAGACGAGGGCCAGCCGCATGTCGTTGGCATCCCACGCGAGGTTTACCTTGTCGGGATAGCCCACACCGATCGCGCGCGATCCGGCCCCTTCGATGAAGTTGCGGTAGAGGATCGGCGAATCGGTCGGCTTCAGTTCGATCGGCTCGCGCACCAGACCGACCGGGACCGCCGCCTTGCCTCCGTCGGCCAGGTACATCCAGACCGCGCCGATCTGCAAATCGACGTTGGCCGCCAGCACGTCGCGGATCGTCGCCTGACCGAACGGCCACGGCGCGGGCATGCGCGTGCCGGGCCGATAGAGCTGCGGATCGCGCATGTACCGGTCGAACCACTCGGGCCGCAGCCGCGCCGTCATCCGGGTGAGATTGATCGCGCGGATGCCGGTCGAGGGATGCTCGTTGAAGTCGTGGCACTTGATGCACGAGAGGGCCTGCCCGCCGACCAGATGCCGCCCGGCGGCCTTGGTGCGGTACTCGGGTTCGGAGTACTCGCGCGCCGGCAGCGGATCGTGCTTGAGATCGACGGACGTCAGCAGTTCGGCCAGCGGGTTGGCGTTGCCTCCGCCGAACTTCGGCATCTTCGCGAGCATGTAAATCTTGCGATCCTCGCCACCGTTGTTGAGGACGTGCTTGAGGAACTCGGGCTTCAATTTGTCACCGACTCCGGTGAGCAGCGGCGGCAGGCGGCCTTCGTCTCCCATCTCCTTCTGCGTCGTTTCAAAGTAGGCATCGCGTTCCTTCTCGACTCCGCCGAGCTGTCCCCGCTTGTGGCAGGCATAACAGTTGAACGATGCCAGCGTCCGATGAATCTTCTCGGTGGGCGTCTCTTCGGCCGACGCCTTGAGGACCGCGACGAGCGACTCACGCTGCCTGGCACTCAGTCCAAATCGCGGCACGTTCCCCGAGACGTTCGCGGCGAGACAGCCCGCCGCGCCGTTGAGGTCGTTCAACGGCTTGGCCTTCAACGTCGAAGCGACCTGTTGGCCATCGACCTTCAACTGATGACAGGCCGCACAACCGAGCGATCCGAACAGCGCGCGACCCTTCTCGGCCAGAGTTGCATCAATCGAGAAGACGGCTTTCTCGGCCTTCGTCCCCGCGTTGCCAGCCGTTGTCGGTTCCTTCGCTTCGAGGAACGCGAAGTTTGCCAACGGTTGCTGCTTGATCCCGTTGCCCGCCAGATCGACATCGAGCGTCCATTCGCCGCCCCCTTGGAAGTAATCGACCGTCAGCGGATGAAAGCCCACATCGAGGATCACCTTCCCCGACTTCGACGAATGCGGATGGACGCCCCCGTTATCGACGACCAGTTCCTTCCCGACATAAGCGCGGCTGCCATCATCCGATCCGAGATGAATCTGATACTGGCCGGGCTTGGTGATCTTGAGGAACGTCGTGAACCGAATGGCAAAGTTGTTCTCGCGGCCCGCGACTGTCAGGTCGAACCCGGCACAAGCCCCCGTCGATTCGGGAACGTTCTCGTAATCGGGGAAGTCGCCACCGCCCACTTTATACACGGCGAACCTCACGTTGGGAGACAGTTCGACCGCATCGACGAAATGCTGGGCGATGTCGCGGTACTCCTCATCCTTCAGCCCCAGCGCGGGCATTCGTCCTGACGGTCGCACCTTGAGCGGGTCTTTCAGAAACGCCATCAGGCTCGGCACCGAGTACTTCTTCCCGATGTCGGGGAGCGAGACGGTCGTCGGCAGGTCGGCCACTTTGCCATCGCCCGGCTTGTCACCGATCGGCGCATGGCACGCGACGCAACCGGCCTTGTGAAACGTGGCCGCGCCCTTCTTCCCGGCCCCGCCGTCGGGGTGCGACTCCGTTACCGAACCGGTCGTCGCGAGAAAGTGAACCAGCGCCTCGACGGCTCCCGTCCGCTCGGCCTCGGGCAGCGCGGCGATCACGTCGGGCATCGTCGTCCCCGGTTTGACCGAGTGCGGTTGGGCAAGGTACTCGCGCAGCCAGTCGACTCGCGCCCGACCGCCGATCTCATCGAGAATCGGAGACTTCTTCGTCGAGACAACCGCCTTGATCTCATTCGACGCCGAGTGGCAACTCAAACAGTTCAGTTCGCCAAGCAACAGCCTCCCGCCGGTGACGGGATCGACCGGGATGACCTCTTCATCGAGCGTCATCAGCGGCGCGGTGTAGAACCGCTCGAACCCCGGCACGCGCGGCGGTGTCGGTTCGGCCGCGGACAAGCCAACAGCAGGAGCCACTCCTGCGATGAACAGCAGGCCACAACAAACTCGCAACAGCATGGCGGATGACCTCTCGGAGGGATCGACGCAGGCGGGCTGAATCGGAAGGACGCGGATGATAGCCGCGGGCAGAACGAGTCGCCAACTGCTGGCCGCGCGTGTTGCAACTCGTTCTTGACCGGTCTGCGTGGCACCGATACCATCCTGCCACTCTTGGCGCGAACCTGTTTTGAAATTGAAGTGTCACTGACGCCACCATGAACCACGACTCGCTCCTAATCCTCGGCCTGCTGCTAACCCGCTAAACGCGAGGTCCGGGGAACGTCCAGTCGCATCGAATGCACCAGTTCACCCCAAGGCCTCGCGGCCTTGGGGTTTTTTTGTTGGGTTGAGGAAAGGTTGATGGTCGAAGGTTGATGGTTGAAGGCAAGACAGGCCTCAACCAGCCGCCGGCCGAAGGCTCTCCACCAGCCCTCTGACCATCAACCTTCAACCATAGACCATCAACCCACCATGTCCGACACCGTCACGATTTTCGACACGACGCTCCGCGATGGCGAGCAGTCTCCCGGTTGCAGCATGACCATGCCCGAAAAGCTCAAGGTGGCCGAGGCCCTTGTCGAGCTGGGCGTCGATGTCATTGAAGCCGGGTTTCCGATCGCCTCGCCGGGCGACTTTGAAGCGGTGCGGGCGGTCGCTCAAAAGTTCGGGGATCGCACCACGATCTGCGGTCTCGCGCGATGCCGTCGCGAGGACATCGAACGGGTGGCCGAAGCGCTCAAGGGGATCGCGAAGCCTCGCATTCACGTCTTCCTCGCGACCAGTCCGATTCACATGCAGTACAAGCTCAAGATGGCCGAGCAGGAGATCGTAAAGGCGGCCGTCGAACACGTGCAGATGGCAAAGTCGTTCTGCGACAACATCGAGTTCTCGCCGGAAGACGCCGCGCGGACGGAACTCGATTTTCTCTGCGAGGTCGTGGAGAAGGCGATCGCGGCGGGAGCCACCACCGTCAACATCCCCGACACGGTCGGATACGCCACGCCCACGCATTTCTTCAAGGTGATCTCGTACCTCAGGCAGCATGTGCCGAACATCGACCAGGCGGTCATCAGCGCGCACTGTCACGATGATCTGGGCCTCGCGGTGGCGAACAGTCTCGCGGCGATCGAGGCCGGGGCGAGGCAGGTCGAATGCACGATCAACGGCCTCGGTGAACGGGCGGGCAACGCGGCGCTCGAAGAGATCGTGATGGCCCTCAAAACGCGGCACGACTATTACAATGTCGGCACACGGATCAACACGCCGAAGTTGTGCAGTGCCAGCCGCCTCGTGTCGAGCATCACCGGGATGCTCGTGCAGCGGAACAAGGCGATCGTCGGCCAGAACGCCTTCGCGCACGAAGCGGGGATCCACCAGCACGGCATGCTCCAGAACCGCGCCACGTACGAGATCATGAAGTCCGAGGACGTCGGCTTCGTGGGCGAGAATATGGTCCTCGGCAAGCACTCCGGCCGACATGCCTTCCGCGCCCGGGTCGCCGAGTTGGGCTACACGCTCGACGACGCGCAGCTCCAGAAAGTCTTCGACGACTTCATCGCCTTGGCCGACAAAAAGAAGAACGTCTACGACGCCGACATCGTCGCGCTGATCGACAAGCAGGAGAACGTCTCGCCCGACCGTTGGAAGCTGGTCCAATTCCACATTGCCGCCGGTACGGGGACGATTCCCACCGCCACGGTCGAGCTGCGCGACGAGGCGAGTCCCGCCGAACCGAAGTCGTTCCGCGACGCTGCGATCGGCGGCGGTCCCGTCGATGCCGTCTGCAAGGCGATGGAACGGATCATCGGTATCACCGCCGAACTGAAGGACTTCCAAGTCCGGGCCGTCTCCAGCGGCGAAGACGCTCAAGGGGAAACGACCGTCGAAATCAACTACCTCGGCCGCCGCTACCACGGCAAGGCGGTGAGCACCGACATCATTGAGGCCAGCGCCCTCGCCTACCTCAAGGCGCTGAACAAGGCCGTCAGCGACAACCGGCCCGAGAAGTCCGAACGAGGGGTTTGAGTGAGTCGCATGAAAGACCGTCGAGTGCTCCTCCCGATTGTCGCGGGTATCGTCATCGCAGGCGTCTCGACGTGGCGGGTGATGACGAACAAGCCACAGGACTATGCGGCGCAGGTGAAGGCGGCGGTCATCATGCGGCCGGTGTCGGGCTTTCGGGGAGACTTTGAGGCGCTGGACTCCGACAACCGGTTGGTGCGGCTCGGCGGATTTCTGGGCCGTCATCGCGTGATCGTTCTCTTCTTCGATGGCGAGGCAGGCGTCGACAAGGACACCGAGTTGCTTCGACTGCGGGACCGCTACGCGGAATTGAAGGCTCACGACGTGAAGGTCATCGCAGTGAGTACGGCGTTGCCTCAGGAGAACCGTGCCGCGATGACGGCCGACCGGGCGGGGCCATTTCCGTTTCCGCTCGTTTCCGACTTCGATCCGACCTCCCCCGAGGGAGCCCTGCGCATCCATCGCCGCTGGGGCCGCATCGACGCTCAGACGGGGAAGCCACTCACCGGTGCCTTCGCCATCGACCGCAAAGGCCAGGTGTTGTTTGCGGGCGACTCACCGAAACCGATGGAAAACGTCGATCGCGCCGTCGAGAGTTCAATCCGGTAGTGAAGCTCGTCCTGTCCCCTCGCCCCGCCTTGTCTTCAGGAACGAATGCAGGCGGGGAAAGGGCGAGGGTGCGGGGTCTTCACTTCAATGCCATATCGATTTGAGCTGTAACCGCGGAAATCCCGTGAGCCTCTCACGGAGCATTGCAAACCGGATCGACCACCCACCGCAACTGCCCGATAACGGGAGTCTTCTGATAGACTTCCCCCGCGATGCCGTCCAACGGGATGTCATCCCTCAGTCATTCATTTGGAGAACAGTCGATGCCAACGAGCCTGTGGAATGCTGGAGCGCGAGTGTCACTCGCGGGATTGCTGATCGGATCGGTGAGTCTGGGTTGTGCCCGTGTGAATCCGATGCCTCAACAAACCGCCGTCGCCTCAATTTCATCGCCTGAAAATTTGCCCGAAGGAGAAGCAGACATGGCTCCCACCACCGAGACCGAAGCGTCGAACACCCCTCAGTACAACCCGCTGACTGCGGCCGAAGAACGAGTGATCGTCGGCAAGGGAACCGAACAGCGCTTCGTCGGTGAATACACCGATCTGAAGGAGGCGGGGACTTACGTCTGCCGCCGCTGCAACGCCCGGCTGTACCACTCCAAGGACAAGTTTGAGAGCCACTGCGGCTGGCCCAGCTTCGACGACGAGATCCCCGGTGCGGTCCGCAAGGTTCCCGACATCGACGGCTCCCGCACCGAGATCGTTTGCCAAAACTGCGACGGCCATCTCGGCCACGTCTTCCTCGGCGAACGCCTCACCGACAAGAACACCCGCCACTGCGTGAACTCGCTGTCGATGAAGTTCTATCCCGAAGGGAAGACCCCGCCGCCGGTCGTCTCGAAAGAGTGACGCCCTTCGCGTTTCGTCAGCCACTCGTTCGGGTCGTCAGATCCCGATGCTGCCCAGAACGTCGATGAAGCGGCGGACGATGCCGGTGACCACCGGAGCCTCGGTTTCGGCTGCGACAGCAGCCTCCTGAAGGCGGTCTCGTGCGGCAGCCAGCAGTCCGACATGTTGCTGTTCGTGCAGCGACCGCGCCACTCGACCAACCGTCTCGGCCAGATGAGTTGTCTGCGCCGAGGGGAGCGCCGCGGGGTCCAACTCGCTGCCGAGTTCCTCCAGCAGGCCGGCCAACTCCCGTTGGGTCTGGGGTTCCAAATGCCCGGCCCCGCGCAGCAGCCGCCCCAGTTCTTGCAGATCGGCCCGCATCTGAGCCGCTGTCTGCGGATTGGCCGTGGTGTCGTCGGACATGATTCAAACCCCCGTGTGGAGACGCTCGTCTCCGAGTTCCTATACACCACCCGCCCCCGCTTCGCAAATCCGATCCTGCCAGGACTCGCCCCCGGATGCAGTCGCTGATTGAAGTCGCCTTCGTCCTCTCGCCCCGACTTTGCGGGGGAGAGGGTGAGGGGTCTTCCCTTCGGGTGGCGCTGGCGGCAGCGTTGGGCCGTACCCCCAGCGGGAACTGCGGGAGAAGAATCGTGGTGAGGATGGGATTACGAACTGGAGGTGCGACAAAATCGAGATTTCGCTAGCATCCCGCTCCGCAACGGGTGTCTGGGTGAAACAGGGGTTTGGCACCAGAGGCCGGCCGTGACCGTGAACTGTTTTGATCTGCTGATTCGTCTGCGATACAACGTGCGGCGAATCGGACGAGCAAACCACTCAAGCCACGAGGCCAATGATTGATGGAGGCGAGGTCCGGACCCGCCCGCATGATGTTTGACCAGGATCGATCGATGGATCCATTCCAGAAGGGGGAGACTCGGTGAATACTGTCTTGGAACCTCAGTCAGAGTCTGCCAGCACCCGCGTCGTCACCGAGGGTGCCAGTAACTCCGACGGCCGCTGGAAGAACGGGCTCGAATGGACCGCCGTGTTGTGGCTCGGCTTCCTGCATCTGGGAGTGCTGGCGGCTCCGTTCTGCTTCACGTGGAAGGGGCTCGGAGTCGCCCTCGTTCTGAGCTGGGTAACGGCCAGCCTGGGTGTCTGCCTGGGCTTTCACCGGCTGCTGACGCATACGGGGTTCGAGACGTTTCGTCCGATACGAATGCTGCTCACCCTGTTTGGCACGCTGGCCGGAGAAGGCCCGCCGATCATGTGGGTCTCGGCCCACCGCAAGCATCATCGCTTCAGCGATCAGGACCAGGATCCTCATTCCCCGCGCGACGGCAAGTGGTGGAGTCACATGCTGTGGATGCTGCCGCGCGGCGGCGGCGCGCAGCAGTGGGCTCAGCTCTACCGAACCTACGCTCCCGATTTGCTGAAAGACCCGTTTGTGCGGATGCTCGAACGGACGTTTCTCCTTTGGCACCTGCTGCTCGGCGTGAGTCTCTTCTGCTGGGGCTGGTTGGCGTGGGATCTGCGCACCGGCACGTCGTTCCTCGTGTACGGCATGTTTGTGCGATTGGTGTACGTGCTGCACGTGACGTGGGCCGTCAACTCGGCGTCTCACATCTGGGGCTACCGCACCTACGCCACGCGCGACAACAGCCGCAATCTGTGGTGGGTCGGACTGCTGGCGTATGGCGAGGGCTGGCACAACAACCATCACGCCTTTCCGCGAGTGGCCCAACACGGCCACCGCTGGTGGGAAATCGACATGACGTATTGGACCGTGTGGCTGCTGGAACGAACCGGCCTGGCTTGGAATGTAATCCACAAGCCCGTGACCACGGCCGGCTCGACCGGAATCGAATTCCCCGGTGAAGAGACCTCGTCGAACGCCGCCTGATCGAACGTGTGTTCGGGTGCCTCCGCAGGTTGCGGCGGCGTGGCACTCGGCGCAGCGGACCCGAGGGCCGAGATTCAGGTTTCACATTCCTCGAGAGTCTCGCGGGCTGCTTGGAGGTGGGGCGAGCGGAGCACGGTGAAGATGTCCACCGCGCGCTGGGCATAGCGTAGTCCCTCGGAGTGACGGCCCTGCATGGCCAGCGCCTTGGCGAGGCAATGGCAATCGTGTGCGATCAGCTCTTGGTGGCCTAACTTTTCAGCCAAGGGGAGGGCCTCGCGAGCCAAGGTCTCCGCGCTTGACCAGTCCTCGCGGTTCAAAGCCAATTCCGCGAGATTGCCGGTGAAATTGGCGATACCTTCGCGATATCCAACGGCGTTGGCAACTCGTAGAGCCTCGCGGTAGTCGCGTTCGGCGGCGACATAGTCGCCGGAGACCCGCTCTGCATCGGCAAGGTCGTTCAAGCCAATGGCGACGTCGACGCTCTTACGGCCCAGGGTCCGCCAAAGCTCCACCCCTTCACGATAGGCCGCAATGGCAGCGGGGTAATCCTTGGCTGATTGGTGCCCAATACCGCGCAAACGAATGACGGCGGCCCGCTCGCGCGGACCGGCTTGGGCCTCACGCCAATGCGCGGCGGCGCGTTCGGCGGAGGTGAGCACTTCCGCCGACTGGCCGCGCAGGTGACTGACGGTGCCGGCATGATAGGCCCGCCAACCGGCGTTCGAGAAATCCTGAGCCGTTACGGCCTTAGCTTCGGCCTCTAGCGAGAGAGCGAGCCATTCATCCCAGCGACCCGTGAACTCAAGAAAGCTAACGAGTGCGTCGAACACTGTCTGAAGCCGCTCATTTGGCCCGGCAAGGAAGACGGGCATCGCGGGGGCGACGGTGGGCCACGCGGCATCGAGCACTGGGAAGCGGTCGTACTTGTCATAGCCGTTTTCCACGATAAGCGCATAGGCGCGGTCGGCGAGGCGGTCGCCGGTTTGCTGCACGGCTTCCGGGCGTTTGCGGCGGAGAAAATCGGCGACCATCGGCACAAGCGCGAAGGTTTGCTCGGCCTCATCAGGCACAACAAGGGCGCGGCTGGCGAGATCGCCCAAGGCCGTTTGCGCGGCGGGCTGCGTGAGGGTGGCCAGTTCTGCGATGAAATTTACCTCGACGGCGCGCGTGAAGTAAGTCAGCGCGGCGAGGACTTTTGTCTCGCCATCGGTGAAGGTCTCCAGGAGATCGCCAAAAATGAATTTCAACGGGTCGTTCCCCGGTGGGGCGCTGCGGACGAACGCCAGCGCATCGGTAACGCTACGGCACCGGCCTTTGCCCAACTGACCGGCGATCCAGCGCAGAAGTAAAGGATTGCCGCCTGTCTCTTCATAAAGTTCGACACGCTGCCTCTTGCTGGCCTTGGCGAGTAGCGGTCGGTCGGTGGCCAGCTCTTCAAGGAAAACTAGCGCGGCGTCGCGGTCGAGCTGTGCTAGTCTGATGATGCGCGCATCGACGTCCGTGCGGCGGCGACTGGTGACGATTGCTTTGCATCCCGGCGGTAGGCGGACGAGGAAGTTGAAAAGCTGGTTCCGATGTTCCGGCGTGAGCGATTCCAGATTGTCGAGGATCAGCAGCGACTGCTCAGGTTCGAGTGCCTCCAGAACCAGCCGCGCCCGCTCGGACTCGATGCTCTTCGCCAACTCCGGCTGGCCGAGTAAACGGGCGATTTCATTGAGCATCTCCAGATAACCCGGCAGCACGAACCCGGTGAGCCTCCGCTCCCCATCCGCCGACACCTCGCGCTCCTTCGCCGAAAGAAAGAGGATGCGTTTGAACTGGCCGCTGGGAGTCAGTTCCGCCGCGCGTATCGCCAATGACGTCTTCCCCATCCCGCCGGGCCCATCAATTAGGACGCCCCATGTCCTAGCGTTGGGCAACAGGGCCTCAGCAATCTTCTTCAACTCGTCCACGCGACCATAGAACGAGTGCAATCGAGGAAGGTTGTTGGGTGTCGTGGTCGCGGAAGTGCCGGGACGAACTACGGTCGCCGATTCATGTTTCCGCGTTGGCTTATTCGCATAATGATCCTTCGGATTCCCTTCATTCAATGCGAGACGCTCAAGGATAAGAGCGGCGGCTTGGTCGGGTGTCCTATGGTCAAGCTCTACGAAGCCGGCTGTGACATCCAGATTCGGAATCTCCGCCCGCTCGAAGCGGGTCAGCATGACTTCTCTCTCATTGCGGTTCTTGAGCAAGGCATGAATCGCGGTCCATTCCAATCCACACCATTCCTTGCCTTCATAATCTGGTCCGGCCACGACGACTACGAGTTCGGACTCATCGCGGTAAAGCTTTGGCAAGTAGGCGCCGAGATTAGAGCGCGCAAACTCCGCCTCATGATACTTGTCGTAGAGAATGGCTGGCTCTGTGAAGCGGTTAGCAAGAATGGCCGCAACCTGGGCGACGAAGTCTCTCTTTTCACTAGCGAATGAAAAGGCGACGCGGAAACGCATTTTTGCTCGCTCTTCGACTTGCAATGCGGTCAAAGCCTCGATGATCCGGCCACGCAAGTCCTCTGGCGATTTGAATTCTGCCGAGATTCGCCCGCTACTCGCTTTCTCTTTGAACTTCTTTAGCTTCTCTCGTGATTCATCGTCGGCTGAAATAGCTTCACGTGTGACCGGATGGTCTTGATGCATTGTGAAAACAAAGATCGGAAGCCCACGCTCAACAGCACGATCAAATTCCATCTCTGTGAATGAGGTGGAAGTTTCCGTCGAGAAGGAGCCATAACGCTGGCCAAGAATGCAGATGAAAATGTCAGCCTCATCTACCATGTCTTGCAACTTGCTAGTCGCGTCCAAGGCATTTGCCGACGTATCTTCCCAAACGACAGGAAATACGCCCGCCCTTAGACAGGCGTCCTGAGCTGCCTTCCGGTGTTCACCCAAATCTGCACTCGTCGAACTAATGAATGCGGTTCGCTTTTTCCGCGCCGCATTCGGCATGGTTTGGATGACTTCGCGTGCGCTTGAAAGTTCGAACGGTCGAGCAAGCGTGACACAAACGAAATCCTCACTGGATCTGAAAAGCGGAAGTGGTAGTCCCCGCTCGGTCATCTCACGGTGCATTCGTTGCACTCCGCTGGCATTCAGCTCTACCAAAGTCATGCACTGAAAAATTCCTGCAATCACCGGATTTCTTCGGAATGGACGAAGGCTTTGCTCGGGCGTGTTGAGCAGTTCAATCGAAACTTCCTTCAGGAGCAGCCCATAGCTGGTGATTTCGATCTTATCTGGATAGACATCAATCCGGGTCGGCTGATCCTTAAGAATCTTCGATTCAAAATCTCGATGCACCAAAGCATTCGCCAGTGCTTCTCGAAGCACGATCTCGGGGATCTCAAAATCATCACGTGAATCGCTGCCGATACTACCGCTCCGGCGTAAGACGGAGCCCCCTGTCAGCCATGACATACCGTCTTTGTACAGTTGAAGCAGATTCCCTCGTGCCAGCTTTATTGGTGCCCTCTTGCCTCCGCGCTCAGCCGCGTCATGAATTGCCATTTGCAGTGTGCAACACTGGGACTTGTCAGTGAGGAGGTGTTTGGGAGCAAAACAAAGCAGAGCACCCAATGTAGGTCGGCCTGCATAAATACAACCCAGGTTCTCTAATTGTTCTGAGTCAGTCGGTGGTGCGCCGTCGCGTCCCTTCAAACCATCGTTTAGATCTTGGGAAAGGGGCCTAGCGAGAAGTCCCTTGAGTTGGTCTTGGTCAAGCTCGTCTAAGCTACGCGCCAAGACCGGCTGCCAGTCGTAACTTAGATGGTCGTGATCGCCGAGGAACTTTGTTGGCATCACAATCGGTGGATCAGCTTTTGGTGCGAAAGTGTTTTCCCAGCCACTTGGCAACGGCAAGGGCTGATCGTATGCGCTTCGGGGCGTTACTTCTGCGCGGAAAGCTCCATCGAGGATGTCGCCCTCAAGTCGAAAACGGCCATCGTAAATCAGAGGAATCGCAACGAGGCGCGGTGCCTTCGGTTCGGGCGGGAGCACGAACCGGATCAACTGACACGAAAGTGGCACATCCCCAGGCAACTGATCCTTGTTCAGACCAAAGCTTCCGACAGAAAGCACCGGCGCATTGCCATCGGTTTTCCAATGCCAACTGGTCGGCTTGCCTTGGTCGTGATGGTGCCCGTGCAGGACGAGATGGGCACAAGTATCCTCAACGATTTTGGGAAGATGCTCTGAACCGAAAAAGCCAGCCAAGTCAGCGATGTAGTGTTCAAAGACATCGGCAGACATCGGCATGCTCACTCCCGATGCTTTCTCCTTTTCGCGCAGCCACTCGAGAGTCCAGTCCCGGTTAGAAACTGTCGTAGAAATTGGGTTGTGGTGCAAAGCAACGATTTTCAACCGAGACGCAGCAGCATCAGCTAGCCAAAAGGTCATGAGAGTCTGAGCTTGCTCTTCACTGAGAAATCCTCCCTTTGAAACATCGTGTTCACGCTCGCTTGTGTTTAGTGCGGCGACTGACAATTGAAGGTCTGGGAAGTCCCTCAGCCAACCACCGTGCCCCAGTGGGCGCGCGTTTTGTAATTCCGCGAGGTTTTCGTTGCTGACCAACGCCTCGTAAAAACTTGAAAGAAATGCACGGTAATTTGAAAGTTTTTCGGTATTAAGGCGGTCTTCAAACTCGGCTGCGGGGAACTTTTCTCCGTCTTTACCAGCACGGACAATTCTGCAGTCGGCCCACGAAATGTCGTGATTCCCAGGTAGAAAAACGAAGCGGTCACGGGACAGCTTCATTTCTTCTGCCAAAGAAATAAGAAACTCAAGCGCAGCCCGAAACTCACTAGGCAGTCCGGACTCGGCGATGTCGCCGGTCACGATCACAAGCGAGACCGTCATTGAGTCGGGTATCTGGCGTTCTTGACGCGCAGCCTGCAATGCGCGGTGAAAGGCCCGGCCTAAATCGGCAGGCTTGTCGTTCGCAAACCGATTCTTGTTTCCAAAGTGAAGGTCGGAGAGGTGGAGTAACAACATAACGGTCGTTCCAAATGTGTGTCATCAGCTAGATTAGTAGGGCGTGTGACACAAACCGAAACATACCTCCCCGCAGCGGTGTGTTCCATACACGATACAAATCTCGTCACCTCAAATCTTCGGCCGCGTGGCGATTCCCTTGTGGATGATGGCGAGGATCTCTTCGCGTTCTTGGCCGACGAGGGGGAGTCGGGGGGGGCGGGTCAGTTCGGTGCCGTAGCCGCATTCCTGGGCGGTGAGCTTGATGTACTGGACCAGTTTGAAATGAGTGTCCAGGTGCAGGAGCGGCGTGTACCAGCGATAGACCTCGCGGGCCTCGGCCCAGCACTCCGCCTTGGCCAAGTCCCAGAGCAGACGATTCTCACGCGGGAAGGCGTTGACGAGGCCCGAGACCCAGCCGGTCGCGCCGAGCAGCAGACTCTCCAGAATCAGATCGTCCACGCCGGCGAACAGCTTGTAGCGCGAGCCGCAGGCGTTGGTGAGGTCGGTGATGCGGCGGACGTTGTCGGAGGACTCCTTGATGATCTGCAAGGTCGGTTCGTCGGCGAGATCGACGAACATCGACGGCGTGATGTCCACGCCGTACACGATCGGGTTGTTGTAGACCATGATCGGCAGATCGGTCGCGCGGGCGACCGTGCGGAAGTGAGCCATCGCCTCGCGCGGGTCGGCCTTGTAGACCATCGCGGGCAGGACCATCAGGCCATCCACGCCGGTCTTCTTCGCCGCTGCGGCCGTGCGGCAGGCCATGGCGGTGGAGTATTCAGCGACGCCGGTCAGCACGGGGACTCGCCCGCGCACATGTTCGACGGTCGCCTTGAGCAGCTCCAACTTCTCGTGCATTTCGAGCGAACCGTTCTCGCCACACGTCCCGAGCATGACGAGGCCATGAATGCCCGCCTCGATCATTGCTTCGAGATGCTTGAGCGTGGCGGGAATATCGACCGAGAAGTCGCTGCGAAACTGAGTGGTTGCCGCGGGGAAAACGCCCTGCCAGGAAACAGACATGACCGGCCTTTCTGAGTGAGTGTGCGCGTGATGAGAGATGAGGCGTTCAAATTCAAAATCTCAAGCACGAAATCCGAAACGAATTCCAAACTCCAAATCTCAAGTCATGAAACAAAAGCATCCGCGTTGCAGTTTGAGATTTTGGTCATTCAGTCTTTGGGATTTGTTTCGGATTTCGTGCTTGGAGTTTCTTGCTTCTTTTTCTTGGCTTGATGTTCTTCAAACGCCTTGATGACTTCAGCGGGCCACTGAAACTTTGGAGCGGCCGCGCGGTCGAAGCCCTTCAGGTGAGCCGGCACTTCGGGACGCTTGTCGGGTCGAATGTACTGCCAGTTGTTGTTCGGAAAGGTTTCGTCGACCAGCTTGGCGAGGCGCGGGTCGTACTCTTTCAACTCGTCGCGGGTGTTGACGTGGTTGTGGTCGTGATCGTTTTCGCGGTTGGTGCCGAACCAGCTTTGGACGGCCTCGGCCCAGTACTCGGAGTGATTGGTGGCCGCGTACTTTCCCTTCCACAACTCTTCCTGCATGGCTTGGGCATAGATCTCCTTCAACCGTTGATCGAACGTCGGATCGACGGTGTTCAGACCCATGATGTGGATCGCGTGCGAGAACTCGTGGACGAGGATGCTCTCCGTCGAGTACGGGTCGCCCACGAGTCCGAGCACGTTTTCCTCGGCACAACTGACGGCTGGTCGAAC
Source organism: Planctomycetota bacterium (assembly GCA_038040225.1). Taxonomy (GTDB): domain Bacteria; phylum Planctomycetota; class Planctomycetia; order Planctomycetales; family Planctomycetaceae; genus Schlesneria. Next base: position 64,705 of record JBBPIS010000015.1, read on the forward strand.
TCGGGTTGCACCCAGCCCCCGCGCGCGGCGGTTCCAGTACGCGGGGGGCGTCAGATCACTGTGCTCGGGGATGTCGCAGGTCAACTCGGTCGGAGCCATCACCGCCAGCCGGACCCTGTTCTTGATGAGCGCCTGCCGCACGTCGTCTCGCCCGGCCAGCATCGAGTTCACGACGTAAGCCGCCTCGTAGAGCGCGAAGTCGGACACCTTGTCGCTGCTGACGATGGCAAAGCCGCCGGGCGCGAGGCACTTCTTGTAGAAGGGCGAGAGGTTCAACTGTTGTCGCAGATCTTCGGGCGGCTCAACAACAGAGAAATCATCCGCGCGAGCGACTGCTGCCAGCCAAAGGCTTCCAATACAAATCAACAGGCTGACTCGGTGGGCAAATCGCATGATGGTCTCCGTGGGAACGAACATACCCGCTGCGCAAATGACCGGCCAGTCGGTGGATCATGCCGTCTGGGTCCATTGCTCCATTGAATCCCGGGAAGATGTGCCACGGCTGTGTCAGCCGTGTGCATTTCGCGAGACTTGTGGCCGTTCTCACGGCTGACACAGCCGTGGCACACGATCATTCCTTTTTCAACAGGCTGCTATTTGTCGATGGCGGATGTCCTGTAGCGTTGGCGGAATCTCAACGGGGTCAGGCCGGTGTGCTTGCGGAAGAGTTGGGTGAACGCGCTTTGGTCGCAGAAGCCGAAGTCGGTGGCGATCTGGGCGATGCTCTGGTCGGAATGGAGCAGGGCGTCGCTGGCCGCCTGGACGCGGGTCTTGATCAGGAAGTCCTGGACGCTCAGCCCAAACACGTCCCGAAACTTGCGATGCAATTGGCGCGGCGACAGTTCGGCCTGACGGGCAAGGTCTTCAACGGTCAGGCGTTCGTGGTGATGTTCGCGGATGTAGTCGACCGTCGAATTGATCAGCGACAGCGGCAGCATCGTGCGGCGTTGGCCCTCGTAACTGCGAACGGTTCCCATCACGCCGATGATCTTGCCGCGAGTGTCTCGCACCGGCAGCTTGTTCGTCACGAACCAGTCGAGCACCCGCTGCTCGTTGTACCACAGCTCGACACGGCCGATCAGCGGCTCGCCGGTCGTCATCACCAGTTGGTCGTCGCGCACGAAATGATCGGCGGCGTGAGGCGGGAAGAAGTCGTAATCGGTCTTCCCGACGAACTCGGCCTCGGTTTTGACGCCGAGGTGTTCTCGAAACGGCTGGCTCGCGCAGACGAGTCGGCTCTGCCGATCCTTCACAAAAAAGTAGACTCCCGGCAGGTGCTCGAAGAGTTCTTGAAACCGCTGCGGCCCGCCCATCAAGGCGAAGAACTCTTGCTGAAAGGCCACGACATCACTCGCAACGGACGGTTGGCGTCGTTGCGGGGGCCGGGCGGAACGAGCGGTTCGAGCGGGCGGGCGACTCATGTCCGATAGTCAACAAAAAATGTCCGATTGTCACAAGCGAGCCGACGGACGGAATGATAGCCTTTTGTCGCATCGGTGAAGTCCGCCGTCATCCAGCATCCCCCATGAGGAACACACCATGAGCAAGCCCGTCAACGTCGCCATGATCGGTCTCGGGTTCGGGTCGGAGTTCATTCCGATCTATCAGGCGCTGCCCGGTGCGAACGTCTACGCGATCTGCCAGCGAAACAAACAGAAGCTCGACAAGGTGGGCGATCAGTTTGGAATCGGCCAGCGGTACACCGAGTACGCCGACGTGCTGAAGGATCCCCACGTCGACTTCGTCCACATCAACAGCCCGATCTCCGAACACGCCTGGATGTCGATGGAGGCGCTCAAGGCGGGCAAGCACGTCATGTGTACCGTCCCGATGGCGACCAACGTCGAGGACTGCCGCAAAATTTGCGAACTCGTGAAGCAGACCGGCCTGAAGTACATGATGGCCGAAACGGTCGTCTACTCGCGCGAGTTCCTCTTTATCAAGGAGATGTATCAGAAGGGAGAGCTCGGCAAGATTCAGCATGTCGCCGCCTCGCATCCGCAGGACATGGATGGCTGGCCCGACTACTGGCAGAAAATGATCCCGATGCACTACGCAACGCACGTCGTCAGCCCGTGTCTGGGTCTCTTGAACGGACGAGCCGAATATGTGAGTTGCTTCGGTTCGGGAACGGTTCGCGACGACATCGCCAAGAAGAGCGGCAACAAGTTCGCCGTCGAGTCGTGTCACATCAAGATCAAGGACAGTGACGTGACCGCTCACATCTGGCGGTTCCTGTACGACGTGGCCCGTCAGTACCGTGAGAGCTTTGACGTCTACGGCACGAAGAAATCGTTCGAGTGGACGCTGGTCGAGCACGAACCGCACGTCATTCACACCGCCAAGAAGCCCGAGCCGGAAATCGCCTCGAAGGTCACGGTCCCCGACTACGCGCACCTGCTCCCCGAGCCGATCCGCAAGTTCACGCTGCCGTCCGAGATTCACGACACCGAGCACCTGTCGTTCATTCAGGGTGGCGGTCACGGCGGGTCGCACCCGCACCTCGTCAACGAAATGGTGAGTGCCCTGCGCGACAACCGCGATCCGTGGCCGAACGCGACCTTGTCCGCCAACTGGACCTGCGTCGGCATCCTCGCCCACGAGTCGGCCGTGCAGGGCGGCGTGCCAATCAAGCTGCCCGATTTCACGCTGGCGTGATTTCCAAGAATGGGCGAGCCCCCTCAGTCCGATTCGTTGTCGTTGACCTGGCTGTAACCATTCCGAGACGGAGTTTGAAACCATGCGATTCTTCACGACGGTGGATGGGCAGTCCGCGCGACGATCGGCGGCGTTGGTGCGAGGTGCGACTTTGCTCGTGTTGTTCGGCTGCGGCATCGCGGTGGCCGAGGATGTGAAGACGCCTCCGGGCCTGCGAGTCTTCTACACCGGGCACAGCTTTCACATGTTTGTGCCGCAGCGGATCGAGCAGCTTGTGAAGGCGGCGGGCATTCAAGGGCACAAGCTGGCCGGACAGCAGGGGATCGGCGGCTCGCGCGTCATCCAGCACTGGGACTTGGCGGACGACAAGAACAAGGCCAAGCCAGCGCTCAACAGCGGTGAGGTCGATGTCTTCACGATGGCGGCGCACGTCGCGATCCCCGATGAAGGGATCACGAACTTCACCGAGTTGGGGCTGAAGCACAATCCGGATCTGAGGCTGCTCGTGCAGGCCTCGTGGTATCCGTTCGATGTCCCCGCAGGCGAGGGGCGGATCACCAATAATACTCAACGCGATGACGCCAAGATCGAAGACCTGCAAGCCGCTGTCGATGAGTGGCGGAAGAAATTGGAGGCTCAGGCGGACGAACTGAACAAGACTCACGGCAAGCGAGCCGTCTTCATCGTCCCCGTCGGTGATGCGGTTGTGAAACTGCGAGGCATGGTCATCGAAGGCAAGTTCCCCGGCATCTCGAAGCAGTCGGAACTCTTCACCGATCCGATCGGCCATGTGGGAGGACACGTTCAGGCGCTGGCCTCGTACTGCAACTTCGCAGCGATCTACCGCATCAGCCCTGAAGGATTGAAAGCGCAGGCGGCGGGAGTTTCCGACGAACAACACGCGATCCTGCAAAAGCTCGCATGGGAGACGGTCTCGTTGTATCCGTACTCCGGAGTCAAAGCCCAGGCACAAGACAACCAGCCCCGACAGGAAGGGCGTCGTGGAGGTCCGCGCGGATTTGGCGGCCCGATTGTCCTGAACCCCGACGACGTGCCGGCGTTTTCGGAGCCGCCAGCGGGATTTGATCGAAAGCGGGATGAAGTTTCCCACGGGAAGCTGGAGATGGTCGAGTACGACTCGAAAACGGTGGGAACGACACGCAAGATGCAGGTCTACACTCCGCCCGGTTATTCGAAGGAGAAGAAGTACCCCGTGCTCTATCTGTTGCACGGCATCGGAGGTGATGAGACGGAGTGGCAGCGGTATGCACAGCCAGAGGTCTTGCTGGACAATCTCATTGCCGATGGCAAAGCCGTCCCCATGATCGTGGTGATGCCCAACGGCCGGGCTCAGAAGAATGACCGCGCGGGGGGAGATATTTTTGCGGCGGCTCCCGCGTTCGCCACGTTTGAACGCGATCTGCTCGATGATGTCATCCCGGCGATTGAATCTCGCTACAGCACGCACACCGATCGTGAGCACCGCGCGCTGGCCGGGCTTTCGATGGGCGGGGGCCAATCCCTGAACTTCGGGTTGACTCACCTCGATACCTTTGCCTGGGTCGGTGCATTCTCTTCGGCACCGAACACCAGGAAGCCTGGGGAACTCGTCCCCGATTCCGAAGCGGCCAAAAAACTGAACCTGCTGTGGCTCTCGTGCGGCAGCAAGGATGGACTCTTCCGTATCAGCCAGGGATTCCACACGCTCCTGAAGGAAAAGGAAGTCCCGCATGTCTGGCATGTGTCCAACCGAGGGCATGATGGCCCGGAATGGAAGCAGGCGTTGTATCACTTCGTCCAGAAAGTTTTTCAGTAATGAGTCCGGTGGCGGATCGCATCCAGAAAAGTCGTGCGATCAATCGCCCGCGAAACAAGAAAGGTGAAGCATGAGTCGCATCATTCCGTTGGCGAGCCGAGTCGCCGTTTTGGCGTTCGTGCCAATGCTGTTGTTCTGTGTGAAGTCGGATGTTCTCGCCGCCGATTCCGGCCAGCCGCTCAAGCTGCTTTATCTGGGAGACAACGGCCATCACCAGCCGGCGGTTCGGTTCAAGCAACTTCAGCCGGTGATGAAGAAGCGCGGCGTGAGCCTCACGTACTCGGATGTCGTCGCGGATCTGAACGCGAAGACGCTGGGTGAGTACGACGGGCTGGTCGTGTACGCCAACATCGACGCCATTGAACCGGAGCAGGCGAAGGCGCTGCTCGACTTCGTCGCGGGAGGCAAGGGGTTCATCCCGCTTCACTGTGCGAGCTACTGCTTCCGCAACAACGACGACGTGGTGAAGCTGATTGGGGCGCAGTTTCAGCGGCATGGAACCGGGATCTTTCGGACGACGATCACTCAGCCGGACCATCCGGTGATGAAGGGCTTCAAGGGGTTTGAAAGCTGGGACGAGACGTACGTTCACACCAAGCACAACACTCAGGACCGGACGGTCCTCGAAACACGAGCCGAAGGGGACGGGCAGGAGCCTTGGACATGGGTGCGGACTCACGGGAAGGGCCGCGTCTTCTACACGGCCTGGGGCCATGATGCCCGGACGTTTGAAAACCCCGGCTTTCACAACCTCGTCGAACGCGGCATCCGCTGGGCGTGCGGACAGGATCCGGGCAGCGTGCCGTCGTTCTCCGACCGGCTCCAAATGACGAAGCTGGCGAAGGATCTCAAACCCTTCGAGTACATCGAGACCGACGGCATTCCGTTCTATCCCCCCGGCAAGAATTGGGGGACGATGGAGCATGGCAAGCGAAAGATGCAACTCCCCGTGCCACCCGAGGAGTCGATGAAGCACTTCGTCACGCCCGTCGGTTTCGAGGTGAAGTTGTTCGCGTCCGAGAAGAACTTTGAGGGCAAGCCGATCGCCATGAACTGGGACGAGCGGGGACGCCTTTGGATTTGCGAGACGTTTGACTACCCGAACGAACTCAAGCCGAAGGGCGAGGGGCGCGACCGCATCCGCATTCTCGAAGACACCAACGGCGATTGGGTGGCGGACAAGTTCACGGTCTTCGCCGAGAAGCTGAGTATTCCGACGGCCATCACGTTCTATCGCGGCGGCGCGATCGTGCAGGATGGAACCGAGACCATCTATCTCAAGGACACCGATGGCGACGACAAGGCCGATCTGCGCAAAGTCCTCGTCACCGGCTGGAACATGAGGGATACGCACGGCGAGGTCAGCAACTTCCAGTACGGTCTCGACAACTGGTACTACGCGATGCAGGGCTACAACGACTCGCGCCCGGTGCTGACCGATGGCACGGCCGTCTCGCCATTCAAGCAGGGATTCTTCCGGTTCAAAGTCACGGGTGAAGGAGACAGGACCGCCGTCACCGAAATCGAGTTCCTTCGTTCGACGAACAACAACACCTGGGGATTGGGTCTGAGCGAAGAAGGTCTCGTGTTCGGCTCGACCGCAAACGGAAACCCCTCCGAATTCATGCCGATTCCGAACCGTTACTACGAGGCCGTGCGAGGTTGGTCATCCACAGTGCTAAACGGGATCGCCGACAGCAACAAGTTTGAACCGTTCGACGAGGGTAAGGTCCGGCAGGTCGATCATCACGGCGGCTTCACGGCCGCGGCGGGACACGCGCTGTACACGGCCCGCAACTATCCGAAGGAGTACTGGAACCGGGCCGCCTTCGTCACAGAGGCCACCGGCCACCTGATCGCCACCTTCATCCTGCGCGAGGACGGAGCCGGCTTCCGCTCGAAGAACTCGTGGAATCTGCTCGCCAGCAACGACGAATGGTCCGGGCCGATCATGGCCGAGGTCGGGCCGGACGGCAACGTGTGGCTCATCGACTGGTACAACTTCATCATCCAGCACAACCCGACTCCCGTCGGTTTCAAGACCGGCAAGGGAAACGCCTACGAATCCGAACTGCGGGATAAAAAGCACGGCCGCATCTATCGTCTCGTCTACGTCGGCGAGAACGGGGAAGCACGAGACATGGCCAATCCGCCGGCCCTCGACCTGTCGAAGGCGAACAGCGAAGAGTTGATGGCGGCGCTCGGCCAGGGCAATTTCCTCTGGCGTCGTCACGCGCAGCGGCTGATCGTCGAGACGGCTCGTTTCGATGGCGTGCAGAACCTGATCGAGATCATCAAGGATCAGGCGATGGACGAGATCGGGCTGAACTCCGAGATCACTCACGCACTATGGGCCTTGCACGGTCGCGGAGTGCTCGACGGTGAGAACCGCGACGCGCTCAAGGCGGTCGTCGGGGCGCTGCGGCATCCGTCGGCGGGAGTCCGCCGCAACGCCGTTCAAGTCCTGCCGAAGACCGAGGCGTCGGTGTCGGCCCTCGTGCAGAGCGGCATCACACGCGACAAGAACCCGCGCGTGCAGTTGGCCGCGCTCCTCGCACTGGCCGACATGCCGCCGTCTTCCGACGCCGCGCAGGCCGTACGCGAAGTTCTCGGCTCGAAGGCGGTCGAGGATCGTCTGCTGAAGGAGGCCGCGATCAGTGCGGCCGCGAAACACGATCTGTCGTTCCTGACACTTGTCCTCAAGGACAAAGACGCCAAACTGGCCGCACCGCCGGCCGACGTACTGGCCATCGTCTCCGAACACTACGCACGCGGAGTCCCCGCCGAAACGATCGGCTCGTTGCTCAAAGCGTTCACCGGCGCGGAGGCCGAGTCCTCGTCGGCCATCATCGGTGGACTGGCCAAGGGCTGGCCGAAGAACAAGCCCGCGACGCTCGATGAGGCGACCGAAGAGTCTCTCGTCGCGCTCCTCAAGCAGTTACCACCCGCCACGCGCGGGTCGATGGCGACGTTCGCCACGCGGCTCGGCAGCAAGAAACTCGAAGCGTACGGAGTCGAGATCTCGGCCGGGTTCCTCGCGCAGGCAAAGGACGACAAGCAGACTGAGGCGGCTCGGATCGAGGCGGCCAGGCAACTGATCGAGTTCCGCCGGTTGGACCCCGCCGCCGCGAAGGAGTTGCTGGGGCTGATCTCGCCGCGCACGTCGCCGGTGCTCGGCAGCGGCTTCGTCGAGGCGGTCGGTCGCAGCGAGTCGCCCGAAGTCGGCGCGATGCTGGTCGCGTCGCTCGGGTCGCTCACACCGTCGATGCGCCCGTCGGCCATTCGCGTGCTGCTCAGTCGCGCCGATTGGAGCGAAGCGCTGCTCGATGGCCTCGACAAGGCGGTCGTGCAGTTCGGCGATTTGTCTCTCGACCAGAAGCAAAGCCTGTCGGCTCACCCCAACAAAAGGCTGGCCGATCGCGCGAAGAGGATTCTGTCGCGCGGCGGTGGCCTGCCGAACCCCGACCGCCAGAAGGTGCTCGACGAACTGATGCCGCTCACGCAGCAAACGGCCGACGCGGTCGCGGGCAAGGAGATCTTCAAGAAGCAGTGCGCGAAGTGTCACACGCACAGCGGTGAGGGAACCAAGATCGGTCCCGACCTGACCGGCATGGCCGTCCATCCTAAGAAGGAACTGCTGACACAGATCATCGATCCGAGCCGCAGCGTCGAAGGGAACTATCGCGTCTACTCGGTGGCCCTGGCTGACGGTCGCGTGATGAGCGGGCTGCTCGCCTCGGAGTCGAAGACGGCCATCGAGATCTTCGACACCGAGGGGAAGAAGCACGCCATTCAACGCGACGACATCGACGAACTGATTGCCTCGGCAAAATCGCTGATGCCCGAAGGTTTTGAAAAACAGGTCAAGCCCGACGAGATTGCCAATCTGCTGGAGTTCCTGACTCAGCGCGGCAAGTATCTGCCGATCCCGATTGGCAAGGCCGCGACGGTCGTCAGCACGAAGGAAATGTTCCACGACGGCAGGCACGACGAACAGAAGCTGATCTTCCCCGATTGGTCTCCGAAAATCTTCGAGGGCATTCCGTTCGTGCTGATCGACCCGCAGGGCGACCGCATCCCGAACGCGATCATGCTCCACGGCACCAACGGCGACAAACCGCCCCGCATGCCGAAGAATGTTTCGCTGCCCTGCAACGCGCCCGCGAAGCTGATCCATTTCCTGGGAGGCATCAGCGGCTGGGGCTTCCCCGCGTCACCCACCGGAACGCCGACGCTGACCGTCCGGCTGAAGTACGCCGACGGCCAGACCGAGGACCACGTCACCCGGAACGGCGAAGTCTGGGCCGACTACATCGGTCGCGCCGATGTCCCCGGCAGCAAGTTCGCCTACCGCCTGCGAGGCCAGCAAATCCGCTACTTCACCATCACGCCAAAGCGTCCCGACAAGATCGAGACCATCGAACTCGTCAAAGGGAACGACGTGACCTCTCCCATCGTGATGGCCATCACGGTCGAAGGGCCGTAAGCTGTTTCAAGAATGACTGGTTCAGTCATCCGAGGAGACCCAATCATGCCATCGCCGTTTCCGGGGATGAACCCGTACCTCGAACAGCCCACCGTCTGGCAGGACTTTCATCACAGTTTGATCACGCGCGTGAGCGAAGCCCTGTCGGGGCAGATGCGGCCCGACTTCTTTGTGAAGATTGGAGTGAGCGTTTTCGTTCACGAGCCGAACGGTGAAGAGCGAAACAAGACACAGGGACGACCGGACATCATGGTGATTGAACGGGCGCGAGGCGGCGGAGTCGCAGTGATGGAGCCGCGAGCCGGCAACATCTCCGCCTTGATCGCCAGCATCTCGGATGTCGATGTCGAGAAACACTCGTACATCGAGATTCGCGACCGAGCCAACCGCGAACTGGTGACGATGATCGAGGTGCTCAGTCCTTCCAACAAGCACTACGGGCCGGATCGCGAACAGTATCTGATGAAACGGACGGCGTTGTTGTGCAGCCCGGTTTCGGTCGTGGAAATCGACCTGTTGCGTGATGGCCCGCGATTGCCACTGACCGGTGTGCCCGGCTGCGATTACTCGCTGATGGTCAGCCGGCCGGCGATGCGTCCCAACGTTCAGGCGTGGGCGGTCAAGCTGCACGATCCGCTGCCGACGATTCCGATTCCCCTGCGTGGCTCGGCACCGGATGCGTCCCTGAACCTGCAGACCCTGCTGCACGAGGTTTACGACGCGGCCGGTTACGAAGACTATCTCTATCACACTCCGCCCGAGCCACCGCTCCCCGAGGCCGATGCCGAGTGGGCACGGCAATTCGTGTCCGCGATGGCCGAGTAATTCGGTATGGACGCCGTCAATCTCCCCTCCGCCGAGACCGCGTTGCCACCGGCGAACGGATCGCCGGCGACTCATCGCACACAACGGGTGCGTGCAGCACAACGGGCGGCGGTGCTCGGCATTGCAGTCAATGGCGTGCTGGCCCTGGCGAAGGGAGCCGCTGGCGTGCTGGGCAACGCCTACGTGCTGGTGGCCGATGCGATCGAGTCGCTGACCGACGTCGGGAGTTCGCTGATCGTCTGGCTCGGGCTGCGCGTGGCGTCTCAGCCGCCGAACGTGACGTACCCGTATGGGCGGGGCCGGGCCGAGACGCTGTCGGCGTTGATCGTCGCGGCGATGTTGTTCGCGGCGGCGGGGCTGATCGCGATTCAAAGCGTCCATCAGATCCGGACGCCTCACCGGGCTCCGGCCCCCTTCACGCTGATCGTGCTCGTCGCGGTGGTCGTCATCAAGGAGTCGCTGTTCCGGTTCGTGCTGACGGTGGGGGAGGGGGTTCAAAGCACGGCGATCCGGGCCGATGCGTGGCATCACCGCAGCGACGCCATCACCAGCGGGGCGGCCTTCGTCGGCATCTGCATCGCGCTCGCGGGCGGGCCGGGCTATGAGACGGCCGACGACTGGGCCGCGCTGCTGGCCTCGGGGATCATCCTGATCAACGGCTACTCGATCCTGCGTCCGGCGCTCGGCGAGATGCTCGACCGCACGCCCGACAGCGGCATCGAAACGGAAGTGCGGCGGCTGGCCTGCTCGATCCCCGGCGTACTCGGGACTCACAAGTGCTACGTCCGCAAACTCGGGTTGGACTTCTTCGTCGATCTCGATCTGCAGGTCGACGGCCAGATGACGGTCCGCGACAGCCACGACCTGGCCCACGCCGTGCAGGACGTCATCCGCTCGGAACTGCCGCTCATCACCAAAGTGCTGATCCACGTCGAGCCGATGAAATCTGATCCGCTGAAAACCGAGAACCCAAAGTGAACTGCGAGGGACGCTGCCTCATAGAGGCAATCGCGGTTCAATGCTCACCAACGAATTCGCCGCCGTTGCGGCTGCCCAGTGCCCGCCAGACATTGCCATTCATGTTTTCGCTGAAGGAGCGAACCGATCCATCGAGCAGCAGTGCGTGGACGATTCCCGTATGGCGGCTTCTCGAAGTTATGGCGGCATAGGTGATGCCGGTGACGATGGGAACGGGTGGATTGGGCTGGTTCTCACGCACGCTGATAAAGTCCTTTGGTACTCCGTTGGGGCCGAAAGTCGTCGTGAATCCTGTGTCATCAACCGTACCGGTGATCCAGTCTTGGTGTGATGTACGGGTGACCGCAGTCCAGGCCGCAAATGCCGCAGGATCGGTTGGGCGAGCGACACCGACTCCGGACGGCATCCCGCGACCATCAATCAACGGCCAACTGACCAGGATTTCCGCAGCCCCCAACGTCGTGGATGTGCCGTCGGTGATTCCGCTCAGTGAGAGATTGCAGTTGGGGTTGAACGGCCCCGATCCGTAGGTTCCGTCATTTGGATTCCAAACAAACCATTCGCCCTGATTCCAGGCATACGATGCACCGCGACCAGTAGGGCTAGTAACGGGTGAGCCGCTTGACGCGACCCCGTCGCTGGGACAGAGGTAAACGGGCAGACGAATCATGTTTTGAGGAGTCAACACTGCACCTCTGGGAGAATCAACGTCAAACGTTTGATAGAGCGGGATTTGATCGAGGTACGGCAGAATATGCACAAAAATACCGTTGGAGCCCCAATTCTTGTTGCGGGGACTGAAGCAACTGGCTGGCGGCAGAACGGTGAAATTGTCGTGATACCCGTGCAGTGCCAGACCAAGCTGCTTCAAGTTGTTCTTGCATTGCATCCGCCGCGCCGCCTCGCGCGCCTGCTGCACCGCCGGTAGTAGCAAGGCCATCAGGATCGCGATGACGGCGATGACCACCAGCAGTTCGATGAGTGTAAAGCCAGACGGTACCCTGTGGCTGGTCTTGACACGCGATTTGCGATTGAGGGTCCGCATCAGAAATCCTTCGACATTGGTGAGACGCAGCGCCGGAATTGGCGACTGCGGTTCCTTTGGTCAATCTTGTGGTGCAGTTAGTGGCAATGGTTTACCGGGTTCGTAAGCGACGTGCTCCACTTCGATATACAAATCGGGCCGTAACTCGCGTAGTTTCACGAGTCCGGAATGGGTGTAGCGTTGCAGATGACGAGCCTCTTTCAGGCTGCCAACGCCAATTACCTTCAGATTTGGACTTTTTGCGAGATACAACAAGTCTTCGTCGCGCGGCGACACAGCACTCCCCTTGAAATAGAGAGCCTGGAGTCCCTGCGGCCACTCGATGTCGTTGAGAATTGTCGCGGAGAATCTGGCGACGGATTCATCTCCAGTCGAATCGAGGCGAAGCACACGGAGAGCTTTCAGCATGCTGAGTCGCTTGATGGTTAAGTCGTTCATCGGTGAGCGGATGGTCAGGATGTTGAGTGTGGGAATCGAGTTGACGACGACCACTGCGTCGTCCGTCAACTGACCGCCGTTGATGATGAACTGCATCAGATGCTGAAAACGTGCGATTCCTCGAACGCTTTGTTTCCCGTCGGGTGACCAGTCGATCGACATACTGTCGATCATTGGACAGATCAGGGCCAATTCCAACAGCCCCGCATCCGTGATCTGTGACGTGGCGACGTTGATCGTTCTGAGCCACTTCAATGACGCCAGGGCCGCAATGCCAGCATCCGTCACTTTGATGCGCTGCAGACTTAGTGACTCCAACCCTTCCAATGTCGCGACGGTGTCCATTACTCCGTCGGTGAGCAACGGGCAGCCGTCCAAAAAGAGGTCGCGAACACGCACTTGCTTCAGATGCGAGAATCCCTTGTCAGTCAGGTTTGCAACCTGTGCAAAACGAAGGCTCGTGAATCTCCGACAGGCACTGAGTTTGGAGAGTCCCTCATTGGTGAAGCGAGGTGGTTCGACAAGTTCCACAGTATTCAGTGTGAAGTTCGCGTCCGGCAACTTGCCATTACTCAACGGTAACGGTGTTCCATCCATATCATTGAGAGACACCGTCCCACCGAGGGAAAGCACCCAGTCGGCCGCTTCTCGTTCGGCGGCATAATTGGCAATCGGCGTTAGCGCACTTTGTTGAACGCCCTGAATGGCTGTTCCCGCAATGCTGGTCAGCCCCGGCTTCACTGCCACTTTCTTGGGGCTGGCGGAAACCGGATCAGATTGAAATGCCGGTGCGCTCTGCGTTGCCGGTGAGTTCTTGGAAAACAACTCCTCTAGTTCGCTGTCAATGGCGCTCAAGTTCAAGACTCTCAGGCTCGTTTCATCGGAGCAGGCGACATAGACGGCCTGCTTGTCTGCGGTCGGAGCGATGTCCGACACGGGGGCGTTGAGTTGCAGCCTGTACCAGAGCGAGAGTTGCCCATCGGCGCTGACATCCCAGATGGCGAACCAGCCATCGCGCGAACCGGTGAGCAATCGACGTTCGTTCAACCAGAGCATTGCCTGCACGGAGTTGGCGTGTCCCTCAGTCATCAGTGTGCCGAAAACTTCCTTCTTCGTGTCAAACAGCACCACGCTGCCGTCCGCTTTGCCGATGGCCAACCGCCCGTTGCTCGGATCAATCCGACAAATCCGTGAGTTCCCCTCACCGGGAACCTGCACGCGATTCGTGACCTCAATGCGTCCGTCTCCAACGCGAAACTTGCGAAGATCCGATTGAATCGTGACAGCCCAACCGACATCTGTACCGTTCATCGCCATTGACGCATAACTGCGGACACCACCGAGCAAATTGTTGGGCACCTCACGCCCGATGAGGCGAGGAGGATTCGTCTGCAAATTCCACGCGAACAGATCGACATCGATGGCGGCAACCAAGTCGCCACGCGCTGACCACCCGAAACCAGCGACGTTTCCCGCATTGAGTGACGGCCTGCCAATCGCGCCCCCCTCGTCAGGAACCTTCAGAGAGACCTTGGTTCTCAAATTGATGGCGTTCGAGACGATGATCCCGATTCCAGTCGCGTTGCTGTTGCCGGCTGTCGCCAACCATTTCCCGTCGGGTGAATACGAAAGGGCATCGATGGCCTTGGGGGGAATCGAGTTAATTCGCTCTGCAACGCTGGAATGCAGGGTTTGTGGTGCGTCACCCGTCTTCCAAACGACAAACGAATCATTGCCGTCCTTGCGGCGCTCACCGAGGACAGCGATTGCGGTTCCGTCTGGGGCGGTTCGTACGTAGCGCACTCCGCTCGGATGCCCGGGTGCGCGACAGAAGATGAGAGTGGGTCGCAGTCGGGAGAACTGCGTCACTTCCTCCTTTGCGATGATCGCTGTGTGGTCCGCGTCACCAGAAATCGCTTGGCCACCCCACTTCAAAACAGTACCGTCAGGCACTGGCAAGCGCCATCGTGGCTTGCCACCCCAGGCATCCCACATTCGGAATTCGATTCCCCGCTCGTTGGCGAATGTGGTGGCGAAAATCTGCCCCGTTTGCGAATAACCCGACCTCGTTCGTAATTCGGACGAAGCAGCCAAGTCGAGACGAATCGGCCCCTCATTCACGGGATTCTCATACGCGTGCAGCGGAAAGGCGTCAGGCCAACTCGCCGCGTGCAGAGTGTGGCCATTGTGTGTTGCATAGAATTGTCCACTCGGATGAAACACCCCCCAGGTAGAACGGACAATCTCTTGTTTTACCTTCAGGTCCGGCAACGACAGCAGGCGTGTCCCCGACTGTGTGTGAACAAGAATCGACTCGCTATCCACCGAGCTGACACCTTCTGTAGGCATCTCGGATTCCACGGAATTACCAGCCGGTTCCAGAGTTTGGGTATTCCAACATTGCAACTGCTTGGACCCCCAGCACCGTGTGACACACCACCTCGAATTAGGTGTGACAAACAAATGGACGGAGTTGTTGCCGACGTTGACGAACTTCACATCCGGGGGTGACTTTGACACATCCCACCGATACAGGCGTCCCCACGTCGTTCCAGCTAACAAGACGTGGTCCGTGTCGAGAAACATGCACTGATCAAATCGTGATCTCAATGCGTTGATCGTCGATTTCTGGATTGCTTCCTGTGGTGGCCAATTGTCCGCGCCGCTCAACGTCTGTTTGACCTTGCCCGTTGTCGCGTCCAACAGCAGAAGCCGTGGTTGAAGATGCGAGTAGTCGGACTTCAGTGTGACGGCAAGTACGTCTCCGGAGGGCGAGTATGCCGCACACGTCACACTCCCATCTTTGACCCCGTCGGCCTTGCTCCCGCTGAATGTCCAATCGGGCTTGGTCCGATATTCGTCCGCGATCAACACGGTGGCGACGGCGGAACGAATGTCGGCATCGTTACGAAGTGGCGACTGCAACTTCGTAACATGCTGGAGTCGTTCCCAAGAGCGCTCTGCCCAGCCTGATGCTCGCTGATTTTCCTCTTGAGACACCCTTCCCATCGTGCCGACGTAGCCTTTGCTGTCCGCTTCTCGCTCGCGGGCGGCTGCGTCGCGTTTTGTAAGCTCTTCCCGTGCAAGCGCCTCGCGCGCCTTTGCGTCTGCCAACTCCCGTTTGTGTTTCTCGTCCTTTGCCTTGCGTTCCTCCTTCTCTGCCTTTAGGTCGCTCAATTCCTTTCCACGAAGCGTTTCCAGTCTGCGGAATTCCTGCCAGCCGACACCGATCAAGCCTGCCGCGACAGTGAAGACGAGAGCGGCCACGACAAGCAGCGGTTTCCATCGCTTGCGCAAGTATTTCCTGAGTTGGTACGTGAATGAGTGCGGCGCGGCGAGGACCGGTTCGTGGTTGATGAACCGCTGCAAGTCGTCCGCGAAGTCGCTCGGATGCTGATATCGCAGGTTGCGTTCTCGCTCCAGAGCCTTCATCACGACCAAATCAAGTTCCCCTTTGATGAAGCCCACGAGGCGACGCGGCTCAATCCGGCGGGTCGCCGCCAGGCTGGGGAGTGTGTTGCTGGAACTCAGGCGATGGCTGGCCCGCGCCGGCTCGTCGTCGCGGATGATCCGCAAGACCTCCAGCATCGCCTTTTCCTTCAGTTCGGCGATGGCGTGCGGCGTGGAACCCGTCAGCAGTTCGTACAGCACTGCCGCCAGCGAGTAGATGTCGCTGCGCGCGTCAATGTCCAACTGATTGAACGTGGCCTGCTCGGGGGACATGTATCCCGGAGTGCCGACCACCGTCCCGAACAAGCTCGGCGAAGTGTGGTCGGTCAACTGCTGGCCGATGGCCTTCACCAGCCCGAAGTCGATCACCTTCGCCACGGGAACGCCGTCGTACTGCGCGACGAGGATGTTCGTGGACTTGATGTCACGGTGAATGATCCCCTTGTGATGCGCATGCTGGACGGCGTGACAGACCGGGATGAACAGGGCAATCCGTTCCTCCAGCGTGAGACGGTTCTCATCGCAATAGACGGCAATCGGCTTCCCGTTGATCAACTCCATCACGAAGAACGGTTCATTGCGATCAGTCGTCCCGGCATCGAACAGTCGTGCGATGTTGGGATGATCCATCAGCGCGATCGCCTGCTGCTCGGCAGAGAAACGCGCCAGGATCGACTTGGAAGAATCACGCCCTTCCTTGATCAGCTTCACCGCGACCTTGCGGCGGATCGGGGCGAGTTGCTCGGCCATGTAGACCGTCCCCATCCCCCCTTCGCCGATTTGTTGCAGCAGCTTGTACTTCCCGGCGATGACCCGCGAGCTGGACGATGGCGAGCTGGAGGCGGGTGAGACAAACGTCGAAGCAAACTGAGGATCGACCGGTTTGGACGGGACAATCGCAGAAGGGGCGTCGAGAAACTCACACGTCAGTCCACTGGCCTCCAACAACGCCAGAACACTCGCTCGAAGCTCAGCGTTCTCTGCGCACGCCTGATCGACATACGCGGCCCGCGCGGCGAGGTCGGTGAGCTTCTGGGCGGCTTCAAAGATTTCAAACTCGGACATCGTTCGATCTCAAGTTGTCGGGTGTCGGTCTGATTGATTAGCGGATTCTGTCGGCGGATTTCCGGAAAATTCTGTTGGGATCGGTGCAACAATCACTGTCGGGTTTTGGTGAGCCGGGCGCCGTGAGGGCCCGGATTTTGGTTGCAGAATCCGGGGCCTCAAAGCACCCGGCTCACCTGATTTCGATCAAGGTTCTTGAAATGATACATGGTCACGGCGGCG
>JBBPIS010000016.1:0-46015 GCA_038040225.1 Planctomycetota bacterium
AGTCTTCATGCAGAGTAAGCCGACCCGGCCGGACGACAATCACCGTCGGCTTGTTGAGGGACATCGATCGCATGACACAAGAACATCCCAAGAATCCACTGCATGGCATCACGCTCGCGATGATGCTTGAGCAACTCGTCGCGCACGTCGGTTGGGCGGAGATGGGGCGAGTCATTCCGATCCGGTGCTTTACTCACGACCCAAGCCTCAAGTCGAGCCTCACGTTCCTCCGGAAAACACCGTGGGCTCGGGCGAAGGTTGAGGCGTTCTACCTCGACCGCATGGACGAGATCGGTTCTGCCGCGAGCCGATCGGAAGACGGTGGCGGCTCAGTTTGATGATGTTCATCGTTTCACTGCGTGGGCACGAGTGAAATGTTCTTGGCGAGCCGTGTGCCGTAAGGCCACGGGTTCCCTGTAACGATCAAGAACCCGCGGCCTTACGGCATGCGGCTCACCAATGTCTCAACATGGGCTGCGTGAGGTAAAACGAATCCAGTCGGGCGAATCAGACCTCCGTCAACTCAGTCCAAACTGACACGCGACGTGTTGGCAGAGTCGCTTGCCGCGAGTTTGGTCCAACAGTAGAATCCCGCCCGCTCGCGACGCCCCTATAGCTCAATTGGTAGAGCAAATGACTCTTAATCATTAGGTTCTAGGTTCGAGCCCTAGTGGGGGCAGTCAATTCCGTTCAGACCCCTCGTTCTGTTGGAGAATCCAACGCGACGAGGGGTTTTTCGTTGGATCACCCTCCAAAATGTAGCCCTGTCGCTCCGCGACAGGAAAGCCGAACAGCGAGTGACGCCCGTTGAGCAATTCGGCAATCGTCTCGCGGAGCGAGACGGCTACTTTGACTGGCTTCGCCAGCTTTGAAATGCACTCGTGTACCCACGCAGTCGTGGCATGTACCACGGCCATGAAATTCATCAGTTCCCGCTCTGAAACCGGCTTCCCTCCAATCGGGTAGTGCTTGTCGATCCGACAACCGACCGATTTTCCTGGGAGATTGATCCATGCGCTCCGTCCTGCTGCTCCGACTGACTCTGGCCGTGTTTGGCGTGTGGACGATGGCGATTCCCGAGGTGGCGATCTCGGCGGAGGCCGCCTCGTCGGGTGGCTCGCTGGTTCGGCACCTGCCGGCCGGGGCACTCGGCACGGTCGAAGTGGCCGGGTTGGCTCCGATCATCGACAAGATCGAGAAGTCGGAGGCTCTCAAACAGTATCTCGACAGCCCGCTGTACGACGACGCATTGAAGTTGGATCCGGTCCAAAAGGCTCTGGCGGGGAAGGCGATTGCCGAGGCACAGCTCGGGATGAGCCTGTGGCAGGCGGCGAAGACGTATCTCGGCGACCGAATCGCATTGGGTGTGTATGTCCCGTCGGATGGAAAGCAACCCGATGGCGTGATGATCGTGCAGGTGAAGGACGCGGGCGACCTGACGAAGTTGATCGAGAAGACCATGCCGATGATTGCCCTCACGGGAAGTCTGGTCTCCAGCGGTGACTACGAGGGGGGTGGCAAGCAATTCAAGTTCAAGGACGGGAGCGAGGCGGTGGTTCGAGACCGTTGGCTTGTGGCCAGCAAGAATCGCGACCTGCTCTCGCAGACGCTCAGCAATCTGGTGTCGTCCAAAGACAGTGGTCTCATGAGCGAAGCGGCCTGGAAGACGATGGCCAAGCAGATGGGTGAGCGTCATGAAATTCAGGTGTGCGTGAACCTCGCCAAGATCGCCGAACTCCAGGGCGGCAAGCGGCTCATTCCTGCGAAGCTCGACAACCCGGTGGTCTCGCTGCTGTATGGCGGCTTGGTGGAGTTGGCGAACAGCAGCCCTTATGTCGGCACGACGCTCGATCTGCGCGACGACGGGTTCTCGCTGCAATCGGCCGTCGCAGGCAAGGCGAGCGATGTGGATGAAGCTCACCGCGCGATGCTGGTCAACCCTGACAAGCCTCTCGTTCCATTCGTCCCGAATGTGCCGGGTCGTCTCGGCGCGATCTCGCTCTCCCGCGATTTCGTCACGTGGTACAAGGCCCGCGAAAAACTGCTCGAAGCCAAACTTTTGCCCGAGTTCGACAAGTTCGAGACCGGCCTCGCAACATTTCTTCCCGGCAAGGACTTTGCCGAGGACGTGCTGCCGGTGCTGACGGGCCGGATGGCATTCATCTCTGCGCCGCAGGACTTCTCGAATCTGGACGGCAAGCCGGGTGTGCAGCTTCCCGCGTTCGGGTTGGTCGTAGAACTGGCCAAGCCGCAGGAAGGGGCCGACCTGTTCAACGTCGTCACGCAGACATTGCTCGCCATCGTCAACATCAACGCCGGGCAGGAAAAACGCCAGCCGTGGGTCCAGACGTCGGAGAGCTATCACAACGTGCAGATCAACTTCGCCCGCTTCCTTCAGCGTCCGAAGGGAGATCAGTTGCCGACGGCCTACAACTTCCAACCGGCTTCGGCGTTGGTGGGCAATCGGTTCATCTTCTCGTCCACGCTGGGAATGTGCCGCCAGTTGGTCGATGCTCTGACCGGCGAGGCTGCGTCGGCGAAGCCCGCGTCAGCAACGGGTGCCGTGCTGCCGAATTTTGTTCAGGAGTTGAACCCGTCCGTCGGTGCCGATCTGCTCGAAGCCAACGCCGCCGTCATTCACGCGAAGAGCATCCAGGGTGGCAAGACCGCCGAGCAATCGGCCCGCGAGTTGGACGGCCTTTGTAAACTGTTGCGACATCTGACCCCAATCAAGTTCGACACGGTTCAGTATCCCGACCACATGCGGCTCGAACTGCATGGCGGCTGGAAGTAACGGCGACCATCGACCTTCTGACGTAGGGTGGGACGAGTCTTCGACGGCCCACCAATTCGATCAACGCGAAGACTGGTGGGCCGTCGAAGACTCGTCCCACCCTACATGATTCCGAGGTCATTACTCATGAACCGAGTTGCCGAACTGACTGGCTTGCTCGCCCCCTATGATGCCGTTCGTGAAGGAGCGTGGTCGTCGCGCGAGGCTGCTCATCTCCTGGCTCGTGCCCAGTTTGGGTTCACTCCGAAGGAACTCGACCGTGCGACGACCGACGGATTGAGCGCGACGGTGGATCGACTGCTCACTCCTCAAGCGGAGTCGGCCGAATACCAGCAAGCTGAAGCCGCGCTGCGGAAGACATCGCTGGCAACGGGCGAGATCTCGGACCTGAAGGTCTGGTGGCTGTACCGCATGTGGTCGTCAGCCAACCCGTTGGGTGAGAAACTGGCGGTGCTGTGGCACAACCATTTCGCCACGTCGAACGCCAAGGTGCGGTCGGTCCCGCAGATGCTCGCGCAGAACGACTTGATCCGGGCGCAGGCGTTGGGCGACTTCAAGCAGATGCTGCATGGAATGGCGGTCGATACGGCGATGCTGGTGTGGCTCGATGGGAACGCCAATCGCAAGCGGCACCCGAATGAGAACTTCGCGCGGGAGATCATGGAGTTGTTCGCCCTCGGGGTGGGGAACTACACCGAGAAGGACATTCAGGAGGCGGCCCGCTCGTTCAGCGGCTGGCACGTGCGCGAGGGGGCCTTCTGGTTCAATCGGCTCCAGCACGATGACTCGCCCAAAACCGTATTCGGCAAGACGGGGAACTTCGACGGGGCGCAGATCGTGGACCTCTGTCTGGCTCAGCCCGCGTGTCCTCGCTTCCTGGCGATGAAGCTGCTCAAGACGTTCGTCATCGCGAATCCAACGGCTGAGCTGATCGACGCGGTGGCCGGGCGGCTGCGGCATCACAACCTGGTCTTCGCGCCGGTGATGCGTGAGTTGCTCACCTCGCAATTGTTCTTTGAGGCCGCTCACCGACGAGCCGTCATCAAGTCACCGCTCGATCTGGTGGTCGGATCGCTGCGGTCGCTGGACCAAACCGTGAAGTGGCCTCCCGTCGCGAAGATACTCGCCGACCTCGGGCAGGATGTGTTTGAACCGCCGTCGGTCAAGGGCTGGGAAGGTGGCCGCTTGTGGGTCAACTCCTCGTCGCTGCTGATGCGAACAAACTTTGCCACGGCCTTGGCCAGTGGCGATCAACTCGCGACGCTGTCGAAGCCAATCATTGACGGAGCGGGTGGCACCAGCGAGTCGGTTGTCGCGCGGCTTGATAAGCTATTGCTCGGTGGCACGGCCGACGAACGGCTTCGTGCCGAACTGGCCTCGCACCACAAGCAGGCGGAAGGAAACGCCGTACAGAAACTGCGAGGACTGTTGCAACTCGTGGCCTCGTTGCCTGAGTATCAATTGCACTGAACCGTGGCACGGGCTGCCAGCCTGTGCGTGTTCGTGGAATACGCAGACGCGAAACATTTTGACCGAACACGCACAGGCTGGCAGCCCGTGCCACGGAATGACAAACAGGAGTCCCGACCATGTTGCCTTCATCAACACGACGTGAGTTTCTGCGACAACTCGGAGCGGCGGGAATCGTTTCGCTGGGGGCGATGCCGCCGCGATTTTTGACTCGCGCGGCGGAGGCGGCTTCCGGTGCGGTGGCTCGCGACAAGCGGGTACTCGTGCTGATTCAAATGGCGGGAGGCAACGACGGGTTGAATACGCTCGTCCCGACTGGCGACCCGGCTTATGAGAAGGCTCGGCCGGGGATCGGCTTCAAGAAGGGACAAGCATTGCGTCTGAACGATCAATTCGGGCTGCATCCAAGTCTGACCGGGTTGCGTGAGCTGTACGACGAAGGGAAGCTGGCCATCGTGCAGGGCGTCG
The DNA here is from genome assembly GCA_038040225.1 of Planctomycetota bacterium. Classification (GTDB taxonomy): domain Bacteria; phylum Planctomycetota; class Planctomycetia; order Planctomycetales; family Planctomycetaceae; genus Schlesneria. The sequence continues at coordinate 4,733 of JBBPIS010000016.1, forward strand.
GCTATCCGAACCCGGATCGCTCGCACTTCCGTTCGATGGACATCTGGCAGTCAGCCGAACCCGATCGGGCCGAGCCGCGCGATGGCTGGCTTGGCCGTGCTCTCGAATGGCAGTTCGATCGGCAGCCGCTGCTCGCCGAAGCTCTCACGTTGGGAACCGACAAGCTGCCGCTGGCCTTCGTGAGCAGCCGTGTCAACGTGCCGACTCTGCGTCGCGTCGAGGACTTTCAATTGTCGGACGGCAACGGTTCGGCGGCCAATCGCACGTTGACTCGCACGGCGCAGAAGCGGCTGGCGGGCGAGGCGGCATCGTCCGGCAGCGAACTCGATTTTCTGCGGCGAGCCACCACGACGGCCCTCACCAGTGCCGAGCGATTGAAGAGCATGTCGTCGTCGTACAAGACGACGGTCGATTATCCGGGGACCGCGCTGGCAAACCGCCTCAAGTTGATCGCCCAGATGGTGACGGCGGACTTTCCCGCGCGGATGTATTTTGTGTCGCTCGACGGCTTCGACACGCACTCGCAACAACAGCCGGGGCACGCCGCGCTGATGGCTGAACTGTCGGGAGCGATCCGCGCGTTCGAGCAGGATCTGACCGAGCACAAGCTAAACGATCGAGTGGCCCTCGCCACGTTCTCCGAATTCGGACGCCGCGTCGCCGAGAACGGCAGCCTGGGGACCGATCACGGCGCGGCCTCGATGTTGTTCGCGCTGACTCCGACGGGGAAGGCCGGTCTGCACGGCAAGCATCCGAGCCTGACGGACCTCACCGACGGAGACCTCAAGTTCACGACCGACTTCCGCTCGGTCTACGCCACGCTGCTGGAGAAGTGGCTCGAAATCCCCTCGGAAGGCGTGCTCGGTGGGAAGTTCGAGACGCTCGGGTTTGTGTGAGAAGCAAGAATTCAGGAGTCAGAATTCAGAAGACAGAATGAACACGTGAATGCTTTATTCTGACTCCTGACTTCTGTCTCCTGACTCCTGTCTCAGCAACTGCATCATCCGCTCACCGCGCGAGACTTCCGGCTGGTCGCCTTCGGGAGTCAGTCCCAACTGGCGGAGCAGGTGTTCGGCCTGCTCGAACGGGCAGTAGCGTTCCCACTTGGCGACGAGTTGGTGGAAGTCGGTGTCGCGCAGGGCATCGGCCATTGTGGCGTGATGGTTCAGTTGGTGAGCCGGGTTTGACACGACGAGCTTCTCGCGACAACGCTCGGCGACATCGAGCCATCCCGCGCGGCAGGCCTCGACGCCCGCGAGCAGCAGGAACCGATCGCGGACCAGAGTCTGTTGCTTCTCGTCCGACAAGACGGCGAGCTGAACGTAGGCACACATCGCTGTTTCGTGGTCTAACATGGCGGAGAAGCTCTTAGCTGTTAGCGATTAGCTAAACCCAGGCAACAAAGTCCGAGGCTAGTAGGGAATCCTCAGCCCGTCGTAGGAGAGTTCGACACCAGCGGGCAACCGGGCGTTGGTCTCGGTGTATTCGAGGTAGTGCGAGACGTGAGTCAGGTACGTTTGCTTTGGCTTCACTCGCGTGACCACCTCCAGCGCCTGCGGGATTCCGAAGTGAGTCGCATGTGGTTCGTCTCGCAATGCGTCGAGGACCAACACGTCGAGTCCCTCCAGCAGCGGCCAGCTTTCGTCCGGGATGAAGCTGACATCCGTGCAAAAGGCCACGTTACCGATGCGGAATCCGAGAACCGGCAGCTTTCCGTGGATCAGGCGGATCGGCTGGACTCGGACGCCAAGCAGCTCAAACGGCTCCAACCCAATGCGGCGCAGTTCGAGTTGCGGGATGGCTCCGTAGTGCAGTTCAGGGTCCACCGAAGTGAAGGCATAGGAGTAGGCGGACCGGATTTGTTGCTCGACCGGCTCTTCACAATAGAGCGGGACTGGACGCTTCAATCGGTAGCCGAACAGCCTGAGATCGTCGAGGCCGAAGATATGGTCTGCGTGACTGTGGGTGTAAATGACGGCGTGGACGAGGTCGATCCGCTCGCGCAGCAGTTGGATGCGTAACTCGGGAGACGTGTCGATCAGGAACGTTCCTTCGGGAGTCCGAACCGCGACGCCGGTTCGAGTGCGATTGTTGCGAGGGTTGGTCGATTCGCAGACCGGGCAGTGGCAGCCGATGATCGGCACACCGTGGCTGGTGCCGGTCCCGAGGAGCACGAGTTCGCGGGTGAAATCGACTGAACCAGACATCGCGTTCAAGGGCCGAATGAGTTCGCGTTCGCAGGTAATTCACGAAGTGATCGTCAAGTCTTCGCAAGGCGGCGGGAGTGTATCACACGTCGCGCGTGAGCACAGTTGAGAAGGCGCTGCGTTCAAAGCGAACCTTTCCGACACGCCTGCCTAAATCGCGCGCGAGACCGATGGACGAGACTGTGGTCCAAACAACATTACAACACCGGGAACCTTTGAAAACAGTCATTTGCCAATGGCTCGTTGAAAGCTGTCACGCTCGGCACACCGGTTGCGATGCGGGGAATGTCGAAACGATTTCGACTCGACCGCCGCACGGAGGCAATCGAAAAAAAACAAGAACCCAACGAGCGGTCTGTTCCACCAGGGGTAGTTCGGCTGGAGGTGTAGCCGGAGACGGTCCGATGGCCGTAGCCGGGCGAGCGCCTATGCCTCCAGCCGACTACTCTTTTCTTTGGGTGACGTTGCGATTGGATTATTCGCACTCGGATCGAAGCCTGCGCGCAAGCGAACGACCGATTGACGTTGATCTTCGCTTGCGCGTCAGGCTTCGATCCGACACTCAGCCGGAGGCACATAGAGTCGACGAATAATCCGGTGGAGAACTTCTGCTGTGTGATCGTGGCGACTCTCATGAGCTTCACGCGCCGAGACCTCAGCGATACGCTCGTCGTCGGTCAGCCTGACGGTTCTCCGACGAAAGCGATGCGATGTCGAACGCGGACTCTGCAACGGCACCCCTGCGAGTGCTCAGCCTGGAAAGTCGACGTGGCGACGACATGCGGTCGCTCATCGAACGGCACGGCGGAGTGGCGACGATCGCTCCTTCGATGCGCGAGATCCCGCTCGACGAGAACTCGGCGGCATTTGCCTTCGGTGAGGAGTTGCTGGCGGGCCGAATCAACCTCGTCGTGTTCATGACGGGGGTCGGAGCGACCGCGCTGATGGAGACGCTCGAAACGCGGTGGCCTCGCGAGACGATCCTGTCGGCGCTGGAAGGCTGCACAACAGTTGTGCGTGGTCCGAAACCGACGGTCGTGCTAGGCAAATGGGGTTTGCGAATCGATCACCGTGCGCCAGAACCGAACACGTGGCGCGAACTCCTCGCCACGCTCGATTCCGCCGGGCCGTTGTCCGGATGCCGGATCGCGATTCAAGAATACGGCAAGCCGAGTGAAGAGCTTTACCGCGAACTGGTCGCTCGCGGTGCCAGTGTGCAGCCGGTTCCGGTCTATCGCTGGGCACTCCCCGAAGACACGGCTCCGCTTCGAGCCGCCGTGGATCAAACCATCGCGGGTGACTTCGATGTGATTCTGTTCACCAGTGCGCAACAGCTTCACAACGTGCTGGCCGTCGCGGACGAAGCCGGGTTGTCGCGCGAGTGGTTGTCTGCCGCGAATCGCTGCGTGGTGGCCTCGATCGGACCCACGGCCACGGAGACCCTGCAGGAAGGTGGACTGATCGTCGATTTGCAGCCGTCACATCCGAAAATGGGACCACTCGTCAGGGAGGCCCTTGAGGCGGGACGTCGGCTTCTTGCGGCGAAGCATCCGGGATGAGGGGTTGATGGTCGATGGTTGAGGGTTGATGGGCAGAACAGTGCAGGAGCGAAATCGCCTTTTCTGTCGATCAACCCTCAACCCTCAACCTTCAACCCTCAACTCGCGTTGAGTTGCACCTGCGCCGTCACGTGTTACCATGCCCGCCGATCCTTCGGGACGTTTTCGTCAAGACTACTACTCCTGGAGATCGCCGGGTCGTTTGCGGCTCGGAGTTGAACGGTTTGTTGAAGGCGGGCCTCGTGCGAGGCTTGCTGACATGTTCTTGCCTGATGTTCGGTTGCGTGAAAGAGCCAGGATGTTCCCGTTCCTCGGCGAATTGCTCCGCTTGGTGGCTTGGCTGATTGGCCAGGGTCGCGAAGTGTTGCGTCGTGTCCGTCATCGCGTTCCGGCCCGGCCGGTGCCGCAATGTTGGAGAGTGCGCTTTCGAGTCGGTTCGTGCGATTCCTCTTGGCCGGCAAATGCCGTGCGCTGGTTGGCGGTTGGTCCCCCGTGGGGCTGGCGTCTCAACGAGCGTGGTGGTTGGCATTTGTCGGCATCTCCCGTGACGGTGGCCTTCCCGTCTCGGCGCTCTCTGCGCGGCTGATCTTCTCGTCTCGACGACCGCTCGCTCCGGCAGTCGATCTGCGGCCATTGGCCGTGGACTCGAACTGTGCCGCTCTCAACCAAGTCTCTCCGCGCGCGGTTTCGCGCCGGTGGACTGGCGTCTCCGGAACAGACAGCCGGGAGTTGGGCCATGGAATACGTGTTGGGCGCGCTGGGATTGTTGATCGGCGGCGTGGTCGGCTTCTTCGCCGAACGGGCGATTCGTGGAACGGCCTTCAAGACTCGCGATGAGATCTTGTTGCAGGCCAAGCGTGATGGCGAGAACCTCGTCAAGACGGCCGAGCTTCAGGCCAAGGAAGAGGGACTGCGGCGGCGCGAGGCCGCCGACAAGGAGCTGAACGCGGCCCGCGACGAGTTGCGAAACCAGGAACGACAACTCGACAAGCGCGGAGCGGGGCTCAAGGAGCAACAGGACGACATCGCGAAAAAGGAACGGATGCTGGAGACGACCCAGCAGAAGCTCGTCGATCGCAACAAAGTCGTCGATGCGAAAGAGAAGGAACTCGACAGGAGCGTCAAACAGGCGCAGGAGCAGCTCTACAAGATCAGCGGTCTCGACCAGAAGACCGCCACCGACATGCTGCTCGAACAACTCGAACGCTCGTTGAAGAACGAGACCGGTGCATTGATCATCAAGCATGAGGCGGAGCTCAAACAGCAATCCGAGCGACAGGCGCGCGAGATCATCGGCATGGCGATCCAGCGGTATGCGTCGGCTCACACGTCGGAGTCGACGGTCTCGACGATCGACATTCCGAGTGACGAGATGAAGGGCCGGATCATCGGTCGCGAAGGCCGCAACATCCGCGCGTTCGAGAAGGCCACCGGCGTGGATGTCATCGTCGACGACACGCCCGGTGTGGTTGTCGTCTCGGCGTTCGACAGCGTCCGCCGTGAGACGGCCAAGCAGGCGCTGGTCAAACTCATTCAGGATGGTCGCATTCATCCCACGCGCATCGACGAGGTCGTCGCCGAGACGCAGAAGGAGATGGAGGCCTTCATTCGACGTCAGGGGACCGAAGCCGCGCAGGAAGCCGGCGTTCCGAACCTGCACGAAAAGGTGCTCGACTTCATGGGCCGGCTCTACTTCCGGACCAGCTACAGTCAGAACGTGCTCCGCCACTCGATCGAAGTGGCACACCTGACGGGTTTGATGGCCGAACAACTCGGGCTGAACGGCAACCTGGGGAGACGGTGCGGGTTCCTGCATGACCTCGGCAAGGCGGCCGACCATGAAATGGAAGGGGGACATCCGGCGGTGGGGGCGGAGATCCTCAAACGCTACGGTGAGAAGGGCGAGGTCGTTCACGCGGCGCTCGGCCATCACGACGACATCCGTCCCGATTACATTTACACCGTGCTGGTCGCTGCCGCGGATGCGTGCTCGGCCTCGCGACCGGGAGCGCGGCGCGAAACGCTCGAAAAGTATGTCCGTCGGCTGGAGGAACTCGAAACGCTCGCGTGCGGCTTCCCCGGGGTCGAGCAGGCGTTCGCGGTGCAGGCGGGCCGCGAAGTCCGCGTCGTGGTGAATCCACAGGACGTGAACGACCGCGAAGCCGCACGGCTCTGCCGCGACATGGCGGCCGCCATCGAGGCGACTCTGACCTATCCGGGCGAAGTCAAAGTCACAGTGCTCAGGGAAACTCGTGTCGTTGAATACGCCAAGTGACGTGTGGCATGAGAGAGACAGGTTGTTGGCCCGGTAACCCGCAATCACGAAGCCTCAGACTCCGCACGGGGCTTCGTGAGTCATCGCTACTCGGCTCCGTGAGTCACGGCTACAATCCGGCCCCAACTTCGGAGCCGCCATGCTGACGCCTGCCCTGCAAAATTCCCGCCTCCTCAAAGCCGCCCGCCGTGAGCCGACCGATACGACTCCCGTCTGGATCATGCGTCAGGCCGGACGCTATCTGCCCGAGTACATGGCCGTCCGCTCGAAGGTCACGTTCCTCGAACTGTGCAAGCGGCCGGAACTGGCGGCGGAGGTGACGCTGACCGCGCAACGCGTGCTCGGCGTCGACGCGGCCATTCTGTTCGCAGACCTGCTCCCCATGCTGGAGCCGATGGGGATCGACCTCGAATACGCCAAGGGCGAAGGGCCCGTGATCCACAACCCGATCCGGACCGCCGCCGAAGTGGATCGGTTTCGCGAACTGGAGGACGTCGGTTCGCTGAGCTTTGTGTTCGACGCGGTGAAGCTGATTCGCCGCGACTTGCCGGCGGATATTCCGCTGCTGGGGTTCGCCGGCGCGCCGTTCACCCTCGCCTCCTATGTCATTGAGGGAGGCAGTTCCAAAAACTACCTCGACACGAAAAGCCTGATGTATCGCGACGAGGGAGCGTGGACGACGCTCATGCAGCGCCTGTCCCGCAGTCTGATTCGGTACATCAACGCTCAGATCAATGCTGGCTGTCAGGCCGTGCAACTCTTCGATAGCTGGGCCGGATGCCTTTCACCTGCGGACTACCGCCGCTATGCCCTGCCGTTCACGAAGCAGGTCATCGACGGCATCCGCCCCGGCACGCCGGTCATCAATTTTTTGACGGGCAATCCCGCGTTGTTGCCGCTGCTGCGCGAGGCCGGAGGCGATGTGATCGGCCTCGACTGGCGGGTCGACTTCGCGGAGGGCTGGAAGACGGTCGGATATGACGTCGGCGTGCAGGGCAATCTCGACCCGGTGTCCCTCATGGCCGATCTGCCGACGCTGCGAGGACGAGCCAAAGCGATCCTCGACGCGGCGGAAGGCCGACCCGGCCACATCTTCAATCTCGGCCACGGCGTCTTCCCCGAAGTTCCCCCCGAAAACGTGAAGGCTCTCGTCGAGATGGTGCATGAAATGGGAACCCGCTGACGGCGACGTAGCACATGCTGCCAGCGTGTGCGTCTTCATCCCCGCCGTCTCCGCCACGAATGCCCAAGCTGGCAGCATGGGCTACGATTCGGTGCCATGAGCCAAGACACACCACCATTTCGCATCGCCATCATCGGCGGTGGCCTCGCCGGGTTGTCAGCCGCGCATCGGTTGATCGAGCTTGCGCGGGAACGCGGGACCAACCTCGCGGTCACGCTGTTCGAGAGCGGCCCGCGCCTTGGCGGCGTCATCGGGACCGAGCGAATCGGCGGCTACCTGATCGATACCGGAGCCGACTCGTTCCTCACGAACAAACCCGCCGCCGCGAACCTCTGCCGACGGCTCGGCATTGAGGATCGTTTGATCCCCACCTCCGAACGGCATCGCGGCGCGCTCGTCCTCTTCAAAGGGCGACCCCGTCCCGTCCCGGAAGGTTTCCAACTGATGAGTCCCACGGCGATCTGGCCGATGCTGGTTTCGCCGATCCTCTCACCGTGGGGCAAGCTGCGCATGGGCCTCGAATTCTTTGTGCCGCGCGGTAGAGCGGTCGTCCCGAGTGAACTGCCTGACGAAAGCCTCGCCAGTTTTGTGCGTCGCCGGTTTGGACGCGAAGCGTTGGAGCGACTGGTCCAACCGCTCGTCGGCGGCATCTACACGTCCGATCCCGAGAAATTGAGCCTCGCCGCAACGATGCCTCGGTTTCTGGAGATGGAACGAGACCACGGCAGCCTGCTGCGCGCGACACTGTTCCCCAACAAAAAAGCTGACGGACAGCAGCCGACAGCCGACGGCAGTCCGTCCGGTTCGCCGCCCGATCCGAGCGGTACTGCCACTGACACGAAGTCGAGCGGCGCACGATACGGCCTGTTCGCGGGACTGGCCGGTGGGATGGAGGATTTGTTGTCGGCCCTGCGATCGCGCGTCGAGGCGACTTGCGAAGTGAAACTGAACGCGCCGGTTGCTCGCATTGTGCGCGCGAGCACACCGGAATCGAAGGCCCCCCTCACCCTAACCCTCTCCCCCGAAGACGGGGGCGAGGGGACAGGAAAAGAGGAATCGCAAAAGAATGCCGGGGCTGGACGCGGTCGCTATCGCATCGAACTCGCCGACGGATCGATTCACTCGAGCGATGCGGTGATCGTGGCGGCAGCCTCGTACCATGCGGCGAACTTGCTCGGCGACCTCGATCGCGAACTGGCGTCCTTGCTGGGCGAGATCGAATACGCATCGAGTGCGCTCGTCGTCACCGGTCATCGGCTCGCGGATGTCGCTCATCCACTGCACGCCTTCGGGTTGGTCGTTCCACAGCGAGAGCGGCGAAAAATACTCGCCGTGTCGTTTTCGAGTCGCAAGTTTCCCGATCGCGCTCCCGATGGCTCGGTGCTGCTCCGTACGTTCGTCGGCGGTGCGTTGCAACCGGAGTTGTTCAACCTGTCCGATACGGAACTGGTCTCGCTCGTCCTGGCCGAACTGGCCGACATCTTCGGCGTGCGCGGTGAGCCTGAACTGGTCAAGGTCTATCGCTACCCGCGCGCGATGCCGCAGTACCACGTCGGCCATCTGGATCGAGTGGCCCGCATCGAGGCCCTCGCCGCGCGACACCCCGGCCTCGCTCTGGCGGGTAACGCCTATCGAGGCGTCGGCGTTCCCGATGTCATCCAATACGCCGAGTCCGCCGCCGGGAGGTTGCTCGACATCGGATGCCATTGATGTCTTGCCCCCTCCGCAGCCGACAAGGCATAATGCCGCCCGTCCAACGTAGACCGCCCGCCTCTTCCCGCCACGAGGGCCTGTCCTGATGAGCCAACTCAATTCGCTGCGGCATGAACAATTGAAGTCGCTCGTTTGTCGGCGCGATCTGCTGAAGGTCGGTCCGCTGGCGCTGTCGGCTTCGGTTCTGCCCGGCTTGTTCGGTGGAACCGCTCACGCCGAGTTCACTTCCAACCCGACGGCCAAGGCGAAGTCGGTCATCTTTCTGTGGATGGGTGGCGGCGTCACGCACATCGATTCGCTCGACCCCAAACCGGAAGCTCCCGAACAGATTCGAGGGACGTTGTCGGCGATCCCGACCGCGCTACCTGGCGTCTTCTTCAGCGAGGTCTGTCCGAATCTGGCCCGCATCGCAAATGAGCTGGCTGTGGTGCGGTCGTTCTCGCACGACAGTGACGACCATCTGTTGAGTCAGGTCTACACGCTGTCGGGTCGGAAGGTGACGCAGGCTCAACTGTTCACGGAGCCGAACATCGGGGCCATCGTGAACTTTTTACTTGGCCCGCGCAATGGTTTGCCGGGCTACATTGCCGTGCCGGGGATCACTCGCCCGGGACCGCCGCCGCACAACCTGTTCGTCGGTGGTTGGCTCGGCAATCAGTACGCGCCGTTTTGCGTGGGCGGGCAGCCGGAACAGCCCGACTTCACCGTGGGTGAGAAGTCTTACAATCCCTCGCCGCTCAGCGACGAAGACCTCAACCCGCCCGAGTTGCGGTTCCCCAAGGAAGTCTCGATCGGACGGCTCGAACGCCGCAGTCAGCTTCGCACGAGCCTCGAAGATTCCCTGCGAAACATCGACAAATCGGGTGCGTTGCCGGCGATGGAGGGTCACTACGGCGGGGCACTCAAGCTGCTCTCGTCGCCCTTGGTGCGCAACGCCTTCGATGTGACGCAGGAGTCGACCGCGCTGCGCGATCAGTACGGACGGACCAAGATCGGCGGGAGGTGTCTGACGGCGAGACGCCTCGTCGAGGCGGGCGCTCGGTTCGTGATGGTCGACTACGGCTACGACCCCGACTACGGAAACGTGTGGGACATTCACAATGTTCCCGAGCAGAAGTTCCCGCACGTCTCGGAAATGTGCAAGCGCGGCTACAGCGTGGCGGGGATCGACAAGGCCTTCGCGGCGCTCATCAGCGATCTCAAGCAGCGCGGGTTGCTCGATTCGACGCTGATCGTCTATCTGACCGAGTTCGGCCGCACGCCGAAGATCAACACGCTGGGAGGCCGCGACCACTGGGGGGCCTGCGGTTCGATGTTCTTCGCCGGAGCTGGTGTTCAAAAGGGCCTAGTCGTCGGCACCACGGACAAGCATGCCGCCTATCCGATCACGCGCGGCTACGGCCCCGCCGACATCGCCGCCACCATGTACGAGTGCCTCGGCATCGAGACCGAGACCCGCGTCCCCGACCGCTTCGGTCGCCCGGTGGCCGTCCTCGAACACGGCCACGCGATCAACGAAGTCCTGGCGTGACGGACGTTCTGCTTCACCAAAGGATTTGAAGTGCATCAGCGAACCAAGTGCCGCCTAGCGGGAGTTGCTTCGTTGACGGCCACCACCGATTTTCTGACCGCTCTGCGACAGGGCCTCGCACGCTGCCAAGTCGAAAAGGCCAACGTCCTCGTCGGCGTCTCGGGCGGAGCCGACAGCGTGGCCCTGTTGCGCGGCCTCGTCGAGCTGCGAGATGAGTTCTCGTTGACGTTGCACGTCGCGCATCTCAACCACAAGCTGCGCGGAGCAGCCAGCGACGAGGATGCCGTTTGGGTGAGCAGCCTCTGTGCTTCGCTGGGTGTTCCTGTGGACATTGGTTCGGTCGACGAAGCGGTTCTGAACTCGAAGCAGTCCGCGTTGGAAGAGGCGGCACGCGATGCGCGGCATCGATTTCTCGACGACGTTGCCGCGCGATGCGACTGTCGTGTCATGGCATTGGCTCATTCGGCCGACGATCAGGTCGAAACGGTGCTGCACCACATTCTTCGCGGGACGGGGCTGTCCGGACTGCGAGGCATTCCGGTGGAGCGGCAGTCGGCATCCGGCTGTTGGCTCGTACGGCCGATGCTCGCCATTCGTCGCGAGTTGATTGAAGCGTACCTGCTCGAACTCGGACAGGACTTCCGCACGGATGCGAGCAACACCGACACGTCGCTCACTCGGAACTGGCTGCGTCATGAGTTGCTGCCTCAACTGCGAAACCGGTTTGGAACGCGAGTCGATCAGTCGCTGCACCGCCTCGCCGAGCAGGCGGCTGAGATTGAGTCGACGCTCGCCACGCTGGCCGAACGCCTGCTCGATCAGTCGCTGCTGGATGCCCAGCCGGACACGGTGCGTCTCGACGTGCGACCGCTCGCCAACCAACCGAGGCATCTCGTGCGAGAGGTCTTCGTGCAGTTGTGGCAGCGCCAACAGTGGCCGCGCCAGTCGATGGGCTTCCCCGAATGGAACCGCCTCGCTGAGATCGCACTCGTCGGCGGATCGGCCAATCTGCCGGGTGGCATCATCGCCCGAAGTAGCAACGATGTGCTGCTGACTCTTTCGCGGCGGTGAATCGTTGATGGCCGTGCCCCGTGTGCGGAGCCGGTACAACCGTCACGTTTTGCCCGTCATTCGGACGGATCGGGAACTCACGGTGCGTTCGTGGAAAGATGAGATGCGAGCGGATAGCATTCCGCCTTCGCATGTCGAGGCTTCGCAAGGCCGGTCGTCAGGGCATCCAGGAGTTGTTCGCAGGGACGCACCGGTTCTCCAATCTTCTTCAAAGGTGGACACAACAATGAGCATTGAAAGTAACGAAGGCACCGCGTCGAATGCGAAGCGCCTGCTGTGGGCGGGATTCATGGCGATCCTCGCGGCGGGAATTGGCTTTTCGATTCGCGGTGGATTTCTGGACAACTGGCGGACTGAGTACGGATTCACCGCCAAGGAAGTCGGAGACATCAACGGCATCGGCTTCACAGGTTTTTGCTTCGGCATCATCATTGGCGGGATCATCTGCGACAAAATCGGTTACGGGAAACTCGTGATTGCAGCCTTCGGCCTGCACGTGCTGTCAGCCGTGGTCACGTTCGCTCCGAATGCCGAGATGAGCAAAGAAACGGTCGGCCAACTGTTGACGTGGGGTTCGTTTTTGTTCGCTCTGGCCAATGGAGTCTTGGAGGCCGTGGCGAATCCGCTGGTGGCGACACTCTTCTTCAAAAACCGCACGCACTACCTCAATATCCTGCACGCGAGTTGGCCGGCGGGATTGGTGTTGGGCAGCGCGTCGGGTTGGGTGCTGGATGACATCTACGGTGTGCATTGGAAGATTCAGTTCGCGTTGTTCCTGATTCCGACCGTTCTTTACGGCCTGATGTTCCTCGGACAGAGCTTCCCGAAATCGGAAGCGTCGCAAAAGGGCCTGAGCCTGGGTGAGATGTTCAAGGACGTGGGAGTCCTCGGTGCTCTCGTGGTCAGTCTGCTGTTGGCGCTGTTCTTCAGCAGCGTGCTGACTCCGTTCCTGACGCCCGCCGGGGCGACGGCCGCGCAGTCGGACGCTGCGGCTCAGACGGCGTCGTATATCGGCTATGCCGTGGGAGGGGCGTGCTTGATCGGAGTGGGAATGATGACGCAGTTCTCGGTGGGTTCTCTCCTGCTGTTTACGTTGTTTGTCACCCACGCACTGGTCGGTGCCGTTGAACTCGGCACGGATAGTTGGATTCAGAACATCACCGGCAACATCCTGACTTCGCAGGAAGGCAAATGGCTGTTCGTGTTCACGTCGCTGATGATGTTCGGGCTTCGATTCTGTGCGGACTTCATCGAGAAGAAAATCGGGCTGTCACCGGTGGGAATCCTGTTGGTGTGCGCGGTCCTCGCCTGTGTGGGTTTGAATCTGGCCAGCGGGATCGCGACGTTCGCTGGCGCTCTGGTGGCCCTCACCGTTTATGCGATCGGCAAGACGTTCTTCTGGCCGACGATGCTGGCCGTGGCTTCGGACCGCTTCCCACGCACGGGCGCTCTGGCCATTTCGATCATGGGCGGTGTCGGCATGATGTCCGCCGGTTTGATCGGCGCGCCGGGGCTGGGCTATTCGAAGGACCGGTTCGCTGGTGAGGCGCTGAAGACGGCCAGTGCGGCGACCTTTGAGGAGTACAAGGCGGACAAGCCCAGCAAATTCCTGATCTTTGAGGATGCGACGGGTTTGGACGGCAAGAAGCTCGGTGAAATTCAGAAGAAACTCGACGGCGCACGCGGCATCCTCGAAAAGGGCAAGGTCGACGATTTGACGGACGAGAAACTCTCGAAGCTTTCGGAGAGCGATCGGAAGGCGGCCCAGGAAGAGCATGAGAATCTCAAGGCGCTGGCGGCAAAGCTCAAAGAGGCGGGAGTGTTGAAGGACGGCAGTCGTGGGGATCCCAAAGCGGCAGACACCGTACTCACGCCGGCCGAGAAGCAGGTGCAAGCCGCCAGCATCCAAGGCGACCGCAAGACGTTGGTGGCGGACTCGTTCATCCCCGCCACGATGGCGGCGATTTATCTCGTGCTGCTGATCTACTTCAAGGCGATTGGCGGCTACAAGCCCGTGAAGATTGATAGCGGGACGGCCCTGGGAACCGCGGAAAGCTGATTCTTCACTCCACCGAGTCAAGGCAATGGACGATTGCCGAACTTTCCGACAGCCGGGAGTGTCTGCGAAGATGCTTCCGGCTGTTGCGTTGAATGGCTGCTGAAGGTAATCGGCCTCGCATGACGACCTCTTCCCCCCCGCGTGAGTTTGCCGTTGAGATCGTTCGCAAATTGCGAGCGGCCGGGCACACCGCACTTTTGGCCGGGGGCTGCGTTCGCGATCTGCTGCTCGGCCGCGAACCGAAGGACTACGACGTCGCCACGACCGCACGGCCGGAACAGGTTCGCGAATTGTTCGGCCACCGGCGGACGCTGGCGGTCGGCGCGAGTTTCGGAGTCATCGTCGTCACCGGTCCGCGGGAGGCCGGACACGTCGAAGTCGCCACGTTTCGGACCGAGGGACCGTATCACGACGGTCGGCGTCCGGAGAGCGTCGCGTTCTGTACTCCCGAGGAAGACGCCCAGCGCCGCGACTTCACGATCAACGGGATGTTCTACGATCCGATTGACGCGCGCGTGCTGGACTTTGTCGGCGGAGAAGCCGATCTCGCCGCACGCGTCCTCCGGGCGATTGGCGACCCGCACGAACGGATGCGCGAGGACAAGCTGCGGATGCTGCGGGCCGTCAGGTTCGCGGCAACGCTCGACTTTGCGCTCGATGAGATCACCGCTGCTGCGGTCCGTGAGATGGCGGACGAAATCGTTGTCGTGAGTCAGGAGCGGATCGCTCAGGAGTTGCGGCGCATGCTGGTCGATCCACATCGTCGGCGGGCGGTCGAACTGTGTGCGGATGTGAGACTGCTCAACGTGATCCTCCCCGAGTTGGGTGGCGAAAGGGAACCGGAGGGCATACGTCTCCCGCTCAGAAAGCTGGACGAGCTGACGCTGTTGCAACAGCCCTCGTTCGAGTTGGCCTTCGCGACGCTGCTGCATTCGCTCCCCGCGAGGCCCGTGGTGTACGACATCTGCCACCGGCTCCGGCTCTCGAATGACGAGACCGATCGGATTGAGTGGCTCGTCGCGCACCAGGACGATCTCGCCGATGCCCCTTCGCAAATGCCAGCCCGCCTGAAGCGGACGCTCGCTCATCCGTATCGCGATGATTTGATCGCCCTCTTGCGGGTGAAACGTCTCGCCCACGCAGCCGACATGCAACCGGTGCTGTTCTGCGACGAATATCTTGCGAAAACGCCGCAATCGATCATCGACCCGCCGCCCCTCATGACGGGAGACGACTTGAAGTCGCTCGGCCTGAAACCAGGACCTGAGTTTAGGACGCTGCTCGATGCGGTTCGGGACGCGCAACTCAACGGCGAGATCGCGACGCACGAGCAGGCACTGGTATTGGTGAACACCGCGATCGGACGTGACTGAATTCATGATGGCCGTTTGTTGATGAGCCGTTTGCAAACTCGGGGAGCCTCTGAAACAATCCCGCCGCAAACAACGACCGCCTGCGGCTGACAGGCTTCTTCGATTCCAGAAAGACTCACATGGCGAACGATAAGGTGCGCATCGCGATCATCGGGGCGGGATTGGTATCCGACTTTCATCACGTGCCGGGGATCAAGCTCGATCCACGCTGCGAACTGGCGGCCGTCTGCGATCCGAACGAACAGTTGCTCGACCAGCGGAAACAGGAGTGGGGACCGGCCAAGTACACGACGAAGTACGAAGAGATCGCCGGCGACCGCGACATCGACGCCGTCATCATCGCGACGCCCAATTTCACCCACAGGGACATCGCGCTGGCCTGCATCGACGGTGGCCAGCACGTGATGTGCGAGAAGCCGCTCGGTGTGAGCTATGCCGAGGCGGCCGAGATGTATCAGGCGGCGAAGGCCAGGGGAGTGCGGCACATGACCGCGTTCACCTACCGCTTCGCCCCGTCGATGCGTTACCTGCGGCACCTCGTGAAGAGCGGATCGCTCGGCGAACCGAGGCACTTCCGCAGCCAGCGGTTTCTCGACCTGCCCGAGACCAGTTGGGGCTGGCGTCAGTACCAGAAGCTGGCAGGGGCGGGAGACCTCTACGACATGACGATCCATCGGATCGACTTCGCGCAGGACTTGATGGGGCCGATTCAAAGCGTGTGCGGCGCGGTGAAGACGTTTGTCCCGCGCGACAAGACCGCCGACGGCAAGTCCTGCGCGCCGTCTGAGGTTGATGACTGGTCGGCTCTGATCGGCACATTCGCCTCGGGCGCGGTGGGCGTGTGGGAGGGAAGCACGCTCATGAAGGGGCACCACAACCACGGCGTGGGATTCGAATGGGCCGAGGTCAACGGCAGCGAAGGCTCGGCCGTGTATCAACTCGTCGATCCGAACTACATCCTCGTCGGCAAGCACGGCGGCTCGATGGAGAAGTCGCTGGTCCCCGCCGAGTTCATGAAGCCGGAAGGGAGCCCGCGCAATCCGACCGAAGGGAAACCGAGCACCGTCTTCCGCTATGACCTCGTCTACGAACTGGTCAGTGCGATCGTGGAGGGCCGCGACGCCGTGCCGGGCTTCGACGACGGGGCGAGTGCCCAAGCCGTGGCCGATGCCACACTGCAATCGTTTGCCGAGCGGCGCTGGGTCGATGTGCCGATGTCGACGTGACGAATGAACGATGGTTCGATCGAACAGAAACGAGATTTCATGAGCCTCCCCAAGAAGTACACCGGCCTGCCGGGACTCGAACCACTGGCGATCTCGTCGAAGTCGACGGAGGACGACGATCCTCTGATGCGATTCTTGTTGCCCGTCGGTCGGTCGGGCTGGGCCATCGCGGCGGGATACCTGGGACTGTTCTCGGTGCTGTGCCTCCCCGCGCCGTTCGCGCTCCTCGCCGGGATCCTGGCGGTGCGTGAGATTCGGGCCAATCCGAAAAGGACGGGAATGGGACGAGCCGTCTTTGGAATTGTCATGGGTGCGTTGGGCACATTGCTGTTGGCACTGACTCTGGTTGTCGTCGGCTACCAGGCAGTCTTTGGAGACGCATCGTTCTGAAATCGCCTGCTCCCCTGATGAGACAGCAGCGATTGGTCCGTTGTGGATTCTCACTCCGATTCACTCGCGTCACCGGCAACTCCGTCAACGAAACAGCCCGGCAGTGGAAGCTGCCGGGCTGTTGTGGATCATGCGGACGAAAGTTTGCGTTCGCCCGTGACTACTCGCGAGTTTCTTCTCGGAACGGGAAGTAGGCGAACGGCTCCAGCGTCTGGAGCGGCATCACCGTTCTCGACGTCTTGAACGAGAAGCGGTAGCACCCGACTTTGCCCGAGGTCAGTTCGCCGATGTACAGCACACCCGCGGCCGTGGTTGTTCCCCCCTTGTTGTTCAGGTCCGCGCGGCCGGGGATGATTACGTATTTGGCCTTGGCTGCGGCATCGGCCTGCTGCTGGAAGTCGGCTGCGATGTTTCTCGCCCAAAAGTTCGTGAATGTTGCGGACTGCTGATTGAGCATCGCACCCTGCAACCGGCCGGTGAGGAAGTCCAGTACGAAAATCGCCTCGGGATTGGCAAAGCCGACATCGACCGTACACATGGCGAAGCGATCATCGCGATCTGTTGCGATGGCGTGAGCCATTTCGTGCGGCCAGAAGTACGCGAGACACAGCCCGGCCATCAGCCCCATTCCCATCCAGACCAGACGTCGTTCGTTTGATTTCGGTTGCATGATCCGCTCCTCTTCCATTTTGGATTGCCCGCCAGTTGACCACCATCGGCACCGGGATGTCCCCGCAACGATGAGCGTCGATCGACGCGGGAACTACTCTAACGGCCGGCGATTTTTCCGGCTAGTCCCCGATTCGGCCCAGACCGGAACAGCGGCGAAGTTGAGGCGGGCAGACACGGTCGTGTGCCAACCGGTCGATGGCAAACGACCATGTCGTCCGATATGCTGCCGACCCGCCGGAAAGTCGAACCAAATCGTTTGCAACATCATTGAGGAGCATCACATGGAGTCCACCAACGGTTCACTCAACCGCAAACTGCGCATGGCCCTTGTGGGCGGAGGACAGGGCGCCTTCATCGGCCGCGTGCATGCCACGGCCGCGGTCTTGGATAACCGCGCCGCACTGGTGGCCGGTGCGCTGTCATCCGACGCGGCAAGAGCCAAGGCGTCGGCTCCGGCCTACGACATCGCGGCCGACCGCGCCTACGGATCGGTGGAGGAACTGTGCGCGAAGGAAGCCGCGCTTCCCGCCGACAAGCGGATCGACTTCGTGACCGTGGCCACTCCGAATCACACGCACTTTCCGATTGCCAAGGCGGCTCTGGCGGCGGGCTTCAACGTCGTGTGCGACAAGCCGATGACGTTCGATCTGGCGCAGGCCGAAGAGCTGGTGAAGCTCGTCGAAAAGTCGGGGGCCGTGTTCGCGGTGACACACAACTACACCGGCTATCCGCTGGTCCGACAGGCTCGCGAAATGATCCTCGGCGGCGAGTTGGGTGAAATTCAGGCGATCCGCTCCAACTACATCCAGGGCTGGTTGCGAACCCGGCTCGAGTCGTCCGACCAGAAGCAGGCGGCCTGGCGAACCGATCCGACGAAGTCGGGTGCGGCGGGCTGCTTCGGCGACATCGGCACTCACGCCTACAACCTCGCCCGCTACATGACGGGCCTGCTCCCCGAGGAGGTCTCGTGTCACCTCAAGGCATTTGAACCGGGCCGCAAGCTGGACGATTACGGTCACGCCGTGATTCGCTTTGAGAACGGCGGCCTCGGCAGTGTGACGGCCAGTCAGATTTCGCACGGCCGCGAAAACGATCTGTTCATCGAAGTCGATGGCACGAAAGGCGCGCTGGCCTGGCGACAGGAGAACCCCAACGAAATGACCGTCCGTCGCAACGGGCAGCCGCATGCGATCTACACCCGCGATCCGAACGCGAGCTTCATGAATGCGTCGGGCAAGGCGGCGTGTCGCCTGCCAAGCGGACATCCCGAAGCATTCTTCGAGGCCTTCGCCAACGTCTACCGCTTCGCCTACGACGACATGGTGAAGCGGGCGGCCGGCCAATCGTTCGAGCGTCACAACACGATCTACCCCAACGTCTACGATGGCGTCGAGGGGATGTACTTCATCCAGCAATGCGTCGCCAGCAGCGATGCCAATGGTGCCTGGCTGCCACTCAAGCATCCCGCCGCCCGACGCTAAGACTCCAAACTCCACCAGCACCCCGACGGCTCACAGCAGTCGGGGTGCTGGTGTCTTATCCGTCATGATTTGCCTTCACCAAGATTGACCGCCCCGAAGTCGCTGACTCAAGGAACTGAACGATGAAGTTCAAGCTGGCTCTTGCTCTCGCGCTGCTGGCCCCGCTGCCGGCTTCTGCCCAGCAATTCATGCTCGAAAAGGGCGATCACATCTGTATCGTCGGCAACACGCTGGCCGAGCGGATGCAGCACTATGGCTGGCTCGAAACGCTGATTCATGCCCGGTTCCCCGAGCACGAACTCGTCTTCCGCAACCTCGGCTTTTCGGGAG
Organism: Planctomycetota bacterium; assembly: GCA_038040225.1. GTDB lineage: Bacteria > Planctomycetota > Planctomycetia > Planctomycetales > Planctomycetaceae > Schlesneria. The sequence goes on from JBBPIS010000016.1 coordinate 23,803, forward strand.
ATGAGATTGACGGCTTCAAAAATCCGAGTCGCCGGATGAGGTCGATGGACTTCGGAACCTTCGATCAGTGGTTGACCGGATCGGCTCCAGTCCCTCAACCGAACAAGCTGTCCACACGCGACAAGGAACCCGGCACCGTCAGCGAGGACCGCTTCAAGCTGACCAACACCAAGGCCGATGTGATCTTCGCCTTCTACGGCTACGGCGAGTCCTTCGCGGGCGAGGCGGGTCTGCCCGCGTTCAAGCAGAACGTGGAAGACTTCATCAAGCACACGCTCGCTCAAAAGTACAACGGCAAGTCGGCACCCAAGCTCGTGCTGTTCTCGCCCATCGCGCAGGAGTTCATCGACGATCCGAACCTGCCATCGAAAGCGCAGGTTGATGCTTCTAACGCACGGCTCAAGATGTATTCCGACGCGATGGCTGAGGTTGCCAAGGCGAACGATGTCCTGTTCGTCGATCTCTTCGCTCTCATTTCCAACATGATTGAGCAGTCCAAAGTCAGCCCTCGACCAATGAGGCTCACAGCCAATGGAATCCACCAGACGAACGAGGGGGACTCGTGGATTGGGCTGTTGGCTGCTTCGGCACTCTCCTCGTTTCCGACCGATCCAAACAATATGTTGGCTGATCGCAAACTGGATAGCCCGCGTCTCACCGCGCTCCGTTCGACGGTCAATGACAAGAATTTCTACTGGTTCAATCGCTACCGCGTGACCGACGGCTATTCGACGTATGGCGAACGGGCGTTTCTCAAGTTTTCGGAGGATCCCAAAGGGGGTGGCTACGGCGACGGGCTGTCGAACTATGCGGTCGGTCAGCGCGAGCTGGAAGTGCTCGACACGCTCACCTCGAACCGGGACAAGGTCGTGTGGGCGGCGGCTCAGGGGAAGTCGGTCAAGCCGGACGACAGCAATCTCCCCAAGTTCCTCAACGTCATCACCAACAAGCCGGGGACGCTGCCCGATGGCAAGCACCTGTTCCTGTCGGGTGAAGAGGCCATCACAAAGATGACCATTCACAAGGGGTTGAAGGTCCAATGCTTCGCCGACGAGGCGCAGTTCCCGGAACTCATCAGTCCGCAGCAGATGGCCTTCGACACGAAGGGCCGGCTGTGGGTGGCGACGTGGCCGACGTATCCGCACTGGAAGCCGACCACCCCGATGAACGACAGCCTGCTGATCTTCGAGGACACCAACGACGACGGCCGTGCGGACAAGTGCATCACCTTCGCCGGAGATCTTCACAACATCACCGGCTTCGAGTTCTGGGGCGGAGGCGTGCTGGTGGCTCAGGGGCCGAGCCTCGTGTTCCTCAAGGACACCGACGGCGATGACAAGTATGACGTGAAGGAGCGGCTGGTCCACGGCCTCGATACCGCCGACACGCATCACACGTCGAACAGTTTTGTCCTCGATCCGGGCGGCGCGGTCTACTTCCAGGAGGGAACTTTCCATCAGACGCAGGTCGAATCGCCGTGGGGGCCGACCCGCCGCGTGCAGAATGGTGCGGTCTTCCGCTACGAACCGCGAGCCCAGAAGTTCGACGTCTACGTCACCTACGGCTTTGCCAACCCGCACGGACACGCCTTCGATGCGTGGGGCCAGGACATCGTCGTCGATGGCACGGGTGCGGTCCCCTACCACGCGCCGCTCTTCTCCAGCTATCTTGAGTTCCCAAACAAGCACGGCGGCACGCCGAGCGTCTACAAGCAGCGGACCCGCCCTTGTCCGGCGATTGAATACCTTGCGGGCAGCCACTTCCCCGAATCGCTTCAGGGGAATTTGCTCGTCGGCAACGTGATCGGCTTCCAGGGGATCCTCAACTACAAGGTTCACGATCAGGATTCGAGCCTCGGTGCGACGGAGGATCCGGAACCGATCCTCTTCTCGTCCGATCCGAACTTCCGCCCCGTTGACATGGAGACCGCGCCGGACGGTTCGCTTTACTTCGTTGATTGGCAGAACCCGATCATCGGCCACATGCAGCACAACCTGCGCGACCCCAGTCGCCAGCGAACCTATGGCCGCGTCTACCGCGTCACGGCGGAAGGGCGTCCACTGATGAAGTCCGCGCCGGTCGCCGGGCAACCGATTGAGAAACTGCTCGACCTGTTGAAGGACAAGGACGACCGGGCACGCTACCGCGCCCGCATCGAACTGTCGGGACGCCCGACCGCCGACGTGATCGCCGCCGCGACAAAGTGGCTCGGCGACGCGAACGGCGCAAACACCGATCACTCTCAACTTGAGGGTCTCTGGCTGCATCAATCGCACAACGTCGTGAATAGCACTCTGCTGGAGAAGGTGCTCAAGTCGAAAGACTTCCGCGCCCGGGCCGCCGCAGTGAAAGTCGCGACTTACTGGCGCGATCGGCTTTCCAATCCGCTCGATCTGCTCAAGGCCGCCGCGGCCGACGAAGCGCCGCGAGTCCGCCTCATGGCGATCTGGGGCGCGAGCTACTTCCCGCAGGCCGAGGCGACCGAAGTGGTCCTCATCGCGCAGGACAAACCGACCGACATGTACATCGACCACCTGACCAAGGAAGTCATGCGGACGCTCCAACCGTACATGGACAAGGCCAAGGCCGAAAACCGCCGCGTGGCGTTCACGACCGAATCGGGAGCCCGCTACTACTTGAAGAACCTCTCCAACGATCAACTGCTCGCCGAGAAAAAGGATCGCCTCGTCTTCGTCGAAATGCTCAACCGTCCCGGCCTGCGTGACGAAGCGCGGCGCGAAGCCGTCACCGGCCTGGCCAAGCTCGACAACAAGCCCGAACTGCGCGTCATCATGGACTCGATCAACAGCCTCGACGCCAAGTCGGCCAACGCCGACACGACCGTCGTGTTTGATCTGGTCCGGCAGCTTACGGGACGCAACGCCAGTGAACTGACTTCCGCACGGACCGAACTCGAAAAGCTCGCCACCTCGGCCAAGCAACCGGTCTTCCGGCAAATCGGTTACGTGTCGCTGATCAACGTGGACGACAGCGTTGACCCCGCGTGGAAGCTCGCCACGACCGACGCCAAGCGGCTGCAAGACTTCATCAACGCGATGCCGCTTATCGGCGATGCGTCTGTCCGAGCGACGCTGTACGAGAAGATCGAGCCGCTCGTCGACGGGTTGCCCGCATCGCTCGGCGGCGGTAAGGCGAAGGGGACTCAGGGCCGCTTCGTGCGGATCGAACTTCCCGGCAAGGGAACGCTGACGCTGGCCGAGGTCGAGGTCATGAGCGGCGGAGTCAACATCGCTCGCAAGGGTCGGGCGTCGCAGAAGAACACGGCTCACGGGGGGGATGCCGCACGGGCCATCGACGGCAACAAGTCACCCAATTACGGAGACGGTGGTCAGACTCACACCGAAGAAAACACCAACAATCCGTACTGGGAAGTCGACCTCGGCGACGAGCAGCCGATCGACCAGATCATCGTCTATAACCGGGGCGAAATCCCCGAACGTCTCGCCAACTTCACGATCAAGGTTTTGGACGAGAAGCGCGGCGAAGTCTTCAAGAAGGAGAAGAACAACCCACCGCGAGTCAGCGTCGCGTTTGAACTCGGCGGCGGCGGTGCCGAGTCGCTCGTGCGCCGCGCCGCGATGAATGCCCTGACCTACGTGCGCGGTCAGGAGCCGAAGACGTTCGCCACGCTGAGCAAGTTCGTGAAGGATGACGTCGATCGGGCGGCCGCCATTCGCGCCTTGCAACGTCTGCCGCGCGCCACCTGGCCCAAGGAGGACGCGACACCGCTGCTGAATGTCCTCATCGAATCGGTCAAAAGGATTCCCGCCGCCGACCGCACGTCGCCGACGGCTCTCGACACGCTCGAATTCGCCGACGCCCTGGCCACGCTCCTTCCGGCCGATCAAGCAAAAAACACTCGCAAAACGCTGGGCGAACTCGGCGTTCGCGTCATCAAGATCGGCACCATTTTTGAGAAGATGTCGTTCGACAAGGACGTGGTCGTCGTGCAGGCGGGCAAGCCGGTCGAGTTCCTGCTCGAAAACAGCGACCTGATGCCGCACAACTTCGCCATCCTGCAACCCGGCTCGCTGGAGGAGATCGGTCTGATGTCGGAGGCCCAGGCGCAGCAACCCGGCTTCGCCGCGCAGCATTACATCCCCAAGTCGAACAAGGTGCTCGCCAAGAGTACTTTGCTACAGCCTCGCGATTCGGAAAAACTCAGCTTCACCGCACCGTCCAAGGCGGGAGTCTATCCCTACGTCTGCACGTACCCCGGCCACTGGCGGCGGATGTACGGAGCGTTGTACGTGGTGGCCGATCTCGAAGCGTACCTCGACAACCCCGAGGCATATCTGTCGTCGGCCCAGATCGCCGCGCAGGATGCCCTGCTCAAGGACCGACGTCCGCGCACCGAATGGAAACTGGATGACCTCGACGAGGCCGTGGCCGAGATGTCCAAGTCTCACGGCCGCAGCTACGGCAACGGCAAGCAGCTCTTTACCGTCGCCAACTGTGTCGGCTGCCACAAGCTGGACGGAGTCGGCCGCGAATTCGGCCCCGATCTGGTGAAGCTCGAACCCAAGTGGCTGACGGCCGACATCCTGAAGGAGATCCTCGACCCGAGCCTCAAGATCAACGAGAAGTACCAGTCGAACATCATCGAACTGGCCAGCGGCAAAGTCGTGACGGGCCTCGTGGTGGAGGAGACTCCCGACGTGATCAAGCTCGTCGAGAACCCGCTCGTCAAGTCCGACCCGATCGTCATCAAACGCGGTGACGTGGTCGACCGCCAGAAGTCCAAGACCTCGATCATGCCGAAGGGCCTGTTGGACAAGCTGACCAAGGACGAAATCCTCGACCTGATCGCCTACGTCAACGCGCGAGGCAACAAGAACCACGAACTGTTCCACAACGCGGGACACGACCACAAGTAATGCCGTTGGTTTGACCATCCGAGACTTGATCAGGAGCCCGGCGTCTACCAAGACGCCGGGCTTTGTCATATGGTGTCTATGCAGCAACATTGGACCAATTCGTGGAGTTCATGCGGTTGAATTGAATGTCGAGATTTGGAGGCGAGGATGACGAAACTTTTCCTGTCCGCGGTGAGCAGTGAGTTTGTCTCCTATCGCAACCTGCTGGCGGGTGATCTTCATCGGCCGAATTTGGAGTTGAAGGAGCAGGATGAGATCGAACGGCTCAACACGGGGGGTACGACACTCGAAAAACTCGACGACTATATCCGTCAGTGTGATGCGGTCATCCATCTCATCGGTAAGGCGACCGGCGCACTGCCGAAAGAACCTGCCGTGGCCGCACTACTGGCCAAGTACCCCGACTTCGGCGCACGCTTCCCGCCGCTGGCGGAGCTTCTGAAGCAGGCGCAGCCGGGATTTTCGTACACGCAGTGGGAAGCGTATCTGGCGAGGTATCACAAGCGACCGATCTTCGTCTATCGCCCCACGGATTTTGATCTCGACGTACTGCACTGTCCGCGCGGTGACAAATTCAAATACAGCCCGGCCGAGGCACAGTCGCAGAAGGAGCACTACCGGAGGATCTGCGATCTCGGCCAAGACCGCGGCCAGTTCCTCAACGAGGAGCGGCTCAGTTCGGCGGTGCTGCGCGATCTGGTGGAGATCCTGCCGCGTCTGGAATCGAGCACGGACGTCAGGGCGACCAAGCTGCGGCATACTGCCGAGCGGCTGATCGGGCGCGACGACGACCTGACCCGGCTCGATGCCGCGTGGAACGATCCGCACAAGAACGTGGTCATCGTGCGGGCGTGGGGCGGTGTCGGGAAGACGTCGCTCGTCGCGACGTGGATGGCGGAACTGGCCCTCAAGAACTGGCGTGGGGCCGAGCGGGTCTTCGACTGGTCGTTCTACAGCCAGGGGACGCGCGACCAGAGTTCCGCCTCGGCCGACACGTTCATGGCCGAGGCGCTCCGCACGTTTGGCGACCCCGATCCGACGCTCGGGTCTCCGTGGGATCGTGGGGCGCGGCTGGCGAAGCTGGTGGGCGCGGCCCGCTGCCTGCTGGTGCTGGACGGTCTCGAACCGCTGCAACATCCGCCGGGACCGATGCACGGACAGCTCAAGGATTCCGGCATGGCCGCGCTGCTCAAGGGGCTGGCCGCTCAGAACGCCGGTCTGTGCGTCGTCACCACGCGCGAGAAGGTCGACGACATCAAGCAGCACTACGGCCGGACCGTCGACGATGTCGAACTGACGTTCCTCACCCCGCAGGCCGGCGCGGCACTGCTCCACTACGCCGGTGCCACGCGGGCGGGAGCGAAGTCGATCGCACCGGACGACCGGGAACTGCAGGCCGCCAGCCGCGAGGTCCGTGGCCACGGCCTGACGCTGCAATTGCTCGGCCAGTATCTGGGGCTGGCCGAGGAGGGCGATATTCTCAAACGCGACACGGTCCGTCTGGCGGACGCCGACCGGGAGTACCAGAACGACGCCACCCGCCCCTACGGTCACGCGTTCAAGGCGATGGAAGCCTACGAGAAATGGTTCACCGGCGAGGGCGAACAAGGAGAGCGGCAGTTGGCGGTCCTGAGACTGCTCGGTTTGTTCGACCGTCCCGCGTCCTCCACATGTCTCGATGCGCTGCGAGCCAAGCCCGAGATCGTCGGACTGACCGACGCGATCGTCGGGCTGAGCCCCCGCGAGTGGAAGTCGGTCCTCCATCGGCTGGAAGAAATCAACCTGCTCGCTATTCAGGACGATGGCTCCATCGACTGCCACCCGCTAATCCGGGAGTACTTCGCGCAGCAGCTTCGCAGTGGGAAGGAGCAGGCCTGGCAGGCCGCCCACCGGCGGCTCTACGAACACCTCTGTGAGACCACGCAGGAAGGGGACCAACCCACGCTCGAAGACTTTCAACCCCTTTACCAAGCTGTGGCCCATGGCTGCCACGCGGGGTTGCAACGGGAAGCGTGTGACAAGGTATACATCGCTCGCATCATGAGACGGAACGAATTCTACAGCACGAGAAAACTCGGCGCATACGGTTCGGACTTAGGAGCCGTCGCCTGCTTCTTCGAGACTCCCTGGAGCCGCGTCTCGCCAGCGCTCATGGAAGGCCTCCAAGCTTTGCTGCTGAACGCAGCCGCCTTCCGCCTGCGCGCCTTGGGTCGGCTAGCTGAGGCCCTTGAGCCGATGCGGGCTGGGCTGGAGAATCACCTCAAGCAGGAGAATTGGGGATATGCCGCCAGCCTTGCCAGCAACTTGAGCGAGTTGGAGCTGACGCTGGGCGAGGTGGCCGGGGCGGTGGCGGACGCCGAGCAATCCGTAACCTATGCCGACCGCAGCAACGAGGAGTTTCAACGCGAGAGCAAGCGCACGACTCTGGCCGACGCATTGCACCAAGCAGGACGCCGCCCTGATGCTGAGACTCGTTTTCGCGAAGCTGAGGTCATCTGCGCAAAGGCAAATCCGAAAATGCCGTTGCTATCCGGACTAAGTGGCTTCGAGTATTGCGACTTGTTCTTGACGAAGGCGGAGCGTGCCGCATGGCAGCAGATGCACGAGTCAGTAGTCAGGAGTCAAGAGTCAGAATTGAGGAACGCCTGCCGTGACGTCTCCGAGCGCGCGGCACAGACGATCAAAATTGCAGAGCATAACAACTGGCTCCTCGACATCGCTCTCGATCATCTCAGCCTGGGTCGTGCCGCGTTCTATGCGGCGATTCTCTGTCGGGCCGAGTTGTCGGTCGGTCCAAACCTCACGGAGACCGCGCAGTGCGTCCGGATCGATGACGAACTCGTCATCGCCAGCTATGAACTGAACGTCGCCGTCGACGGCTTCCGCCGCTCTGGCGACCAAGACCAACTCTCTCGCGGTCTTCTCACCCGCGCCTGGTTGCGGTTTGTCGAGGGGAAACGGACCGGCTCCGACAGTGCGCAGAGCGATCTCGACGAAGCTTGGGAGATCGCCGAGCGCGGTTCGATGAAGCTGTTCCTTGCCGACATCCATCTGTACCGGGCGAGGTTGTTTGGAGTCCGAAACTCGGAGCGCGGAGTGCGGAGTGGAGGCGAAGAGAAGTATCCGTGGGTGTCGTCCGCCGCCGATCTGGACGCAGCGGAGACGCTCATCAACGCCTGCGGCTACCACCGCCGCGACGAAGAGCTGGCCGATGCGAAGGCCGCTCTGTTGTGACCGTCGGCCGGACGGGGTGAGTTCGGGGTCGGGGAGGAGGTGCCAACCACAAAGGCACAAAGACACGAAGGGGGAAGAGTCGAGGTCATGAACGAACAGTCCCACGTCGGCGATTCGGACTTCGCGTCGACTCGATGGAGTCTCGTGATGGCGGCGGGACATCGTTCGTCTCCCGAAGCGACGGCGGCGTTGGAAGCTTTGTGCCAGACTTACTGGTTCCCGCTGTATGCCTATGTGCGACAGCGGGTCTCCGACCGCCATGCCGCACAGGATTTGACGCAGGAGTTTTTCGCGCGACTCCTGGAACAGAATCACTTCGCCGTGGCCGATCCGGAGCGGGGTCGCTTCCGGGCGTTCCTGCTGACGGCCCTCAAGCACTTTCTGACGAACGAGTGGGACAAGGCGCGAGCCCTCAAACGAGGAGGCGGTCGCGCTCCGTTGTCGCTCGACTTCGATTCGGGTGAATCGCGGCTGAGTCTCGAACCGGTGAACGACCAGACGCCCGAACGGCTCTTCGAGAGACAGTGGACGCTCACGCTGCTGGATCGCGTGCTGGCTCGACTGCAAGCGGAACAGGAATCGGCCGGCAAGAGCGGGCAGTTCGCGATCCTCAAGCAGTTCCTGACGGGCGGGCGCGATGAGGCCTGCTATTCGGATGTCGCCGACGAACTCGGGATGTCGGCCGGTGCGGTCAAGGTCGCCTCGCATCGGCTGCGGCAGCGCTATCGCGAACTCCTGCGAGCCGAAGTCGCACAGACCGTCCGGTCACCGGACGAGGTCGATGACGAGATCGGGCGGCTGTTTGAGTCGCTTGGGACTTGAGGGCGCGTTTCTTTGTAACGCTCGCTGAGTTTGGCTGTAGTTGGTGGTAGCCTTCCCAACTCAGGAGTTTTGCCGATGTCTCAACCTCGTTGCTGTCCGAAGTGCCGGGCCGAACTGCCCGCCGATGCGCCGCAGGGTCTGTGTCCGAAATGTCTGCTGCAGGCCGCCTGGGACAGCCAGTCAGAAGACGGCCCAAACGCCGAACACCCCCAGGCCGGTGCCTCGAACCCGGCGACTGATCCGACTCGGCTGACCGCGTCGGGATTCGTGCCTCCCTCCCCCGAGTCGCTCGCCCCACTGTTTCCGCAGTTGGAGATTCTGGAACTGCTCGGCAAGGGAGGCATGGGGGCGGTTTACAAGGCTCGACAGCCCGGATTGGATCGGCTGGTGGCCGTCAAGATTCTGCCGCCGGAGATCAGCCACGATCCGGCGTTTGCCGAACGGTTTCAGCGCGAGGCTCGCGCGCTGGCGCGGCTGAGTCATCCGCACATCGTCGCCGTGTACGACTTCGGCCAGACTTCTACTCCCCTCGCCCCTTTGGGGAGAGGGGCCGGGGGTGAGGGGTCGTTGTGCTACATCGTGATGGAGTTCGTGGACGGTGCGAACCTGCGGCAGACCATTCAGACGGGAACGCTCACGTCGGCCGAGGCGTTGGCGATCGTGCCACAGATTTGCGAAGCGTTGCAGTTCGCTCACGACGAAGGGATCGTGCATCGGGACATCAAGCCGGAAAACATCCTGATCGACAAGCGCGGCCGGGTGAAAATCGCCGACTTCGGCCTCGCGAAACTGCTGGGCCAGGACGCCGGCGATCGTTCGCTGACCGCGACGCATCAGGTGATGGGGACGCTGCGGTACATGGCTCCCGAACAGATGCAGGGTTCGCGCGAAGTCGATCACCGCGCCGACATCTATTCGCTGGGAGTCGTCTTCTACGAACTGCTCACCGGCGAGTTGCCGATGGGCAGGTTCGCTCCGCCGTCGAAGAGGGTGCAAGTCGATGTCCGCCTGGACGAAGTCGTGCTGCGAGCGCTCGAGCAAAACCCGGAACAGCGCTATCAACACGCCAGCGAGGTCAAGACGGATGTCGAAGCGGTTGTGCGCGGCAAACCCATGGCTACGCCAACGATTAACCGTATGAATTGGCAGCCATTGGCAACGGAGTTGGGCACATTCGCTGACCACCCGAAAGGTGCAGCGACTGAACCACACCTTGTTCAAGCCCCTGCCGACTGCCTGCTCCTTGCTGCGGGAACAGCCTTCGTGACTGCCTGCGGAGTGACCACATGGCTGGGAGCGACTGCGAGTCGGGAGAACAACTTCACCACTTCGATGATCCATGGGAATCTGATCGGCATGTCGATCGGTCTCGCATTTTATTCTGTGTTTGTCAGCATCGCTGGCTTGATGATGCGCCGACTACGGGCACGCCTCTTCGTGCTGCTGGTCGATGTGATCGTTGGTTTGTTCTTTCCAGCCGTCGTCGCTCTGAACGTGCTCCTGGAACTTCGCAACATTCCCGTGTGGCCCGTCGTCATTCCCCTGTGGATCGGCATGCCGGCCGCGTTATGGGTCGCTGTCACGCTCTTTCGGGACGATGTTCGCCATGCCTTCGCTGCCGCCGAGCAGCGAAGACTTCGTGGCTTCGGCAAGTCTCCGCAGCAAACTCCGAGCACCGCAAGCCCGCCGCGTTTTAGCCGCTTTGCGATTATCGGCGCGGTCTGGGCGCTGTTCGGGTTGCTGGCGGTCATTCCCACGCTGTTCTTCACCGGGCTGAATCGAGTCTGGAATGGCACCGCGTTGCCCACGGATTTGATCCATGAGCAACCGCCGCTCGCCTTCACGATTTTCATGGGCGCGCTGTTGGCCATCGGTGCGGGTGCACCGATCGGCACGACGATTTATGGAGCGATTTCCATCGGGCACATCAAACGCTCCGGCGGGAAAGTCGTCGGCCTGCCGCTCGCGGTTGTGGACATGCTCTTCTTCCCCCTGCTGGTGGTCTTTGCTGGAATCGCCTTACCGGTCTCGCTGGCGCTTCACGCACTCTTGCCGTTACAGATGATCGCCGTCGCCGTTCCCAGCGCGATGCTCGCCTTGGTCGTCTGTCTGGTCATCGGATTCGCCGTGTGGTGCAAAGTGATTCCGGATTCGCCACTGGCGGCGATCACTTTGCGCGAGAAACTCCGACTCGCGGGAATCGTCCTCCTCATCGCCGGGATCATGGACGCTTTTTGCGGTCTGGTGTGGATCGGGCAAAATGTCAGCGGTCTCGTGGAGTTGTTGAAACAGGGCGCGCCGATCGGGTGGCAAGTCGCCGCGACGTGTCTCAGCCTGGGCAGTGCGATGCTCGTGTATTACGTCATCGGCGTTGGCATGCACTTGATGACTCTCGAAGACGATGGCGACTTCACGTTTTGTCTTTTGATTGCTGCGATCGCGCCGCCGGGCTGTCTCATCGGTCTGCCGGCGGCGATTTACGCGATGGTGCAGTTGACCAAACCGGAGGTGAAGGCGCTGATTCCGAAGCAACAATCCGAACCACAAACGCCCGCGCCCACGAACGAGGTCCAGCACGGCGTGAGGAACGTCGCGAGCGAGCCGCGACTCAGCCGTCTCGCGCTCGCCGGTGCGATCTGGGGCGGACTGGGCCTGATGGGGCTGATTCTGGCTGTGTTTCTGACCTCGTACTCCGAGAGTGGTCCCAGCGCCGAGATGAGCAAACCTCCGGAGTCCCTGCGGATACTGGGCTTGGTGATCCTGACCGTCACCGTCGCGCTGGGTGCGAGTTCCGTCTTCGGTACGACGATCTGCGGCGCGGTCGCCATCGACCAGATCAAGCACTCGGGCGGCAAGCTCTATGGACTGCGGCTCGCGGCGGCGGACGCGCTGTTGTTTCCACTGCTCATTGTCGGCTTCGCCGCATCCGCCGTGACGCACATCGCGCAGATCGCGATCTGGACGAAGACGCATACGGGATATGTTTACAACGCAGGCATCCTTGCTGACATCATTGCGCCCAATCCGGCCAATCGCCCCGACATGGTCTTCCTGATTCTCGATGCGCTCGTCGCGCTCGTCGCGCTCGTCGTCTGCTTCTTCGTCGGACGCGCGGCGTGGCGTGCCACCGTGGCAAGAATTCCCTAGGGCAGGCTCCTGCAGGCCGCGTTCGTAGATTTGACCCACCCTCACGGTCCGCAGAAGCCGAACCACATTTTTGCATGTCGCATTCTTCGGAGGATTGTGAATTGGACTTGCCCACCACCGAGCCAGTCGCCGCGATCACCATTGATGGGCTGCGGCGGGTACTCTGGCTCAGCGGGGATGGCCGACATCGATCAAAACAATCAAGCCAGGTTGTGTGGATGGTCGAGATCGATTATCAACATGAACGGATGGTTTCACCCTGAGGGTTCGCCCATGTTGAGTGTTTTCGGTTCGCGGCAGTCGTCCGGTTGCAATGGGACTCGACGGCGGGACTTCCTCAAGGTCGGCGCGCTCGGGGCGACTGGCCTGATGCTGCCGGAATTGCTCCGCGCTCGCGACGCTCAGGCCAAGACGGCCACCGGCCCCAAGGACACGACGATCATCTGGTTGTTCCTGTCTGGCGGCCCGACGCACTATGAAACATTTGACCCGAAGCCCGACAATCCGGCGCCCTATCGGAGCGTCGTCGGCACACTCAAAACGAACGTTCCCGGCACGCACATCGGCGGACTGTTTCCGAAGCTCGCTCGACTGGCCGACAAGTTTTCCATCATCCGTTCGTTCGCGCACACGGCGGCCGATCACGCGGCGGCGACGCACTGGCTCTCGACGGGTTACGACTACCCTCCGGCGGCCAACGGTGCTCCGCCGGTTGAACCGAGTCTCGGTTCGATTCTGTCGCGTTCTCGCGGCCCCAATCATCCGATGACCGGCATGCCAACTTATGTTGGGCTGGACCACCTGTACGCCGAGGGTCCGGCCTGGCTCGGGGCGGCTCACGGTCCGTTCGACGCGCGCGGCAACGCCCTCGCGAACATGATGCCCAAGCTCGCGCTCGACCGGATTCAGGATCGTCGGTCCCTGCTCCATCAGTTCGATCGAATGAACCGGGCCATCGACCAGAGCGGCATGATGAGCGCGCTGGACGAGTATGAAGGACGAGCGGTCGAACTGATTCGGGGGCAGGCTCGCGAGGCCTTCGACTTGTCGCGGGAAGATCCGAAGCTGCGGGATCGGTACGGCACCGGACAGAAGAAGCTGGGCGAGAACCTGCTCCTCGCACGGCGGCTGGCGGAGGCCAACACCGGCATGATCACCGTCTGGTACGGTGGCTGGGATTCGCACGGCACGAACCCGTCGGTCAATCACGGCACGATCGAGCAGGAGATGCAGAAGCTCGCCCCCGAGTTCGATCACGCGGTCTCCGTCTTCATCGAAGATCTCTACGACCGGGGGCTCGACCAAAAAGTGCTGCTGGCGATCGTGGGAGAATTCGGCCGCTCACCGCACATCAACAACGACGGCGGACGCGAGCACTGGCCGCAACTCGGCAATCAGGTGCTGGCCGGAGGCGGGATGCCCATGGGGCGGATCATCGGTGAGTCGACGGCGAAGGGAGATGTCCCTCTCAGCAAACCCATTTCGCCGAACGACCTGCACGCCACATTCTTCCAATTCCTGGGCGTGCCGCTCGATCTGCAATACACGAACCAAGCCGGACGCCCGACAAACATGCTCCCGTCGGGCGAGCCGATTGCGGAGTTGTTCTGATCTCGGATCCTCGAAAAGAAGATCGCCCACGCCCCCCAATCGGGCAGAAGGTGAACTCCGCCTCAACCCCAGCATCCCATAAGAAGTCCTCGCCGCCTCCGCCGAGCCGATCATGGGTTGTGAGACACTCGTAGGGTGCGTGAAGTCTTCGGAACGCACCGAGTGAGCGATCATTAACGGTGCGTTCCGAAGACTCCACGCACCCTACTTGTTGATTCTGCGCACTCAGGGCGATGCTTTCGGCGACTCGAGCCAGATTTCCGTGAGGAGTTGGAACAGTTCCGGTTCGGCTTCCTGGAGTTCGGCGCGGTTGAAGGGGTAGAAGTCGTTGACGCCGAAGAAGGCTTCGGTCATCTCGGCGAAGAATTCCATCTGGTTCGTCAGGGCGTAGTGCTTCACCCGCTTGCCGTTGTAGAGCAGCGTCATATCGCCGTGGCCGCTTTGCTTGAACTTTTCCTGGGCCGCCTTGATGCGCGGTTCGTCGAAGCTCAGCTTCTGATCGTGGAAGGCGTGAGCCAGTTCGTGCAGGATCACCCACGGTTGCTCGTTGACGTTGCGGCGCGTCGGCAGGTCGGCGGCTCGCGGCACGTGGACGCACTTCGCGAGGTCGGTCGGATATCCGTTCGCCTTTAACCAGCCGGCACTCGGGTGGTACTGCATCGAACCCAGCTTGCCGCAGCTCAGATCCATGACGATCGTCACCGACTGCAAGTCCTTCAGTCGCTCCGCCGGGACGACCGCCTTGATCTCGACGAGCTTCGCTTCGAGAAACTTCAGCGCCCGCGTGCCGAGCGCCGCGTCGGGCATCTCGCCCAGCAACCGGTCATCGACGCGGAGCGTCCAGCCTTCGAGGTCTCGCACGGAGCGAGACGTCGGCTGAGGCGGGTCCGCCGGCGCCGCCGGGGGATCGGCCGCGACGGCCACGGAGAGGCCAAAGCCAAACAGGCCAACCAACAAGACCAGCCAGGGGGTTCGCATTCTTCTTTCTCTCTGTCGATGATTCGTCTTCTCAATCGCCAGGCGCTGTGTGCTTCGCAGCGTCGGAGTCGATCCAAAGCCACAAGATCGCGCCCAGACCGCACACACAACACGCCACGGCGATGGCGGTGGTCCATCCGTAATGCCTGCCGATCCACGGCGTGAAGACGGGAGCCAGCAGGCCACCTGCATTGCCGACGGTATTCAGAAACGCACAGGCCAATCCACCACTCCGTTTCTCCAGCATCGGAGCGGTCGTCCAGAAGATCCCTTCACACAGTCCGAGCGCACCCAGAGCCAGCGAAAAAAGCAGCACGACTTGTTGCGGATCTTTCTCGGCGACTCCCACCCAGGCGAACGCGGCGCTGAGCCCCATTCCCACCATCGCCACGCCGCGACAACCCAACCCGCGTCCAAACCTGCGGCAGAAGTAGTCCGTACACAAACCACCGCAGACCATTCCCACCGCCATCGCCATGGTGACCGTGAAGGCCGCCTGGCGACTTTCGGTCACCGGCAGTTTGAGTTCGTGCTCAAAGTAGTGCTCGATCCAGTAGAAAAACAAATACTGAAAGTAACTGAGGGCGGCATAGCTGAGCGTCAGCAGGATCAGACCTCGATTGCGAAACAGGCTCAGAAAATCGCCGATCGACGCCTTGGTGCGAGGCGGCAACCTTCCGTCCGAATGCACAAGGTTCTGTTCGGCATCGTTCGCCCAGCGGTGCTCGACCGCATCGTCCGAGGAGAGGCAATTCCACACCACGGCAAACAGCATCATGGTCGCGCCGCTGACCACGAAGGCCAACGGCCAGCCGAGTTGATCCATCAACCACCCGAATCCCGGATACGTGAACGAAATTCCGATCAAGGCCCCCGCGGTCACCAGCCCGTTCGCCGTGGTGCGACTGGTCAGCGGCACCCACAGCGAGACGCTGCGCGCGGCACCGGGATGAAGCGGAACACTCAGTGCGCCCGCCAATCCACGGATCGCAATCAACGGCAGCCAGAGCGAGACGATGGACAATCCGAACCAACCCAGTGCTCCCGTCAGCACGACGCAGAATCCCATTCCCAGCCCCATGCCGGTCAGCGCGCGCCGTGGCCCCAGATAATCGATCACCCAGCCGCCGGGAAGCATCCCGATCGTGTAGACCAGCAGAAAGGCGGAGTAGACCAGTCCCATCTGCTCGGGACTCATTCCCTGCGGGCCGGTGAACTTTTCACTGCCGGCGACCGAGATGCTGACTCGGTTGAAATGTCCCAGGAAGGTGAAGCCCATCAACATCGCCACGATCAGCCAGCGGACATTGGTGGGTTGCTCATCGCGGTGAGGTATGGACATCAAATACGACCCGTTGAGGAGGAAGCTGCGATGAGGCGACACTCTGAAAAACGAGAGACTTCGCAGTGGCAGTCGTCTCGGCATTGTGATCGGTGGCGATCATGCCAGAATCACGTGGCCACGACCGGCCTCAGGCTGGCGGACTCCGGTTCTCGCCCCATTTTCTGCATGCTATTCGTCCGAAGTCACAACTGCGACCGTGTCACGCACCGGAAGCCCGGTGAACCGAGGAACGCTCATGTCGAAACACGATTTCTCGACCGATGAGTTCTCGTCCCGCCGGTCGCGGGTGCGCGAGGCCATTGGCCGGGCGGGACTCGATTGGTTGCTGGTCTTCCATCCGGTGTCGATTCACTGGCTGACCGGATCGGACGCGAAAAGCTATCAGGAGTTTCAATGCCTGCTGATCTCCGCCGAGCCCGGCCCGGTGACTGTGCTCACGCGCGAAGGAGAGCGGTGTGAGTTCCAGGACGACGCACTGGTCGATCAACTCTTCACGTTCGGAGGCCCGGAACCCGAAGATCCGATGGAGGCGTTTGAACGGCTGGCTCGGGAGTTCAATCTGGACAAATCCCGCATCGGAATGGAAGTGCCCGCCTACTATCTCCACCCGCACCATTACTTTCGGATCAAGCAGTTCCTTGGCAACGCACTCGTTGCCGAACCAACGAACTTGATCCACGATCTGAAGCTGGTGAAATCAGCCACCGAGCTGGAGTACATTCGCGAGGCGAGCCGCATCGCCGATACCGCGATGTCGGTCTTCGCGGACTCGCTGAGGGAAGGCCGGACCGAACTGGAGATCGCCGGAAAGGTCTACCATTCCCTGCTGACATCCGGCAGCGGTCTGGCGGCGAGCCCGATCAATCTCGTGTCGGGAGAGCGTTCGTGCTTCAGTCACGGAGCCCCCACTCATCGCACGCTGCTCCATGGCGATTTCGGCAGCATCGAATACGGAGCGGCTTTCAAACGGTACACGTCGACGATCGGCCGCCAGTTCTGCATCGGCCCGCCAACACCCCGGATGCGCGAGCTGTACGAGGTGGTCCGTCGCGCTTCCGACGCCTTCATTTCTCAAGTCCGTGCCGGAGTCCCGGCGGTTGTCCCGCACGAAGCGGCGAAGCGAGTGATCGCCGAGGCCGGGCTGGATCGCGGTCGCGTTCATACCTCCGGCTATGGACTGGCTCCCGGTTTTCCGCCCACGTGGGGTGAACCGATGCATCTGTTCGGCGGCAGCACCTACACACTGCAAGCCGGCATGGTGGTGACTGTCGAGCCGCCGGTCTTCCTCGGCGATGAACATCTCGGTGCCCGCCTCATCGACAACCTTCTGGTCACCAACGAGGGCGCGGAACTGCTGTCACGATTCAGCCGCGACTTGATCATCATTGCGTGACAGAGGCGAGTGGTCCGACCGAGCCATACTCCGCACGGGCTCACAACGACCTGTCGTCTCGGACCGAGACTTGGAGTGAGCCGAGCATCTTGGTCAGGGCCATCTCTTTCGCATCGATGTTCAGGATGTTGTCCAGCACGATGGCGCGTGGCTCGTTGGTCGGATGGATAATCAGCCGGCCGCTGCGCAGCAGCATGTATTCAAACACGTCGTCGATTTCCTTGTTGATGCGCATGCCCGGGGCCGAGTGGCGTTCGAGATTGCTCAGGAAACCGTGATGGTGCAGCAGTTCGTTCGGACGAACTTCCCAGTAGTCGAAGCGGATGTTGATCATCACGCCGATGTAAATCACTGCCAGCAGCGCCACAAAGCAGAAGTAAAATGTCGCGTTCGCGCGGGGGTCGATCCTGCGAATGATGTCCGTGAGGGCCGGAAGAAACGTGGGGTAATAGATCGAGACCAGCATCGTGCTCAGCAGCAGCACCACTCCCACGAAGAACAACGTGAGCGACGTGGTGCGTGGAAAGTCGAAGGACAGGACGACGAGGTTGACCGTCAGGAGTCCGAGGAACACCACGCCAATCGTCTGCGCATGCGGACTTTGCTCGCCCAGGGCCAGGGTCAGGAGCCCGGCCAGCATGGCGGCGAAGAACGTCGGATACAGCAGCACGATCTTGGGGTACGACACGAGAATGATCGGCTTGGCCTCTCCGGGCTCGGTGGGATTCGCGGGGGGCAGGGACACAGACACGGGGAATCTCCTCGAATAGTGTTGTCGTTGGTGCGGAAAACGGCTTCAACAGCGAGCGGCCACGGATTGGATGGCGGCAATCTAACCGCGACTGCTCGACGATTCCAGAGCCGCGATAAAGTCGATCTGATGCAAACGAGGCGACACAACGCGGATTCTGGCGTGCGGATCATCCTCCAATCTGGCTGTACGCCTGCCTCAGTGGGTTCGCGTCCGATCTCCTTCGCCGGGCAGGCGACCGATGCAGGCTGCCGACAGATGGCCTCCGAAACCGAGGGACAATTTCCACGCGCGGTCGATGCGGCGGGGACGAGCCTCGCGCGGCGTGAAGTCCAGATCGCAGTCAGGATCCCGAGCGAACAGGTTGACCGTGGGTGGCACGATTTGATCTCGAATCGCAAGCAACGTCGCAGCCATCTCAACACTCCCGGCCGCGCCCAGCAAATGGCCGAGTCCTCCCTTGAGGCTCGAACACGCCACGTGACTCGCGTCGGAGGCCAGAAGGTCGCGGATCGCGCTGCTCTCCACCCGGTCATTCGGGATCGTGGCCGTGCCGTGCAGGTTGATGTAGTCGGGCCGCTGCGGGACGTCGCGAGAGAGATCTCGCAGCAATCGTCGCAACGACGTTCCGGACGGATCGAGTTGCGTGAGCCCGGACGGATCGGTCAGTATCCGCCCGGCCAGCCATTCGCCGTACCAACTCGCCTGTCGCGACTGGGCGTGTTCGAGCGACTCGAACACAAGGCACGCGGCTCCTTCACCGATCACGAAGCCGGTACGATCTCGATCGAACGGCCGGCAGGCACTCGCGGCATCGTCGTTCGACGGACGAGCCAACACGCCGAGCCGTCGGAACGATCCGAGAATCGCCGGCTGCAACGAGGCATCCGCGCTCCCCGCCAGCACCACATCACAGACGCCGTCGCGAATCAACTCGGCCGCGCGCTGACAGGCCGCCAGTCCGGTGGCACAGGCGAGGACCGGGCAGAGCAGCGGCCCGCGACAATTGAACGCGCGCGCGACTGCACGCGCGGCCGCATCCGGCCAGACATCGAGCCAATCTTTGTTGGCACTCAACGGAACACGGCGCTCTCGCGCGGATCGCGTCGATTCCATGAGCCGGGAGAACGTGTGCAGGCCCCCCTTGCTCGTGCCGAACACGACGCCAGTCCGTTCGTTGCCGAGGATACTCGCGCTGAGAGCGGCGTCGAGAGTCGCCTCGGTGGTGACACGAAGGGCCAGCGCCATGACGGGGTCTCGCGGAACGTCGGCCGCCGAGTGCGGAGACGCGCACGGCGCACCCGCCAGCGCTTCGGTTCCCGTCCACTGCGGACCGGTCAACCAGCGCGAGGCCGATTGGCCAGCGAGCAGCGATTGCCACGTCGATTCGCGGTCCGAGCCGAGCGGCGTCCAGAGGCCCAGTCCGGTCACGACCACGCGCGGTGATGCAACTGATGAAGGAGGCTCGGTGCGGGGAGGCATCATCACAACCAGCGATCACGTGCGCCGACTGGTGCGGCAGACGGCGTAGACGGCTCCACCGACCAGCGCGAGGACGACGATACTCTCGACCACGTACAGCCGTCCCGCCTTCCTGACGTTGCCCGGCAGCACCACCGGCGCGGGAGCGGCCTGAGCGAGCGTGAGAGGGATCCCTCCCGCAGCGTCCACTCGCGCCGGAGTCACCGCCGCAATGAGGCCACACAGGCCGAGCAGCGCCAACCCACAGACTCGAATTCGTCGTCGCATGTCGTTCACCTTGGTTGCCCCTTGCCGGCGAGTCAGTTCAGACGCGGAGACTCTACCTGACACACGCCGTCCTGCAAACCGTGACGATTCACACGGGCGTTGATGTGGGGAGATCCGACACACGGCCCCAGACACAGAGTTCTACCGTGCGAGGAATGAACGAGGACAAGTCGCCATCAGCCGGCCGTCGGCACGTTCATCATGCTTCGGATCGAATTCATCAGATCCGCTTCGTTGACTGTCGTGGCTTCTCCCGTTGCCAGACACTTCACCTGCCAGACGCCCTTGGCGAACTCGTCCGAACCGGCGATCAGGGCGATGGCGAATCCCTTGCGGTCCGCGTATTTCAGTTGTTTGCCGAGTTTGGTCGCTTCGGGATAGACCTCGGTGTTGATCCCTTCGGCGCGGAGCAGGCGGCCGATGCGGAGATAGTCTCCCAGTCGCGCGGCATCGAATTGCGTGACGAGCACCGGCGCGGGAGTCGCCTGTGTGCCGATCAGCTTTAACTCTTCCATCGCAGCGAGCAGACGATCCAGGCCGAGACTGGCTCCCACACCCGGCAGCCGCTCCTTGGTGAAGAGGCCCGCGAGGTTGTCGTACCTTCCCCCCGAACAAACGCTGCCGATGGTCGGCAAGTCGGAGAGAAACGTCTCGAAAATCGTGCCGGTGTAGTAGTCGAGACCGCGCGCGATGGAGACATCCAACTCCACACGGTCCATCGGAATGCCGGCGGTCGTCGCGGCTGAGAACAGTTCCCGCAGACGGCTCACGCCGAGCATCCCGGTTTCGTTTCCATCGAGCATCGTCGCCAGTTGGTCCAGCGTGATGTTCGGGTTCGCGATGTCGAGCACCTGCCGGGCCTGAGCCTCCGTCGCACCAACGCGCTCGACCATCTCGGCCACAACCACGTCGGCTCCGACTTTGGCGAGTTTGTCGAGCGAACGAAGCACGCCGATCGTCTTGTCTTGCAGACCGAGCTTGCTCAACACGCCATTCAGGATCAGCCGGTTGTTGACTCGAATCGTGAACCGTTCAAACCCGAGAGCCACGAGCAGATCGTGAATGACCAGCAGCGTCTCGATGTCGGAGGCGTTGGCGTCGGTGCCGATGGTGTCGAAGTCGCATTGAACGAACTCGCGATACCGGCCGCGTTGTGTGTTCTCGCCTCGCCACACCGGAGCGATGTGGTACCGCTTGAAGGGCGTCCCAATTTCAGAGAGATGCTGCGCGGTGAAGCGGGCCAGCGGCACGGTCAGGTCAAACCGCATGGCCACGTCGCGGTCGCCACTGTCCTGGAATCGGAAGAGCTGCTTGTCGGACTCTTCGCCGCCCTTACCCGTCAGGATCTCGGCGTATTCGAGAGCGGGCGTGTCAATCGGGCTGAAGCCGTAGCTGCGGAAGACGCGTCGCGCGGTTTCCATGAGCCGCTCGCGAACGAGCATGGTTTCGGGCAGGTAGTCGCGGAAGCCCTTGAGCGTGCGTGGAGTAATCAATGAGGAAGCCACTGAGGTTGAAGGTTGATGGTTGAAGGTCAAACAGAACGGCCTTGTGTTGCGGGCCAGACTCTTCCAGACCATCAACCCTCGACCATCCACCATCAACCCAAGATTGGCAGACTTGGCAGTTTTACTTCGCCGCGTTTCTTTCGGGGCTGCGGCTTCGGCGGCAGGACCGCTTCGGCATATTCCCACAGTTGCTCGGGTGCCTCGAAGAACTTGTCGTAGCAGCCGTTGTTGCCGTATTCGCAGTTGTCGGTCGAGTAATCCCGGCAAATCTGCGGCCGAGTGTGGTAGATGCCGCACATGTTGTCGGGTTGCAGGTGGCGGCAGTCTCCGTGAACGCACAGAAACCAGACGTCGTCATCGACGAAGATCGACGTCGTGCCGTGCATGATGTACCAACGCATGTGGTCAAAGTCTTCCCATGTCTTCGGCTTGTCGATGGGGAGTGCGAAGTACCGGCAACACCGGGCCGTGCAGTACTGACAGAGAACTTCTCCCGACTTGAGGTCTTCGCGACGAATCTCTGGCTTGCGCATCCGTTCTGCCCCCTGAGTGGCCGTTGAAATCAAACAGTTGTTCGGGGGCAGAGTGTACCGGCCACACGGAGTGAACGGTATGGAGCGGAGTCGTCCGAATTGGGTGCCACGGTCACGGAGCTTCGACGTGGCCGTGTGAGCAGGCCAAGCCGTTCTCCCGGACGCCCGGCCACGTCGCAGGGCCGGGTCCGGGGCACCCCAAGCGAAACAGGCAATGGGCCGGGGGATTAAACCGGCCGCAGGGGGC
>JBBPIS010000016.1:46025-81197 GCA_038040225.1 Planctomycetota bacterium
CGCGCTCTCCCCCTTTTTGGGGCACACCCTCTCGCTTCTTCCTCCGGGCCTGGTGACCTCCCGTGTGGTTATCCCGTCCGGCCGATCGCGGACTCCGCTCCGTGACCGTGGCACCCCAAGCGAATCAGGCAATGGGCCGGAGATTTCTCCCTGCCTCAGGCGGCGCGGTGCTTGTCGTCGCGGTTTTCCAGACGGGACTGGATCAGGCAGCCGCGGGCGATCGAGTAGATCGCGTCGGCGGAGACTCGAAGTTGCCCGACCTTCATCGGCCACTCCAGGCCGCTCCAGACCTGGGCGAACAGTTGCGAAAAGCCGGGCTCCGTCGTGGGGCGGCCGGTGCAGACGACGTGCGTCGGCTGGGCCAGCCAGCGGATCACTTCCTGCTTGTCGAGTTCATCGCGTGCGGCGGTGAGGGTCTGCGTCAACGCGCGGACCAGGACTTGATCGCGGGCTGCGCGGAGCATCCGGTCGGCAGGGATGGGCTCGTGTCCGGCGTTGGTGGATGACGACTCGGCACGATCTTCGGAGTGATCGATCAGACACTCGTCGAACGAGCAACTGGCCAGTTCGCGTCCGCAGTGAATGACTCCGATTTGGCAGTTGCCTGCGCCAAAGCTGATGCCGATTCCCGAGAACGATGCGGTCGCCAATTCGGCCAGCACGACCGCCTGACCCGGTGAGATCAGCTTCGGCTGGTAGCCTCGCAGCGCGACCAGTTGTTGGAAGTAGCGGACGTCGTACGGCAGTTCGGCCTGGTAGATGTCGTGGCCGCCGGGGATGGTGAGGCAACAGACGTCACCCAGTCGCTCGGCGGGCGGCAGGACGGCGTCGATCATCAGCGTCAGGATCTGGCGGGCCACGGGATCCGACTGGGGCACTCGACCACCCGGCAGCAGCGTGACGACCGGCAGATTGAGGATGTCGGCCCATTCGAGAGCCAGATCGCCGAACAGGACGAGATCATCGCCGCACGAGGCAAACTTCGCATTTGACTGTTCGAGCAATCGCCGATGGCTGGCGGTATCGGACAGGACGACGTACACCGCACGGCATTGCCGTCCGATCAGTTCGCTGCCGGTGATGCGCAGCGATCGAAATTGTGTGGTGCCGAGGTCGAGTCCGATGCTCACGATGGACGGTCTCCCTGCAACTGACGGAGTGCGTCGGCCAGCGGTGTGGAGGGGGCGGCTTCTCGCGGCGTGGCACTTGCGGCGCGGGCGGCATCGCCAATCGTGATCGGTCGGGCGTCGTGGCGTCGCCTGCCGAAGTGCGGCCCCGAGACTCGTGCTTCACTCGACGGATGAGCATCCAATTCCATCGCGGCCAATTCCTGCGACGCGTTCTCGGACGAGTTCGCCGCGGTGTCGAAGTGCGGGCCCGCCCCGACGGCATTCTCGGCGGCTCGATCCAGTCGATGAATCGGACGCGGCGCGATGCGACCCTGCAACACAATCGGATCCGGGAAGATCGCCGCCTCTTCACGCAGCGGCATTTCGTTGTGAATCAACCGATCGAGTTTGTTCTCCAGCACAGACTCAGCGGCAGCGAGTGCCTTCTCAATCGGAGTGGCTGCGGGAGGAGCGATCTCGGCTGAGATAGCCGCGTCGGAGGCAATGTCGCTCGTGATCGGTGCCTGCTGAGGGGTCGCGATCTCTCTGCGGGTGTTCGCCAGATGTCCGCCAGCCGCCTGTTTGTCGAAGTGCTTTCGCGCGAGCAGCGCGGAGCCGATCAAAGCCGACACGCCGGCAAGGATGCCGAACATTTGGAAGGCCGTGAACGGCGACGCACCCGCGGGTTCAGTCGCTTCCGCCAGTTCGGATTCGATCGACAAGTCGTTCTGTTTTGTCTTCAACTTGGACGTGGTTCGCGCTGTCTGGCTGCGTGACGAGTTACCTTCCGACCTCGATGGAGATTCCAGATCGTCCAGCGGCGGGGGGGCAATCGAGTCCGGCTCGAGCAGCCCGATGCTCGACGAACTCCGCAGGGGGGCCGCTCCGGTGAACGGGAGCGTCGCGATGCGAGGCCGACTGCTGACGACCGGCATTGGAGCGGGTTGCGGATCGAACTGCGGCGTGGGCGGCGCGACGGAAAACGCCGGTGGTGGAACGATGATCGGAGCCGTCGCGCTGTTCAAGACGGGAGTCGAGTTTGGAAGGGGAGTCGAGTCGTAACTCGGCAGCGCCATCAGCGGTGCCATTTGGCCCACGCTGCGAAGTTCGGGCGACTGGCCCAACGGTCCGCCGATCATTGACGGCAACGCGCCGGTGGCGATTTCGGAATCGTGAGCCTTCGGCAACGGCGGCAACTTGCTGCGATTGATCGATCCCTTGGGAAAGATCAGGACCGAGCCATCGGTGAGTCGCAGCGTGCCGGACGCGACTTGGGCCACGACGTGCGATGCTTTTTGCGGATCGATGACCTTGACCGCGCCCGCCAACTCAATCGGCTGGCCGAGCATCTGGACCACTCGCTCCAGTCGCGCGTCTTCCAGGTGCAGCTTCACGACGACGGGCGAATCGAGCACGTTGACATAGGCGACTTGAACGCCCGTCGGATCGGCCGGACTTGTCGCCGCCTGGCGAACGGGAGTTGCGCGCGGTCCAAATTCCACAACTTTGCTCATCGCCGAAAACGATCGCTTCGACTCGACGATCAGCACATCGCCGGGCATCAGTCGCGAATCGGCCTGGGGCGAGAAGAACAGGCTTTGGGCGACACGCTCCTGCCGCACGATGCGAATTGAACGTGAGGCATCCTCGGTCAATCCACCGGCTCGTCGCACAATTGCCTGCACGGAAAGCGACTCGGCCTCGACGCGATAGACACCGGGCTTGCCAATCTCACCGAGGATCCCGACCTGAATGTCCTTCGAGTTTTGCGCTGACTGCCAGATGATTTCCTTGGGGCCTGATCGCGGTGCCTGGGCGGCGGCTTCACCGGCAAGAACTGCCGCAGACAGCACCAGGCAACAGCCAATTCGTTTCGTACGCAACATGGGACGGCCTCGCAAAGACCAAACGGTCCGCTCGCGCAGACTTTTCGACATAATCCGATTCATCGGCACTCGCTCCCCATGCCATCCAGAAAATCCCGACCGGGCGTCTGGGACAGGGACTCGAAACTGCGGATGTCTTGGACACCCTATGACGGTGTGGGAATGTCACCTCTGACTCAGCGAAGCCCTTTTCATCAGCTTTCGTCGTTTGTCCCGCCGGGAACCGCTTCGTGGTTGGCGGCGCGACCTGACTTCGTAAGAATGGGCCGGTCTGGATGCTGTTTCGACCACGAGGCATTCAGCCTGTTGAATCCCCATTGTCGTCGCGGATGCTCGACGCAACACTTGATCGCCGATCCTCCCCTCGCGAACTCCACTCCCATGACGACGCTGACCGTCGAGAACTATTTGAAGGCGACGCTGCAAACGACGCAGCGGACCGGAACCGACTGGGTCACCACCGGGCAACTGGCCGTCGCGCTGTCAGTTTCACCGGGGACCGTCACCAGCATGATGAAGACGCTGGCGGAGTCCGGGCATGCCGAGTACCGGCCCTACGAAGGTGTCTGCCTCACTCCCGCCGGCCGTACGGTGGCGATGAGGATGGTGCGGCGTCACCGCCTGATTGAACTGTTCCTCGTCAAAACGCTCGCCCTGTCCTGGGATCAGGTTCACGCGGAGGCTGAGAACATGGAGCACGCGGTGAGCGATGCGCTGATCGATCGGATCGACGAATTCCTCGGACGACCCGCGACCGATCCTCACGGCGACCCCATCCCGTCGGCGGACGGTGAGATGCGGGTGAGAGTCGACCGCGCGGTGCCGCTCTCCACGGTGTCAGCCGGCACGCGCGTCCGCATCGTGCGCGTGGTCGATCAGGGGGCTGAGTTCCTGCGGTTCCTCAGCGACGCCGGCGTGACATTGCAGAAAGAGGGAATCGTCCGCGACAACTCGCCCGAAGCGGGAATCGTGACGACCGTGTTTGAAGGCCATTCGGTCGCCCTCGGCCATCCCGCCGCCAAACAACTGCTGGTCGAGCCACTGCTGCCGTGAACCCGATCGTGACTCTGGGCCGCTCAACAACTGCCATCCATGCCTGAACCCTTTGGACCACTGACCGCGCCCCATCGGAGTGACTTCGCCCTCCGTTTCTTTGGCCTGTCGGCAGGGCTGTTGTTCGTGGCGTTGACCCTGTCGTCCGTGTTGCTCGCTCTCTCACCAGCCGATGACCAGCGCGGGCCGACTCAGTTTCCCCCCGCGTTTGCCGCCAGCAGTCTGTTGCTGTTCTGTGGCAGCGTCGCCCTGTCGCGTGCGGTGGCATTCGTGAAGTTGGAACGGCAGCGACCGTTTCGACGCAGCCTGATGTGGGCCCTGTTGAGCGGAACGCTGTTTGTCGGAATCCAGTCGTTCGCGCTGTCTCGACTGATCCGTCAACAGCCTGCCGAGGAGGTGCCAACCGGCGCGGGAGCATTCGTCGCCGTCGTGGCCGCACTCCACGCGATGCATTTCGTCGTCGCGCTGCTCTGTCTGGTGTATGTCACCGTGCAGGCACTCGCCGACCGCTACGATCACGAATACTACTGGGGAGTGACTGTCTGCGCCTGGTTCTGGCACATGCTGGGCGTGGCGTGGTGCGTGGTCCTCGCAACGATGGCGATCGTGTCCTTGTAAGGACCGGCGCGGGAATAACTGCCGTGGCCGACGCTGCCAGCGTCGGTTCGGATGCTGGCAGCATCCGCCACGCGGAGACACTGATTGATGCTCCAGTTATTAAGTTTGTGGATCGTGCCACCTACCGTCGGCGATCCGCCCGCAGCGGTTCCAGCTCTTCGACGAAATCGTTGACGTCCTGGAACTCGCGGTAGACCGAGGCGAAGCGGACGAACGCGACGTGGTCGATCTTCCGCAGGGCCTCCATGACCTTTTCACCGATCTCGCGCGAGGGGACTTCGCGGTCGAATTGTTCATACAGCGACGCCTCGATGTCCGAGATGATCACTTCCATCTGCTCATCGCTGATCGGACGCTTGTAGCACGACTTTTCGAGGCCCGACTTGATCTTCTCGCGGTCGAAGGGGACGCGCGTGCCGTCCTTCTTGATGACCTTGATCGGTGAGTCTTCGATCTTTTCGTAGGTCGTGAAGCGGCGTTCGCAACTGAGGCACTTGCGCCGGCGACGAATCACAAAGTCCTGACTCGCCCGCGAGTCGATGACGCTCGTGTCTCCATTCCGACAAAACGGACACATCATGGTCGCACTCTCCCTCCGTGTGATCTGTCAGCCAACTATTCGGGCAGCGGTTGCCCCTTGGTTTCCGGAAGAAATGGCAGAACGATCAGCCCCAACACAAACACGCAGCACATCGTGACTCCGGCATACCGCATCGGTTCGTCATAGCCCGCGTAAACGCGGCTGGTCAACAAACCCAGCATGGAAGGACCCAACGCGGCCACGATCCGGCCGACGTTATAGCAGAAGGACGTTCCCGTGCTGCGAAGGTGAGTGGGAAACAACTCGGGGAAATAGATCGCGTAACCGCCGAACAGAGCCAACTGGCAAAAGCCCATCATCGGCACCATCCAGAACAGGTGAGTGAAGTCATTCAGATTCCAGAACACGAAAATGGTGCTGAGCATTGCGGCGACGAATGCCACGGCGAACGCGGGCCGTCGTCCCGTGTAATGGGTAACCATGGTAAAGGCATAGATTCCGAAGAAGGCTCCAATGTTCAGCATCAGCGAGCTGACACCCTTCCAAAACCCGACCAGCCCGTTGATTTTTTCGGGGGAGAGGCCACTGTCCGCGTAGCTCTTTCGCAGGACCGAGTCGTACAGGTCGGGCATGAAGAAGCCGATCCCCCACAGACCAATCACACCGGCCGACGCGAGGATCAATCCTCCTATCGCGTTCCTTCTCCAGCGGGGATCGCCAAACAGTTCACCGTACGAGCCGGGCTTCTTCGCCGCTCGCTGTTCTTGGGTGAGATGCTGCCATCGTTCCGGCTCCTTCAAGCGGCGTCGAATCACGATGGCCAGCAATGCGGGGAGGATGCCGATGACGTACAGAATCCGCCACGCCTTGACCTGCACGCCCATCACGACGAGATCCTTCAAGCCACCTTCAGCTTCGAGGCGTCCCAAGGACATGCTCATCAACGCAGCGCTGATGTTTCCGACGGCGGACAAGGCTTGCAGCAGGCCGAGCGCGAACGGGCGAGCACGACTCGGCATGACCTCGGCCACCAGGGAGACACCGACCGCGAACTCGCCCCCCACACCGAGGCCCGTCAAAAAGCGATAGACCACGAAGTCCGTGAACCCGGTGGAAAAGGCGCTCAGTCCGGTGCAGATCGAATAGATCAGAATGGTCAGCAACATCGTCTTGGCTCGACCGATCTTGTCCCCCAAGACGCCGAAGGCGATTCCGCCAGCAGCCCAACCCAGCAGGAAAATGCTCGTGGCATAGCCCGCGTATTCGCCGAGCATGGCTTTCGTCGGAGCAACGCCGTTTACGGTGAGCAACTCACGCATCGCATCGACGCGCGTCAGCACAAAGATTTGCTGGTCCATCGTGTCGAACAACCAGCCGAGAGCGGCCACCGTCAGCACGAACCAGTGATAGCGGTTCAACTCCTTCCACCACGGACCGGTGGAATGAGAGGTCTCGTCGAGGGGAGCGCCACCTTCAAAGCCGTGCATCGGGATTCAGCCTTGTTCGCGAGGAAGTCGGTTGTCAAAAGTGCGGACAATACAACCGAATCGACGCGGACCTGCAAGGGTTGATGGCTAATGGTCGAGTGTTGAAGGCCAGAAAAGGCAGGGAATCGGTGGCTTCGTCTTTTCTGACCCTCATCCTTCAACCTTCGACCCTCAACCCTTCAACATGCCGTACTTCTTCATCTTGTTGTAGAGCGTCACGCGGCTGATGCCGAGATCCTTGGCGCTCTTCGTGCGGCTGAAGCTGTTTTTGAACAGCGTCTGCTCGATGATCTCCTTTTCGCTGAGAGCGATTTGCCCACCGAGAGTCTTGTCCTCGGGAGCTGACGGCGAAGCGGAATGCGTTCCATAGTTCAGGCCGAGCACCACCGTCGGATCATTCGTCGGTCCGGCCGTTCCCGACAGCACATGTTGCGGCAGTTGCTCCGCCGACAGACGGCCATCGCGGCAGTAGATGACCGAGCGTTGAATGACGTGCTCCAATTCGCGGACGTTGCCGGGCCACGGGTAGTTCATCAGCGCGTTGAACAGACTGGCATCGATCTCTTCGATTCGCACGCCGTGCTTGATCGCGAACTGTCGGACGAACTTTCGCGCCAGCGGCACGATGTCCATCTTCCGCTGACGCAGTGGCGGGATCACGAATTTCAGCATGTTGAGGCGATAGTACAGGTCCGGCCGGAACCGGCCCTGCTCGACGAGCGGCTGGAGTTCGAGGTTGCTCGCCACGATTAACCGTGCCTGGCAGTGTTGCGTGTGGTTCGATCCCACCGGCTCGAACTCACCCGTTTCAATGACTCGCAACAGCTTGACCTGCTGGTCGGGACCGAGCACGTCGATCTCGTCCAGCAGAATCGAACCGCGCCGCGCGGCAAGGAATTTTCCCTCCTTGTCGGCATGCGCGCTGGTGAACGCTCCTTTGACGTGACCGAACAATTCGCCCTCGATCAGATCGGGCGGCAACGCTCCGCAGGCGACGGGCAGGAACGGCTCGTGTCGGCGCGGACTGACCTCATGAATCAGTCGCGACAGGAATGTTTTGCCCGCACCGGTCTCACCGATCAGCAGGATCGAGACATCGTGACGCGCGGCCACTTCCAAATCGAGCAGCATCTGATTGAGGTGTTGCGAGTTGGTCTCGAACCGCCGGCTGATCCCGGTCATCACACCGAGCGACTGTTCGTCACCCAGATCGTTGGGGAGCAGCGTCGAGGTGACGTGAGGCCGCTGCGACGGGGCCGCGATCAGCGCGGGTTCGACCTCCTCCGGAAAGAGCGATCGAAACGCGTTCAGCAACGTGGCGCGATCCAGATGTCCGCGACAGAGCGTGATGTCGTGCGTCGCCGCGTGGCGAGCGAGTGGTTCCGGACAGTCGGCCGACGTGACCATCGCCACGCGCAGTTTGGGGAATCGTTCCTGAACAGATTCGAGGATGCGGTTCTCGGCGTGGCCGCCGCTTCCCATCCGACGAAAGTCCGCGACGAGTGCCTGTGGTTCGACCTGGCGACCGAGATCCACCAGTTCGTCAAACGAATTGCAGGCACGGATGTCGGCCTTCCCCTGAAACAGACCCGGCAGTTCCGAAGCCATCGACTGATCCCGACTGAGCACGACTATCACGGGCTTTGACATGGCAAGGATCCTGAGCAAGTTGTTGCACACGGAATGGAAGATCGATCGGCTGCGACGCGAACGATCGTCAAGCAGACGGAACGATCTGACACCTCCCTAAACAAATGGGATGCCAACGCGCAAACATTCAGAGACGAGTGATGTCAACTCCCGATTGCTTCAGAGGATAAGCCCCATTGACAGCGAACCGGCTCGCGTGAGGGCCTCTGAACGATGAGGCGTTTCGGCAACGCCGTGGCGACCCCCGTGTTGACTGATTGCCACACGTTGCCGATGCGCAGCGCGAGGGATACCATCGGGCCGTCTCCCCTGTTCAGGATGCCTCACCATGTCCAAGTTCGCCGTCATTCTGCCCGCCGCCGGAAAGAGCAGCCGGTTCGCCGCACAGCAGTCGAAGAAGAAAGTCTTCGTCGAATTGAAGGGACGTCCCGTCTGGGTGCGTTCCGCCGAAGCCTTCTGCAACCGCGACGATGTCGTCCAGACACTGATCGTTGTCTCACCCGAGGATCTCGACTGGTTCAAGGAGAAGTTCCTTCCGAATCTCGCGTTCATGAACATCGAAATTGTGACCGGTGGGGCGGAACGATCCGATTCGGTGAAGAACGCCCTCGTGCGGGTCCGGGCGGATGTGGACTTCGTCGCCGTCCACGATGCGGCTCGCCCCTTGATCGTGAAGGCGTGGATCGACCAGGTCTTCCGAGCAGCCGAACAACACGGAGCCGCACTGCTGGCGACTCCCGTCACCAGCACGTTGAAGCGAGTCAACTCGAATTCCTGCATCGAACAGACGGTTCCGCGCGCCAACCTGTGGGCCGCTCAAACACCGCAGGTCTTTCGACGACAACTGCTGCTCGACGCCTATGCCAGGCAGGGAGCGTTGCAACCGACGGACGAAGCGCAGCTCGTCGAACAATTCGGCCATCCGGTTCGGGTCGTCGATGGCTCGCCGCTCAACATCAAGATCACCAACCAGGACGACTTCCGCATGGCCGAGTTCCTGCTCGACGCCCTCCCGAAAGAGAAGGGACTCGGCCTCCTGCATCCGTTCGCTGACGAACGGTTTGAGTAAACGACTCTTTGCTTGTCCCCTCGCCCCGGCCTTGCGGGGAGAGGGTTAGGGTGAGGGGTCTTTGAGTCTTTGGACCAGTCAAACAACGAAAGGTTTCAATAATGTCGTCGCTTGCCACTCGACGTGAGTTCCTGTCGCGAAGCCTCTCTGGAATCGCAGCCGGTGGTCTGGCAATGCATTCGCCCGCGCTGTTCGCTCAAACGCGCGATCTTCCGCCGGCGGGAGACCGCCCTCCCCCACCGCCCGATGGCGTGAAGATCCTCAATCCGCGCGGTCGAGTTCCCGTCAGCTTCATCATTGATGATTCGACGTGTCTGGTGAATCTGGCTCATTTTGCGATCCCGCAGTTTGCCGAGGCCTTTCCCGACCGCTATCCGCAGGACTGGCGCAAGCTGCCGCGTGAGATTCCCGATGACTTCGTGAAGAAGTTCGGCGAATGGTGCGGCGAGCGCGGGATCAAGGGAAAGTACAGCATCGTCCCGTTTCCCGCGTGCGTTGGCCGGATCGATCAGCGTCTGCCCGGCTGGTCGCGGGCCGAACTGGAGGCGAGCTTGAAGGTCGTCCGCGAGCTGATGATGCCGAGCTGGGACATTCATCCCGAGATGGTGACACACACGTTCGTCATCGACACGAATACGGGGCACCCCTACAAGGAACGCTCGCCCCTGTTCATGGAGAACTGGGAGTGGAGCGTCGACAAGACGGCGGACCAGTTGACCGATTACCTGAGCTATGCGCTGCGGATTTTGAAGAACGCGGGCCTGCATTGCGAAGGGGTCACCACGCCGGGGGGCTTCGGCAATCGGGGACGTCCGGCCCTCAGTCAGGCCACGTTCAACGCGTGCCGCGAGGTGCATGGCACCGAGATTCCACATTACTTTCGCGACTACTTCGCCGATCACCGCAGTGTGGTGCCGCTGGTGCAGCGGGCGTCCGGGTTGGAGACCAACGATCCGCAATGCGTCGTCTCGATCCACGGCTGCACCGGCGATTGGTTCGGCGGTTGGGACGGCCTCGAAAAGGGGACGGTGGACCAGTTCATCACGGCCGATTTGCAGGGGGGCCGCCTGCCGCAGGTCATCGCGAAGGGTGAGCCGACGATCCTCGTCTGCCACTGGCCCGGCATCTATTTCAACGGCGAAGAGTACGGCTTCAACGTGTTCAAAGAGGTCGTGAAGCGACTGCACGAACGCTACGACCACCTGCTCTGGATGAAGCTGAGCGAGATCTCCCGGTACTGGGCCGCCCGCGAACTGACGAAGATCGAACGCCGAGACGGTCGCCTGATCCTGACCGCTCCCTACGCCTGCCCCTCGTTCACGGTGGAAGTCCCGTCGAACGACGTTGCTCCTTCGATCAGCAACACCGCCGGAAAACGAATGTCACTGCGTGAGACCGCTTCGCCGCTCCGCCTCGAACCGGGAACGTACTGTCGCCGCGATGCTCGAACGACCGTGTGCTTCGATCTCATCAAGGGACTCAATGAACTGTGGTGTTGAAGCGGTGAGCACGACGGCAAACCACGATGGCTCGGCGTTAAATTGAAAACGGGGAACAGGTCCATCGCATGTCGATGACGGACCCATTCCCCGTTGTTCACCCTCAAAGTTTGCAACTTTGGCGGGAATCAAAAAGCGTTATTGCTGA
This sequence comes from Planctomycetota bacterium, assembly GCA_038040225.1. Classification (GTDB taxonomy): domain Bacteria; phylum Planctomycetota; class Planctomycetia; order Planctomycetales; family Planctomycetaceae; genus Schlesneria. Next base: position 57,086 of record JBBPIS010000016.1, read on the forward strand.
GCCGGGACCAGTGCTGTCGGTGCCGTGTCGGGAGTGTTGCCCCGGATTTGGTTGTTGACGAAGGACTGGACGAGCCCTCCCCCAGCGACGTCGATGCTGGCACCAGCATTGTCAAAGATCGAGGTGTTGCTAAGGCGGACGACTGCCGTGGCGGCGTTCGCACGGATCCCAATGGAGCCGTTGTTGGCGAGCGTACAGTGTTCCAAATTGACACTGACCGTTGCTCCCCCCAAGTTCACAAAAGCAAGCATCCCCTGGGCGGTGTTGCCAGACATGGAGCAATTGCGGAGCGTAGCCTTCGTGCGGTCATTGGCTTGGAAGCCGAACGAGTTCCCCTCCATCCGCACATTGTCCAAAACGGCGTTGACGGTGGAGGTCTGACCGGCGAGCGGCGTCAATTTTATTCCCCCAGTATTGCACCTCTGGAAGACGGAGTCCTTAATTTGGAGCCTCGCCGCAGTGGTTCCAGTGACCTGATAATCGAGTCCCTGTTCGTTGAAGCCAAAAACTGTGCAATTCTCTATGAACACGTTGCCCGCTTGCAAAACCCGAATCCCATCGAGGCCGGGAGACGTCGCCCCGTTGACACCGTTAATCGACAAGTTGCGAAGGGTCACTGTGGCAGTGGATGGAGCATTGATGATGACGCCGGTCGTCCCGGCGGCCAAGATCGCGGCGTGCGTCCCGTTGCCATCGATGGTGATCGCCTTCGTGATCGTGACGCCGCCAAATCCACCCGGATCGATGCAGTTGATTTCACCGCCTGTGGCCGTCTTGGAGATGGCCCCGGCGAACGTCTTGCACGGTGCCGTCCGGCTGCACGGGTTGACATCGTCGCCCACGCCCGACACCCAGGTGCGTGTCGCCTGCGCCGAAGCCAGTGAGTTGGCGACGAGCAACACAACGATTCCCACACCGGCACGACTCGCAAACTGGAACTGTTTCATGTGGCATCCCTTTGAAGTGAAGTGGCATTGGCCCCGTATTGTTGAGGCGATTTGTTTCGTGAGCCCGATCAGGCGAGGACAAATCGGCAAGCCACCCGGGGTCGAGAGACTTGCAACAGGCCGACCGGCCCGTTTTCGAACAGGAGTACGCTAGCAATCTCGTTCATTGACAGTCAACAATCAACAATTAATTTTAGGTTCATTTTGAGCCGCCGGGTCCACGACAGGATCGGCGACTAGATGTCGTCCACCGTCACGCTCAGGGCGTTGGCCCGATCCAGGAAGGTGTCGTCCTCGTCGACCAGGTCCACCGTGATGACGTAGGTGTTGGAAACAGCGTAAGTGTGCTGCACCTGACCCGAGGCTGTGGCCAAGTCCTCGGCGCTGATAATCGTGTCCGTGCCATCGCCCCAATGGATCATGTAGCTGCTGACCGTGTCCACGCCCGGATCGGTGACCGCGCCCACGTTCAGCGTGTAGGGCGAGCCTTGGTAGACGTTGCTGTCGCCGCTGATCAACACCGTCGGCGCCACGTTGTCCACCTGCACGCTCAGTGGGTTGGCCCGATCCAAGTAAGTCCCGTCCTCGTCGGTCACGTCCACCGTGATGGCGTAGGTGTTGAGGCCGTCGGCGTAGGTGTGCTGCACCTGATTCTCGGCCGCAGCCAGGTCCACGGCGCTGATCGTCGTGTCCGGCGTGTCGTCGCCCCAGTGGATCGTGTAGCTGATGACAGTGTCGATGCCCGGATCGGTCACCTCACCCACCGTCAGGAAGTAGATCGAACCTTCGTCTTGGTTGCTGTTACCGCCGATCACCACCGTCGGCGCGACGTTGTCCACCTGTACGCTCAGGGGGTTGGCCCGATCCAAGTAAGTCCCATCCTCGTCGGTCACGTCCACCGTGATGGCATAGGTGTTGAGGCCGTCGGCGTAGGTGTGCTGCACCTGATTCTCGGCCGCAGCCAGGTCCACGGCGCTGATCGTCGTGTCCGGCGTGTCGTCGCCCCAGTGGATCGTGTAGCTGATGACAGTGTCGATGCCCGGATCGGTCACCTCACCCACCGTCAGGAAGTAGACCGAACCTTCGTCTTGGTTGATGTTACCGCCGATAAACACCGTCGGCTCGACGTTGTCCACCTGCACACTCAGGGGGTTGGCCCGGTCCAGGAACGTCCCGTCCTCGTCGGTCACGTCCACCGTGATGGCATAGGTGTTGGGGCCGTCGGCATAGGTGTGCTGCACCTGACCCGCGGCCAAGGTCAGCGCCGCGGCGGTGATCGTCTCCGGATCGCTGCCGTCACCCCAGTTGATTGTGTAGCTGATGACCGTGTCCACGCCCGGATCGGTCACTGCGCCCACGTTCAGCGTGTAGGGCGAGCCTTCGTCGACATTGCTGTCTCCGCTGATTGCCACCGTCGGCGCCACGTTGTCCACCTGCACGCTCAGGAAGTCGGCCCGATCCAGGAACGTCCCGTCCCCGTCGGTCACGTCCACCGTGATGACATGGGTGTTGAGTCCGTCGACGTAGGTGTGCTGCACCTGACCCTCGGCCGAAGCCAAGGCCGCAACGGTGATCGTCTCCCCAAGGATTTCGTCCCCGTCCGGATCGCTGCCGTCACCCCAGTCGATCGTGTAGCTGATGACCGTGTCCACGCCCGGATCGGTCACCGCGCCAATGTTCAGCGTGTAAGGGGTGCCTTCGTCGACGTTGCTGGCACCCGCGGCCACCACCGTTGGTGCCACGTTGTCCACCTGCACTTCAAAGGGGTTGGCCTTGTTGAGGAACGTACCACTCCCATTGGTGTAATCGACAGTGATGTTGCGGGTGACGGATCCGTCGGCATACGTGTGTTCCACCAGACCGAAGGCCGCTGCCAGGGCTGCGGCGCTGATCGTCGTGGAACTGGTGTCGCCCCAGTGGATCGTGTAACTCGTCGCTCCGGTCGTCCCTCCGTTCAGCGACAGGCTGAAGACAGAAGCTTCATCAATGTTCGAGGCCCCGCCGATGGCGAGCACATAGTCGACGGTGTCCACGAAACCGTCGATGTCCTGGGCAACCTCCGGGGTGTGCAAGTCGAGGATCGTATCCACCACCGTGGCCTCGTCACCGGGATCCGCGACGAGATTGGCCAGGAACCAGTCGTCACCGGAACCACCTTTCAGCGAGTCTGCGTCGTTGTCCGAGAAGACGTTCTGACTCCGATTGCCGGTGCCGGTCTCCGCATCACCAAGGAGCAGGTTATACGTGGCATTCGTGTCCTGAAGCGCCGCCACTCGGCTGGTGTAACTGGCGTTGGAGTTCCAAACCGCCATGATCGCCTTCAGGGCCTGTTCGTTGACGACGTTGTTCTCGTCGATGTCCGTGTCGTAAGACGTGTAACCGGAGATCAGGAGGTCGCTAGCGGGACCACCCACAATTTCGTCGGCACCGTTACCACCGATGAACAGCGTCGTGCCGTTTTTGCTTGTTAGTATGTCGTTACCGTCGCCGCCAAGGACGATCGCTGCGGATTTGCCATCATCGATGTCGTCGTTGCCCTCCCCACCGAAGATGATGAGATCGGGAATCACGCCGTTCGAGATCGTGACCTGATCGTTGCCGTCGCACAGGTGAAGGCGGATCGTTGCGATGCCAGCAGCCGCGAAGACCATGTTTGGCCCGGAGTTCGTATTGACCGTGATTTGCGAACCGCCGCCGTTCTGGCTCACTGCGATGTTATCGGCCAGATCCGTGCCGTAGATGTCCAGCGTCGTGCCCCAGACGGGGTGCGTGATCACGGACGCGGTGGCTCCGACCTTCAGCGGACTCGAAGTCACCGTGGAGGAACTGGCGCCGTCGAAATCTGTGACCGTGGCATTGACGGTGTACGTGCCGAAGGCGGCGTAGGTGTGCAAACCGATCAAGCTGAACGAAACCGCGCCGACGGTGTCGGCTCCCCCTTCGACGGCGATTGTCTGTCCCACCACCGAGTCCCCGTCCGGATCGCTGCCGTCACCCCAGTTGATCGTCACGAAGTGACCATCGAGACCGGGATCCGTGAAATTGATGTGCCCGGTGACGACCGTATTGCAGTCATCCAGCGCGATCACCGTACCGGTAATCGTCGGTGCCACGTTGTCCACCGTGACGCTCAGCGGATTAGCTGCATCCTCGACGGTGCTTCCCCCTTGGTCCAAATCCACCGTGATCGCGCAGTTGTTTGGACCATCGGCGTAGGTGTGCGGCACCTGACCGGAGGCCGCTGCCAGGGCTGCGGCGCTGATCGTCGTATCCGGCGCGTCATCGCCCCAGTGGATCGTGTAGCTGTCGACCGGTTCGGTCACGGCACCCACGTTCAGCGTGTAGGACGAGCCTTCATTGACGTTGCTGGCACCGCTGATGGTGACCGTAGCGGACAGCAGCGTCCGGTCTTCCAATCGCTCGACCATTCGTACCATCGCGCACTGCGACCGACGGGCATCCCCTCGATTTCTTCGTCTGGCTCCACCGTGCGAACGGCTGTGATTGGGAAAGACTCGTTCAAAAAATCGGTGCAGCAGAGACGTGACGTGCAACATGAGTCGATCCTTTCAAAGGGAGAGCCTTGGGGATAACGGAGCGAGACGTGGCCTGACCGAACGGTTCTGTCCAAGTTGACACCCAGCACGAGAGGCGCGTGAGAGTAACACGCACAACCGGTAGGTCAATTATCGGACGTGTATTTTTTTCCGGGCGTTCTTGGAGGGAACACAATGGCAACATCGTCGGCACCTCAGCGTGGCTCATTGGGAACCGCGCGGGGGGCGAAGCCGACTCACTTGCCGTCGCCCTGCTCCACTGATTCCGGGCCATCGCGTCGCTCTGATCCGGCCACCCCGTCGAGCGACACCTTATATGCAACTCGTTCCGACTGCCGTTCAAGTTCTGCCAGCCGCTTGTTCAACAAGGCCAGCAGTCCCTGCTGCCGGGTCATCAATTGCTGCTGCCGATCAACGGTCGCTTCCAGCCGGTCGTTTCGTTCTCGCTCCTTTTCCAACTGCCGGTCCTGATCCTGCACGACCCTGGTCAGGACGGCCGCGATATCCATCGGAGCGAGCCCTTTGCGGTCGCGAGTGGCGACGAGTTCGGGGACGTCTTCGGCGATGAAGCCGACGTACCGTTCATCCGGTTCGCTCTTGTAGCGATAGCCAACCGGTTGCAGGGCTCGCACGGTGTCACGGGCCTGCTCGCTGGTGATCGGCTCGATGTCCTGCTTCGCGGCGCGGCAGGAGACGCTGGTCCACACGCCACCGAGTGTGAGGTGTGCTCCGGATTGATGGACCAAGGCCTTGTCGGTGATGACAGAAGGCGTGTTGCCGAAACTGATCTGGCCCGTGGAATTGATCGCCACCTTGGACGTGCCTCCCGCGAGCAGATTCAGCCCCTTGCCAGGGGTGAGCGCGCCGAACTGAGCATCGCCATTTCCCTGGACACCCGACCGAAACACACCGCCGGCATTCTCCACACGCAAGTAGTGAGGATCCGCGGTGGCACGGACCGTCAACAAACCGTTGAGCAAACTGGATCGAAGGTCCATCCGAGAATTTCCGTCGGGAGTATCGGTTCCGATCCCCACATTCCCGACGGCGCTGATGAGAAGGCTGTTGGAGGGGGCACCCGGCTTGATCAGGAATGGCAGCTTGTTCCCTCCCGTGGCATCGCGGATGAAGAAGTTGTCATCGTTCCCTCCGATATCCCAGGTTTGTGCCGTGAACCCGCTGCCGTTGGTCTGTTCGAGACGTATGGCGGGGGTGTTGCCGCTGGCCACGTGGATGTCCAGGGCCGGGGCCGTTGTCTTCAGTCCCAGGTTGCCGAGATTGTCCACACGAATGCTGCCGGTCGGTGCACCGGCGGAGATCTTGAAGGGGGTCGTTGTCGCAGTGGAGTCTTCAATCGCAAAGAAATTCTCAGCGCCGCTGCCATCGCCATTGATGATGATCCGCCAATCATTCGTGGAGAAACCTGCTGTCACGCTGGTGTCGTCAAAATGGATCCGGATGTTGTTTTCCTGCAGCCGGATCGTGTCAGACCCGAAAGCCTGGTCAACCACGGCATCCAACCCGACGGCCAGACACCCTTTCACGATTTGATCGTCATTGATGACGTTGTCCGCCCGGCAGTCCCGCCCGACTGCCAGCAAGACCACGGCTGTATAGACCTGCCAACTTGCTGATCTGGGACGAAGCATCGCGATCTTCATAGTCTTGCTCTCCAGATTGACGCGCTGAGACGGATGATGCTGACGTTGAGGAGATCCTGAGAGGGCCTCCACCAGAATGATTCTGTTCTGAGCCAACTCGCCATGCAACCAGTCGGCATCAATGAAGGAATCCGGGGGACTGACGCTGCGCGACTCGCCTGATTCACGATTTCTGAGGCGTGAATTGGATGCCGGAGCTCTCTGACGCCAGGTTGAAGCCAAACTCGGCGAGGTGCGATCTCGTAGGCTCGTCGGACAGCAGGGCGATGAACGCCTGCACGGCCGGGCGATCTCTGCGCGACTGCGGGACGATGAAGTCGTAGCGTTCCTCCTGATAGGGAAGGAAGCCGAGATTGTTGGCTCGGGCGACGGACTCGATGGCCAGCCCCCAATCGGCTCGGCCCTGAGCGACGGCGGCGGCGACGGCGTTGTGGTTGCTGGGCTGAACGGCATACCCGCTCGGTCTCGCGCCGGCCAGCAGTCGGTCGATCAGGATGCGCGTGCCGCTTCCCTGGTTGCGGCTGACCATCACACAGTTTGATTCGGGTGCCACTGGCGAGAGGCTTCGCTCGCCAGTGCTCTTTGAAGACACTGGCGGCCCAAAGCTGCCGCCAGTGGCACCCGAGTCGCCAGTGGTACCCGAGGTCTGGCTCGCCACGAGGGCAACGATCTCTGTGAGAGTGCGGCCTTCAAACCGGAGGTCGCCGCAACGGAAGACGATCCCCTGCGAGCGGCCGTAGCCTTCGATCAGGTCCACCGTGTCCGACAGGAACGGGCGGTTGTACTCACCGGTGTTCGGGTCGAGCAGATGAATGCCTGCGATGTCGCACTCACCCCGCTTGGCGGCGGTCAGGCCGGCGGAACTGCCGACCGTCAGGAGCTTGCTCGTCACGCCTCGTTGCTGGAGTTGCGAGAGCAGGAAATCGAGTCCGACACAATGGCTGCCGATGACGATCAGATCGGCGACCTCCAAGCCTCGGCCGATCAGTCGGACTTCGACCGGCTGGCCCGCTTCCACGATCTCCGTATGACGCGGGATCGTGACGAAGCCGTCGGCACGGCTGAAGGTCGTCACGGAACCAGACCCCTTCCCCATCGGAAACGCCGACAAGCCGTGGTCCGTCTTGACGAGACCGACGAGCAAATACTCGGTGCGACCGATTTCGGAGTTGGTCTTCACCGCCATCGTTGCCTCGACGGTCTCGTGCGATTCGGGTTGCCGTCCGCCGAGCAGCCGGATGACGGGCGCGACGAACTCGTGAAACGTGAAGATGGCCGAGGTCGGGAAGCCCGGCAGAATGACGACCGGCTTTCCCTGCGTGACGGCCAGACAGAGCGGCTTGCCAGGCTTGAGGGCCACGCCATGAGCCACGATCCCCGGGTCGGTCAGTTCCGCAACGACGCGATAGCAGAGATCGCCCTTCCCCTTGCTCGTTCCCCCCGAGAGCAGCACGAGGTCCGACTCGGCCAGCGCCGCGTGCAGCATGGTCCGCAGCGCGGCCACTTCATCGCGCACGATGCCCCAGAACCGGGGCCGCCCGCCCAACTCGCGCACGGCGTCGGCGAGGACTTGCGAGTTGGAGTCGTACACCGCCGCCGGTCTCATCGGTTGACCGGGAGCAATGATCTCGTTCCCCGTCGAGATGATCGCCACGCGCGGCTGTCGCCAGACGTCGACATGAGTCTCACCGAGCGCCGCCAACACGCCGGTCTCGCGGCTGGTCAGGACCATGCCTCCGCGCAGCACGGTCTCTCCCGTCGCGATGTCGGTCCCGGCGAAGGCGACTCCTGATCCGGGCGTGACCGCGCGGCGGATCAAGACCAGCCCGTCTCGCACTTCGGAATGCTCGACCATTAGGATCGCATCGGCCCCGCGCGGAACCATGCCTCCCGTCGCAATCGAGACCGCTTCGCCCGGACCAACATCGACTGTGGGTGCTGTCCCGGCATCGAGCGACTCATCGAGCAGCCGCACGTTCTTCGGAGCCAGTTCGCTCGCCCCAAACGTGTCGGCCGCACGGACGGCGAACCCGTCGAAGTTCGAGCGATCAAACGACGGCACATCGACGCGGGCGACAACATCGCAGGCCAGCACGCGTTCCAAGGCCTCGCCCAGCGGGACTCGCTCGGCCCCGAGCGGCTTCAACGACAGGGCCGCTCGAAACCGCAGTTCGGCCTCATCGCGATCGATCACGTCGAGAAACTGTTCCTGGTCGGACATGGCGTTCCCGTTTCGAGCCTCTTTCGATGACGTGTCACTCACCCCGGCTGCGTGGCGGTCGCAGCGAGTCCTTCAAGCTGATGAAGTCCGACAGCAGGAAGATCACGGTGAAGAACGCCAGTAGCAACTCCATCATCGTCACCAGTTTGGCGGGAATCGTCTGCGGTGTGGAGTCTCCGAAGCCGAAGTACGTGAAATTGAGAAAGCTGTAGTACAGGCACTCGAACATCAACTCGGTCGGCGTGAACGCGGGGTTGAAGGCACTGAGGCTGCCGCTCTCCGCCGTCATCAGGCACCAGAAATCGAGGCCAAACGACAGGATGATCTGGACCATGTTCACGAGCATCAGCGCCATGAACCGGTGGTACGGAATGTCCTTCACCGTCGCGAGCAGAATCTGCTGCAAGTCCTCGACGAAAAAGAACCCGGTCTTCCCCGCCGCCACCACAGCCACCAGCACGCATGCCCAGTGAGGACTGAGCCACTTCTGCCCGATCACCCCCTGAAGCAACGCCGCGATGAGTACGATCGCCACCACCTCGCCTCCCTGCCGTAGCGTGCCGTCCAGCAGCGATCGTCGATTCTCTTCCACGCTGGACCTCTCGATTGATTCAGGCCGTAGGATGGGCACTCCTGCCCGTCCTCTGCTCCTCGATTGAAGAGGACGGGCAGGAGTGCCCATCCTACAATCGATGCATGCCGGGCCTACTGATACAAAAACACCTCAACCTCCGCGCCCGGCGGTTGGCCTTCGCTGTCGGCGGGAACGACGACGAATCCGTCGGCGCGGGTGGTCGAGCTGAGAATCGAAGCCCCGCTGACGGCGAGCGGCTCGGCTTCGTCGCCTCGAACGATCACGCGGGCGTAGTCCACGCGGCCGACGGTGGAAACGAGCTTGCGGGTCAGACGAACACGCACGCGGCGGTAAGGCCAATCGTGCGAGCGGCCTCCCAACGCACGAATCGCTCGGCTGGCGAAGAAGTCGTAACCGCACAGGCACGACACCGGATTGCCCGGCAGCAGAAAGACGAGTCGTCCGCCCAAGCGGCCCATTCCCGTCGGGCTGCTCGGGCGCATCGCGATTCCGTGGACGGCCAACTCACCTTGCTCGGCCAGCAGCTTTGGAACGAAGTCTTCCTGACCGACGCTCGAGCCACCCGACACGAGGACGACATCGGCTGGTTGCAGCAGCGCGTCGCGGATCGCTTCGGGGTCGTCCGGGATGATGGCGGACAGGATCGGCTCGCCACCGTCGCGAGCAACCAGCGCGGCGAGCATCGGTCCGTTGGCATCGGCAATTCGGAAGCCCTCGGGCGGAGTCCCCGCCGGAAGCAGTTCATTGCCGGTGATCATGATTCTCACGCGCGGCCGCCGCACGACTGGAACCTCACGCACGCCGATCGAGGAGAGGACGCCAATGTCCTGAGGCCGCAGGACACGACCCGCTGGCTGCACCATGTCGCCGACTCGGATGTCCTCGCCCACCTGTCCCACATGTTTGCCAGAAGAGACGGGGCCTAACACCAGCAAGGTCTGTCCGTCGAGTTCGGTCTCTTCCACTGGCAACACAGCGTCGGTGCCGGCGGGGAGCGGAGCCCCGGTCATGATTCGCACAGCCTCCCCCGTGGCGACTTGCGTTGGGAATGGCACACCTGGCAAGCACGTGCCGAGGATTCGCAACGACAATCGGTTGTAGGAGGAGGCCCCGTAAGTCTCCTCGGCGCGCAACGCAAAACCGTCCATCATCGAGCGGGCGAAGTTCGGGACATTGACGCCGCTGGTGACATCGCGCGCCAGGACGCGCTGGGCCGCGGCGATCAATCCGACCTCTTCGGTCGCGAGTTCCCCGAAGTCCGGCAGGACCGAATCGATCCACGCGACAGCGGCTTCGACCGTCGTTCGCGATGCGAAACCGCGCATGCGGACATCGGCATGGGGATCATCGGGCTTTGACGCAGACATCGAGTTCCTTCGTGACTCACGTCGCCAGTGAACGGAACGGCCAGGACGACGGGGAGCATATCATTCGGGCTGATCCAACGCGCTCGTTGCCCGCAGCCGTCAGTGGTCCTATCATCGACCGCGATCAGGTTTGGTTTCAATCAGGTGCCAGGCGGTGACTGATGCAGGTGACAGTTGAACTGTTTGGGATTCCCCGCGCGCGGGCCGGCGTGGCTCAAACGACCGCCAGCGGACAGTGCCTCGGCGACGTGTTGGCCGACCTGGCCGTGAGGTTTCCCACGTTGGCGGAGACCTGCATTGATGGCCGGCGGCTGCGTCCGGGATACACGGCCAATTTGCGCGGCGAGCGTTTCGTGACGGCCACCGAAACGCCGCTGAAGGATGGTGACACGGTGTTGCTGCTCTCGCTCGATGCAGGCGGATGACAGGAGTCGATGTGACGCGCGAAATTCCGGGCTATCACGGCTGCTACCTGCGCATCGATCTGACGACCGGTTTGTCGGAGCGGGTCGCGCTCAAGGAGGACTTCCTGCGCAGCTATCTCGGCGGCAGCGGCTTGGGAGTGGCGCTGCTGCTGAAGGAAGGAGCGGCCGAAGTCGATCCTCTTTCTCCGAGTGCGGTACTCGCGTTTGTCTTCAGCCCGCTGGTGGGGAGTCCTCTGACGACATCCGCCAAGTTTGCGGTCGTGAGCAAAAGTCCGCTGACGCAGCGGATCAACGATTCACTCTCCAGCAGCGGGTTCGCTCTGGCGGGCAAGAAGACCGGGCACGACGCGATCGTGATCGTCGGCAAAGCGGCCGAGCCGTCGGTGATCGTGATCGACGAGCGGGGCGTGCGGCTGGAACCGGCGGGTTCACTGAGTGGCCTTCCGAATCGAGAGGCACAGGCTCAGCTTCGCGCGCGATTGGGAACCGACTATCAGGTGGCTTCGATCGGCCCGGCGGGTGAACGGCTGGTTCGGTACGCCACGATCTCGCACGACGGGCGGCACGCCGGGCGAGGCGGCAGCGGGGCCGTGCTCGGTTCCAAGAACATCAAAGCAATCGCGGTTCGAGGTGCGCAGCGCTGCTCGTGGGGGCATCCCGACGAACTGATCGACTTCGCGCGAAAGCTGTCCGAGAAGTCGTTTGGCCCGGCGACGGCGAAGTACCGTGAATTGGGAACGGCCTCAAATTTGTTGGCGTTCAACCGGCTGAATGTCCTGCCGACGCGAAACTTTCAGCAGGGGAGTTTTGAAGGGGCTCAGGCCATCTCGCCCGAACAGTTGGGAGTCAGTCGCGAGCGAACGCGGGCGTCGTGCGCCGCCTGCACCATCGGGTGCGAACACATCTACGGCCTGCAAAACGGCAAGGGGAGCGTCCGACTGGAATATGAAAATCTGTTCGCCCTCGGTCCGCTGTGCGGCATCGACGATTCGGAGGTCGTGCTGCAAGCCTGTCAGCGTTGCGACGAGTTGGGACTCGACACGATCAGCGCCGGTGGAACGATCGCGTTTGCGATGGAGTGCGCCGAGCGAGGCTACCTCGACGAACCGTGGCTCCGCTTCGGCGACGGTGCGGCGTTGCTGCGGGCTCTCGACTTGATCGTCAGCGGCGAGGGGATCGGTCGGCTCCTTGCCGAAGGGAGCCGCCGCATGGCGCACGAGATTGGTCGAGACACGATCCACTTCGCTCCCCAAGTCAAAGGTCTGGAGATTCCGGGCTACGATCCGCGCGGCTTGCAGACGATGGCCCTCGGATTCGCGGTCGGCTCACGCGGCGCGGATCACAATCGATCGGGAGCCTATGAGGTCGATTTCTCTCAGGCCGTCGACCGCTTCAACGTTGGTCCCGAAGCGGCCGTGCTGGCGATCGAAACGGAAGACAAAGCCGCACTGATGGACTCGCTGATCCTGTGCAAGTTCCTGCGCGGCGTCTTCACCGATTTCTTTGCCGACTCCGCCGAAATGCTGGGGCTCGTCACCGGCTGGGACGTGACGGCGAGCGAACTGCGCGCGACGGCCCGGCGCATCGTCACGGCCAAGAAACGCTTCAACATCCTCGCCGGATGGACCCCCGCCGAAGACACCCTGCCCGAGCGAATGCTCAAGCAACCCCTGCCCGAAGATGCACGGGCACAGCTCTCTCCGGAACGACTCTCGGCGCTGGTGCAGGCGTACAACGTGGCCCGCGGCTGGACGAAAGAAGGCTGGTTGCCTGAGGAGGTGATGGCGGGCGCTCCATAATCTCTGTTCAAACACCGACGCTGGATGATGCCGGCGGATTTCGTCATGCTTCCACCCTCCTGCCTGAATCGATCCGGTTCCCTCAGAAGCCAGCCCCGCCCATGTTTGCTGTGAATCTTCCGCGCCATCCCGGCCTGTCCTCCACAACGCGGTTGGGACCGATCGTCTCGGACGAAACGTCGGCCACGGTGCGCGACTGGTTGATCCTCCTGACGGCAGGCGTCCTCGCGGCGTGTGCTTCGACGTTCCTGGATTTCAACCTCCGACGAATTCCCGGTCATGCGATTTTACGCGTCGTGTTTCCGATGGCGGTGGGCCTCGCGCTCGTTCCTCGGCGCGGGGCGGGAACGGTGATGGGAAGTTCGGCACTGGTCACCGGAGTGGCCCTCCGGATGAGCGGCTTCAAAGGGGACGCCCTGGGGTTTGGGGCGCTGACCAGCCTGGTGGCCACGGGACCGATGCTCGACTGGACGCTGCGTCGCGCGAACGGCGGCTGGCGGCAATACGTGTCGTTCGCCTTGGCGGGACTGGCGAGCAACCTGCTGGCCCTGATCGTGCGCGGAACGGCCAAGGCGATGGGCTGGGAACGGTTGGGATCGCGACCACTAATCGAATGGCTGGCTCAGGCGGCGGGAACGTACGTCGCCTGCGGACTGCTGGCGGGACTCCTCAGCGGATTGATTCTGTTCTACGGACGCGGCCGAGTTGCAGAGACATCCGGGGAGACTGAGCCGTGATCTACGTCGGGATTGACGACACCGATACGCTCGACTCGCCGGGGACCAACCAGTTGGCGCGGGCCATCGTGCGGGCCGCGTCCGACGACTGGCGGTGCGTTCGCATTGTGAGGCATCAGTTGTTCTTCGACCCGCGCGTTCCGTACACGTCCAAAAACGGATCGGCCTCGATCTCGCTGGAGCCTCGCGGCGCGGGGGATCTGATCCGACTCACCGATCTCTGCGAGCGGGTGATGCGCGACTGGTTCGTCGTCGGCAGCGATCCCGGTCTGTGCGTGACCGACATCGTTCCCGACGCCGTGACCGAATTTGGCCGGCTCTGCCAGCGCGACGTCGTGACGCAGGCGATGGCTCGCGAGCTGGCGACCGCTCACCAACTGCGGCTGAGGGGGCTGGGAGGAACCGAAGGCGGCGTCATCGGAGCACTGGCCGCCGTCGGTCTGGCCATCACCGGCGACGACGGGCGAGTCGTTCAGCACGGAGAATGGCCCGAGGATCTGTGCGGCTCGATCCCGGTGGAGGCGGTGTTGTCGCGGGGCATCGAATTGGAAGACTCGGACAGGTCAATCCGGATTCGGCGCGGAGTCGTCGATGTCGGCAAGCACCTTCGCCCCAACCGCCGTGCGGGGGAAACAGTCCTCTTCGTTCGCCAGAATGCGATGTCGTCGGAGCCGGACGCGTATCAAGCACTCAAGTTGACCTGAGGACTTGAGCGGAAACTCAAAACCAAACCCTTACGGAATCATCGCGGCTTCACGCGAATCGAACTGCCGGTGATCATCGCGATCATCCCTTGATTGAGTCGCCAATCCCGACTCGCCCGACCGATACTCTTTACGCCTGACCGTTCCCACTTCACTGACTGCACGAAAGCCAACATGCCCGAGACATTCATCCTCATCCCCGGCCGAACGAGCGACCAGGGATGCGGCATCAGCGAGGGAAAATTCCTGGAGATGTACCAACGTGAGATCAACACGCTGCAGGTGGCTCCCGGCGACATGGCGCGACTCGGTCTGGTCGATGGAGACCGGGTGCGATTGACCGGCGAAGAGGGGCAGGTCGTCGAAGTCAACGTCACTCCCGCCAAGAAAGACGAACTCCCCGAGGGGATGCTGTTCATCGCCTACGGCGACATCTCCAGCCGCCTGATGGGCGGCGACACCCACGGCTCGGGAATGCCGACGAGCAAGGGCATGGACGTGGTCTTGGAGAAGCTCACGGCGTGACGTGCCACCCGTCGCCGCAACTCCAATCTTCAAAATGGCCTGTCCACCAAATGGTTGCGTCTGGTCCCTGATCGGAACAGAATGCCGCCAAGACTGTGAAACTGCTGAAACACAAGGTGTCCTCCCGATGACAAGTGCCTCAACCCAGTGTTATGCCCCGACGGCGAATGTTCCGGGGGAATTGAAGATCGTTCAGGACGCGACCTGCACGTTTTGCGGGTGCGTCTGCGACGACATCGACCTCACGGTGAAGGACAACCACATCATCGAGGCCAAGCGGGCGTGTGTGCTCGGCAAAGCGTGGTTTCTCAACCACCACACGGATGATCGTCCGAGTTGCCTGATCGACGGACAATCCGCCACTTTGGAAGCTGGCTACGATCGCGCGGCGAAGATCCTCACAGACGGCAAGTACCCGATCGTCTACGGGCTGAGCGATTCTCCGTGTGAGGCGCAGCGAGTCGCGGTCAGCATCGCCGACTGGATCAAGGGGACGATCGACACGACGACGAGCGTCTGCCACGGTCCCTCGGGCATGGCCTTTCAGGGCGTTGGTGAGGTGACCTGCTCGCTGGGTGAAGTGGCCAACCGCGGCGACATGATCATTTTCTGGGGGTCGAACCCGGCCGAGAGTCATCCGCGCCACTTCACGAAGTACAGCCTGATGCCGAAGGGGATGTTCCTTCCCAACGGCCGGAAGGACCGGACCTGCGTGATCGTGGACGTTCGCAAGACCAAGAGCGCGAGGGCCGCCGACATCTTCATCCAGATCAAGCCGCGAAAAGACTTTGAAGCCCTGTGGACTCTGCGCGCCCTGGCCAAGGGAATCGAACTCGATCCCGAACTGGTTCTGCGCGAGACGGGCGTGGAACTGTCGGTCTTCCAGGATTTGATGGTTCGCATGAAGGCGTGCAAGTTCGGCGTGATCTTCTTCGGCATGGGCCTGACGATGACGCGGGGCAAGCACTGCAACAGTGAGGCCCTGCTGGCCCTGACTCGCGACATGAATGCCTTCACGCGGTTCACCGCCAAGCCGAACCGGGGCCACGGCAACGTGACCGGTGCCGACAACGTCGTCGCCTGGCGCACCGGTTACCCCTTCGGCGTGAATCACTCCCGCGGCTACGCCCGCTTCAATCCCGGCGAGTACACCACGTCCGACACGCTGGCGAATCGAGAGGCCGACAGCGGCATGACGATCGCGTGCGACCCGATGGCCAACTTCTCGCAACCGGCCCGCGAACACCTGGCCTCAATCCCGTACATCGCGTTGGACACGAAGGAGACTCCCACAACCCGCGCCGCCGCCGTCGCGTTCACCGTCGCCACCTACGGCATCAACACGGGTGGCACCGTCTACCGCATGGACGACGTCCCGATCCCCCTCCGCCCCGCGTTTGAGTCACCTCACCCCAGCGATTTCGACGTGCTGACGAACATCGAAGAGCGAGTGAAGAAGTTGTTGGGCGTGACGGCCTAGTCCCGCTGTTCTGTCGGCCGAGTCTTCCCTTAACACTGCGGACTCCACGAGGAGAAAAAAAATGACCACCGAAGCGATCGACCTCACCGAGGCCAAACGCGAATTGACCGAAGCCATCGAACGGAACCGAAAGGGGATTCGTGATCCCGAGGTCATTCGACGGATGCGCGAACGCATGGATCGACGGCGAGAAGCAATCTTCAAGAAATTTGGCCTTCTGAACATCGCCGTGGAACTGGTTCGGGAAGCGCGTGACGAATGAAGTATGTCTTGGACGCATCCGTGGCCGTGAAATGGACGTTGCAAGAGTCGGACTCTGACGACGCGCGGAAGCTATTGGATGACATCGACGCGGGGCTGATCGACGTGGCGGCTCCAAACACGTTTCCGGTCGAAGTGGCTCACGCTCTGACCAAGGCCGAGCGGCGCGGTGTCATTCCGAGGGGAGAGGCGCAGTTGGGACTCACCGAGGTGATGACGGCTTCGGTCACATTGCACGACACCTTGCCGCTGCTGACGCGAGCCGTCGAATTGGCCTCTGAAAAGCGAATCGGCGTCTACGACTGCCTCTACGTCGCCCTGGCCGAGGAACTGGATTGCGAACGCGTCACGGCAGATGTCAGACTCGTGAATGTGTTTCGAGATTTGTCCCGCATCGTCCTGTTGTCGGACTTGTAGAGTTCGCATTGAAGACACGAAGAGAATCCCCTCACCCTAACCCTCTCCCCACAAAGCTGGGGCGAGGGGACAAGACAATGCCCCACCTAGATTTCACTCACACATGACTTCACCCGACTATACGAAAATCTCTCAGGGCACCGTCTACGATCCAACCAATGGGGTCGATGGCGAGGTGCGTGACATCTGGATCGCTGACGGACGGATCGTTGACGCTCCGGCTGATGCTGCGATCAGGCCTTCGCGAACCATTGATGCCAGTGGGCTGGTGGTCATGCCGGGCGGGATCGACATGCACTGCCACATCGCCGGGCCGAAGGTCAACGTTGCGCGCAAGATGCGGCCCGAGGAGAAGCGCAAGGCGGAGCTGATTCACAGCACGAAGCTCACGCACAGCGGCACGATGGGAAGCGTTCCGAGTACGTTTGCCACCGGCTACAAGTACGCGGGTCTCGGCTACACGACCGCCTTCGATGCGGCGATCCCTCCCCTGGGGGCGCGCCACGCTCACGAGGAATTCGACGACACGCCCTGCATCGACAAGGGGTTCTACCTGCTGATGGGGAACAACCACTATGTCATGCAGACCATTCAGAAGAACGAGCCCGAGAAGCTGAAGGCGTTCATCGGCTGGCTGCTGACCGCCGCGAAGGGGTACGCGCCGAAGCTCGTCAATCCGGGAGGCGTCGAAGTCTGGAAGAGCCATCAGGCGGGAAACGTGAGCGGGTTGGATTCGCTCGTCGATCACTTCCAAGTGACGCCGAGGCAGATCATTGGCGGAGTCGCGAAGGCGGCGACGGAACTTCGGCTGCCGCACTCGGTCCATATCCACTGCAACAACCTCGGCATGCCGGGCAACTGGGAGACGACGCTGGAAACGATGCGGGCCCTCGAAGGACATCGCGGCCACATCACTCACATCCAGTTCCACAGCTACGGCGGCGGCGATGGGGACGAGAACACGTTCAACAGCAAGACGGTCCCCTTGGCCGAGTACGTCAACGCGAACAAGAACGTCACGGTCGATGTCGGCCAGGTGCTGTTCGGCGAGACGACCAGCATGACCGGGGACGGGCCGCTCGGTTACTTCCTCTCGAATGTGTACGGCGGCAAGTGGTTCAGCGCCGACACCGAAATGGAGTCGGGTTGCGGGATCACCCCGATCAAGTATCGGAACAAGTCGCTCGTGCACGCGTTGCAGTGGGCGATCGGCCTCGAGTGGTATCTGCTCGTCGATGACCCGTGGCGAGTCGTCATGAGCACCGACCATCCCAACGGCGGCTCGTTCCTCGCCTATCCGCAGATCATCCGACTGCTCATGGATCGCACGTACCGGCAGGACATCCTTAAGACGTGTCATCCCGAGGTGCAACAGCGCTGCACGTTGGGCGACCTCGACCGCGAGTACACTCTGAATGAGATCGCCATCATTACCCGCGCCGGCCCCGCGAGAATCCTCGGCCTCGCCGACAAGGGCCACCTCGGCCCCGGAGCCGACGCCGACATCACCATCTACACGCCGCACGAGAACAAGGAGACCATGTTCGAGCTGCCGCGGATGGTGATCAAGTCGGGGAGAGTGATTGTCGAACAGGGGGAGATTCGCGATCCTCTGAACGGGAAGACGCTGCATGTGCAGCCGGACTACGACCACGAGGTAGAAGCCGATATTCAAACGTGGTTCGAAAAGTACTACTCGATCCGCTGGCGCAACTACCCGGTCGATCTCAGTTACCTGAACGAGTCGTGCGTCGTGCCGATGAAATGAATGAATAGGTCGTAGGGTGGGACCAGCGGCGCTTCGCCGCGCCGGCCCACCACGAAGCAAGCAACGCCACCGATGATCGAACCGATGGTGGGCCGGCGCTCGAAGCGAGCTTGCCCCACCCTACATTGACTGACCCTCGATGCCCCACAGAATCACTGGGATCTCCCGATGACCTCGGAACAACCTTCAGCCCCGACCCTTCTGAATCTCAACGGCGTGGAGATTGTGGACACGTTTGCGGAAGCGTTCCCGATCAAGGCCGCTCGGCTGATCATTACAGCCGCCAACGAACGATGGGCGCGAACGGCCGCCACGGTGCTGTGCGGCAACGCCACCAGCGTGATCGCCTGCGATGTTGAGGCGGCGATCGAACGCGATGTCCCCGCGAGCGAAACTCCGGATGGTCGGCTGGGCGTGGCGGTGCTCGTGTTCGGATTCAGTACCGACGCGCTGACCAAAGCGCTGCAAGGGCGGGTCGGGCAGTGCATCCTCACGTGTCCGACTACCGCCTGTTACAACGGCATCACCGATTGCCCGAAGGAAAAACGGATCCGCATCGGCGGCGGTATCCGCTACTTCGGTGATGGTTTTCAAAAATCAAAAAAACTCGGCGATCAACGCTTCTGGCGCATCCCGGTCATGGACGGTGAGTTCCTCTGCGAAGACCAGTTCGGCACGGTGACGGGAGTCGCGGGGGGCAATCTGCTGATTTGCGGAACCAACGCCAGCTCGGCCCTCGCTGCCGCCGAAGCCGCTGTCGAGGCGATCCGCTCGGGCACCGATGTCGCGTTGCCCTTCCCCGGTGGGATCGTTCGCTCGGGCAGCAAGGTCGGATCGAGGTATCCGAAACTCAAAGCCAGTACGAACGACGCCTACTGCCCGACTCTGCGCTCGCTCGTCACGTCCGAGTTGCCCACCGGATGCAACGCCGTCTACGAAATTGTGATCGACGGCTTGAGTTTTGAAGCCGTCCAATCCGCCATGCGTCGCGGCCTGCACGCCGCGTCGGCCTCGCCCGGCATCCTCCGCATCACGGCCGGAAACTACGGCGGCAAACTCGGCAAGCACCATTACCATCTGCGCGACCTGCTGTGACTTGAGTTGATGGAGACACCTGTGATGAGACGCCCGTTGCTCCGAGTTGCCGTGGCTTGCGTGATGACCTTTCCGTTGGCCTCTGTCGCTGGGGAGCAGTCGGCCTCCGCGACGATGCCGTTCGTTCGGATTGCCAGTGGAGTCAGCGGGCACATTCATCCGGCGGCGTGTGTGACGAAGAGCGGCGCGGTGTTGGTGATCTTCAGCCAGTCGGACATGAAGGACTTGCGAATCAGTCGTTCGAGCGATGGCGGTCGGAGCTGGACTTCCCCCGAGGCATTTGCACCGACGGAGAAGCTCTCGATCTACCCCGGCTCATTGACGACGCTTGCCGATGGCCGCGTGGTTCATGCCTGGAATACGTGGTATCCCGACGCCGGAGCGAAGGGCGGGAAATCGCGATTCGCCCAGTACTCGATCAGCCCGGACGAGGGGCTGACCTGGTCGCTGCCGATCAGTTTGGCAAAGCCCGCGACCCCGGAGCCGCACAGCGTGCTGCGGCATCCGATTCTCGAACTGGGCCGCAATGAGTGGCTGTTCTCGCTGATGGACCGGACGATCGTTCATGATTCCGCAACCAATTCCAGCCGTCCGTTTGGCGATGGGCGCAATCACGGTCTGGTCCCAATCGTCCGCACGGCGAAGGGAACGCTGGTGAGCGGTGCCGGTCTGCGTTCGACGGACGAAGGCAAAACATGGCAGCCCGTTATGCCCTTCCCGAAAATTGGGACGGACGGCTGGCGCTACGACATGATGTCGGTCGACAACGGTTGGCTGGTGGCGTCGGAGGTGATCGGTCCGGGTGTGGGCGGCGATCGCTGGCGATTCGTCGTCTCACGCGATGACGGCTTGAGCTGGGATTTCGACGGTGCCCGAGACTTCTACAACCCGGGCCGTCCCATCGGAGGGCGAGCGTGTCCGAAGACGGTTCAACTCGACAAGGAGACGCTCGGCACGGTCTTCTACGACGTGGATGCCGATCAAGCGGGCGGACCAGGCGTGTTCTTTCTGCGCACTCCACTCAGTCAGTTGAAAGCCGCGCCATAGATTCCCCTCGAACGACGTCCGCGATCGGGAGCATGCAAATTCGATCAGCCGCCAAGCTGACTGGCTGCGGACCTTCCCATCGACCAGCGGATCCAGCAGGCGGCGATGACTGCTCCGACGAGGTTGCTGACGAGATCCCAGCCGGTGTTGACATAGCCGCCGACGTTCGTGTTCGGAAGCAGCAGGGTCGCCGTGAACTCGATCACTTCATTCAGGGCACCGAAGCCCGTCGAGGCGGCCATGCACAGCACGAGGACTCCCAACGTCGGCTGCAAGCGGTGGCCGGGGTCGAGGCTGCGGACCACGGCGGCGAAACCGTGCCAGCAGACGAACGTCGTCACTCCAAATCCGAACGCGTGGACGACCTGGTCGTACTTCAAGCAGTTCGGGATCAGCCACCAACTGTAGACGACTCGGACCGGGCCGTTGCTCGGCCACGATTCCGGGATGGGGACGAGGCCCCCGACCATGTGGGCCAGCCCCCACACGCTGAGCCCCCACAGCACGGGCTGGCTGAGATCGCTGCTGCGATGCACGACGATCACGATGGCGACCAGGATCACCATCACCGCGCTGTAGAAGACGAATTCCCCGTTGCGAGTCCAGACTGCCGCCGCGATCGCCGGAAGCAGGTACGCCATCGTGAACGACGCGACGGCCAGCGGGATCTTCGGTGTCGGTCTTTGATTTTCGTTCGCCATAACGCGGTTGACCAATTGTTGTGAGAGATCGTGGATTCCGGGCACGAAGTCTACCGGTCCGATGAATGGGCGGCGAGGAGACTTCTCCAACGGACGGCGGCACTTCACGGTGTTGAATTGTGGCCGCGTTGATAGTTCGGGTCATCGGGGGCGACTATACTGCCGCCCGACTCGCGACCGGCATTCGGTCGCCCTCTTCCTCGAACGGGCGGAACGGCACTCATGCAGCAGGTTGACGTGGCCATCATTGGCGGTGGGATTGTGGGGTTGGCCACGGCCTATCGGTTGCTCGAACGGTTTCCGGGCAAGCAGGTCGTGATCCTCGAAAAGGAACGCGAGGTCGCTCAGCACCAGACCGGCCACAACTCGGGCGTGCTGCACTCGGGCATCTACTACAAGCCGGGATCGCTCCGCGCGACGAACTGCCGCGAGGGCAAACTGGCGATGGAAGCCTTTTGCGAGAAGGAGAACATTCCCTTCGAGCGCTGCGGCAAGGTCATCGTGGCCGTGACCAGGGAGGAGCTTCCGCAACTGGAGCGGATCTACGAGCGGGGCCAGGCCAACGGCATCGCCTGCCAGATGATCGAGCCCGAGCGTCTGAAGGAGCTCGAACCGCATGCGGCCGGCATTCAGGCGATTCACGTCCCCGAAGCGGGGATCGTCGATTACCGCCAGGTGTGCGAGCGGCTGTCTCAGCGGATCACGGAGGCCGGGGCCACCGTCAAAACGAGCGCAAAGGTCACGGGAATGTTTCGCCGCGACAACCGCATGGTCGTCGAGAACTCTGCGGGCGAAGTCGAAGCGCGGCTGATCGTGAACTGTGCGGGACTGCACTCCGACCGGATGGCGTGGATGTCGGGACAGCGTCCCGATGCCCAGATCATTCCGTTTCGCGGCGAGTACTTTGAACTCAAGCCCTCCGCGCAGCATCTGTGTCGCGGGTTGATCTACCCCGTCCCCGACCCCGACTTCCCGTTCCTGGGCGTTCACTTCACGAAGATGATCCACGGCGGAGTCGAATGCGGCCCGAACGCGGTTCTCGCGTTCTCCCGCGAGGGTTACTACAAGACCAGCTTCAGCCTGTTCGACACGCTGGAGTCGCTCACGTATCCGGGCTTCCTGCGGCTGGCGTGGAAGCACTGGCGCGCGGGGGCGAGCGAAATGTGGCGTTCGTTCAGCAAGTCGGCCTTCGTCACGGCCCTGCAGCGGCTGGTCCCCGAAGTTCAGTCCGAGCACCTCGTCCCGGCACCGGCCGGAGTGCGGGCTCAGGCGCTGACGCGCGACGGCAACCTCGTCGATGACTTCCTGATCGTCGAGAACGATCTGGTCATCAACGTCTGCAACGCACCCAGCCCCGCCGCCACGGCCTCACTCAACGTGGGACGCCTGATCGTCGACAAGGTCGCGACGCATTTGACGTGAACGGAGTGAGTGTCTCGGACACTCACAGCCGCTTCAGAATCTCCGCCGCTTTGGCCTCGAACAATGCCTGCCATTCGGGAGCGAGGATGCAGTCGCTGTCCTCTTGGGCACCGCCGACGTTCAGAAGCTGTTCCGCCGTGGGGGCGTAGTAGATGTAGCCGTTGGTGTATCCCGCGACGAACGTCCGCGCGTGAGGCGACTTCTTTTTGATGTTCAGCCCGATCTGTACCGTCAACTCGCCGGGAAAGGTGACCAGCGTGAGATCCCCGATCCGCAGACCCGCCACCTCAACGTCGATCGTTCGCTTTCCGGCGGCGACGTTGTCCGCCTGATGTTTGCGGAGCAGGGCCAGGTTCGTTTGCGTTCGTGTCAATTGCTCCATCGTGTGGATGTTGTCCATGTACTGCTTCATGTTCCGGCGGTTGTCGGCGTCGAGCTTGCTCAGGTCGTCTCGCCCCAATTTCTTGTCGTGCAGATAGCGGTGCGAGTAGTACGAGGGAAACTCGTCCGACAGGTTGTACTTCACGACCAGCGGCAGAAACGTCTTCAGATTCAGGCTCGTCCCCTTCAGAGATTGCAGCAACCGCGTCTGCTCGGCCTCCATCGCGGTGATCCGTTCCGCGACGTCGGCCCTGGGAAGTGAGACGATTTCATTGATGACCCGCAGCCGTTCGTCGTGCTTGCACTGAACCTTTCTCAAGCCCGCTAGCGTGCTGAGTCCCAGCAGGTTTCCCAGCGGTTCGGCACTGCGCGGATGCTCGACATCCTTGTACATCACTGGATTGATGTCGCCGCCGCATCCCTGGACGAATAACGCGATCGTCCCTTCGCTCAGGTTGTCTTCGATGACCTTGGAAGCGAAGCCGGTCACGTCCGCCGTGTTGCCACCGTTCGGAACTCCCTGAATCGGATGACACGCGAAGTTGTAGACGATGGCCAGAGTTCTTCCGCCATTCTTGCCGTCGTCCGCCCTGTCCAGCCGCAGGATGCCGATCTCCGGATCGACCGGCCCCACCTCGGCGACCTCTTCATCGGGCGGCATCGAGTACGCATGGCGAACGTCCACTTCCCTGCCGTTCTTCAGCTTGAGCCGCCGGTTCTCCATGATCCGGTTCTCATGCCCGCTGCCAGATCCGATGTGGACGGGAACCATGTTCTGCGACGCGAGCTTCACCGCTTGAACCGTCCGCTCACCCACGTCCGAGCAGACCACTCCATGACAATGACTGGCGTTGACCAGAACATTCGCCGGCTTGATGTTCAGCTCCTTCTCGATCTGCGCGCGAACCTTGGGCAGATAGTCGTTCTTGATGTGTCCGATCTCACCGATCGCGACGGCATCGACCGTGATGATCACCGCTGTCGTAGTGTCGTTCTTGACGA
>JBBPIS010000017.1:0-76898 GCA_038040225.1 Planctomycetota bacterium
ACGAGCTGTCCGGCCAGGTCGTGGCCTGTCCCGGCTGCGGCCAAAGGCTCGATGTGCCCAGGGCTCCCGCACCGGTCAAGCCCGCGCCGGCAAGACGTCCCACCGTCGCAGTCAACTCGTCCCACGCCGACGAGGACGAGCCGCCTCTGGTCAAGCCGCTACCCCACATCGACCATGAAGAACTGATCGACATGACGGCGATGGTGGACATCGTCTTCTTCCTGCTGATCTTCTTTCTCGTGACGTCGATGCAGTCGCTCGATTCGGCGATCCCGATGCCCAGCCCCGATCCGCAGAAGGGGGCCGGTCGCGAGAAGACGGAAGACCCCGAGTCCGACGATGAGTATGTCATCGTCCGCATCGATAAGAACGACGCAATCCAGGTGGATGGCGTGGCGGTGCAGGACGTTCCAGATTTGGTTGCCAAGCTGCGCGAACTCCGCTTCGGAGCCAGGCAGTCGACGAAAATGCTCGTGGTCGGCAACGGAGACGCCTCGCACGGGATGACGGTCGCCGTGCTCGACTCGGGTCACGAAGCGGGCATGGAACGCGTGCGACTGGCAATTTCCGATGAAGAATAGGAGGAAGACAGGAGTCAGGGATCAGGAGTCAAAGGCAGACAGCCCCGCCAGTCCCAAACTACTTGACTCGTATCACCGTGTCGCCGTTTCCTGCCCCCTTCTTCCTGACTCCTGATTCCTGTCCCCCTGACTCCTGACTCCTTCTTCCTGACTTTCACCATGCCGCTTCTGAAACTTCAATATCCCGACGGTTCCGAGGAAGAGCGCGAATTATCGCGATCTCAACCGTTGTCGATCGGCCGTCAGTCGTTCAACGATATCTGCGTGCCCGAAGACAGCGTGGGGCCGATGCACTGTCGGGTCAGTTGGAACAAGTCGGGGTTCGAGGTGACGGCGGCCACGGTCAGTGGCGTCGATGTCAATTGGACATCGGTCGCGCGAGCCACGCTTCAGACGGGCGATGTGATTCGTGTGGGCAGCGTCGATCTGGTGTATGTCGATCCCGATGCTGTGGAAGTCGCCGACCCCGGCATCAAACTCGTCCAGGAGGCCAATCGCGGGAAAGGCTTCACCGCCGTGAGGCCGCCTCCGCCGATCCCCGAACCGAAGTCAGCCTCGCGCCCCGAGAAGCCGAAGCGGCCACCCGAACCACCCGCCAAGCCTGTGGAAGACATGTCAATGTTCATGGGTGCCGTCTACACACAGTCTCAGGAGCTGC
This sequence comes from Planctomycetota bacterium, assembly GCA_038040225.1. Taxonomy (GTDB): domain Bacteria; phylum Planctomycetota; class Planctomycetia; order Planctomycetales; family Planctomycetaceae; genus Schlesneria. Next base: position 1,240 of record JBBPIS010000017.1, read on the forward strand.
CCGTCGCGGCGTTCGATGATGAGGACGACGACGCAGAGCCGGACTCGCGGCAACCCATACTGCAGCGGTTGTCGAGTTCGTCCTCGTTTGGATCCGCCGCGTCTTCGAAGCCGGATCGAACCGTGCTGTCGGTCCCGACCGGGCGCCGGCGACCGGGCGAGCAGGATATTCTCACATCGCCGCTGGTGATGGGACTGGGCATCGGCGGCGTGGTTCTGCTGCTGGTCACGGGCATCTTCTGGTTCCTGATGGCGCGCGAACAGGCGTCGCGGTTGTTCTCGCAGGCGCAGAGTGAACTGGGCAACGGGCAGGCGGCCCAGGCGGTGATCTCGTTCGAGACGTTCGTGAAAAAGTATCCGCGACACGTTCTGCGCCGGCAGGTCGATCGCGGACTGGACCAGGCGCTCGTGCAAAAGGAGACGACGGGAGCGGCACCGAGTTGGAAGCACGGTCTTGAGCAGTTGCAGAAGCTGATCTCGAACCACCGCGCGGAATCCGACTTCGCCGACATGCACCCGACGCTGTTCCGGCTGTCGGAGGAGATTTCGCTCGGCGCGGCGCAGACCGCCGAAACCGCGCGCGACGCCGAACTGCTGATCGTCTCGGACGAAGCCCGCTCGCTGATGGAGCGGTACGCCGATCCGACGACACCACCAACGGCGGCGCTCGTTCGGATCAAGGAGGCGAAGGACTCCGCCGAGAAGGCGATCGGCAAGCAGAACACATTTGACTCCGCGATGGAGGCGGTGGAGACGGCGCTGACGAACAAGCAGCCGATCGTCGCGCTGATGGAGCGGGAAAAACTCGTCCGGCGTTTCGCGGATTACGCCAATCAGAAGCGGGTGAAGACCGCCTTGCAGAAGGCCCTCGATCTGGAGCGGTCGGTCATCGCGACCGACGAGACCGAGCGAGTTGCTGAAACCAGGGACGATGATGCCAATCCGGCTGTGTCGGCCCTGGGTCTGTTCCACACGCGGTCGCGCACGGAAGAAGTCTCCACCGGGCGGGTGGCTTACGTGCTGGCGAAGGACAGTTGTTACGCGGTCGATACGGTGACGGGTGAACTCATTTGGCGGCGAGTCATCGGCCTCGAAGCCCCGTTCTTTCCGTTGCTGGCCCACGCGTCTGAGCCGTCGTTGCTCCTGTACGATTCGCGGCGGCAGACGCTGGTTTGCTGTCAGCCCGCGACGGGCAAACTCATCTGGCGGCAAAAGCTGGACGGGCGACCGCGTTCGGCTCCGCTGGTTCATGAAGGGCAGATTTATCTCGCGACGGAGGACCGCGCGTTGTGCCGGATCGATCTCGACTCGGGGCGGCTCACGGCGAAGGTGACGTTCTCGCAGAACGTCCTCGGCCCGCCCGCGCTCTCTCACGACGGCAAGTCCCTCCTGATCCCCGGCGACATGGCGATGGTCTATGCGCTGACCATGCGACCGTTGGGCGCGGCGGCGATGACGTTCACCGATCATGCGGCCGGTGCGATCGTCGCGCCGCCGGTTTCGATGGGCAAGCTGCTGCTGCTGTGCGAGAACGACAAGGCCGACAGCACGCGGCTGCGCGTCTTCGATGCGGGCCAGCCGACCGAGCCGCTCGCCGAACTGACCGGCGCGCGAGTCGCCGGCGCGGTGCGGGACGCTCCCGTCCTGCGCGGCAACCAATTGGTCGTCCCGTCGAGCAACGAGCATCTCGCCGCATTCTCGGTCACGGACGAGGCGGGTCGCGCGGGGCTGGCTCCCGTTGCACAGTACCGCGTCAAGGAGGGTTACGGCGGGCCGATGTTCGTGGCCCTGGGCCCGGACCGACAATTCTGGTCGGCCAGTTCGGCGTTCCGTCGGTTCGAGATCGGAGCCGACAACATTCGCATGGACCAGAACGCGCAGGCGCAGGGAATCGCCTCGCAGCCGTTGCAGCTTGTGGGAGAGCAGTTCTTCGTGGGACGGAAGGCGCCGTTTCACGATGCGGTGGTGTTCTCGGCCGTGGACCGCGAGCGGATGGTCAGCCCGTGGCGCATCGTGCTGGGAGCCGAGCCGCTCGAACTGACGGCCGCTCGCGATGGAGGAGCCGTCGGTGTGAACGAAGCGGGTCAAATCGTCTCGCTCGGGCCGGCCCGTCTGAAGCAGGGGGGCATCGAGTTGAAAGCGGCCACGGAACTCCAACTACCGCCCGAAATCAGGCAGCCGCTGCGAGCGACGCGCCTGCACGACGGACGTCTCGCGCTGGCCGCGACCGGTGAAACGACTCAGGTGTGGATCGTCAGCGTCTCGGGGCAGACAGACGCCACGCTCAAACTGGCGAACGGGGATGTCGTCGAGGCCAATCCCGTGTTGTTCGACGAGGGCCTGGTGGTGCCGCTCGCCTCGCGATTGAAACTGTTGCCACTGGGGACGGGAAAGAAATCCGTGCAGGACTGGCTCGCGCCGGTCGGTGAGAACGCCCGGCACCGCTGGCGGTTCCTGACGCGGCTCGACGGGAACGAGCTGATCGCGTGTGACGACAAGGGCCTGCTGACGCGCGTTCAATTGCGAACGACCGACGTGCCGCATCTGGCGGGTGCGACGAAGCTGCAGCTCGATCAACCGGTCGACGTGGCTCCGGCCCTGCGCGGTGAAATGCTGTTCGTGGCGGATGCCTTGGGCGCGGTGAGGCAGCTCAACGTGCGTTCGTTCGACGTCGACGGACTGCGATCGTTCGCAGCCCCGGTGCGCGGCGTGTGGTCTGTCGGTGAGTTGCTGCTCGTCTGGGCCGGCGATGACAAACTGCATGCGGTTTCCGCAGGCAAGGAGCTTCCCGAACGCTGGCTGATGTCTGTCGAGGGCCATCAGCTCGCGGGATCGCCCGTCGAATGGTCCGGCTCGATTTGGGTGGCGTGTCGTGATGGGCTGGTCGTCGCCCTCGACCCGGCCAGCGGCAAGGAATCGCGACGCATCGAGCTGCCCCAGGTGCTGAGCCTTGGCCTGCGGTTGATTGGCGACGGCCTCTTCGCAATCGCCTGCGATGGAGCGGTCTACCGGATCGAGGCGGGAGGACAACCATGAGCGTCTTTCGCACTTTCCTCGGGTGCAGTCGCCAACTGATGTTCTGCTTCGGGCAGCGTCACTTTCTTCTCCCCTCGCCCCCTTGGGGAGAGGTTCCGGGGGTGAGGGGCAACTGTTGCCGAGCCTCCAATTGCAATCACCCCTCACCCCTAACCCCTCTCCCCAAGGGGGCGAGGGGAACAAGAAGATGGCACAAGGCGGTTGTGTTCCTCATCGCATTCGGTCTCTTCGCGGTCAGTCAATCCGCGCTGACTCACGCGCAGTCCAGTGACGGTTCGCTCCCCAAATACAAAGAGATGCCGCTGCCGTCGGGAGAGGACTTGCTGAAGGGGAAGCCGTTCGACTGGATCGTCCTGCTGTCGGGTGACGTGCTCGTCGTCGAGCCGGTCTCGCCGCGTCACGACCCGATGTTTCGGCTGAACCTCAACCTGAAACATGCCGAGGCGACCTACAACCACGTGCTGAAGTTCAAATCCTCGCGGATGGCCGATGTCGATCTGCAATTGGCGCGCAATCGTGAACTGGACATCGACGCACTGCGCGACGAAGTCGACGCCAAACTGGATGCCGCCCGACGCAGGGTGCAGGAGGCGAAGCAGGCCACGCTGAAACTGGCGGTCACGCTGCGGGAGGACAGCGTCGATCCCGACTATCTGCTGGACACGCGATTCATCCAGTTCGTCGTTCACTACGAAGACCTGCTGCTGCGGCGAGCCGAGCAGTTGATCGACGAGGGCCGTGTGCCGCTGGCCTACGATTTGTTGCTCGTGGTCAATCGAAGGCACCGTGAAAACAACGCCCGCATTCAGACGGAACTCGAAGCGGCCGAGAAAACGATTCAAACCGACAGTGAATCGCTGAAGGCCCGGCGCGAAGAACTGCGCAAGGAACGGGATGAACTCAAAACGAAGCCCCGCACGGGAGCGGCGAAAAGGCGAGAGGTCGACATCGACAACGGCATCGAATCGCTGACCAAGGAGATGAAGGAACTGGACGAGGAGCTGCTGGCGATCCGCAAGAAACTGCGGTTCGTGCGGCCGAAAGATTTTCCGAGGCCCGATCCTCCCCTCAAGGACGATGTGCTGCTGCCGGCGTGGCCCAAGTTTGAAGAGGCGTATGTGCGGCTGATCCTCAAGGATGCCGAACTGCATGCGGCGCGGAATGACCTTGACGGTGCCCTGCGACTGCTCGAAGAGATCTGGAAGCCCGACTCGACCATCGACGGACTGTCGACTCAGTTGGGAAACGCGATCGATCGCCTGATCGCGCCGCTGGTCGAACAGCACGACTACCGGCAGGCTCGTCACTTTCTGAATCGACTCGCGGCGCGTGAACCGGACCATTCGATCGTGCAGAAATGGAAGAGCGATCTGGCGTCCAGGGCGACGGCCACGATTGCCGAGGCGCGCGCGGCGGCCGCGCGAGGTGAAGCGGCTTCCGCCGCCGAGATTGTCGACCGTGCGACTCGCATCTGGCCCGAAGCGCCCGGCTTGAAGGACGCCCATCGCGAACTGACCGACAAGCATCAGAGCCTGCGAGTCGGCGTGGTACGGCTGTCGGGTGAGTCGATTCGATACCCGTTTCTCTCCGATGCGGACGATCGTGCGCGTCTGCTGACGACTGCGCCGCTGTTCGAGCCGGCGCGGATCGACGATCAGGGAGTCCGTTATCGGTCCGCATTCTTCGAGACGTGGGAGCCCACCGATCTCGGACGGCAGGTCCGATTCACGCTCAAGCTGAAGCGATCCGACTGGGAATCGCGGCCCGTCATCACGTCGGCCGATGTGTACGCGGAGTTGGCGGCGCGACTCGATCCCACCAGTTCCGTCTTCGACGAACGATTGGCCGGGTTCGTCTCCGGCATCGCAGTGCAAAGCCCGTCCGAATTCACCGTCCAGTTTCGCCGCCTGCCACTTCGCCTCGAATCCCTCTGGCAATTCACGGTCGGAGCGCAGCCCGCATCGCAATCGTTCAATGAAAACCTGACCGGCGAGAACTCGACGATGCTGGGCCGGCAACGATTCACTCGCGTTTCGCGCGATGAGCGACAGGCCGTATTTCGTCGCGTGCGTCCGCAACCGGCCTCGGCCCGCCAGCGGCATGTGGATGAGATCGTCGAGGTGCGCTACGACTCGTGGGAGACGGCCTTGCAGGGATTGCTGCGTGGCGAAGTGACGGTCCTGCCGCACGCCGACCTGCGCGATTTGAAGGCCCTGCAGGACGATGCCCGCTTCTTCGTGATGCCCTATGCGCTGCCGCAGTCTCACTTCCTGATATTTCAGCCGAAGACCGCGGCCCTGCGTGACAGTCAGTTGCGACGAGCCCTGCTCCACGCGATTCCCCGCGAACGGTTGTTGAGCGAATTCGTGCTGAAGGACGCTCCCGCGTCGCACGCGCGGCTCGTCACCGGCCCCTTCGCCTCGAAGGGCTATGGTTACAACCGGCTGCTCGAACAACCGGCCTACGACCCGCAACTCGCCGCGGCGCTGGCGCTGGCCGCGAAGAAGCGATCGGGCGGAACGCTGCCCACGCTGAGGCTCTCGTGTCCGTCCGACCCCGCCGTGCGCGAGACGGCTCGCTCGATGATCGAGAACTGGAAACGAGTCGGCGTGGACGTGAAGCTGCTCGATGACGGAGCACCCGCAGCGGGCGAGGCCGACGATGGCTGGGACATCTGCTATCGAACGGCCAGGTTCGTCGAGCCGGTGGCCGACATCTGGCCGTTGCTCACTTTGCAAACCGAGGCGCGCGTTGTGGCCCTGCAACCGCTCCCCGAGCGAACGCGGCGAGTCCTGCTGGAACTGGAGCGGACCATCGACTGGACGACCGCCACCATGCTGCTGCATCGCCTGCTGGCCGACCTGCTGACCGAAGCGCGCTACGTCCCGCTATGGGAGGTGGACGAGTATCTCGTGGTACGACGGAACCTGGTGGGTCTGCCCGCACGACCGATGCAGGCCTACGACGATGTCGAACGCTGGACGCTGCAATCCTGGTATCCGCAGGAAACGCCCTGAGGTGCCGAGTTAGGGGGATTGGAAATTTCAAATCTCAAGTGCCAAATACCAAACGAATTCCAAATCTCAACGGGGAAAATCTCAAACGACGAGGTTCAGCCGTTGCGAGTGGGTGGAGTTCCGTTCAGGCCGTTTGAGATTTGCCTTCCATGGAGTTTGAGATTCGTTTGGTGTTTGGTTCTTGGAATTTCAAGTTTCCTGATCTTCGTTCTTGACGCGGGTTCGTCCGCGCACGCCTCCGACAAGTTGTCCGATCTTCCGTTCGATGTGCGTCCGTATCGCGTGCGGTTGCTGGTGGCGTTCGACGCTCCGCAGCTTTCGGCAGCGGCTCGGCAGGACGTTCTTGACGAAACGCACCGCGCCGCGCGTCGCTGTGTCGGGGAGATGTGGCAGCTTCAGGTGGAGTCGATCGCGTGGTTGCAGCCGGTCAGCGAGCGGGGCCTCGCGCGGCTCGATGCGACGAATCTCAGTGGTACCAAGTTCGTGGCGGACGCTGCCAGCGTCAGTCGACAAGCACACGCAACCGTTGACGCCGACGCTGGCAGCGTCGGCCACGACAGCGAACCGGTGGATGTGTGGTTCGTCGCCGCAGTGCAGGCCGGCCGGCCCGGCTGTCGAATTGACGTGCGGTCGTGGCAGCCCGAGATTCAAGTCGCCACCGAAGCGGTCGGAGTCCACGTGGCCGATCCGCGCGACGTGCCGGTTGCGATCCTCAAGCTCTGTCGGCTCGCGTTTCGTCCCGTCGGCGTCGTGGAAGTCGTGGAGGACAAGACGGCGCGCGTGCGGCTTCAGGCCGGATCGCTCGCGGCACCCGATGAAGCGTTTGCGCTGGTCCGCCCGGGCGACTCGTTCGTGCCGTCGATTGCCGTGTTCAGCCGCGAGCACCGGATCGAGAAACTGCAGTCGATTCCGTGGACGTATCTCACGGCGACCGAAGTCGACGGCGCACTCGTCTCCTGCGAAATCGGCAGCGGCCTGCGTTCGCCCATCGGCGGCAGTCCTCGCAGCCGCGTCGAGACGCTCGTCGTGGCCGTCCGTCCGCAGTTCGCTGCGACTCGCCTGGAACTGGCCACGCAGTCGAAGCCGTCGCTGCCGCTGGTCGCGCATCGCATCGAACTCCGCAGCTCACCGGTCACCCCCAAGCCCGACGATGACGCCGCGCGCCAAGAGCATCTGCTGCGCGAACTGCTCACCGATCGACGCGGCCTGGTCGTCGTCCCGACCGACCCCGAACGGCCACTCGTCTGGCTGTTCGCCTACAGCGGGCAGCATCTGTTGGCGCGAGTCCCCTTCGTACCGGGCAGCGTTGCCGAGGTGCGGCTCGAAGTTCCCGACGATGCCGCGCGGCTGACGGCGGAGGCCGACGTGCAGATGCTGCAGGGAGAGCTCGTCGATGCCGTTGCCGTCCGCAACACACAGTTCGCGACGATCCGGTCGACGGCGAAGAAGCGGGACTGGAAGCAGGTACGGACGAAATTGGACGACTTGTCCAAGCTGCCCGATCCGAAATCGTTCCTCAACCGGTTGGCCGCCATTCGCGTTCCGGCGGTCAAGGCCGCGAAGGCTCGCAAAGACCGCCCGGCCGAAGTCCGCATCAACCGCCTCTGCGACGAAATGGCCGAGTTGATCAACCAGTACCTGAACGAAGACAAGCTCAAACAGTTTCGCGAAGAGATGGCGGAACTGATCAAGGACGACGCCGATTCCGACGCGGAACCACCCGCAAAGTAGCGCGCGTCTAGCCCCAAACGGGAGCCGTCCGGAGCGCCCACGCCCATTTGCGTCCCCAACGGGAGCGTTCCGGAGCGGCCCCGTTCCTCGGCGTCCCAAACGGCCGCCGGACAGTCGGCAGCCGCCAAAATGCGTCCTAAACGGGAGCCGTCCAGAACGCCGACGCCCGTCTGCGTCCTAAACGCGAGCGTTCCAGAGCAGCGACGGCCGTCTGCGTCCTAAACGGGAGCCGTTTACCAGTACTCGCGTGCCAATGCGTCCTAAACGGGAGCGTTCCAGACCATTTCCGCCCGTTTTCATCCCAAACGGGAGCCCGTCCAGAGCGCCGACGGCCGTCTGCGTCCTAAACGGGAGCGTTCCAGAGCATCCACGCGCATTTGCGTCGCAAACGGGAGCCGTCTGAGGCATCCGCAGGCCGAAATCGGCTTGCCTACTCGCCTGCAATCCATCTATTTTCACAGTCGCCTCACTTGGCCGCGACGTCGAAGCAAAACAACAGATCCTGGTCACGCAGGTACAGCTTGCCATTGCTGACGACGGGGTGAGTCCAGATTTTTCCCTTCGGTCTGCGCTTGTTTGTCAGCGGAGCCAGCTCGAACCGGCCATGCTCCTTCCAACCTTGGGACGATGCCTCGGCGAGGACAACCGTGGCGTCCTGTTCGCCCATGCAATAGAGCATCCCGTCGGCACACGTCACGCAGCCCTTGCCCAGGGAGTTCTTCTCGCTCCAGACAATCTCACCCGTCTTGAAGTCGAGGCACGTCCAGCCGAAGCCGTCCGAGTACCCGTACACGTGATCGCCGACGAGGACGACTCCCCCGTGGTGGTTCTTCATGTTCTTGTTGAAGTAGACCTCGTGCGGCTTATTGTCGGCATCGATCTTGACCAGCGAGCAACCGACTCCGTAACCCGACGTGACGAAGACGTGCCCGTCGCGGGAAATGGGCGTCGGGATTACAGCCGTCCTGCCGGGCCAGTCGGTTTTCCACAGGAGCTTGCCGTCCTCGCGCGAGACCCCCGCCAGTGCGTCCTGAAACAGTTGCACGTACTGGGGCTTGTCATTGATGACGACGGGCATGATCGAGGCGTACTGGGCTCCGTTGGTGAGATCCGTTGAGCGCCACAAAATGGAACCCGTCAACTTGTCCAGCGCGGCGAGGGATCCTTCGCCTCCGCCGGGAGTGCAGACCAGTCGCGGCCCATCGATCGTCACCGATTCGCAATAACCCCAGTTCGGCTTCTTGCCACCCAGGTCCGACATCGTCGTCTGCCAGAGCGGTTTGCCGTCGGAGACTTGAGCGCAGACCAGGCTTCCCGTGCCGCCCATCGCATAGACGCGTTCGCCATCGACAGTCGGAGTCCCTCGCGGTCCGTCGCCCCAGCCGTTGTCGAGCATCGGACCCAGCTTGGCCTCCCACAGTTCCGAGCCGTTGTTCGCATCCAGGCAAATCAAAAACTCGGTGCCGTCCCGCGCGCCCATCGTGAACAGCTTGCCCTGCACGATGGAGACGCCCGAGTAACCGAGGCCCGCGTTTTCGTTGAGCCACACCTGCTTCGGACCGGTACTTGGCCACTCTTTGAGTAACCCCGTCTCCTGCGAAACGTCACTCCGATCCGCTCCTCGCCATTGCGGCCAGTCGCCGGCAGTCAACAACGTCGAGCCCAGTCCTGCGAAACAGATCGCACCTGCCAACAAACAGGTAACCTTCATCGAACTCTCCTTCGGTCAAACACGAATAAGCAGCGAGCCGCACTGGTGCGGAGGCAATTTAGCGTCCACAACCTGAATCCGCACCGTGCCGCGTCCAAAAATCCGACCGATGCGCGGCGGCGTGGGTTTATTCGCCAGTCCGAAGCGGCGATGTGATTGGTTGACGTGGGATAAGCTTCCAGCTTGTCGATGCCTCGCAAAAAAACCAACAGGCTGGAAGCCTATCCCACGACAGAATCACAACCTGTCCGTGAGCCGCGACAATTGCGGTCGTTCCGTCGCTGCGCATAATCCCGTTCCATGAACTATTTCACTCACGCGCTGAACCATCTCACCCGCCCCTATTTCGTGGCGGGAACGGCCGTGCCGGATTGGTTGTCGGTGGCCGATCGCAAGGTCCGGTTCCGGCCGCAGCATCTCGGTCCCTGGGCCGACGCGAGCGGAACCATTCAAGCCGAAGTCGCCGCTGGAACGCTGCGGCATCTGCACGACGACGACTGGTTCCACGCCACCCGCGGGTTTGTCGAAGTGACGGGCGAACTGACGCGGCTCTTCCGCGAACGGCTCGGTGCGGATGACAAGTACCATTGCGGATTCCTCGGCCACGTCGGCATGGAACTGCTGCTCGACGCCATCCTGATCGAGCGGTTTCCCGAGCGGTTCGAGGAATACTGGCGCGTGCTCGGCGAAGTCGATCCGTTGGCCGTGGAAGCGGCCATCAATCGAATGGCGAAGCAACCGACGGAGCAGCTCGCGTGGTTCATCGAGCTGTTTCGACGCGAACAGTTCCTGCGATGCTACTCGGACGACGGACGGCTTCTGACACGCTTGAATCAGGTATTGTCGCGGGTCAGACTGTCGCCGCTTCCGCCGGAGGCCACGTCAATGCTGGCGGTGTCTCGCGAGATCATCCGCCAACGCGTGGATGACCTGCTGCCTCCGGAACATTTCTCAATGCCAAGGTGAAATCGAACGATCAGAAGTCAGAGCTGCAGACAGGCCGCTCGCACTGACCTCTGACTCCTGTCTCCCGACCCCTTCTTCCCCCAAGGAACATCTGCAATGAAGTACGGAATGAACATGCTGCTCTGGACGTCCGACGTGACCGACGAGCATTACCCGATTCTGGAGAACCTCAAGAAATGGGGCTTCGATGGAGTGGAACTGCCGGTCTTCGAGATGGACGGCACCAAGTTTCAGAAGCTTGGCAAAAAGCTCGATGAGATCGGTCTCGGACGGACGGCCGTCACCGTCTGCACCGACGCCGAGAATCCAATCTCTGCCGACGCGGGCATCCGCGCGGCGGGACTGGCGCGGCTGAAGAAGGCGATCGACATGTGTGCGGCCAGCGGCGCGACGCATCTCTGCGGCCCGATCCACTCGGCGCTCGGATCGTTCAGCGGCGCGGGGCCGACGCCCGACGAATGGAAGTGGGGAAAGGAGACGCTCACGCTGGCGGCCGATCACGCGCAGGCCAACCAGGTCACGCTGGTCGTCGAATACCTGAACCGCTTCGAGTGCTACTTTCTCACGAACGCGGGGGACGATGCCAAGTTCTGCCGCGAGATCAATCATCCCAATCTCAAGATGATGTACGACACGTTCCATGCGAACATCGAAGAGAAGAACCTGGCCGCCGCGATGCAGTCGTGCTGGGATCAGGTCGTCCACGTCCACATCTCGGAAAACGACCGCTCGACGCCGGGCGAGGGCCACGTCGATTGGGAGACCACGTTCCAGATGCTCAAGCAACTGCGTTACGACGGCTGGCTGATGGTCGAAGCCTTCGGCCTCGCCCTCCCCGCACTGGCCGCCGCCACCAAAGTCTGGCGCCGGATGTTCCCCAACGAAGACTATTTGGCTCAACACGCCCTGGCATTCATGAAACGCATGATGGCCGGATGAGGCCCGTGATCGGCGAGAGTTCTCAGATCGGCGTCAGCGATGGAAACTCAATTTGGCCACGAACGGTTCTGGACAACTTTCGTCGAGGATCACAAGGACGGATTTGCGGGATTTCGTCTGCATCGAGAGCGGTTCGGGAAAACCACTGTCGCCGCCGAAGTACTCTTCTGGGATGCCTCCGGAGGCTTTGCAGTCCAGACATTTGATGGCGATGTACCGGTTGAGATCATTGAGGCGCTCATTGCTGAGACCAAGCAGCAAGTGCGAGTCCGGTGATGCTGAACCAGGAGTTGCACCTGACCGGGGCCATCCGACTTGTTTCGCGCGGCATCCAACTTTCTCGGCAGCTTGGCGGGTGACCTTGGTCGATCTGCCCCAGTCCAGTAGGTCAGGCTGTCATTCTCTGAGACTCCAACCAGCTTATTGCCGCAGGCATCGGGAGACGCTAATCTGTGCCCGGTCGTTGTGACGACAATTAGAGTTGCCCGCCGAATGGCCTCCCGCAAACTTGCCTCGCCGAATTCCTGCCCCGCCTGCCGCGTTGACCGCTCTCCCCTGATGAGGACTGAGTTCTGATGGCTCAGGTTCGTTGCCTCCTGTTTGTGACGTTGAGTCTCCTCGCCAGCCGCGTTGTCGCCGGGGAGTTGCTCGCGCCCGAGATGCCCGTCGCGCAGGTGATCGACCACTATGTGAAGCAGCGCCTGACCGAGAAGCAGATCCAACACGCTCCGCTCGCCGACGACTGCACGCTGGTTCGGCGGACGACGCTCGATGTGGCTGGCCGCATCCCAACGGTGGCCGAAGTGCAGAGCTACGCGAACTCGACCGAAGCCGACAAGCGGGCGAAGCTCGTTGAGCGGCTGTTGGCCAGCCCCGACTTTGCCCTCCACTTTCGGAACGAACTCGACACGCTGTTGATGGGCGGCCAGAAGGGAAGCAACAACGAGTGGCGTGAGTACCTGCTCAAGTCCGTCCGCAACGGCCGCTCGTGGGACCAGATGTTCCGCGACATGCTGATCGGCAGCGAAGACGACGCCGAGATCAAACCGGCCCTGACGTTTCTCAAGTCGCGCGTGCGGGAACTCGACGAACTGACGAACGAGACCACCACGATCTTCTTTGGCGTGAACGTCAGTTGCGCCAAGTGCCACGATCACCCACTGGTCGAAGACTGGAAGCAGGACCACTACTTCGGGATGACGTCATTCTTTCAACGGACGTACCAGACGAAGAAGAACGGACTGGCCGAGAAGTTCAGCGGCGAAGTGAAATTCAAGACGGTCAAGGGCGAGGACAAGGTCGCCAAGTTCATGTTTCTGACCGGGGCCACGATCGACGAGCCGGTCGTCGAAGTGAGTGCCGACGTCCGCAAACGGCGCGACGAAGAGGTCAAGAAGCAGATGCAGGACGACAAGGTCGGACCGCCGTCTCGCCCCGACTTCAGCCCGCGCACGAAGCTGGTTGAGTTGGCATTGCAACCCGAAAACCAAACGATGCTCGCCCGCAACATCGTCAACCGCGTCTGGGCGATGTATCTCGGACGCGGCTTGGTTCATCCGCTCGATCAGATGCACTCGGCCAATCCGGCGAGTCATCCCGACCTGCTCGAATGGCTCACCCGCGACCTGATCGCTCACAAGTACGAACTGCGTCGGCTGGTGAAGGGGATCGTCCTCAGCGAGACCTACGCCCGGTCGAGCCAGTGGGACGCCTCAACCGAGCCACCCGCAGCCGATCATTTCGCGGTGGCCCTCGTCCGTCCGCTGTCTCCCCGCCAATACGCGCTGTCGCTGCAAGTCGCGACCGAAAGTTCCGAGAACCTCGCCGCGCAGTTGGCCGACGCCGAGAAGTGGCTCAAACGGCGGGAAGAACTCGAACGCCAGATCGAAGGAATCGCGAACCAATTCGAACTGCCCGGCGAGAACTTCCAAGTCGGCGTTGATGAAGCGCTGCTCTTCGCCAACAGCCCGCAGTTCACCGACAACTATCTGCGCGACTCGAACGACCGCCTCGTCGGAGTCCTCCAACAACAAACCGACCGCCCCGCCCGAATCGGCTCCGCCTACTGGGCCACTCTCTCGCGAGCACCCACCGCCGATGAAGTTGCCGCGTGCGAACAGTATCTCGCCAAACGAGACGCAGACCCGCTCGCGGCTACCAAACAAATGGTCTGGGCACTGCTGACCAGCCCCGAATTGCGATTCAATCACTGACACTTTGGAGTGCGGTGGCTCGACACCGCTTTGGCATTTTGAAAATTTTCTTGGCCTGAATTGAAAAGCGAAAATTTGAAAGCTCCGTCGAGCCGGAGCACTCCAAAATAGGAACAGCCATGTCCCGACTTCATCTGCCATTCTGTGGCTCACCCGAGCACGGCATTTCGCGACGGAGCTTTCTCTCGGCGAGTGGTCTAGCCGGAGCGACGGCGTTTGCGACGAACATGCGTGTGCTGGACCTGCTCAAAAATCCGTGTCTCGCCGGGGAGCTGAAACGCCAACAAAAGAGCGTCATCCTGCTGTGGTTGGGTGGCGGGGCGAGTCAGTTGGAAACGTGGGATCCCAAACCGGGTCGGCCGACCGGCGGTCCGTTCCGGGCGATTCAGACCGACATTCCCGGCGTGCAGGTCAGTGAGTTGCTGCCGAAGATGGCGCAGCGGCTGAAGACGACGGCTCTCATTCGTTCGCTGAACACTCGCAACGCCGACCACGGTGGTGGGACGCGACTGATGGAGACGGGCCGCGCGATGGAGCAGGCCATCGATTATCCGGACCTTGGCGCGTTGATCGCGCGCGAGTTGGGTCGGGCCGACAGTCAGGTGCCCGATTACGTGTCGATGTATTCCGAAACGGAAGGCCGTCACAAGGGAGGCTCGGGGTTCCTCGGAGCGCGTTACGCGCCGACGTTTCTCACCGAGAGCATGATCCCGCCCAACATCCGCCGCCCCGATTCGATCAACGAAGTCGATCATCAGGAGCGTGCCGACCTCCAAAAGCTGTTGGCCAAACGGTTCAGCGACAAACGCTACAACGCGTCGGTGGCCAGTCACGGCATGGCCTACGAGCGGGTCCGCGGCATCATGGCCAGTGAAAAACTGTTCGACATCGGGCAGGAGTCGCCCTCCGCGCGGAAGTTCTACGGGCCGACTCAGTTTCAGGAGCAGTGCCTGATCGCCAGACGGCTCGTCGAGGCGGGCGTTCCATTCGTGAAGGTCGCCCGCGCCTGGTGGGACAGCCACGGACAGAACTTTGAAACGCACCTCGAACTTTGTGCGGACCTCGATCAGGGGATGTCGGCGTTGCTCGACGATCTGAAGCAGCGCGGGTTGCTCGACACGACGCTCGTCATCACGCTGGCCGAGTTCGGTCGCACACCGAACATCAACGCCAGCCTCGGCCGCGACCACTTCGCGAGCGCCTGGAGCTGCTCGCTCTCCGGCTGCGGGATCAAGGGCGGTTCGGTCTATGGCAAGACGGACGCCGACGGCCACAAGGTGGAAGACGGAGAAATGAAGTCGGGTGATCTGTTCGCGACGATCTTCTCGGCGCTCGGCGTGGACTACAAAAAGGAGTACCACGTCGGAGCACGACCAATCCCGATCGTCGATTTTGGCTGCAAGCCTGTCCAAGAGGTGTTGGCATAGTATTCCGTAGGACGGACCCCTTGGTCCGTCCGTTCCATCGTGCGGACCAAGGGGTCCGCACTACATCTGCGAACGAGACTGAACCATGTCCACCATCTGCGAACGAGACTGAACCATGTCCACCGCCGATCCCACCAAGTTCAAGGTCGCCAAGACCGCCCGCGTCAAGGGGATTGCCCTCTGTGTGACGCACATCCCCCGGACGGAGCGGCTCCTGTTCGGCTCATCGGACTTCAAGGTCTATGAGATCGACATGGCGAACGACAAGCCGCAGCCGGTCGAGTTCACGGGCGAGGGACATCAGAGCTATGTGACCGGAGCCGCACTGGCTGGCAACCAACTGGTGACCGGCAGCTACGACGGCCGTTTGATCTGGTGGGACATCGAAAAGCGAACTCCCCTCCGCACAGTAGCGGCTCACGACAAATGGATTCGCAACGTCGTGGCCTCACCCGACGGTCGGGTGATCGCCAGCGTGGCCGATGACATGCTGTGCAAAGTGTGGGATGCCACTTCCGGCAACCTGCTGCACACGCTGGTCGAGCACAAGCCGATGACGCCTCACCATTTTCCGTCGATGTTGTACGCGGTCGCGTTCTCGGCGGACGGCCAACTGCTGGCCACGGGCGACAAGGTGGGACACGTCGTCGTGTGGGAAGCGGCGAGCGGAAAGAAGCTCGCCGAACTGGAGGCTCCCGTGATGTACACGTGGGATCCGAAGCAGCGGCGTCACTCGATCGGCGGCATTCGCAGCGTCGCGTTCTCGCCCGACAACCGACTGATTGCCGTCGGCGGCATCGGGACGATTGGCAACATCGATCACCTGGACGGCCCGTCGCGAGTGGAAATCTTCGATTGGAAGGCGGGGAAGCGGGTCCACGAAATCTCGGACACGAAATTCAAGGGCCTCGTCGAACAGATCGCCTTCGCACGGGACGGGAATTGGTTCGTGTGTGCCGGTGGCGACAATGGCGGCTTCGCGTCGTTCTACGATGTGCAAACCGGCAAGGTCGTCCACCAGGACAAGCTCCCGATGCATCTGCACAAATTCGTGTTGAACGCCGAGCAGAACACGCTCTACGCTGTCGGCCACGAACACATCGCCACGGTGGAGTTCAAAGCAACCCCTCCCGCCGGGCCACCGGCCCCGGCACTGCCTGAGGGCTGAGTGCTAAAACGTGACCGGCTTTCCTCACGTGGAAGCGTGAGTGCTGCCATTTTCTGCCGATCGCATGACAGCGTGCGGAGCGGTTTCTGCGGGACGCGAGCTGCCAAGTCAGGCGAATTACCGATCGCCTCGTCCACCCCGTCCCCCCCCCCCCGGGAAAACCACCGCCTCCCCCCGGAAAACCGCCGCCAGGAAAACCACCGCCGCCTCGACTCTGGGACCGCTGCTCCATCGCGCGACGAAGCATCTCGGTATCGCGAGTCGCATCAGGCGGCTGCTGGCCCGGCTGCGCGGAAGGGTTGTTTGGATCGTTTGGCTTCTTGCGAGCACCTCCCTTGGATGCGCTCACCGTGACCTTGGGGATCAACGAGGTGAGAGTCGACGACACGAGTGAGGGGTCGGCGGTCTCCAGTCTCATGATCCGAACCGTTTGCCGGGCATCTCTCGCCCGCTCGTCGATCGACTGAACCAGACCATCCACCTGCCGAAACATGGCATCGTTGCAGAAGACGATCAGATGACTCGTGCGTCGATCCGCAGTGACGGCCAGTTCGGGACCGGACTGCTTTCGGTTGCCCGCGCCACCGGCACCGCCACCACCACCCATCAGCATCGCGAGCGGGTTGAAGCGCTGCCCCTGTCCACCCGGCATCTGCTGCTCGGGAGTGATCGCATCCTTGAAGACGGTTTCGATGATCTCGAGGACATCGTCGATCTCGGCGAACTCAATGGGAATGGAGCGTGGCGTGCGATCGCGCAGCGAGTCTGTGGGAAGCTCGGCGAGGTCCAGTATTTCGAGCATCTGCTCGACTTCACGAATCGTGTCCTGTGGTCCGGTCACGAACAGGGCGTTGGCGCGAATGTCGGTGATGATCCGCAGGCTGCCGCCACCGCCCAGCGTCTGGTTCAGTCCCGTCACGTTCATCATGCCGCGTCCCAGTGTCGAGAGGCCACTGGTCATCGAGCCGAACAGGCCCTCGCTGGAGGAGGTCGACGCGGTCACGGTGCTCTGCGGGAAGAGGCGCTCCAGCATCTGAGCCGTCTCGGTCGCATCGGCCGTGCGGAGGTAGAAGATCGTCCAGCGCGTGCGGTTCGGCAGGGCTGACACCAGCGATTCGTACATGTTCTCAAACCGGTCCAGAGCCTCCTTGTCCTCGGAGGTCACGATCACTTCATCACCACGGATCATGACGCCGACCGGTGGTGCTTCATTCGCGGCCCCCTTGTTGTCGGCGGGCTGGTCGCCCGATTTCTCTGTCGCCCTGTCAGGAACTGTCGGCTCCGGCGCATCGGTGGTGCTGGAGGTCACGCTGTTCGGAGCGTCGTCCGCAGTGTCGCGGGCCTGTCCCGAACGGCTAACCTGCAGAATGGAAGTCCTTCGCGGAATGCTGGTTTGAGGCGGCGCGGCGTCGCGAGTTGGAACGGGACGCAACGTCGAGCGTTCTGCACCGGCGGGTTGGTCGATGGGATTGCCGCCTCGACCCCGCAGCGGCAACTCGGTCTCATCGCTCTTCGCACTGGGGACTCGACGGTCGCGGATGGGACTTTTTTGCGAAGGGACAACCACGCGAATCGAGTTGCGGTTCCCGGCGCTCCACATCTGTTCGATCAGCGGCAGGATGTCTTGAGAATCGTGGCCCCGCAGGTTGAGTGTGCGAGTGTTACCCCGATCGATGTTTTCGTTCTGCGGGTCGTTTCCGACTTCGCCCAGTTGGGAGAGCAGGATTTTGACCTGCGCCATTTGATCGGCCGAGCCTCGCACGAGCAGTCGTCGGCCGAATGCGTCGGGTTCGATCATCGGGGCGCGAGGATCGTTCAGGAACAGATTTTTGAGCGTGTTCGTCGCCTGGACAGGATCGAGCCTTGTCAGGTTGATGACCGCCACCGAACCGCTCGCCTCGCCGGACAGTGTCTGCACCAGCTTTTCGATCTCGGCGTGCTCTTCGCGAGTGGCGTGAACGTGAATCTTGCCGGAGCGAGTGTCCTCACCGACAACCAATCCCGGCATGAGCGAGTTCAGGGTGCGAGAGACTTGCGTCGCATCTCCGCCCGATACGAGGTAGGCCTTCAAAAAGGCGGGGCTGTCGTTGCGAACGATTTTGTTGCCATTACCGTCCGTGTCCACGTCAATGATCTTCACCATTTCTTCGATCGCTTTGACGAGAGTTGCGGACGCCGTCACGAGCAGGTGATTGGTGCGCGTATCGGCCGTGACCTGGATTTTTCCGGCATAAGGCGAAGGAGTCGTCGGGCCTCCGGTGGAAGTCGGCGTCCGGGAACTGCCTCCGCCATCCCGTGATCCTCCATCCCGCGATCGAGAATCGTCACCTCGGCTGTCGCGCGATCCACCCGAAAAGCCCGGTTGACCAAACCCGCCAAACGGGCTCCCAAATCCACCCCCAAAAGGCGAGAAGCCCATCTGCGGAAAGTTGTTGGTCGAAGTGGTGACCGTGTTGAGGCTGTACAACCGCCGAACCGTTCGCTCCGCTTCGACCGCCGTAATGTGCTTGAGCGAAATGGCCCGGAACTGCGTGTCTTTGTCCGGTGGAAGCGTGCCTGCTTTGAGCAGACGATAGATGCGGTTGATGTTGCCTCCCGTATCCATCAGGACGAGGGAGTTCGTATTCTTGAGTGCCGCCACTGTGGCAAATGGGCTGACCAGTAATTTGACC
Organism: Planctomycetota bacterium; assembly: GCA_038040225.1. GTDB lineage: Bacteria > Planctomycetota > Planctomycetia > Planctomycetales > Planctomycetaceae > Schlesneria. The sequence goes on from JBBPIS010000017.1 coordinate 20,119, forward strand.
TCGCCGACAACTTTGTCTGCTTCCAGATTTTCCAGCGGCAGGACGACACGGATCAGTTCGTTGGCCCCACGCTGCGGCAGTTGTTCAATCGTAACATCCGGGATCAGATTGGGAGGAATGCCATTGTCCATGTTCAACGAGACCAAGAACCGGTCACGACGGATCAGCACGAAACCCTTCGGCAGCAGATAGCCGTTCAACACGTCGAGTGCTTCGGTGACGGTGTACGACTTTTCGTCGTAGTAGTTGAACGTGCCGGGCGGTACGTCGTTGAGGTCGAGGGTCAAGTTGGCCGCCTCCGAGAACAACTTGAGCACGTCGGCCCACGCTGCGTACCGGAAGTTGAATCGGAGTTCGGGTCCGCCGAGTTTGTCGTCTGATGGACTCGGAACCTTGTCACCGGCAGCAGAAGCATCCGCCACTCGCGTCCCGAATGAAGCCGTCACCTTCGCCCCTTCGGGAGGCTTCTCATCCACGAAGTCGGTGCGACGTGGTGCCGGTTGCGACGCTGGAGCGGACGGACCACGTTCGCCACCCGGGCCTCGTTCTCCGCCGGGGGTACGTCCCGATCCGCCGCGCTCGGCCTCCCGCGCCGCCATCTCGACCTTCATTTCTTCCTTGCGAACTTCCCAAATCTGTTTCTGCTGGGCCGTCAGGACATCGACCGCCTTCTGCTCGAACTCCTTCATGATGTTCGGCATCTCGTCGCGCGACACACCGCTCCGGAAGGCGGTGAACATGTCCATGCGAAGCTGCTCGAGTTTCTTCTTCTGGTCCTCGGACATCGCGATTTTCTCGGCAAACTTCTCATCCCTCAGCGCGGACGAGAGGCTGACGGTATCCCCGCCGCCGAATCGTCCTCGACGGAAGCCTCCCTCCTGAGGACGCTCCAAGGGCGCGCCCGGTGGTTGTGCGAAGGCCGCATCAACCTCGAAGCAGAGCAAGCCGGCCAATGCCAGACTCACGGGTCTGAAGAAATGTTGGGACAGAGAGGAGAGATCGAAACACCGCATGATGGCCTCCGAGGCACAAGAGGAACGTCCGCATGAAGAGCCGTTGCGTAGTATGTCGTCTGGTTCTTCGCCGCGCGTAGCCGTAGTCTGTCGGAATTCAGGTCGGCTCAAGGTCGGTGATTGGTATTCGCCGAGGTCTTGACCGACAATCTGGAATGTCGATCGGACTGAGACTTCGCTTCCGGCACGCCTTTGATCTAATACGGCCGAATTGCTGAGAAACATCGGAATCGTCCGACTTGCCAGCAAGGCTTATGCTATCGGTCGCCCTGTGAGGCAACAAGATGGATGGTCGTAACGGTCGGAACAGCCGCCTCAGGAATCTCGGGTTTTCCGCAGCGATCGGTCGAAGTATTCTCAAGTTGGTCAGTCACCACGCCACTGCGTCATGCAGGAGAGTTCCATGAATCGTGTCCTGTCGGTCAGTCTGATGTTGCTGTTCGCGAGTAGCAGTCTGTTTGGACAACAAGACGAGGATCTGTCCGCGGTTCAACGGTCCAACATGGAGGCGCAGTTCGATCAACTCGACAATGACGGCAACGGGACGTTGTCCGAGCAGGAACTCGAAGCCTTCTCGAAGGAAACACTGGGCCGCATGCGCGACAAGGGGCTGAAGAAGGGATACCCCGTCTCGCGCGAGGAGTTCGTCGCGGCGGGCATCGCTCAAATGGAAGTGGGAGAGAACAAAGACCGGGAGAAGGATGAAGAGCGCCGTCAGCGGAAGGAACTCAAGATGGACGAGTCAGCGCCGCCCGAGTCAGCGACGAGCAGTCCGACCGGATCTCTCCGCAATTCAACGGGCAAGTCGCGGTTCGCTCCCAGCCTGCCAGCCGAGTACAAGGCGCGAGACAAGAATGGCGACGGGCAGATCGGCCTCTATGAGTGGGATCGTGCGAAGTACGCCGAGTTCGCGAAACTCGACAAGAACGGAGACGGCTTCCTGACGGCGGCCGAATTGCTCTCCAAGAGCACCACGAGCGTCATCAAGCGAGGTGACGGTTCCTCGCCGGGTAACAAACCGACCGCGAACCAGGATTCGATCGAACAGGATCCCATCGACAAGGAAGCTCGCGAGACGTTTGCCCGGATGGACGCCGATCGTGACGGCGGCATCGCCGAGGACGAATGGGCGAAGAGCCAGCGCGTGCGACCGATGTTCGAGAACGCGGGAATCAACGCCTCGCTGCCGATGAACGCGGAATCCTTCGTGATCGGCTACCGCCAGGCCAAGGCGAGCGATACGTCTCGGAGCAACAACGGACGGTGATCGACATCGTCGCGCCTGAGTGAGTTGACGGGGAAGCATTTCTGCTCCGAATGTGGCACATGTTCGGAGTGGTTTCTGCGCCGAATCCGTTGATCCTGAGTGCTCATCTCACTCCCGTGACGAATCTCCCCGGTTCGATTCTCCGAATTCGGCGTGCCAGCTCCGGGCAAGCGGCTCGAAATGCGGACAGAACAGGCGATTCCAGGACCGCATCACCCAATTGACACTCTGCGCAAGCCGGACCTAGAATCTCGCCCTTTCCCAGGGGTCAATTGCCGGAAGATCAGATGCCGCAGAACTTTGATGAGGCTGTTCGTAAGGCCGACGTGCTGCTCGAAGCATTGAGCTGGATTCGCCAGTTCCGCGATCGGCACGTCGTGATCAAGCTCGGCGGCAGTGCGATGGAAGAGACCGAAGCGGTCAAGTCGTGCCTCACCGACGTGATCTTCATGTCGTCGGTCGGCATGAGGCCAATCCTGGTTCATGGCGGCGGGAAGGCGATCAATGCGGCCATGACCAAGGCCGGAATTCAGCCGCGCTGGGTGCAGGGACGCCGCTACACCGACGACGAGACTTTGGAGATCGTCGCCCGAACCTTGTGCGGCGAAATCTGTCAGGGTCTCGTCGATGAGATCACTCGTCAGGGAGGCGACGCGCGCGGCCTGCACTATCAGACCGTCAACTGCCTGCTCGGCCGAAAGCTGATGCTGCCGGGTGAGAATGGCGAACCGATCGACCTCGGCCGTGTCGGAGAAGTCACCGACATCGACCGCGACCTGTTGCTCATGACCTGCCGCGAAGACCAGATCCCCGTGCTCCCCTCCGTCGCGTTGGACGAGGCGGGAGGAAAGCTGAACGTCAACGCCGACACCGCCGCCGCCGCAGTCGCTCGACTGATCCAGGCCGAGAAGCTGGTCTTCCTCAGCGACGTCCCGGGCATCTTCCTCGACCGGAAGGATCCCAGCACGTTGCAGTCGCACCTCAACGCGGCTCGGTGCCGGGAACTGATCCGCGAGGGAATCATCGACGCCGGCATGGTCCCCAAAGTCGAAGCGGCTCTCGAAGCTCTGGAAGCTGGCGTCAAGAAAGTCCACATCATCGACGCCCGCATCCCGCATTCAGTCCTGCTGGAGATTTACTCGAACGAGGGAATTGGGACGGAAATCGTGAAGTAGCTGTTAGCGATAAGCTACTAGCTCTTAGCCAGAGAAGGCTGAACACAGCAAGAAAGGCAAAGGCGAAGAAAGGTAAGATATCGCCGTGAAGAACTATCGAGAGTTGTTCGTGTGGCAGAAGGCTCATCGGTTGGTGCTGGACACCTACGCGGCAACTCGGACGTGGCCTTCCGATGAACTTTATGGGCTGACGAGCCAATCGCGGCGCTCGGCAGCATCGATTCCAACCAACCTAGCTGAAGGATGCGGTCGAAGCGGCGATGTGGAACTTGCGAGGTTCTGCGACATTTCGTCCGGTTCGGCCAGCGAACTCGACTACCAATTGCTCCTCGCTCACGACCTCGGTTATCTGTCCGACGAAACGTACTCCAAACTTGAAAACCAACTCCGAGAAGTCCGCCGCATGCTCAGCGGCCTGATCACGACGCTTCGCAAGTAGCCATTGGCTTCAAGCGATTAGCTGTTAGCCAGAAGAAGACTCCTTTGCCGAACGCATCCAAAAAACGTGTGACACTCCATTTACCAACGCTTCCTCTCCTTTTCTGCCTTTAGCTAACCGCTAAAAGCTTACAGCTAAGAGCTTCTCATGCACCCCGCAGCAACCCGCACCAGTCAGCAAACCATCGAGCAGTTCGGCAAGTACGTCATTCCGAACTACAAGCGTTATCCCGTGAGCATCGTTCACGGCGAGGGAACCGCCGTGTGGGATGCCGAGGGGCGGCGTTACCTCGACCTCTTCCCCGGTTGGGGCTGCAACATTCTGGGACATTGTCCGCCGAAGGTCGTCAAGGCGGTGCAGCAACAGGTCGCGCACCTGATCCACGTCCCGAACACGTGGTACACGGAGGCTCAGGGGAACTTCGCCGAGGCGATCTGTACCCGCTCCTTCGGCAAGGCGTTCTTCGCCAACAGCGGCACCGAAGCGAATGAGGGAGCGATCAAGCTGGCCCGGCTACACGCGAGCGGTGCCGGTGGAAAGCCGTCCAAGTATCGAGTCATCTCGTTCACGAACGGCTTCCACGGACGGACGTATGCCTCGGTGACGGCCACCGCGCAGCCGAAGTATCACGAGGGCCTCGGCCCGCTGCTGCCGGGTTTTCGCTACGCGCCCTACAACGATCTGGAAGCCGTGCGGCAACTGGTCGATGACGAAACGTGCGCGATCCTGCTCGAACCGGTGCAGGGCGAGGGAGGCGTCAACATCGCGGACGACTCGTTCCTGAAGGGCCTCCGCCAACTGTGTGATGAGCGCGGCATGCTGCTTATTTTCGACGAGGTTCAAACCGGCATGGGCCGCACCGGGCATTGGTTCGGCTATCAGCACTCGGGAGTTCAGCCGGACATCATGACGCTGGCGAAGGGGCTCGCGGCGGGAGTCGCCTGCGGCGCGTTTGTCTGTCGCGATCACGTTGCCCCCAGTCTGCGGCCGGGCCTGCATGCGAGTACGTTCGGGGGCAATCCACTCGCGATGGCGGCGGGCATCGCCACGATTCAGACCATCGAAGAGGAAGGGCTGCTCGCCCACTGCCAGAAGATGGCCGAGCGGTTCCGCCAACACTTCGCCAAGTTGAAAGACGAACTGCCGATCATCAAGGACTTGCGAGTGCGCGGCATGATGATCGGTGTCGAACTGGCGATCCCCGCGACCCCCGCCGTCGGCAAGTGCATGGAACGAGGAGTTCTCATCAACGCGACACATGACACCGTCATCAGGCTCCTCCCCCCGCTCAACATCACCGCAGAGCAGGTGGACGAGGGCTGTGCCGTCGTCAGCACGGTCCTACGCGAAATGGCCAATGAAGTGTGACGACTAAACTCGTTCCCATGCTCCGCGTGGGAACGCCGCCCCGACGCTCTGCGTCGAGAACACACGACGCAGAGCGTCGGAAGAGCGGTTCCCACGCAGAGCGTGGGAACCAGTAAAACAGACCCGAACGACAAGTAGACGAATGACCCGCCACGATCTCAGACCGCCGTCTAGGAGGGCCTTCCCGCCGCGAAGTCTTTTTGACTCTTCGTGCGGTGAGGGCCTTGGGCGTGACCGCTTCCACGGTCGCGTTCGGCGATGCTGTTTTCGTTTCGTTCACAACTCGGGCTTTGTCATTCGGACTTCGTTCTCATGCGCCATCTCAATTCGTTACTCGAACTCAAACCGGCCGATGTTGAGGCCATCTTCAATCTGTCCCGCGAACTGAAGGCCCGGCTCGCGAAAGGGGACCGGCCGCAACTGTTGGCGGGGCGAGTTCTCACGGCCGTGTTTGAAAAGCCCTCACTGCGCACGCGGCTCAGTTTTGATGCGGCCATGATGCAGCTTGGCGGCAGCAGCATCTTCCTGAGCGCGATCGAATCGGGCATCGGCGGGCGCGAAGCGGTCAAGGACGTGGCCCGCGTGATCGGCGGCTACAGCGACGTGATCGCCCTGCGCACGTTCTCGCAAAAGCTGATCGACAACTTCATCGAGTTCTCGGGCAAGCCGGTCATCAACGGCCTGTCGGACGAACGGCATCCGTGTCAGGCTCTGACCGACCTGTTCACGATGCAGGAGGTCTTCAGCGATCTGCGCGGCAAGCGGATCGCGTTCATCGGCGACGGCAACAACGTGGCCAGTTCGCTGGCGATTGCGGCCGCGCTGTGTGGCGTCTCGATGATGGTGTGTGCTCCGCCCGGCTATCGCCTCAGCGAGAAGTTCCTTGAGATTCTGAAGAAGCGCATCCCGACGGCCGACGTGACGCAGACCGACGATTTCAAGACGGCCCTCAAGGACGCTTCGATCGTCTACACCGACGTCTGGACCAGCATGGGTCAGGAGGCCGAGGACTCCGAGCGCCGCGCCGTCTTCCTGCCGTTCCAGGTCAACGCAAAACTGATGAAGCTCGCCCCAAAGTCGGCCCGCTTCATGCACTGCCTCCCCGCCAAACGAGGCCAAGAAGTGACCGACGAAATCATGGACGGAACCCAGTGCATCGCCTTCCAACAAGCCGACAACCGCATGCACCTCGCCAAGGGGCTGATCCTGTGGGTGTTGGACGTGGCGATTAGCTGAGAGCGGCTTGCTGTTAGCCAGAGAGGTGCGCGAACTCCACACATCGTACAGAACTTTTTCGCGTGAAGAGGCGTCGCTCAAACATGTCTTTATCCAATAAATCTGCCGAAATGCAACGCCTTATTGAGGCGTTTGAAATCGAGGCCGGAAAGTTTCACGACATTCAGTTCCACACTTTCCACATCACACAAGAGCAAACCACTTTTGACCGTAAATTCGCACCGCAGAATCACACGATCATGTTGTGGCAATACTACGGCGCAATCAAAGGCGATGGCGACATAGAAGGCTTCGTGACCAACCTGCAGGACAGCGAATTGCAGTGGGGGCTGCGAGGATCGGCTCTTTCCCTGCTTGGCGTCATCGAGGGCGAAGCATGTCAGTTGTTCGTACGTATGGCCACGCGGGCTGGAAGTCTGTTCAGTGAAGAAGAGGCTCGGCATATCAAGTCGCACATCATCTCGGAAATTCTAGACGCCGAAAAGTCAAAAGACCCATCGGCGAAGCCTATGACAGTCACCAATGACCACCCTCTTTCAATATGGCTAAACTTTCTTCTCTACCATCTCTCAATGGTGAATCCCGGTAGAGAGCGTGCAAACAAGATTGACCCTGACCCATTCTCGCTCTCGTTAGTTGCACTCGAACGGCTAGTAGTGGATCAAGCAATTGGCAAAGTTGATCGTTCGACATGTAAACTAGCTGATCTGCATTTCAAGGTTGCCATGTCGTTTCCCGGTGAAAAACGCCGTTACGTATCGCGTGTTGTCGATGCGCTGCGTGGCCCATTGGGAAAAGATGCCGTGTTCTACGACTACGACTACCAGGGCCAGCTTGCGCGTCCAAATCTCGATACTTTACTTCAGCGTATTTACCGCGACCAAAGTGATTTGATCGTCGTGTTCTTATGTGCTGAATACGCCGCAAAACAATGGCCTGGATTAGAATGGCGGGCTGTGCGAGACATTATTAAATCAAAAGAGGACCACCGGGTGATGTTTGTTCGTTTCGATGATGCGAGTATTGACGGTGTTTTCTCAATTGACGGTTTCATTGACGGCGGAGCAAATACTGCGAGGCAGGTCGCCGAGTTTATCGTCACTCGCATTGGTGAGTTTGAACACGACGATTAGCAAATCGATGGGTTCGTGCAGTAACGTAGGGTGCGTCGAGTCTTCGGAACGCACCGGGCAAGAAGTGAATTTCGTGAGACGGTGCGTTCCGAAGGCTCCACACACCCTGCCTGACTGGCCACAACAGGATCTTGTCTGTCAAATGCAAAGAAGTCGCAACAAAATTTCTGAACCAGATCTGGAGAGCAAACTGTGACCACGTACTCGATTTTCGGTGCCGGTCCGTCCGGGCTGTACACCGCTTGGCGACTGGTGACCAGCGGCAAGGCGAAATCAGGCGACACCGTCGCGTTGTATGATTGGGGCCACTATGACTTCGGCGACGGGGGGACACGCGCGCCGTCCGGCCGCATCTGCACCTACTTCTACCGCAACGACACCACTCAGTCGCACATCGAAGCGGGTGGCATGCGATTCATCCTGTGGGATCCCGCCAAGGGTGAAGGCCATCAGTTGGTCACGAAGACCATCGACAAGCTGGGGCTGACATCGAAAATCATCCCCTTCAATACCACCGACAACCCACTGCTGTATCTGCGCGAGCAGCACATTTACCAAAACGACCTGTCGCCCCAGAACCCGGCACCGTACTGGACGCCGGGAAACAATGCGAAACCGGCCGCCACGTTGTTCTCCAACATCTCGGCGCTGATCACCGGCAACGCGCCGGTGAAGACCCGTGCACAGCAGTGTCAGTTTTATTCTTCCGGCACCCTGCCCGATACGTTCAATTCCTTCGTCTATCCACCGGAAACCAACGCCGGCAATGTCGGCTACTGGAACATCTTCTACGATCAGGCCGGCAACGAGAGCTACGACTACGCCAACGACGCCGGCGGCTATACCTCCAACGTCATCAACTGGAACGCCGCCAATGCCGCGGTCTACAACGGCGAGTTTGCGCCGGGGGGCAGCTTCAAGACACTGAAGGATGGCTATTCCGAAGTCTTCTACCAGTTGTACCAGCAGACGCTGACGGCGGCGAAACAGTCCGGAGTGAACCTGACGCTGACGCAAAAGACTCGCCTGCATTCGATCTGGCTGGAGAACGGTGCGATCACCTATCGCCTCGCCAATGCCAGCGATCCTTTCGTTCCCTCGACACCGCCGATGAAAACCGATGTGGGCTTTCTGGCAATGCCGCCGAACCCGATCCAACTGGTGGCCCAAGCGACGCGCTACCTGGACAACAGCGGCAAGCTCGACCTCCTCAATACGCCTCAAGTGCAACTCTATCTGCAGAGCGTGATCCTGCAGCCCGCTTTACGCATCCTACTGTTCTTCGATCAGCCGTGGTGGACCTCCACCAAGTACCCGCCGAAACTGATCGACGGCCAGGGGACGCCGAACATCTACGGCCCGACGATCACCGACATCCCGCTGCGGCAGATCTACTACTTCGGCAACAACAGCCCGGCTAATCCGAACCCGGTCTACGGGCTGCTGGCATCGTATGACGACATGCAGTTCACCCAGTTCTGGCAGGACTTGGAAACGCCCGCGGAGGCTCGCCGGGTGGTGCCGCTGTCGCAGGATTATCAGCCGATGATCGGCCCGCGCGATGCCACGGCGACAATGATTCGCATGGTGTTGCTGGAACTCGCCAAGGTGCATTACGGCGACCCCAACGCCGCCGGGCAGATCCCGACGCCGCTCGAAGCCAAGTACATGGATTTCTCGCTGAATCCCTGTGCGGCCGGCTATCACGCCTGGGCCTCGCACTACAACATCTGCCACGTGATGCAGACGATCCGCAAGCCGACGCAGTTGCTGCCGGGCAACGACGCGCCGCTGTACATCATCGGCGAGGCCTTTTCCAACGATCAAGGCTGGGTGGAAGGAGCCTTCTGCACCGCCGAATCGGTGCTCAACGATTTCCTCGGCGTGCCCACAATCGCCGACACCACGAATTATCCCCTGATCTGCGGTTGCTCGTCCGGCGGTGGCTGAAACAGTCAGCTTTTATCCAGCGAGACAGGATGCACGGAGTGACGTAGGGTGCGTGAAATCTTCGGAACGCACCCCCTCGCAAAGCACGCTCGTAACACGGTGCGTTCCGAAGACTCCACGCACCCTACAAAAAATCCCCGACTCTTCGCCTTTGCCAAGAGCCAATCGCTAACCGCTAAGAGCTACTCATGCGCCACGACAACCGACTGACCGACGAACTTCGACCGATCCGCGTGCAGCGGCATTTCACGGGGGCGGCTCCCGGGAGTGTGCTGATTCAGGCGGGGAGGACGACGGTCCTTTGCACGGCCAGCATCGACAGCACGCTACCGCCGTGGAAGGCGGCCGCGAATCCGGCCGAAGCGGTGGGATGGCTCACCGCCGAGTACTCGATGCTGCCGGGAAGCACTGCGCCGCGGAAGAAGCGTGAGCGAGAGAAGCTCGACGGTCGCTCGTCCGAGATTCAGCGGCTGATCGGTCGCAGCCTGCGCGCGGCGGTCGACTTCGCGGCGCTGGGTGGTCGCACGATCACCGTCGATTGCGACGTCCTCGAAGCGGACGGAGGGACTCGCACGCTGAGCATCACCGGCGGGTTCATCGCCCTCTGCGACGCCATCGCCTCGATTCGCGGTGAGCTTCCCGCCGATCGCCCGGTCCTCACGAAAAGCATCGCGGCCGTCAGTGCCGGCGTGTTCGAGGGGACGCCGATCCTGGACCTCGACTACATCGAAGACAGCCAGGCTGAAGTTGATCTGAACGTGGTCATGTCCGGCTCGGGCGAGTTCATCGAAGTGCAGGGAACGGCGGAGGGAAAACCGTTCTCGCGCGAGTTGCTCAACCAGCAACTTGACCTCGCCGCGCACGGCATCGCCCAACTGACGCGGCTCCAGCGCGAGGCGCTCGGCAAAGAGTGGCCGTTCGCCACGTAGCAGCAAGCTGCCAGCTTGCTGCTCGATTCCGCGTGAGCCCCCGTTGCTCCAAGCCGCTGGCTCCAAGCCCCAAGCAAGGCTGCTTGGGGCTACGTTACTCCAGCGGATGCAGTCCCTGCCGTCGGCGCTCTTCGTTGACGAGCAGCAGCGCGCGGTGTTCGTGCTTCAGGAACTTCACGAGTTGAGAGGGAGTCACCCCGAGTTGCTCGGCCGATCCGGCGACGTGAGCGTTCCGAGCATGCAGCACGTCGAGCGCCTCGGCCAGGAGTGGGGCGAAGTCTTCGTGATCGGGACTGCACCCGATCTTGCCGTCGTGACACCGCGACTTCCACAGCTCGGTGGGAGCGGCCTCGGCAAGCGACGCAGTTCTGACGGCGAGAGCAATGTTCACCCGTAGCCTCGCCACGGCGACGCGGTGGTTGACATGCTGGCTGCGTCGCTCGGCTGCCTGGCCTTCGATGCCGGTCGGTGTGTGGAGCAGCACGACGGCCGATTCGGTCTTGTTGCGGTGCTGGCCACCCGGCCCGCGCCTCCGTTCGTGACGGACCTCGCACTCGCGGAGCAGCTTCTCGATGGGAAGCTGGACCGGATGCAGTGCGATGTCACTCTTCGGCTCCGGCTTCATCAAAGGACTCCCGTTTGCAAAACGACACCGGAATTCTGACAATCCCCCCGTTCAAATTCCGCCCCGAACAATTTCGACCTCATGGTCAGCCGTCTCAAGGAGAACTCTATGCGTCTGTGGAACCGTTCACTCACTCTCGCCATCGCCTATGTTTTAACTGCGGCCACGATGCAGGCCGCCAACGCGATCAACCTCGCCGCGCCGGATGCCGAAACCAAGAAGGACGACGCACCCGCAGCGAAAGAGACGAAGATCGAAGACATCACACTCAAGATTCCCGGCTCGTGGAAGTCTGAGCCGCCGGCGAACAAGTTGCGACTCGCCCAGTACAAGCTGCCCGCTGCGGAGGGGGACGAGCATCCGACCGAACTGGTCATCTCTTCCTTCCCCGGCGGGGGAGGCGGTGTCGATGCAAACCTCAAACGCTGGGTCGGCCAATTCAGTGCCGAAGGTCGCAAGGTCAAGATCACGATGGGTGATTGTCCTCAAGGCCAGTACTACTTCAGCGACGTGAGCGGCACTTACGAATACACCGCCGGTGGACCGTTCGCGGGTGGCAAGAAAGAACTGCGGGCCAACCATCGGTCATACAGCGTGGTCCTCGTCACGAAAGAGAAGGAGGTCTACTTCCTGAGACTGACCGGCACCGACAAGGCCGTCAAAGCAGCCGCTGCCGGATTCCGAGCCTCCTTCGGCGCGGATACAGAAAAAGAGAAGGACTACGAGATCTGACGAGGCTCCGCCTCAGACAAAGTAGCCATCATCGCTCCGCGTGATGAGCCTTCTGAGATCAGGCGTCCATTTGCAATCGGCTCATCACGCGGAGCGATGATGGCTACTTTGGGAGCTCGATCTTCGCGGTCTTGCGTTCGCGTCCGACGGTTTCCTTCCACAGTTGGTCTGACAGGCGTTCGACGATTTCCGGTCGGACGTCTTCCAGGCTGAGGTCACCGGGATGGCGTTCGGTCACTTGGATCAGGTGGACTCCGAAGGGCGAGACGATCGGTTCGCTGATCTCATCCACCTTGAGGGCGAATGCGGCGCGAGTGACCGGGGCGGGAAGTTTGCCTCGAAAACCGAAGCGGCCCACGTCGCCACCCTGCTGTTTGCTCGGAGCCTCCGAAAACTGTCTGGCGGCGTCGGCGAACGAGAACTTGCCGGAGGCAATCTGGGTGCGGAGGTCTTTCAACTGCTTGGTCTTCGCGGGGACATCGGCTTCGCTCGCCCCGGCCGCGAGTTTGAGAAAGACCTGTCGGGCGCAAAGCTGTGTGCCGTCGAGTTCCGCTCGATGCTTCTCGAAGTGTTCGCGAATCTGAGGCGTTGTGACGGTCTGACGGACGTAGATCTGCCATGCCAGTGGCAGACCCAACTCGCTCTTGAGCCGTTCGGGCGTGTAGCCGAGCTTCGCGAGAAACGCCTCGGGATCCTCGCCGAGCTTCTTCAGGACCGACTCGGCGTGCTGAATTTGAAACTGCACGTCGTCGGCCGGCGCGACGATTTTTCGCCCGGCCAGAAAGTCTCTCACGAGTTGCCGCTCGATCAGACGTTCGACAAGCTGCGGTTCCCGCGCGGCCCGTTCTTCAGGCTTTACCTGCTGAGTCGTCGCGGCGAACTCGACGTCTCCCGCCGTGATGGCCTTCCCGTTCACCTTGACCAGCACGCGCGAGGCATCCTCCGCACCAAACAACGCCGCGATGTGGACCAACACAGACCAGCAAGCTAAGTTCATGGCGACTCCGTTCTGAGCGTGAAAGACCCGCAGGAGAATAGCCGAAGCGGGGCGAGCCGCGAAGAGTCGCAATGCGTGGTGTTTCGCATTGCAGCCAGTCGGTTGGAGGTTTGGCAATGGAAGACCCGGTGCGGCTCAGCCGGTAGCAAAAAGGAACAAGAAAATGGTGGACAAGAAAATGGAAACGGTCATGCGTCATTCTTTCCCATTTTCTTGTCCACCATTTTCTTGTTGAAGTCGTCTGACGACTATTCGTTGATGACGCTGGATGGTGAAGAACTCCAACAAGACACGGACTCATGAAGATTGGACTGGCTCAACTCAATCCGACGGTGGGTGACCTGACCGGGAATGCTCGGTTGGTGCGCGAGGCCGTCGAACGCGCGCGGCCGCTCGGTGCGAAGCTCGTCGTGTGCAGTGAACTCGTGATCTGCGGCTATCCGCCGAAGGATTTGCTGCTTCGCGAGGGCTTTGTTGCGGCATGCGACCGTGCTGTCGAGAAGCTGGCGGGTGAAGTCGATCCCAATATCGGCGTGCTCGTGGGGCACCCGACTCACTGGAACGTTCCCGAGGAACGCATCGCCAATGCGTGCAGTCTATTGTTCGGCGGAAAGGTTCAGGCAACCGTCCACAAGCTGCTGCTGCCGAACTACGACGTGTTCGACGAGCGGCGTTACTTCCGCCCGGCGGATCGAGTCGCCACGATTTTGTTTCAGGGTCTGAAATTGGGAGTCCACATCTGCGAAGACGCCTGGTGGGGAGAACCGGATACGTTCTATCACAACGATCCGATTCAGTTTCCGGACCCGGTGGCCGAACTCGCGGCGCTGGGAGTCGATCTGTTCATCAACGTCTCGGCCAGTCCGTTTGAGGTCAACAAGCCGCTGCGCCGCGACGGCATCCTGCGGCGGCATGTCACTCGGCACCGCAAGCCGATCGTGTTCGTCAATCAAGTCGGCGGGAACGACGATCTCGTCTTCGACGGTCACAGCGTCGTGCTCAATGCCGCCGGAGAGAAGGTCGCGCAGTTGAGCGGCTTCCAATCGCAACTGGAGGTGATCGATCTCGCCCACCTGCCATCGGCCTTCGCGCCGCTTGAAGAGACCGAACCGGCGCAGTTGCTCGATGCGCTGGTGCTCGGGCTGAAGGACTACATGCGCAAGTCGGGCTTCACCGGCTGCGTGCTCGGTCTGTCGGGAGGAGTCGACAGCACGCTGGCCGCGTACATCGCCGCCGAAGCGTGCGGCGCGGCCAATGTTCACGGGATCATGATGCCCAGCCGTTACAGTACGGGGCACAGTGTTGACGATGCGAAGGCACTCGCCGAACGACTCGGCATCGACGCGCAGATCGTTCCGATTGACGCGGTTCACAAGGCGTATGAGTCGCTCGCCGTGGTCAGCGACGATCTGGCGGCTGCTCCCGCCGGTCTGCCCGAACAGAATCTGCAGGCTCGCATTCGCGGAGCCATCGTGATGGTCCGCAGCAACCATCACGGCTGGCTGGCACTGGCGACGGGCAACAAGAGCGAGTTGGCGGTTGGTTACTGCACGCTGTACGGGGACATGGCCGGAGGATTCGCGGTCCTCGCCGACCTGTTCAAGAAGGATGTCTACGCCATCTGCCGCCACATCAACGAAGTCCGCGAGAAGCGCGAAGTGATTCCTCACAACGTGATTGAGAAGGCTCCCAGCGCGGAGTTGGCTCCGGACCAATTCGACCAGGACACGCTGCCGCCCTACCCGATCCTCGACGGCATCCTCGAAGGGCTGATCGAACGGGAGGAATCCGTCGCAACGCTGAGCCAGCGGTTTCCCGCCGAGACCGTGCGCTGGGTCGCTCAGAAACTCGACCGCAACGAGTACAAGCGGCGTCAGATGCCGCCCGGCATCAAGCTCTCGTCGCGGGCTTTCGGCAGTGGCCGACGCATGCCGATGGCCGCGAAGATTGAGATTGAGTAAGCACGTTTTGGCCGAAGCATCTCGCGCAGGAACTGAGGCGGGACGCCGCAGCCGCGAAACGCCCGTTTCGTTGGAGTCGCTCTGTGGCTAGAATCGGCCCGCAGTTCGGACGGCTTCGATTCGACACGGCCTTGTGAGGCCCGGGATCTTTTGACCATGAGCATGCTCGTCATCGTGTTGGCTTCCGCGGCGATCTTGTCTGTCGCCTATTGGACGTATGGTCCGGTCCTTGTCCGGTTGTTGAGGTTGGACCCGAAGGCCAAGACGCCGGCGTTTGAGCTGCGCGACGATGTCGATTACGCGCCGCTGGCTCCAAACGAACTGCTCAGCCAGCATTTTTCCGCCATCGCGGCGGCCGGGCCGATTGTCGGACCGATCCTCGCCGGGGTGATGTTCGGTTGGCTGCCGGCGCTGATCTGGATTCTGGTCGGTTCGATTCTGATCGGCGGCGTCCACGACTTCACTGCGCTCGTGGCCTCGATCCGTCACAAGGCCCGCTCGATTGCCGAAGTCGTTCGCGACCACATGAGCCACCGCGCGTTCGTGTTGTTCCTGACCTTCGTCTGGCTGGCGCTGGTCTACATCATCGTTGCCTTCACCGACATCACGGCCGCGTCGTTCATCGGCGTGCAGACGCTGGAGAACGGGCAGCAGGTGACTGGCGCGGGGATCGCCTCCTCGTCGCTGATGTATCTCGCACTGCCGATCATCATGGGACTGTTGATGAAGTACACGAAGCTGTCCATCGGCTGGGCCACGGCGATTTTCCTGCCACTCGTCGGCGTGGCAATCTGGGCTGGACAGTACCTGCCCGTCGATGTCACCGCGATGTTGAAGACGATCATCCCGACCGCCGACGACAAGCTGGCTCACAAAACGTGGGACGTGCTGCTGCTGATCTACTGCTGCATCGCCTCGGTCGTTCCGATGTGGCTGCTGCTTCAGCCGCGCGGCCATCTCGGTGGCTACTTCCTCTACATTGCACTGGGTGCCGGTGCGTTGGGCCTGGTGTTTGGAGGGGCGAGTATCGAGTACCCCGCGTTCAACGGCTGGACCACGCCGAAGGGAGAGACGCTCTTCCCTGTTCTGTTCATCACGATCGCGTGTGGGGCCTGTTCGGGCTTTCATTCACTGATCGCTTCAGGAACGACCTCGAAACAGTTGCGATACGAAACCGACGCGAAGCTGATCGGCTACGGAGCAATGCTGCTCGAAGCGATGGTCGCGATCGTGTCTCTCAGCTGTGTGATGATCCTCGCCAAGGATGCGATTTTGCTGAAGAATCCTCAGCCGAACTTGGTCTATGCGCAGGGAATTGGTTCGCTGCTCGAACGGTTCGCCGCGACGGTCAGAAGCACCGGCTGGACCAATTTCAACCTCTCGGCTCAGTTGACGGTCTCGTTCGCCCTGATGGCGTTCACGACGTTCGTCTACGACACGCTCGATGTCTGTACGCGGCTTGGGCGGTACATCATTCAGGAACTGACCGGCTGGCACGATGCGAAGGGCCGCTGGCTGGGGACGCTCCTCACGGCGGGCGTTCCGGTGATCTTCATCACGCAATCAATGACCGGGGCCGACGGCAAGCCGGTTCCGCTCTGGCGAGTCTTCTGGGCGCTGTTCGGTGCGAGCAACCAACTGCTCGCGGCACTAACTCTGCTCGGCGTGACCGTCTGGTTGTGGCGGACGCGGCGTCAGGTGTGGGTGCTGTTCGTCACTGGAATCCCCACCGTCTTCATGTACACGATGAGCACCTGGGCCTTGGTCCGCATGATTTTTACAACACTGAACGAGATTCAAACCACGGAGAACCCCCAGCAGATCAAGTACATCCTGCTTGGCATTTCGTCGCTGCTGGTTGTCCTCGCGCTGGCGATGCTGGTCGAGGCGGTCCTCGCGCTGGTCAAGTTTGACGACGGTCGGTCGCGACCGAACGCTCCGGCGCCGGTGTTGGCGGCGGGGTGAAGAAGACGCGCGTGACCCAGACATCGCTTCGGATATTTGGGTGATGAAATCACAAGAGGCTCAAGTACGGTTCAGACATCTGAACCCAGACCGCTAGTCGCATTGCGGCCCGGCACGTCAATGGCTGACAACATTTCTTTCGTGATCCAAATCCCACCGCCTTGCGTTCGCGAGAAAAATTTGGAATGCCGTAGCATCACGTTATCGTGCCGCCACCATGCGGTCAGCACGGACTTCTGATGATTCGAGCAGGTCACCCCTCGCCCACCGTTGTGTCCGGGGGCATCATCCGGTCTTGGTGTGATTTTCAAGAAGGGATCATTTCGCCATGTTGCAGACAGCCACTCTCCCGTCATTGAAGCCATCCGTCCGACCAACCCTCCCGCACGACATCGATCTTGAAGACAACTCGCCATTCGGCGTGCAGGGGTTGGCAAGAGAGACCCTGCAGATTCTTAAGCCCGATTGCATCAACCGATTGGCGGTCGCCTTGGCCCTGCGCGGAACGCCCGATCAGATTCGCGATGCCTCATTTGTCAGACAGATTTTGGCGGAACATCCCGAATGGATGGACGAATACCAGGTCGTCCACTTGATCGAGCGGTCGCTGTGGATACAGGGGCACAGTGATTTGGTGATGACACTCATCCGCAATCCGACTCAGATTCCGGACAATCCCCCCACAAGCATTTTGCAAGCTCTTTCGCGGGCATACGCTCTGCACCCCGACGCCACCGTCTGGTATGGCGTCCCCGTGTTTGGCGACGAGAAAACGGCAGAAGGCTTGCCCATTCCCGTGACGGCACAGCAGGTGAGGACGGAACTCCTGCGACGGCTTAACACGGCGGTGCGGCATGCCCGGCGCTGGGGTTGGTTGTATCGAGCGATGTTGGGGGCCGTGCGTCTGCCATCGCGATGCTGGCGAGGAGTGAAGATTATGGGCGCACGCATTCAATCCAAGGCTGCGCAACTCGCCGACTACTGGAAACGCGCTCGGACGGATGCTCGGCGACGCGAGCGGGCAAAAATTGCAGCAGAACTGGAACGGTGTCGCACGGGCCAGTCTTGGACTCAGATTCCGGAACATCGGACGTGGCTCGGACAAAGCCTCGAAGCCGCCGGACTCGCCTTGAACTTGGCACAGGATCGCATGGTCGATGTTGTTCACGTCGCCCCCTTTCTGAGCATGGCCATCGCCCCCACGGCCATCGCGACGTTCACGCCGATGCTGTTGACTCCCATCGTCGTCGTGTCGATGGACCCCTTCCTATTCGTCGAACTTCCCAACGAACCCGGAAAGCTGCGTCACATCGGTCACTGGTACTGGCAAATCGAGGACCGTGGAACGAAGAAGCTTCACGTCCACGTCTGAGGGGAGCGGCAACACAGGGCGATCCCGAGTGAAGCCAACCGGGACCGTGCGACATCAACCTGCCAGAATCATGGAACACAAAATGATGGAGGCACGAGAAAGCGAACTGCCCCGGACGCTGGGAGCGTTCGGGGCAGTCGTGTTGATTGTCAGTTGTCGCCAGAGAAGGCGGACGGGCAGGAGTGCCCATCCTCCCGGTTCAGCTTAGGGCGATCGTGACCGTCTTCGTTTCGGTGTAGTGCTCCAGCGCCGCTTCTCCGTTTTCGCGGCCCTGGCCGGACATCTTGAAACCGCCGAACGGTGTGGTGACATCGACGACGTGGTAGCAGTTGACCCAGACGGTTCCGGCCTTCACGTTCTTCGCGTACCAGTGAGCCTTGTCGATGTTCTTGGTCCAGACTGCGGCGGCCAGACCGTACTGCGTGGTGTTGGCCCGCTCGATCATTTCGTCGGCATCCTTGAAGGAGAGGACGCTGACGACCGGGCCGAAGATCTCGTCCCGGGCGATCGCCATGTCGTCCTTCACGTTGTCGAAGATCGTCGGTTCGACGAAGAAGCCCTTGTCGCCGACGCGCTTGCCGCCGGTGACCAGCTTCGCACCCTGCTTCTGGCCGAGTTCAACGTAGCCGAGAATCTTGTCCAACTGCTCCTGCGAAACCTGCGGTCCCTGTTCGGTCTTCTCGTCGAGTTGGTTCCCCACGCGACGCTGTCCGGCCTTGGCAGCCAGCTTTGAAACGAACTCGTCCTTGATCTTCTCTTCCACGAACAGGCGGCTTCCAGCGGTGCAGCACTGACCGCCGTGGAAGTAGATCGCGTGGAAGGCACCGGCGACGGCCTGCTCCATGTCGCAGTCGGCGAAGATGACGTTGGGGCTCTTGCCGCCGAGTTCAAACGTCGTCCGCTTGAGCGTGTCGGAGGCACGCTTCGTGATGAGCTTGGCCGTATCGACGTGACCCGTGAAGGCGATCTTGTCGATGTCGGGATGGACGACCATCGCGTCGCCGGTCGTTTCGCCCATGCCGTTCAAGAGATTGATGACGCCGGGTGGGAAGCCGGCCTCTTGCACCAGTTCGCAGACCCGCAGCGCCGACAGCGGTGTCTGCTCGGCGGCCTTCATGACGATCGTGTTGCCGCAGGCAAGGGCCGGGCCCCATTTCCAGGCCATCATCAGCAGCGGGAAGTTCCACGGAATGATCTGCCCCACGACGCCAACCGGCTGACGCAGCGTGTACGACAGGAAGTTGCCTCGCACGGGGACTGTCTTGCCCTCAATCTTGTCGGCCCAACCGGCGTAATACCGCAGCCCGTTGAGCACGCCCTGAATGTCGCCGCGCGAGTCGGTGATTGTCTTGCCGCAGTTGAGCGCTTCGAGTCGGGCCAGTTCCTCGCCGTGGGCTTCGATCAGGTCGGCCAGCTTGAACATGAGCTTGCCGCGATCGCAGGCATCCATCTTGCCCCACGGTCCTTTTTCGAGGGCCTTGCGTGCCGACTTCACAGCGCGATCAACGTCGTCCTTCGTCGCGTGAGCCACCTTGGCGATGGTCTCGCCGGTTGAGGGGTTGTACGTGTCGAACGTGGCGCCATCGGAGGCCGCCGTCCATTCGCCGTTGATGAAGAGTTTCGTCTGACCGGAAAACTTGGTTGCAGTGGGAGGGGTCATCGTCGCGGACATGAGGTTTCTCCAGGGGGTACGGTAAACAGGGGACCAGCGGGCGACAGGATACAAAAGAACGAGCCGCATCCGAAAGGATGCGGCTCGTTCCAAATCGAAGCATTGGCAGGCGAGGGGGCCGCGCGGCACCGTCGCTCATTTGTTGTCCCAGTTGTTGATGTCGTCCCCCGCCCCTTCTTCGTTCTGTTTGTTGGGACCGGACGACCAGATCGCGGGGACGGAGGCCGTCGGATCCCTGGTGTTGGGGTAGGCATAGTAGAGTGGCTGCCCCCACGCATCCTTGGGGATCTTTTCGAGGTACTTCGCCGTCGGCTTGCCATCGCTTCCCTGACCGGAAGTGGCCAAAAGGCTGATCACGTCCTGGCCTCCCTCGGGGTACGTCGCGTCGTGATCGATCGCGTAATTTTTGCAGGCTTGTTCGGTGGCCGAGATCGTGATGACAGTGCTCTTCTTGAGCGCCTTCTCCTGGGATCCGATCAGGTTGGGCAGCACCATCGCCGCAATCACGCCGAGAATGGCGAGCACCAGCAAGACTTCGACCAGGGTAAAGCCGGAGTGGCGAGACATCACGCGGGAGATCGGCAGACGGCGGGAGCGGATTGAGGCGGGTAAGCGTGTCATGGCAGAACTCTTCTCCATTCGGCAAACGGTGAAACGAAACATGGGGCAGTGAGGACTCAGCGTGAGACCAATTGTAGCCCCGAACGCGACGCAGATGAACGGCACTTGGCCTCAAACTTCCGAGGGACTACCTTTCATCGGTCGCCATTGTTGCAGGGGAACCTGAAATCAAGCTTGAACCGCTCACATCACCGAAGAGCTGTTGAAGATCGGCAGCATCAGGGCGATGAGCACGAACAGGATCACGCCGGCCATGATCACGAGCATCAGCGGCTCGAGCAGCCGGACGACGAGGTCGAGTTGCCGGTTCGTCTGCCGCTCCATTTTGTCGGCAATCGTGACGAGCACCTGCTCCAGATTGTTGGCCTCTTCACCGACCGAGATCATCTCGATGACGTCGAGGGGAAACTGGTTGCACTCGCCGAGCGGCTGAGCGAGCGAGCGGCCGGATGAGACGTGATCGGCCGCCGTGCCGATCGCCTCGCTGAGGATCAGGTTGCCGGTGGCATCCTTGGCGATCCGTAGCGAGTTCAGGATGGGGACTCCGTTGTGGAGCAGCGTCCCCAGCACGCGGCAAAACCTCGCGATGGCGAGGCTGCGAACGACTCGGCCAACTCCGAACAGCTTCAAACGAAACTCATCGAACCGCCTCCGTCCGGCTGCATTCGAGAAATACTGCTGCACGGCGACGAACAAGCCCGGCAGGGCGATCAATCCCAGCCAGCCGTATTTTTGCAGGAAACCGCTCATCGCGAGCAGGGCCGTCGTGGCCCACGGCAATGTCCCGTCCTGACGCATCTTGTCGAACAGGGGCTCGAACTTGGGGACGAAGAAAATCAGCATCGCCACGAGAACCAATGAGCCCACCACGACGAGGAATGCCGGATAGGCCATCGCTCCGATCACACGGCCCTTCAGTTCTTCCTGATGCTCGGTGAACGTGGCGATCCGCTGCAGGGTATCTTCCAGAAAGCTCCCCTCTTCCCCCGCGCGGACCATGCTGATGGTCAACTCGGAGAACACGGTCGGATGCTGGCGCAGAGCCTCGGCCAGCCGCGTGCCGTCGGCCACCTGATCGCGCACCTCCTGCAAGACACCCTTGAGCGTGACGTGTCGCGTTTGCTTGATCAGCAGATCGAGCGACCGCAGCAACGGCACGCCCGCTCGAAGCAAGTCCGAGAGTTGCGTGTAGAAGACGCACAGGATGCGAGCCGGGACGCGCCGGCGCTTGTTGTCTCGATGAGCCATCGATGCCTGAGCCATCGTGATCTTCATCGGGAACAGGTTGCGAGCCGTCAGTTGCCCGAGCGCCTCGCGCTCGTTAGCCGCGGTGAGCGTTCCTTCGGTCTGCTTCCCGGAAAGCTCGCGGGCGATGTAACGGAAGTCGGGCATGGGGGCGAAGGTATCAGAAGGCGGCGGTCCGATGTCAGCAAGAGGCCGAGAGAATACAGGAGACAGGAGACGGAGGGGAGCGGGGCTCAGGAAGATTTCAGGGGTGTTCGCGCGGGCGGCCGATGTCGAGTGGCGGCTCATTTCGCGAGCTGCTTGGCCGCAGTATCATCGCGTCGGCTACGTTGTCCCGCCGCCAACCTCCCGCCGGATCATCGCCATGCTTGCATCAGCAAACTCGATCTCTGGTTTAGTTCCGCCCGTCGTTTCTCGCCGCGACATGCTGCAACGGTGTGGCATGGGCTTGGGGATGGTGGGCCTCGCCGGGCTGCTCGCGGATGAAGGGAGGCTCGTCGCTCAGGAATCGGGTTCAAACGCGGACCCGCTCGCGCCAAAGCGTTCTCATTTTCAGGGCCGGGCCAAACACGTCGTTCATCTGTTCATGAACGGCGGGCCGTCACAGGTCGATACGTTTGATCCGAAGCCGAAACTCGACGAGTACCACGGCAAGCCGCTCCCCTCGTCAAACCTGCGGACCGAGCGAAAGACCGGCGTGGCGATGCGGTCTCCGTTCAAGTTCGCAAAGTACGGCGAGAGCGGCATCGAAGTGAGCGAGCTGTTCGCCAAAACCGCCTCGCACATCGACGACATCGCCGTGATCCGTTCGATGCACGCGGAGGTTCCCAACCACGAGCCGTCACTGATGCTGATGAACTGCGGCGACGGACGGCTGCCGCGACCGAGCTTCGGTGCGTGGGTCAACTATGGACTCGGAACCGAAAACCGCAATCTGCCCGGCTTCATCGTGATGTGCCCCGGCGGGTATCCGATCGTCGCGACTCAGAACTGGCGGTCGTCGTTCCTGCCGGGCGCGTGCCAGGGAACGTACCTCGACTCAAACCACACCGACATCGACAAGCTGATCGCCAACATCCGCAACACGAAGCTGACCCTCGAGGAACAGCGTCGGCAGTTGGACCTCGTCAAGAAGTTGAACGAGCTTCACGCGGAAGAGCGTCAGCACGCGCCGCTGCTCGAAGCGCGAATCCAGTCGTTCGAACTGGCCTATCGGATGCAGAGCGAGGCGGCGGAGGCTTTCGATTTGAACCGCGAGCCTCAGCACATTCGAGACCTCTACGGCAACGGCATTCACGGCCGGCAGTTGCTCATCACGCGGAGACTGATCGAACGCGGAGTCCGCTTCATTCAGATCTGGAGCGGCGCGGGACAGCCCTGGGACAACCACGATGGTCTGCAGGCACAGCATCTCAAACTGGCGGGCGATTGGGACGGCCCGATCGCGGCATTCTTGACGGATCTCAAACAGTGCGGCCTGTTCGACGAGACGCTGATCCTGTGGGGAGGCGAGTTCGGCCGCACTCCCGTCGCCGAGCTGCCCGGCCTCAGCGGTCGCGATCACAACCATTACGGATTTTCGTGCTGGCTGGCCGGAGGCGGGGTGAAGGGGGGCGTCGTCCACGGTGCCACCGACGAGTTCGGCTTCCAAGCCGTCGAGAACCCCGTCCACGTTCACGATCTCCACGCGACGATGCTCCACCTGCTGGGCTTCGACCACGAACGTCTCACCTACCGCTATGCTGGCCGCGACTTCCGCCTGACCGACGTGAGTGGCCGAGTGATCCGAGATCTGATCGCGTCATGAACTCGACGGAAGAACGACGCGACCTTCAATCGCAACCCATTCACAGCCATCGACATGTGTCGCGAACAGGCGTCTGTGAAGAGGGTGAACTGTGCGGCGAGACGTCCGGTTCCAACCGAAGAATACAACGGCGCGAGCCGTTCACATTACTTGGCATCCAAAGCCATTTCGGGACACCTCCATCAACAGGGCCGTACTCGTCCATCATGGTCGTACTCTTCACATTTGAGTGCTGCTCCTGAGGACTTTGTCCGGTGG
The DNA here is from genome assembly GCA_038040225.1 of Planctomycetota bacterium. Lineage (GTDB taxonomy): Bacteria > Planctomycetota > Planctomycetia > Planctomycetales > Planctomycetaceae > Schlesneria. The sequence goes on from JBBPIS010000017.1 coordinate 43,884, forward strand.
TTGATTGAGAAGCAGAGGACAATAATGGTGAGACAAATCACCAAAAACCTGCCGCAGAAGCTCTCTCGCAAAGATTTCCACAACAAAAACTCTCCGTCAATGATTGACAACTCTTGCTCACAACACTTTACTTTCCGGGCCGAGCGAGCTTTGTGCGGGCCGGAAGACAGGGATGTCGATTCGGAAAATGGACGTTTCGGAACAGAGAAGCCAAACACTAGGAGTATGAAATGTCGGATGTCAAGAAGCCGAAGTCGAAGACAGAAGTTCTCACTGCCTTGTCAGAAGCGACCGGCCTGAGCCGCAAAGACGTTGCCAATGTGTTCACTCAGTTGAGTGACTTGATTTCCAAGGAGATCGGCAAGAAGGGGCCCGGAGTATTCAGCATCCCCGGCCTGATGAAGGTTCAAGTGATTCGCAAGCCGGCGACCAAGGCCACCACTCGCAAGAATCCGTTCAAGCCGGACGAGATGATGGAAGTGAAGGCCAAGCCGGCTCGGAATGTTGTGAAGGTTCGGCCACTCAAGTCGCTCAAGGAAATGGCCTAGTTTATTTCGACGCATTTCACGAACCTGAGTTCGTGAGCGTTGGAACCTGCTGGTCATTGTCTGTTTGAGTCGGGCCGCCGGTGGAAAACTTGCTCATGGTGAAATTGGTTCGCTGAGGAGAATCCTTGGCGGCAGAGGATTCGCGTGCGAAGGGGCTCATCATGCTCGTCTTGTCTCGCAAGAGAAATGAAAGCATCGTCATTGACGGCTCGATTGTGATCACCGTTGTCGAAATCCGTGGAGACAAGGTGCGACTGGGTATTGAAGCCCCGCGCGAAGTGTCGATTCACCGTCAGGAAATCTTCGCTGCCATCGCTGCGGAAACGCAGTCTTCCGTGCCGGTCGAAACTCATTTGGCGGGTGATGATGTTCTGGTCGTCGATGCGAACCAGTAGGACGATTTATTGAAGGCCGTCCCACAGCGTTTCTTGCGGGCTGGCAAGTGTCCGTTTTCGATGGGCAGTTGTGCGAATTTGACGAAGACGAGAGTGGCCAGTTGCGTGTTTGTTGTTGGTGTTCGATCGGCCCCATCGTCTAGAGGCCTAGGACAACGGATTTTCAGTCCGTGAACTGGGGTTCGAATCCCCATGGGGTCAATCTTTGATCGGCCAACTATCGCAATGGACGGCAAGCCCCTGCAAGACAGGGGCTTTTTTTGTTTGAACCTTGTTGGTAGCCACCTACCGCACCACTGGAAGAGCGTCGATCACCAAAGCATGCAACCGATGGACGCACTTCACCGATACTTCGGGTTCAAGGCCTTTCGTGGACCCCAAGAAGAAATCATCCGACACGTGGCGGGCGGGCGGCATGCGATGGTTGTCATGCCGACGGGAGGCGGAAAGTCGCTGTGCTACCAGATTCCCGCCCTGATGCCTCTGGAGGCCACCGATGGGCGAGGTGCCGATCCGAAGGGACGCGTTCCGCTGACACTCGTGATGTCACCGTTGATCGCCCTGATGAAGGATCAGGTTGACGCGCTCAGGCGTCGCGGAGTTGATGCCACCTTCATCAACTCGTCGCTATCCCGCGAGGATCGAGCGACGCGATACGCCAGCGTCGCGAAGGGCAAACATCGGTTGCTGTACGTCACGCCGGAACGGTTTCGCAAACCGGAGTTCATCGACGTGATCGCCCACCGCGACGTGCGGCTGCTGGCGGTGGACGAAGCGCACTGCATCAGTGAGTGGGGCCATGACTTCCGTCCCGACTACACTCGGCTGCGCGAATTCCGTGCGCTGATTGGCAACCCGACGACGATTGCCCTGACGGCGACGGCCACGCCCGAAGTGCAGACCGACATCGTCAGACAACTCGGTCTTGAACCGGGCGAGGTCAGGCTGTTCCACGAGGGGATCGACCGGCCGAACCTGTGTCTCGCTGTCGAGGAAGTCTGGGGCGACGAGGAGAAGATCGAACAGATCCTCGCCGTGCGCGAACGGCATCAGACGGCGGGTGGCAGCGGCATCGTTTACTTCACGCTGATTCGGACGCTGGAGCGGTTCAGCGAGTTGTTGCGGCAACGCGACGTGCCGCACGTTTGCTATCACGGCGACCTCGAACGGCAGCAGCGAAGGCGCATCCAGAACGAGTTCATGCAGAGTCGCTGTCCGCTCGTGCTGGCGACGCCCGCGTTCGGGATGGGGATCGACAAGGAGGACATCCGATTTGTGATCCACGCCGAGATTCCCGGTTCGATGGAGTCGTGGTATCAGGAGATTGGCCGGGCCGGGCGGGATGGCCTTCCGTCCGACTGTGTGCTGCTGTACGAAGAGGCCGACCTGACGACGCAGATGGAATTCATCCGCTGGTCGAACCCCAATGCCGAGTTCTACGAGCGGGTGTACGACCTGCTCGTCCACGACGCGGAACAGGTCGCGGCGTTCGGCCTCGAATGGATGCGTGAGAAGCTGCACGCGAGACAGAAACACGACCGTCGCCTTGAAACGGCGCTGGCCATGCTGGAGCGTTACGGCGCGATTGAAGGGACTGTGTTGGAAGGCGGGTGGGAACCGATGCGGCTCAATGTGACCGGGGAGATTCCTCCCGAGTTGCTCGATGCGGAGCGGCTCGCCGGAAAACTGCGCCGCGATCAGCAGAAGCTGCTCGCGCTCGTGCAACTGATCCGGCACGCCGGGGACCGCAAGCAGTTCATTCACGACTATTTTGGCATCGCGACAAAGTAGCCATCATCGCTCCGCGTGATGAGCCTTCCTCAAAACAGCTTCGCACGTTTCTGAACCTTTCGGTACCAACACTCCGAAGGCTCATCACGCGGAGCGATGATGGCCACGTTAGAGCTTCGTGCCGTACTGCTGCTCGTAGTATGAGCGGTACTCGCCCGACGTGATCCTCGCGACCCAGGCCTGATTCGCCAGATACCAATCGACGGTTTGTTTCAGGCCGTCGCGGAAGGCGACTTGTGGTTCCCAGCCGAGTTCCCGCTTGGCCTTTGTCGCATCAATGGCGTAGCGGTGGTCGTGGCCCGGTCGATCGGCGACGTATTTGATGAGCGACCTCGGTTTGCCAAGTGCCTCCAGCAGCGAGTACGTCAGGTCGAGGTTCGTCAGTTCGCAGTTGCCGCCAAAGTTGTAGACTTCGCCCGCGCGGCCCCGTCGCAGCGCGGCGTCGATCCCCCGGCAGTGGTCGAGGACGTGAATCCAGTCGCGCACGTTGAGACCTGTTCCGTAGACGGGCAGCGGGTGGTCCTGCAATGCATTCGAGATGAACAGCGGGATCAGTTTCTCGGGAAACTGGTAGGGCCCGTAGTTGTTCGAGCAACGCGTCGTCACGGCGGGAAAGCCAAATGTGTGGAAGTAGGCTCGCACCAGGAGGTCGGCCGCCGTCTTGGAGGCCGAGTACGGGCTGTTGGGAGCGAGCGGAGTCTCCTCCGTGAACTTACCGTCATCGCCGAGCGAACCGTAGACCTCGTCGGTCGAGACCTGCACGTAACGCGGCACGCCGTGCAGGCGACAGCAGTCGAGCAGCACCTGCGTTCCGACAATGTTCGTCTGCACGAACGGACCGGAATCGAGGATGCTCCGATCAACATGGCTCTCCGCCGCAAAGTTGACGACGGCGTCGATGCCTCCCGGCTGAAGCAGCGATGCGATGAACTTCCGGTCGCAGATGTCGCCATGAGCGAACTCGTAACGCGAGTCGCCCGCCAAATCGGCAAGGTTCTCGGGGTTACCTGCATACGTCAACTTGTCGATGTTGAGGATCGACAAGTCGGAGTACGTGGCCAACTCGTGCCGAATGAAATTCGATCCGATGAATCCACAACCGCCGGTGACGAGGATGCGTTGCATGGTCATGCTTCCGGTTTGGATGTGGCTGTCGGCGGCGTGTCACCGACCAAGTCGTTCGGGATGCGGGCCATGCTGACGAGCTTGTCGCCTTCGTCCATGCGGATGATCCGCACGCCCTGTGTGTTGCGGCCGATCTCGCTGATGTCTCCGGCACGAACCCGCTGAATCTTGCCAACCGCCGTGACCATCAGCACGTCGTCCTGCTCGGCGACGGAGAGGATCTTCACGACTTGGCCGTTCCGAGCCGTGGCCTTGATGTCTTTGAGGCCCTTGCCACCGCGGCGCTGGCGGCGGTACCCCTTTGTGGAGCCGGTCGCTTCGTCGGCCGATTCGTCGGCCGATTCGATCTCGGGCGAGTCCCCTTCCGCGACATCCACCTCGTCGGCTTCTGTCTCATCAGCCTCAACCTCATCGACTTCCGCAACGGCATCGCCGGTGGCTTCGTCATCGGGGAGTGGAGCATCGGTGGGAGGAGCCTCTTCCCCTTCGACGATTCCCGTGCCGACGGGCGTTCGCTTGCCAAAGCCGTTCTCGCAGACGGTCAGCAGGCTCATCGAGGGATCGGCGAGGACCATGCCGACCACCGTCGAACCCTTACCGAGTTTGATCCCCTTCACGCCGCTCGTGTTGCGGCCCATGCTGCGGGCGTCGGATTCGGCGAAGCGGATTGCCATGCCACCCGACGTCGCCAGCAGCACGTTGTCGCCGGGTGAAACCAGCATCGCTTCGATGAGCGCATCCCCTTCGCGCAGATTGATCGCGATGATGCCCCCCTTCTGGGGACGCTTGTACGCCGACAGTGGCGTCTTCTTCACGAGGCCATTTTTCGTGGCCATGATCAGAAATCGTGTCTCGTCGAATTCGCGCACGGCCACGCAGGCGCTGATGCGGTCCCCCTCGGGAAGTTGGAGCAGGTTGACCAGTGCCCGGCCCTTGCTGGTCCGGCTTTGCATCGGCAGGTTGTAGACCTTCTCCCAGAGCACCTTGCCCTTGTCGGTGAAGAACAACAGCCACGAGTGCGTGCTGGAGACGAACAGGTGCTCGACGGCATCCTCATCATCCGCCTTGGTGCCGGTGATTCCCCGGCCACCGCGGTTCTGAGCCTGATACGTGTTGAGCGGCATCCGCTTGATGTAGCCGCGCTGCGACAGTGTGACGACCATCGGCTCTTCGGCAATCAGGGCTTCCAGATCGTAGTCGCCCAGTTCCTCGCCGGTGATCTCGGTGCGACGCTTGCTGCCGTACTTGTCCTTGATGGCGAGCATGTCGTCACGCACGACGGCGCGGATGTGGGCCTCGTCCGACAGCAGGAGCAGATGTCCCTTGATGTCGGCCAGCAGCTTGCCGTGTTCGTCGCGCAGCTTTTCGCGTTCGAGATTGGCCAGCGAACCAAGCTGCATCGACACGATCGCCTCGGCCTGATTGGCCGACAGCGTGTAGTTGTCCTTGGTGCCGTACTCTTCCTGGAACATCAGGAAGGCGTCGTCGCCGACGGCCCGCGCGATGAGCGGCCCCGGCACCTGGATGAGTTGCAGTCGTTCTTTGGCCTCCGCCCGGCTGGGCGAGTTGCGGATGGTCGAGATCACCTGGTCGAGGTCAATCTGCGCGATCAGCAGGCCCTCGACGGTGTGCTTGCGTTTGCGAGCCTCACCCAGCAGGAACTCGGTCCGCCGACGAATGACCGTGACGCGGTGCCGGATGAATTCGGCCAGCATTTCCTTCAGCGTCAGCAGCTTCGGCCGATTGCCAACCAGCGCGAGCAGGATCACGCTGACCGTCGATTGCAGCGGCGAGAACTGGAACAACTGATTGAGAACGGTTTCCTTGTCGGCATCGCGTTTGAGCACGACGTGCAGACAGGCCTGCCACGACGGGAGCGTGCGGTCGGTCAGATCGGTGACGCGGCTGATCCCCTTGATCCGCTCGTCCTTGATGAGCAGTTCGATCTTCTCACGAATGCGGTCTCGCGTTTCCTGATGAGGAATCTCGGTGATTTCGATGATGTCGGTGTTCTTCTCGGAGATGAAGCGAGTCTTCGCCCGCAGCGTCAGTGTGGAACGACCGGTGAGGTACGCCTGCCGAATGCCGAGCCTTCCGCAGATCACGCCACCCGTCGGGAAGTCGGGACCGGGCAGAACCTCCAGCAGGTCGTCGAGCGTACTCTCGGGATCATCGATCAGGCGAATGATCGCATCGCTCACTTCGCTCAGGTTGTGAGGCGGAATGCTCGTCGCCATGCCGACCGCGATGCCGGTCGATCCGTTGACGATCAGATTCGGAAATCGAGACGGCAGGACGACCGGTTCGCGATTGCGCTGGTCGTAGGTCAGCACGTAATCGACGGTGTCCCGCTTGAGGTCGTCGAGCATCTCGGCCGCGACCGCCGACAGGCGTGCCTCGGTGTACCGCATCGCGGCGGGAGGCATCCCGGCCAGCGAGCCGAAGTTCCCCTGCTTGTCGATCAGCACCTCGCGGACGTTCCAGTTCTGAGCCAGTCGGACGAGCGTCGGATAGATCGAGCCATCGCCGTGCGGATGGTAGTTGCCACTGGTGTCGCCGCAGATCTTGGCGCATTTGACTCGCCCCGAATTCGGCCCCAGGTTCAGATCGTTCATCGCGACGAGGATGCGTCGCTGCGAAGGCTTGAGTCCGTCGCGGACGTCGGGCAGCGCGCGGCTGATGATGACCGACATCGCATAGGTGACGTAGCTCGTCCGCATCTCATCCTGGATGGCGACGTCTACAACTCGGTCACTGGAGTTGGCTCCCAGAGACTTGGGATCGACGGGAAGCTTGGGATCGTTCGGGGTTCCGTCACCGGTAGACAAGCGAAAACTCCTTGGGTCGGGATGCGTCTGGCAACTCGAATCGACGAGCCATCGTTCGTGTCGGAAACGCAGTTCCGTGAGTCGCCACAAGCTGCTTCAATGCAGTCCAATGACGAGGGGTTTGAAGTGCGGAGATCGTACTCGAAATGAGGCCGCTGCTCAATGAAGTCCGCCACGAGAATATGTGCCGTTTGTCCCTGTTTTCATGGTGTTTTCTCGCAATCGCCCAGCCAACAGAGAACGGCGACTCAAGCACACTGAAATTCACATCCGATACCGTCACGAGTTGGTCATTGCCAACGATCTAACGAGGCTCCGCCTCAGACCATCCTCATCCTTCGTTGTCTTCGTTTGCTTCTGTTCACTCAAATTTTTAACAGAAGCAAACGAAGGCAACGAAGGATGAGTTCCGAGCGAATTGGTTCGACCCAAAACTGACCAATTCACAGCAGCTTCGCGACCTCAAGCTTCCTGGTTCGGCCGCCAAGCCGCTGGTCGAGGCGACGCTGACAGCGCCTCCTGTGCCGTGTACCATGTCGCGGCCTCAGGCTCACATGACAACCATTCCGCACGCGGACCACCCGATGTTGACCCTTTCCGGCTCTCCGTTTCGCTGTTGCGATGGCCTGCCTCGACGCAGCTTCTTGCAGATTGGTTCGCTGGCCGTCGGTGGGCTGACGCTGCCGCAGTTGCTGAGAGCGGAGCAGTCTCGCGGGGGAAGCGGCTCGGCGGCGAAGTCGGTCATCATGGTCTACCTCTCGGGCGGACTGGCGCATCAGGACACGTTCGATCTCAAGCTGGACGCCCCGAAGGAAATCCGGGGTGAGTTCAACGGGATCGACTCCAGCCTGCCGGGCTGTCAAGTTGGTGAGTTGCTGCCGCTGACGTCGCAGTGCCTCCATCGGCTGGCGGTCGTGAGGTCGCTCGTCGGACTGCGCGATGAGCACAGCAGTTTTCAGAATCTGACCGGTTACTCAATGGACCAGAGTAATCGCGAGGGGAAGCCAAACTTCGGCTCCATCGTCTCGCACAAGCTGGGCCAGACCGATCCGTCGGTCCCGTCGTTTGTCGACCTGTTTCCGACGATGCAGCATCGACCGTACAACAGCCCGAAATCGGGAGTGCTCGGCCCGGCGCATCGCGCCGTGCAGGCGGATGGCGAAGACATCGCCAGCATGAAACTGCGGTTCGTCGAGCCGCTACAATTCGACAATCGCCGCCGGTTGCTACAGACGATGGACCACTTCCGGCGCGAGGCCGATGCCAGCCCGGTCCGCAACATGGACTCCAGCTACGACAAGGCGTTCGATGTGCTGACATCGAGCCGCATGGTGAACGCCCTCGACGTGACGAAGGAGGATCCGCGCATCCGCGAGCGATACGGAGTCGGCTCGGCGAAGCATCTCGGTGACGGAGCGCCGATGTGGAACGATCAACTTCTCGCGGCGAGGCGGCTCGTCGAAGCGGGAGTGCGCTGCGTGACGGTGGCCTATGGGTTCTGGGACACACACGGCAACAACTTCAAATACCTGCGCGATCATCTGCCGCTGTTCGACAAGGGCGTGTCTGCGCTGGTGAACGACATCTACGATCGCGGCCTCGACCGCGACGTGACGGTCTGCGTGTGGGGCGAGTTCGGACGCACGCCCAAGATCAACAAGGATGCCGGCCGCGACCACTGGCCTCGCGTCGGCCACGCCCTGCTCTGTGGCGGCGGTTTGAAAGTCGGTCAGGTGCTCGGCGCGACCGACAAGTTGGGAAGCGACGTGCTGGACCGGCCGATTCATTACCAGCAGGTTCTCGCCACGCTCTATCACACGCTCGGGCTGGACGAGGATCCGTCGATCAACGACGTGACCGGCCGCCGCCTGCCGATCCTCGATCCCGGCATCCGACCGATCGGCGAGTTGATCGCGTAGCCAAGAATCGCCGGATTTGATCGGCGTCGCGAAGTCAGCGTCGCGAACTCGGCATCGCGAAGATCGCGCTGGGTCCGCGACACCGTCACGACTCAGGCAACTGTCGGGCTCCAAACCGCAGTTCAGAGTCGGCTTGCCCCTGATGCGCAGGCACAGCAATTCGCGAGCCTTCCGAATGTGCGGGTCACGGGGAATTTGAGGGTTTTTCCGTCCGAATCCTCATTTGTTCTGAATTCTTTTCCGGACACAGCCGATTCCTTCAAGAGACGTCGTCGAATCAGGCCGCGTTCCGCGCATCAACCGTCCCTACTCGATGGAATCCCAAACATGCCGCTTCGTTCGTTTGTCGGCAAGATCGGCCGAACTTCAAGACTTGGCCGGGTGAGTTACCAGACCTCGCTTGTCCGCTCGTTGTTCTGCGGTGCCTGGCTGGCAATGGCAGGGACGAGCATCTCGGCAGTGGTCGCACAGGACGCGGAGCCCGATTCCGAATTCAACTTCAACGGCCAGTCCGAGGTTGATGTCACATCGTTCGATGGCTTTGCCGGTGATGGTACGACGATGGACGATTCGTCAGTGAAACCGGATGACGGTGTCACGAACGAGATCGATGGCGAATTGACCACGACTGAATTAGTGGCCGATCCTGACTTGGCCGACGACAGCGGCGTGTCCATTGAGCCCAATTACCGAGACGCGACGCTGCCCGATGACCCCTGCCCAGTCTTTGACCCATCGCTTCTCGAAGTTTGGGATCTTGATGCCATCTTTTATACGTTCGGCGACGATTTCAGTTTGAGTGCGCTGGCGACCGCGGCGCAGACGCCGAACCAGATTGCCATCGCCGCTCAACTGGACGCCCTTTCGGGAAACACCACTCCCGAAATTCAGGCCATCATCGATCAGGTGGCGCTGTTGACGCCAGAGGCGCAACGCGCGGCCTTGGATTCGTTGAGCGGTGAAACTTATGAAACGCTCTCGTCGATCGGTCTGCAAATCGGCGAACAATCGTTGCGAACGGTGAGGAATCGGCTGGTCAACAATCTCACCTTTCTCTCCGGTGGCGGCGGCGTGATGTTGGGACAGCGGTCGTCCCCGCGGACGGCCCTGGGTGGCGATCAACTGGTACGAGGCCAGTCGCCCACGTTCGGAGCGACCGGCTGGTTTCAGGGGTACGGCAGCAGCGGCAGTTGGGGTGCCAACGGCAACGCCGCCGGAGCCGACTACCGACTGAGTGGGTTCTCGTATGGAGCCGATCTCGCCGGTGACGAAACGGGCGTCTTCGGCATCTCGGGCGGGCACGGCTCCACGACGTTGGGCACCGACCGGGGTGATTCGGGAAACGTGACGTCACATCAAGTCGGCGTCTACTTGCTCAAGAACTTTGACTCGTTCTACGGTTTGGGTGTGTTCAACTACGGTCACAACAGCAACAAGCTCACGCGACAAATCACGATCGGCGGCGTTCAGCAACTCGCGCGGAGCAGCCTCAAGAGCAACCAATTTGGAACCTACGGTGAGGCGGGTTTGAATCTCGATGCCGAGGCAGTGCGATTCCAGCCCTTCTTCGGCCTGCAGTACTTGTCGCTGACGAACGGCAGCGCATTTGAAGGGGCCGGCGGCGGAGTGGGACTCAACGTCAGCGGCAACAACACGAGCACCCTGCAGACTCACCTCGGCGCACGAGCCATCCTGCAAACTCTGCGAAGTGACAGCGGTGTCGAATTTCGACCGTACCTCAGTGCGCGTTGGGCGGCCGATCTGCTGGGCACCGATCGTTCGACGACGGCCGGGTTCGGCGGAGCCCCCGCCGGTGCGAGTTGGGTGGTCACCGGAAACCACTCGGGCCGACACACGGGTCAGATCGGTCCGGGCTTCACGGCGCTGGTCGCCGACGGAGTCTCACTGTTCGCCAACTACGACTTCCAGTTCGGCAGCCACTTCTATTCGCACACGGGCAGCGGCGGAGTGCTGTTCGAGTTTTAGAGAGGCGACGTTGAAGACGACTGACCTCAGGGCAGTTCGCGAATCCGCAGGTTCTTGAACTCGACGGGAGCCCCTTCGGATTCGAGGCACAGGTAGCCGGTCTTCGGCTCACAGTTGGTGCCGCCCGAAACTTCCTCGCCATTCACCCACAGCCGGACTTCGCCGTTGATGGCTCTCACGTAGTAGTGGTTCCACTCGCCGACTCCCTTGCTCAGATTCTTTCTGGGAAAGCTGCGGGAGCCGCCCGGCGCGACGGGCGGGAACGGAGTCATCTTCGCCTTGCCGACGGGAAAGACATCGCCGTTGGTCGTGAACCAGTCGGGCTTCTTGCCGCTCGACTTCTCGTACTGCTCCGCGTAACCGTGGTCGAGAACCTGCACCTCAATGCCACCGGGCGGGAGTTGGCCGGGCTTGAGGTCCGTCAGAGCCTCCTCGCTGGTCCAGACGAAAATGCCCGAGTTGCCGCCGGCCTTGAGATGCCGCCACTGCGCGACGAGTTCGAAGTTCGTGATCTGCTTCGTCGAGCGAGTCACTCCGACCGGCTTGCCCGTGCAGGACACCTCGCCACCCTTCCAGGTCCACGTGTCGAGTTCACCGTTCACCATGACGAAGTCTTCGCCGGTCAGCCCCTTCCAACCCAGACCGGTTCCATCAATGACGGCCTTGGGCAAGTTCTCCGGTTCATCGGCAGCGAAAGATCGACCTGACAGGATGAGCAGCGCGGCGAGTCCCAGGCAGGTTCGAACGAGGGGGATGATTCTCATGCACATGACCTTCTTGTTTGAGGATGCCGTTCGTCTGTGGAAGCACGTCACAGGAGCCACGTGATGGTCAGAGCAACCTGCTCTCAACACTGTCCGTCACGACGTTGAGCATGCTACCGGATGCCCCCGGGTCAGACCGAGAGTGCGGGCTACTCCGTAAACTGTTAGCCAACGTAATGCAAGGCTACAGGTTACGGCCGTAACCTCATTCGCGGCAAGGAATGAACGGTGATCACGTGTGATCACCGCTGATCACGGACTCTCAGGAATGATCAAGTCGATTGTCACACTGTGACAATCGATGTTTCTCCCCGGTGTCTCCCCCAAGGAGACGCCGAGATGGGACGCAAGAATTCTACTAATTTCACTGATGACGATGACCGATTGGATCAGCTACTCGGGTTCAGTCGCGACCCCAACACCGAGAGCAAGGGCCTGCCGGACCACCAGACGATTGTGGAAATGGCCGGGCTATACCTTGAACTTCAGGCAGAAGCATGGCCTGAACTCCTACAGAAAGGGCTGCTGCCAGAGCCCACCGATGAGGCTGCCGAAGTTCTTGCCTGTGAATTGGAGCAATGCTTTCGCGCTGATCGCGTTGCCTTGTTTCGCCAAGCGCTAGCTCGCCCGCGAATTCGCATCGGCGGCGCGTATCTCCGATACAGCGATGATGGAAGTAACCCTCGTTCACTAGTTCAACAACTTCGCAACATTTTGAATCGCGCGAACAAGGATCGAGTGTTCATCCCTTGGGCGTATATCTTCGCGGACGCTGCGATCACGGGGACAATCACGAACCGCCGTGGCTATCAGCTCGCCAAGACGGCTGTGCGAACCGCGGAATGTGGTCTGGATATTCTCTACCTGGATGAATTCGGACGGGCTACCCGCGCGATGATTGAGGCGCTCCGGCTGGGAAACCTCATGGACGTCTGTAGCAAGTTACTTATCGGAGTCTCGGACGGCTTCGATTCGTCCGACCCGATGGTGAAGATGAGAATTCAATTCTTTGCCATGCTCCAAAGTTGGTTCATCGATCAACTGCGGGAGAAAGTGCGCCGCGGAATGGAGGATGCCTTTCGACGCGGCGCGAACGTCTTTGACAAAGCCTTCGGTTATCGCTTGGACGCCGCGGTCGACCAAAATGGCAACCCAGTTTACGACCAGCGAGGTCGCAGGAAGAATGTGCGGGCCATCGACGAGGAGCATGCCCGCGGGGTCCGAGAAGCGTTTCGACTGTTTGTGGACGAGAACGTAAGCAAGGGCAAGATCGCGCGCCGATTCAACGACCTCGGGATGGGGTCAATCCAATGGGACAGCCCGCTCGTGCATAAACTGCTGACTCGCGATTTGTACATCGGACATGAATACTATCGTAAAACACGACGGATAGTTGATCCGGAGACCGGCGCGGTCAAGATCCAACAGTGTCCCAAGGAGAGCTGGCTGCATCGGGAGCTTCCGCATCTTCGGTTAATCGACGATGAAACTTGGAAACGAGCACAGGACAGGCTTAGGCAAACAAAAGAAGCGTACGATCGCAATCGTAAGGAGGGTGCTCCAACTCGACAGGACGTTTATCCGAAGACGGTGCTCCATGCTGTGTGTGGATGTTGTCACAGCCGGATGTGTCTGGCACGTTCAGGCAAATATCCCAGCATGTGCTGTCTTAACGGTAGGGATGGAAAATCGGGCTGCAAGCTCCGGGGTAACAAATCGGTGCAGATGTTTGAGGAACTGATCCTAGACCATGTGAAGTCGGCACTGATGTCGGATTCATTTGCCGACGATGTCCTCAAGTCGGCGAATCACTTTATTGCTCTGTCGGCGAAGACGCCAACACAAAATCTCAAATTGCTCCGCAATCAATTGCAGAAGCGCAAGAAGTCGTTGGAACTAATCTACGACCAAGTAAAGGAGGTAACAAATAGCCAAGTGTTCGAGCAGATCACGCAGCGAGCAACTCAGATGAACGAGGACAACCAGACGCTGGAAACCCAGATCGCCAAACTTGAAATGTGTGGCACTGTTCCGACGCGGCAGTTGAAGCGAGCTGACGTCATCTCACTAGTGGAAGATCTACCGGCCCTCATGAACGATTCAGTTGCGAAGTCGTCGAATGTGTTGCGACGCTTGATTGGGCCGGTCATCATCGAACAGAAAGGAGTAAAACCAGCGAGAGGAACGAACTGGGTGGCCCGTTTTCGATGGAACGCGGGCGAGGTGCTGCTCGAATTAAGTAAGCGCCGCAATTGTCCAACCAGTGGGATGCTGGAGTTCCTAACAACCCGTGGTTGGACACTCGCTCATACGACGGAACTCAGCCTCGACAAGCCCCCTAAGTACGAACGAATTGCAGACGAAGTCCTGCAAATGAAGGCCCGCGGGTGCGGCGTTGAAACGATACGGAGGCACTTCAAGACCGATTGGGAAACGGTTCATGCCGCAATCCAATTCGCTGAAGGAAGAATTCGGACGCCATCAAAGAAACCAGGCCGACGGACAGGAATGCGTGGTCAGCCCAAATTCAAGGTACTGGCGGCCGAGGTATGCCGACTGCGAGATGAGGGACTTCCCTTCAAGGAAATTGCGAAGCGATTAGAGATTAGCCAAAGCACGGCAACACAAGCCTACGACATTGCGCGACCAGCGTCGTTGCAGGCCGCAATTGAAAAGGGCGGTCGCCCTCAACGAGGACAGTACGTCCGTATTCCGGGGGAGATTCGTCGAGACGTCCAGAAGCGTCTCGCCGCTGGCAATTCGGTCGTCGAAATTGAGAGCAAGGTAAACTGCAGCGCGAGCACAATCCGACGTATTCGAGCGCACGTTGCTCTCGGCCGAGGCGTCCCTGCTGGCGAAATGGAGATTCTTGCTAGTCGCCCATTTGTATGAGTGAATTTTACGACTCTTGCCTCACCATCTTTCAGAATTCATTCAGCACCAAACATGAGCATTTGCTGCGAGTCATGCACCGATTACACCTCACGTCGTGCTCAATGATCGAGATCGTGATAGCTATTGAGTGAGTCAGGGCGGTTGTCATGGGTAAATCACCTGTAAACAAAGAAGAATTGCCGATTCGGGCGGACTACCATTTCATCCGTGCTCGGAGTGAACCGTTTGAGACCGAAGGCGAACCACAACCCAATAGTCGTCGAGGCGAGAACCAGTCCGAATCTCTTCGCACTCCAGAATCCAATTCCAAGTTTGTCCGCAAACGCGAGCGGGATGAAGAATGGCAGACCGAGCGGCACAAGGATCAACGTTTCCTTAGCGAGCCGCGAAATGGCCGGAAGGGCGTGGTGCTCTTGCCAACTCATCAAGAATGCCAGAGTGCTGACAATCGGCAAAGTGAGAAGCAGCACTCCCAAGCGGGGGAAACGCTGCGAAACGACCGAGACGATCGTAATAATGATCGCCGCGATGACGGCTTTTGTGAGAGTCCCGTACATGGCGATTGCCCCTATTGGTTCCTGTCCGACGCGCTCGGCCATTTAGTGTGCAATCTCAATCCCGAATGGCCGGGCTAGAGAAGAGAAGAACAACCCGGCGGCAACGTCTGGACGGACTTTCCGCCACCGAGTGGGCCTGCTCCGGATTTGCACCGGAGACAGTTCGGTCAGTGATCGCAGTTGGGGTGTTGAAGTTTGATTTAGCCTTTGGCAGTTGATCGCTTTTGTCATTGTCCCGGAGGTAAGGTTGGAACTTTTCTGACGTTCTCTAGTGGCGGTTGAGGCGGAGTCGGATCGACGGCTGATTGCACTGCGGGTGGTGACGTTTGGATGCCGATCAGTGGCGAAAGCGAACTCGGTTCAATGTTGTTGGGGTCTCGCTGTTTGTGCTCGTAGACTTTCCTGCCAAACTTGAAGAACAGCGCGGGAGTGACGACTTGGTCGAGGATCGTTGAGGTCAACATGCCGCCGAACACGACCAGCGCGAGCGGGTAGAGAATCTCCTTGCCCGTTTGGCCCGCTCCGAACAGCAGCGGCAGCAGGCCGATGAAGCTGGTCATGGCGGTCATCATCACGGGGGCAAGTCGTTCCAAGCTGCCGCGCATGATCATCTGTTCGGAGAACTTCTCGCCTTCGTGCTGCATCAGGTGGATGTAGTGCGAGATCATCATGATGCCGTTGCGGCTGACGACGCCGATTAGCGTGATGAAGCCGACCCAGTGCGCGACGGACAGGCTCGTTGCGCTGACCCAAACGCGGGGCCAGTCCCACCACGGGGCAGCTTGGAGCGCGGACCACTCGGGTCGGTTCACGATCAGTAGCGTCAACACCGAACCGAACGCGGCGAGCGGGATGTTGACCAACACTTGCAGGGCCGCTCGCCACGAATCGAGGGCTTTGCAGAGCAGCAGGAACACACCGAGGATGCTGAGCGAGCCGAGAATTGCGAGACGGCGATTGGCTTGCTGCTGAGCCTCGAACTGGCCGCTGTATTCGACGTAGTAGCTGCCCGGAAGCTGCCGCAGGCTTTCTTCAACCGGAGCGAGTGCCCGCTTGATGTCGGCCACCACGCTGGCCAAGTCTCGACCTTGGACATTGCAGAAGACCACGATGCGCCGCTGGACATTCTCGCGGTTGAGAGTGCTGGGGCCGGTCGTGTCCAGCACTTCGGCGACCTGTCCCAGCGCGACGCGGCGACCAGATGGAGTTTCCAGAATCGTCTCGTTGATGGCTTCGGGATCGCTGCGCGAAGCTTCGTCGTACCAGACGACGAGGCCGAAGTAGCGGTCCTCGTCCAGCACCTGCGAGACGACTTGTCCCTTGTAAGCCGTTTCCAGCAGGTCGGCAACATCGCCGGGAGCGAGTCCATAGCGGGCGGCCTCGTCACGTTTCACCCGCAGGCGAATCTGCGAAATCTCGATCTGCGGCTCGATCTGCAAATCGACGATGCCGGGGATCGGCTGCATCCGGGTTTGCATGTCGTAAGCGGCCGTGCGGAGTTCACGTAGATCTTGGCCGAAAACCTTCACAGCGATCTGCGCACGAATGCCCGACATCATGTGATCGAGCCGGTGCGAGATGGGCTGGCCGATGTTGATGGCGGCTCCGGGGATCTGTGTGATGCGGTCACGCACGTCGGCGATGACGACCTCGCGCGGACGGCCGACTTTTTCAAAGCCCCACAAGTGTGCGATCGGCACCAGCCGCAACGCCCCCCAACCCCAGCCCGGCTTTGCGACGTTGTGCTCGGCCATTTGCACGTCGATCTCAGATGAGTTGACGCCCTCGGCGTGCTCGTCGAGTTCCGCCCGGCCCGTGCGGCGGGAGACCGACAATACTTCGGGCACGTCGAGGATCAGTCGATCGACTCGTTCGGCGATGCGCTGGCTTTCATCGAGGCTCGTGCCCGGTTCCATACGCAAACTGATGGTCAGCGTCCCTTCGTTGAACGGCGGCAGGAATTCGCCTCCCATCCAGAAGATGCTGGTACACGTCAGCGTGACCAGAACCGCGACGAAACTCAGAATCAGAGTCGCGTGTCGCAGTGTGAACCGCAGCACAGTCGCATCGACTCGCTTCAGCCAGCGCAGGAACAGCGGGTCTTGTTCTTCGTCCAGGAGCTTCGCCTGCGGCAGGAGAAACGAACCAAGCACCGGCGTGAATGTCAGTGAGACGACCAGCGAGCAGAGCAGAGCCACGATGTAAGCCACACCGAGCGGCGCGAACATGCGGCCTTCCAACCCGGCCATCGAGAAGAGTGGAAACATGACCAGCACTACGATCAGCGTCGCGTAGACGATCGAGTTCCGCACCTCGCACGACGCATCGTAGATGACATCCAATGCCGGGCGTTGCTGGCCGACAGGCAAGTGTCGGTTCTCCTTCAAGCGGCGGTAGATGTTCTCGATGTCCACAATCGAGTCATCCACCAGATCGCCAATCGCCACCGCGATGCCACCCAGCGTCATGGTGTTGATGGTGATCCCGAATCTGTGAAACACGAGGATTGTGAGCAGAATTGACAGCGGCATCGACGTAAGCGAACTGAGGCTCGTGCGGAAGTTCCCCATCAGCAGGAACAGGACGACGATGACCCATAAGGCTCCGTCACGCACGGCTTCGGTGACGTTTTCGACGGCGGCCTCAATGAAGTCGGCTTGCTTGAAGATTCGGCGTTCAATGACGACATCCGGCGGCAACTCCTTTTGGAGTGAGTCGAGCACTTCGTTGATTTTGCGGTCGAGGACCAGCGTGTCGGCGTTGGGCTGCTTCTGCACGGTCATCATGACGGCCGGTCCGCCGCTGATCTTTGCCATCGCGTGCTGTTCATCGTTCTTCTCGACATCGGCGTGAGCGGCTGGCTCCGCATGCTCGTGCGGTAGCGATTCGCGAATGGCAGCATTCACGTCGGGTTCGAGCTTCACCCAGGCGCTGCCGTCGCCCCGTTTGATCGGCCCGCCGAAGCGAACTTCGGCCACGTCCTTGATTCGTACCGGCATCGGCTCGCGCCACAGAACGGGCGTGTTTTCGATCTCTTCGAGCGTGAGGCTCTGCCCGTTGATCCGCAGCAGCGACTCTTTCGGCGAACGCACGACGATGCCGCCACCGGCGATCACGTTCGCCTTCTTCGCGGCCGTGACGAGTTGATCCAGCGTCACGTTCTGAGCCGCCAACCGTGCAGGCGACGTGATGATTTGATATTGCTTGAAGATGCCTCCCATCACCGTGACTTGCGACACGCCTCCGACTGCCAGCAGCCGATTACGCAGCGTGAATTCACCGAGCGTGCGTAATTCCATCGCCTTCGCGGCTTGTTCTTCGGGAGTCTTCAGTTCGGCGGTGGATCGCAGGCCGAGCAGCATGATTTCGCCCATGATCGACGAAATCGGAGCCATCACCGGGTTCGAGTCCTTCGGCAATCGTTCGCGGGCGAGTTGCAGCTTCTCGGACACGATCTGCCGATCGCGGAAGATGTCGGTGCCCCACTCGAACTCGACCCATACGATCGACAACCCGATGCCCGATGCTGATCGCACACGCTGAACTCCGGTGGCTCCGTTCAGCAAGAACTCGATCGGTCGCGTGACGAGCACCTCAACCTCTTCGGGAGCCAAACCGGGAGCCTCGGTCATGATGGCCACGGTTGGACGGTTCAGATCGGGGAAGACATCCACTGGCATCTCGCGGAGTTGAATGACTCCGTAGACCATCACGACGACCGCCCCGATCATCACGATCGGCCGGTTCTTCAATGAGAACGAGATGATCCAATTCAGCATGCTGGTTCTTTCTTATCTCACAGCCGCGAAGGCGGTTTGAATTTGAGGGACGCCGCCGGTCGCGACCGCTTCGCCGCGCTGGAGGCCGCTCTTCACTTCAACGAGACGGTCGTCGGCCCGCCCCAACTCGATGCGACGGCGGTCGAACGTGCCGTCCGCTTTCTTGACGAAGACAAAGCTCCGCAGCCCATCCCGGACGACGGCGCTCAACGGAATGGAAAGCGAGGGTGATGGGCGATCAATGGTCAGGGTCACTCGCGCCGCCATGCTGTGTTGCAGAGGAACGGACGGCTGCGACGTGAACTCAATCCAAGCCGCTTGCGTCCGGCTGTCGGCTCCAACCACCGGGCCGATGCGAGTCACGGTTCCTTCGGCTTCGAGATCAGGATACGCGACCAGTTGGATACGGGCCTTCTGACCAACTTTGACGAGGGCCGAATCGCGTTCGCCGACAAAAGCCTGCATCCAGACCTGCGTGACATCATGGATCTCGAACAACGCTTCATCGGCCCGCACGATCTGACCGAGCATCCGATCGAAGTCCACAATCGTTCCGTTGATCGGCGCAAGCACCGGGACGGCGTCCATGACGCGGCCCGTCTTGAGCACCTCGTCGATTTGCGAGGATGTGATTCCCAGCATGAGCAGTTTCTGTCGCAGGCTCGCGACCTGCGTGTCGAATGTCTTCATCTGCCCCTCGGTTTCCAGAATTGTCCGGCGCGGCATGGCATCCCCTGCGGCACGACGGCGGGCGAGCGTGTCGTGCCACATCGCACCATCGAGATGCGCCCGCAGCAGCGCCAGTTGGATGTCGCGCAGTTCGAGGCTGGCAATCTCGGCGAGAATGTCTCCCGCCTGGACCGACTGCCCTCGATCGACGCGGATGTTCTGTAGCTTGCCGCCGAGTTGTGTCGAGGCCGTCGTGCGTCGATCCGCCGGGACATCGACTCCACCGTCAAAGCTCTGAATGCGTTCGACGACGTGTTCGGAGACCGGCTCCACCTTGAGTCCGATCGAGCGGGCAGTCTCCGGTCCGATACGCAGCACACCGAGGAAGAACACGCTGGACAGTTGATGCCCTCCGCGCGTGACCACGCGGTCGCCCGGAAGCACCTTGCCTGCGAGAATTTCCACACGCCCCGACAACTGTCGCCCGACGACGACGGCGACCTTCTGGTACTCCGACCCTTGCTTCAGCCCCGATTCCTCGACGAGGACATAACGCTCTGCCCCGTCACTTTGTATTGCCTCCGACGGGACGGACAGGACCGCTTTGGGGCTTTTCCAGATCAGCTCGGCCTGACCATTCATGCCCGGTCGGAACACCGGCGAGTTCTCTGAGTTTTGGACCTCGGCCCAAGCGATGCTCTGATGCGTGAGCGGATCGAGCATCAAGCCAAGTTTGTCGATCTTGGTCTCGAACACCTGACCGGGCCGTCCGCTGACGGTCAATCGCACCGACTGGCCGATCGCGATGCGATGCCAGTCCCGTTCGAGGACGCCGATCTTCACCCACACCGTGGAGAGATCGACGACATCCATCAGGTGTTCGGTCGGCTCGACGAACTTGCCAACGGCCAGGTCCGAATGCACCACCACGCCGCGCACGGGACTCTGCACCGGCAATCGCAGCGGCTGCTCCTGATCGGCTCCCAGCGAATCCTCCTCGATGTTGATGGCCGCAGCCTTGGATTGCAGGACTCGCAGCGTGTTGAGGTTCTGCTGATGAGTCAGTTGCGCTTCGATCAGTCGTTGTCCCGAGACCGCCCCCGACTTCGCCGCCGGTTCCAAGCCTTCGAGGATTTTTCCGGAAAGGTCGATGTCATTGCGTGCCTTCTGATAGTCCAACCGCAGCGTATGCAGGTCGAGACTGTCGAGTTCCGCCAGAACCTGTCCCACTTCGACCAGCTCGCCGGGCCGCACGCGCAGTGAGACTACTCGCCCCGACAATCGCGACGTGACGACGGCGTACTTCGTCCACGGAGCGACAAGCGTCGCATAGGCTCGCAACCGCTCCGTCCCTTCGCGCCGCTCGACCTCCGCCGTCTGCACGTCGATCAAATCCCGAGCCGCCCGGCTGAGCGAGATGCGGCCCTTGGCCAAGTCCACCTTCACACCCCGCGTCGGTAACGGCTGATGCCCTTCGTGCCCGAAGACTGTCGTGGCGAGTAAGCAGGCCAGTATCGAACAGAAGAATCGTTTCATGATGTTTCTCCGGAACGCAGCCCCATCGAGTCAGCGACAGGGCTGCGTTGCTGCTCCCCCGCACTTCCACACCCCACGCCTACTCGACGTGATGCGCGTACTTCTTCGGATTGAAATTCTTCCACCGCGCAACGACTTCCTTCCCGTCCACCGTGAACTTGGCGACCACGAGCAGATCGTCCTCCGGCTTCATCCACGGAGCCTTGGCCACAAAGTGCGAGCATGTCCCGGCCTTCTCTCCCGCCGGTCGCTCCTCGGCGGGAGCCGGTTCAAACGTCAGCGTCTGGCTCTCACCTTCGCCCGCCGTGGCCTGAGCCTCGAAGGACTCGACGGCGATCGCCACCGGCTGCGGGTCTTTATCAACCGGCGTCTCGAAGAAGATGTCGAGTTCATTGCCAGCCGCCGCGAGATGGGCGGTCAGCAGGGCATGCACCGACCCGGCATCGGCGATCAACATCTTGCCGCGCTCGTGGCTGTGTCCATGAGCCGCTTCGCCCTCCTTGTGACCTCCGTCTTTGTGAGCCGCCTGATCTCCCTCCTTGTGATGGGCTTGGCCAGTCGGTGCGGGAGTTGCCGCTGGATTGGCGGGCTTGGCTGGCGTGGAACTCGTACCGCCGCAACCGACAACAAACAACAGCGTGCCCGTCCAACAAATCGACTGAGTGAAACATCGAATAAACATGACAATTCCTTTCAAATAGGCGTGATTCGTTCAAACCCCGCCGCGAGGCGGAGGCCGCAAGGCAGTCACATCTGGACGGACACCGACCACTCCTGCGTACACCTCCGCCCCGCAAACGAGGCGTTTCTCTAAAGCACATGCGAATTGTGAGCCTCAACGCGCAGCCGCCGAACGGAAACACTCCGCACGGATCACGGCCCGGATGAGATGGACCGGCTTGAGCCGCCAGTTGGTATTTGGTCCCGACCAACGTTGAAGGCAGCGGAACAGACAATTGACGGACACGAACAATGTCACAGCGCAACCCTCCGCAATCGGAGCGCATTGCTCACCACCGACAGCGAACTGAGGCTCATCGCCACACTGGCCCAGACAGGTGAGACCAGCAGGCCGAAGACCGGGTAGAGCAGCCCGGCCGCCACGGGGACGCTGGCCACGTTGTAGACGAATGCGAGAACCAGATTCTGCCGGATGTTGGACATCGTGGCCCGGCTCAGATGGAGAGCGCGGACGAGGGACCGCAAGTCTCCGTTGACGAGCGTGATCCCGGCACTCTCCATCGCCACGTCCGTACCCGAACCCATCGCGATGCCGATGTGAGCCTGAGCCAGCGCGGGGGCATCGTTGATTCCGTCTCCCGCCATCGCCACCACATGGCCTTCGGCTTGCAGGCGTTTCACCACGTCGAGCTTTTGATTCGGCAGCACCTCGGCAATCACTTCGTCGATGCCCAGCGACTTGGCGACCGCATCGGCCGTGCGGCGGCTGTCACCGGTCAGCATGATGATTCTCAACCCCGCCTCGTGTAGTGCGAGGATCGCGTCGGGGGTGGTAGCCTTGATTCGGTCTGCCACGCCGATCATTCCCGCGAGGCGTCCGTCGATGGCGAGACTCATCACGGTCTGCCCTTCGCTGCGCAGTTCGTCCATACGAATGGCATGGTCCGCGAGGTCGATTGCGTGATCGGCCATCAATCCCGCATTGCCCAATGCGACACGCTTTCCCTCCACGACACCGGTGACTCCCTTGCCGGTGATGGACTGGAACTCATTAGGTTGAACCGGCGTCACGCCTCGCTCTTCGGCTCCATTCACGATGGCATCGGCCAGCGGATGCTCGCTGCCCCGCTCCAGAGACGCCGCCAGCCGCAACACCTCGTCCGTCGTGAAGCCCTCGGTCGGTTCGACAGTAACCAGACGAGGTTTGCCTTCGGTCAGTGTCCCGGTCTTGTCCACGACGAGCGTGTCGGCGCGTTGCAGGACTTCCAGCGACTCGGCGTTCTTGATGAGGACACCGTTCTCCGCACCGCGTCCCACACCGACCATGATCGACATTGGCGTTGCCAACCCCAATGCACACGGGCAGGCGATGATCAGCACGGCGACGGCATTCACGAGGGCGTGAGCCAGCCTGGGTTCGGCTCCGAAGAGGCTCCAGATGACGAACGTCAACACACTCACACCGATCACGACGGGGACGAAGTACCGCGACACCTGATCGACCACTCGCTCAATCGGAGCACGAGTCCGCTGGGCGTCGCCGACCATTCGGACAATTTGTGCGAGCAGCGTCTCGGAACCAACCTTCTCGGCTCGGATCAACAGACTACCCATGCCGTTGATGGTGGCCGAGATGACTTTGTCGCCCGCTTGCTTCTCGACCGGCATCGGCTCACCTGAGATCATGGACTCATCGGCGGTACTGCGTCCCTCGACAACGATGCCATCAGCGGGCACTTTCTCGCCGGGCCGAACGCGGAGTAAGTCATCGCGCCGAATCAGCTCCAGCGACACGTCCTCTTCCGCGCCGTCGGCAGCGACTCGACGCGCGGTTTTCGGCGCGAGGCCCAGCAGCCGCTTGATCGCACCGCTCGTCTGGCTGCGGGCCTTCAGCTCCATGACCTGTCCGAGCAGGATCAGCACCGTGACGACGACCGCCGTGTCGAAGTAGGGCATCACCGAACCATTCGCGTGGCGAAAGCCGTCTGGAAAGACTCCCGGTGCGACGGTGGCGATCAGGCTGTAGGCATAGGCCGATCCAACGCCCAGAGCGATCAGCGTGAACATGTTCGGGCTGAGGTTGCGAATCGACAGCCAGGCCCGCTCGAAGAACGGCCAGCCGCACCAAAAGACGACCGGCGTGGTGAGCAGCAGTTGGCCCCAGTTCAGCAGCGCCGCCCAATGGTGAAGCGGACTGTTGGGGAGCATGTCGGCCATCGCCACCACGAAGACCGGCAGACCCAGGACAAGTCCCGTCCAGAACCGCCGCGTCATGTCCGTCTGCTCGTGGCTTGGTCCATCCTGCAACTCGACGGTGCGCGGTTCGAGAGCCATCCCGCACTTCGGGCAGGGGCCGGGATGATCGCTCACGACTTCCGGGTGCATCGGACAAACATATTCCACCTTAGAGGTCACAGGCTGGTCGAGCGGCTCCAGCCCCATGCCACACTTCGGACAAATGCCTGGACCAACCTGTCGCACATCCGGGTGCATTGGGCATGTGTACTCAGTCCCTTTCGTCGTTGCCGCCGAGGTAATCTGAACGGCTTCCTTCAAATACCGCGACGGATTGGCAACGAACTTCTCCTGGCAGTGCTTGCTGCAAAAGTGCCAGGTCTGTCCCGCATGGTTCGCAGTGGCTGCCGCTTTGTCGCGAACAACCGTCATGCCACACACGGGATCGAGTGCCGTTATTGCCTCCTGCGACTTGTGCTCGCAACACGAATGTTCGGTCTGCGGCGTCGAGAAGCGATCGGGGGCCACACTGAACTTTCGCTGACACACCATCGAGCAGAAGAAGTAGGTGGTCCCGTCGTGGACATGCGAACCGGCCGCGTGAGCCGGATCAACGGCCATGCCACACACCGGATCAATCGCGGGCGGCGAGGCCGATTCGAGAATGGGAAGAACGGGTCCAAGCGAGTTCATGACGTTACCTTTGAGAAAACTCATCCCCGATCCAGATCAGTCCACTTCAAGGACCGCCGGGATCGTGAAGACCTTCCCCTGTCGCTGGAACTGTCCCCACGCCTTGTAGATTCCGGGCCGAGCGATGTGTGCCGCGAACTTCACCCGACCATTGGGTGAAGTCTGCGTTTCCGCGTGAGCGTGAACGTACTCACCCGTCGCCGCGCCGATCACCACCAGATGACCCATCGCACCGAGATACGGCTCCAGATCCGTCAACGATTGGCCATCGAGATCACGGTGCATGAACGTCACCAACCACTCACCTTCGCCTCGCTGCACGGAAACCTCCGTTTGCGTCTCACCCACAGTGACGACCACCGGTACGTTCGCCTTCAGTTCGGGCGCGGCAGGCGGATCGCCAGCAATAATTATCTCGTGACGAACGGTCTGCTGAGCTTCCCCTTTTGCCTGACAATCCACGAAAATCCAGTATGTCCCTGCCGTGGGGAAGGCGATCTGGATCGTGGCCAAGCCATCGTTTGCGACGGTCGGATGCAGATGTTGAAACTCGTCGAGGGCATCTCGCACCACGATGAAGTGCATGACCCGTTCGTGCAGCAGTTCAAACTCACTCAGCGTCTTGCCATCTCGTTCCAGATGAAACACGAGGTTCGTGGAGACGCCCGGCTTCAAATCGTCGCCTCCAGCGTCCTTCACAAACTTGGCAGGTGCGGCCATGTCAGCCATCCCTGGCATCCCCTGATGACCGGCATGATTGCCCGGCGGAGTTGCTTGTCCGCCGTGTGAGGAATGGTCTGCGGGTGGAGCGACCGGCGTGGCTGCTTGTCGTCCGCAACCAAGCAAGCTCAGGAAAATGATCACGACACAGGATCGAAACATGGAATGACTTTCGGTCTGAAGAGGAAGAACCAACACAGCGGCCCTAACGCGCCTTCGCCTTGCCGACATCAATGCGAGCAGCCAACACCACGGGCTGGCCATTGAGCTTGGATTCCCAGCAGGCGATCACCGGTCCCTCGCCGCTGGCTGAGGAACTGACCATCGGGTCGCGCGCGGCTCCGGCCAGCTTCTGCGGCTGCTTGGAGGCGGGACTCTGCACGAACAGATCGCCTTCGCGACTGGCGGTCCAAACGATGACCGGACCACTGGCCGAAGAGGTAATCCACGGTTGTTCTCCGCGTCCCAGCAATTGTTCACGTCCGCCGGTGCTGGAAGCGGAGTAGACCTCGCCATTCCTGCGCCAGACGGTGACGAGTGAGCCTTTGGGGCCGCTGGTCAGCATCCCGCCATCCATCGGGCAGGCGTTGATCTTCCAAGATCCCTGCCCGACCTTCTTCGCCGGGACGAATGTCTTGCCGCCATCTTTGGACGTGGCGACATACATGTCCCGATTACCCGCCAGCGAATTGCGAAACATCACATGCACAGCGTCGTCACTCACCATGATCGACGGATGACAGCATTCGCAGACGTTGCCATCCGGCGAGCGATAGACCCGGACGTTGGCCTGCCACGTCTCGCCGCCGTCCGTGGACTTCGACACATAGACCTCGGATCGCTTCTCGCGCAGATCGAGCCACGTCGCCCACACCGAACCATCGGGACCAGACGCCATGCCGTGCAGTCCCTCGCGTGCAGAATCGGCCGCGTCGTTGATTCGCACCGGCCCTTGCCACGTCGCGCCGCCATCGGCCGAATGCCACGCGAGCACGTCTCCGTCGCGACCCTTCCCCTGCTTGCCACCCACGGCCGTCACAACCACGGCGTTCCCGGCGACAGTGATGCGCGGCCCGCGTCGCATCCCCAGCGACATGTTAGGTGTGCGAAACGCCTCTTGCGGCTTCGAGAACGTGTCCCCGGCATCGGTGGACCGGCAATGATAGACGGCATCACCCGAACCGTAGATGAGATGAACTGTGCCATCCGTGGCAACCGCCACCTGCGGCTGTTTGGGTGACTGCCCTCCTCCACTCGTTGCGACCACGACCGGCTCAGCGGCCAAAAGGGGCATGGCCAGAAATCCAACAACCCAGCAGGTCAAACTTCGGCAGAGACGTGTCTTCATGGTGATTGCCTTGGCGAGAATGAGTGTTTGAAAAAAAAGTGTCGGAAACAAAACCAACCGTCCCAGGTTGGGAAATGCCGAGGGGAGGCAAATCCCAACCCTGAGACAGAAATGCAGGTCACTTCGTCGGCTTGGTCTTGAAGGTTCCCGCTGGTCCCTTCAATTCGGTGGGCTTGTAGCCCGCCCCTTCGACAGCTTCCCACACCGCTTTCGGCGAGAGTTCCTTGCCATCCGCGGTGACCACGACAGCCGAACCCTTTTCAGGATCGACGCTGGCCGATTTCACATTCGGTACCGCCTGCAACTTCTTCGTCACCTTGTTCGCACAGGAGACGCAGTGCATCCCCTTGATCGAGACGACCGTACTGCCGGGCGACTCCGCCGCACTGCCAATCGCTGCATACGTCATCATCCACGCGAGCACACTCGCCACCACCGCTGAACTTTTCATGATCGACTCCTTGAACTGATCGAACAACTTTTCACTCACACTTCTGGACTCCGTGAATTCGCCCCACCGCTATTGAGCCGCCTTGTTGCCAGCCTTCAGCACGGCGACCTTCGCCAGCGTCTCGTCTGGGTTCTTGAGAGCCTTGGTCTTGCATCCGGCACAGCAGAGGAAGACCGGCTCGCCCTTGATCTCCAGCTTCAAGGGCGTTCCCATCGAACCGAGCTTCTTCTGATTCATCACCGCACAGAATTTTTGGATCTCAGCGATTTGGCGATCTTCCGAATTCAGCTTGGCCAGCGTCGCCGAGACCTTGGGATCGGCGACCTCAGCCGGATGCTCGTCGTGACTGGTCTGCGTCGACGAAGCCGTTGTCGCCGGTGGAGTCTGTGTCTGGCAGCCCACTGTTATCGCGACCGCGACAAGGGACAGAAGTCCGATAGCCATCTTCCATGAATGAAACATGATTTGATCTCCGATGAATGGTCCTCGCGGCAGTGCCGCAGCCAGGACAGAAATTACTTGATGTAGGTATCCGGTACTTTGACTTCGTCGGGCTGCTCTTTGGCGAGCTTCACAAACTCGTCCACGCACGGCGGGCAGCAGAACTGGTACGGCTTGCCGTCGATGACCCACGTGAACTTGGGATTGGCCTTGGTCATCGTGATCGGACAAATGCGATCGCCGGACTTGGGCTTCATGTCGTGCGACGAGATGACTCCCTTGAACTTCTGCGAGGCCGTCACTTTGCCGTTGGCCGCGATGTCGTCCTCGGAGTATTTTCCACCCGGCGTCAGATACAGCGCCTGCTCTTCAGCGACGGGCAAACCGGCGGGCATCTCTTCCTCATGAGCTGCGGTCTGCGTCGTGAACCCGACGCGAAACCGTTCACCGTTGATCCGAATGTTCGGGATCGTGACTTCCAGCGGCTGGCCACGCAGTTCCTCTGGCAACTCCCCCGTGAACTGAGATGTCTTGCCCGGTGCGTCTCCGTCTTGAGGTACGGCGGATAGCTCGACTGGCACGGCGTCGGGCCGGCCCACGACTTTGACATACGCCTTGATCGGCTGCTCATCCACTTCCTGAATGCGCGACTCGTCCTTGCCGAGCGTGAGCAGACGGAAGGTGCCCCCCTTCTCAATGACAGCCTCAGCGTGATAGCTGTCCGTTCCGATGGGCACGATGACCCCGCCATGCGATCCCGGCTTGTGAGCGTGATCGCCCTCGGTCGGTTTCTCGATCGCGCTTGGATTGGTAGCAGTGCTTGGATTGGCAGACGTGGCTGGCGTCGCGCCCGTGGAATCCGTGACAGTGAGTTTCGGGGCATCAGTCCGTGGAGTCTGGTGCTGGCCGCAGCCGATCGCGACCAGCAATGTGACACCCAACAGTGTGAAGCCAGTCATCGAGAAGACGTTGCGAGAGTGCATGATTGAGTTCCTCTGTTCCGCCCGCGCAGCATCATGCGGCGGCCGAGACAGCAAAAATGGAAAGGGACACGACGGTGCGGCAATCTGCCGAACAATCACCATCGCCAAGCCAGAACCGTCCGGGCTACAACTCTGCTCAGCAGAGGAGCCTGACGGGGCTAGAAGAGATCAGCAGCGCAGCGAATTCACCGCGCGCAAAATGCCTACCCCATCGAGATGCGGAAAGGGCGTGGACTGGAAGTAGGTCGCCTTCAACTGGACCACTTCCATCAATGAAGGGCGTCCGAGATGAGCAACAACCTCAAACTGCCGTACCCAACCTTCCCACGAGATCCGCGAGGTATTAGGAACGGTTACGTCACTGGCAAGATTGGCCGAAACGACCTTCCCCTTCTTACAGGGGCATTCGTGTCCCGGCCCCTTCGATGAGTCAGGACATCCGCCGGAAGAATCGTCGGTGGTGTGGCAACAGCACGAGTCAGGCGCAGGCTGCCCATTCGGGGCCGAACTCCAAGCTCCCAACGTACAGCAACAGAACGACTGCCCGAAGAGCGTCGTCATGATCAGCAGCAGTGAAAGAGCCTTGCGTCCCATGCCTGTTTTCCATCTGGGCGAGATCAAGCTCACCCGGTTCATCTTGACTTATAGTATCGGACGGTCAAGGCGCGAAGTGCAGAATCATTGTCTGACGTGTCCGCAAGCCCAAGAAAGTGGCCTGCCAGCTTACGCCGACAGGCCACTTATCACCGCGTCACTTCTTCGCGGGAACCTTCTTCGGAACGGCAAGCGGTTCCACCTTGAGATGCTTCATCAGCTTGTCGGTCTCCAATTGGGCGGCCTCCAACTCGTGGTGGATGTCCACACAGCAGTCGGCCATCTTGCCCGTCGCATCCTTGTTCTTGCAGCAGTCGTCCAGCATGTCGCAATGCGTCAAGACGTTCGCATAGTGCTTCTGGATCGACTCGACCAACTTGGCTGCTTCAGCATCCTTGGGATGCGCTGCCTTTACGTCCTTCAGTGCGTCGCTGGCCTTCGTCGTATTCTGCCGTACCGCCTTTGCCTGCTCTTGAAGCACGGGCAGCGGCGCGGCCGGTTGAAGCTGTGGCGCGTTGTACATGAACCGCGTGTAGTCTTGCGCGTGGCGGTTGTACGTTGAGGACTGATGCGTCCCGTAGTCTCCTCGGAACTTCCGGGTCGCGTCGGTCACATCCTGTGCGAACACGGATGAAACCATCGCCAAAGCCAACAGGGCTGCCATTTTCAAACGGGTAAAATTCGTCATGTTCAGTTCCATTTTCTGCCAAGAGTGTAGAGGGTCGATGCCCGATCACGACGCGCAACAACTCCCATTCGCTGGGCGCGTGTCCGCAACGAGGGGTGGAGCGTCAACGTCTACATGACGTTGAAAAGAAAGGCGTCGGTCGGGTTGTCAGCAGGGACCGCATCTGGGTCCGAAGTGCGAGTCAGTCCGCATCAAGGCGGTCTGAGCCGACAATCAACACAACCAGCGACAGAGAACGGTGCAGCAGTCTGCACCCCGCAACGCGACAACATCCCTGCGTCCGCCCTCCATGCCGGGTGTGCGAGCCTCGACGACGTTGAACGTGATCGGGGCGATTGGCTGAGCGAGACGATCGAAGCAGTTGGCTCGATGGTCCGGTACTGTGAACAGCTTCGACTCGGTTCCAGCACACACATTCTTGTTGCAGCGACATTTGTGGGGGAGAGGAGCCTCACTCACTTCGTCGTGGACAACGAGCGCCACGTCATCAGAAGCGTCCTCTTCGCCTGCTGCATCACCGCAACAGCAGTTTGCGGACTGTGCAGAACCATGTCCTCGCGAGCAACAGCACGGCCCAAATTGAAGAAGCTGGGAAACGAGCATCGCGGCGGCGACCCACATTCGCGGTTGTCCCAGCGGCGGCAGGAATCGTTTGAGTCTCATTGTGACTTTCCGAGAGAGGTAACACGGCATCTGCCTTGATCACTCTTACCGCAATATACGCGCGAGAGTAACAAACCGCTGGACACATTTTTTCAAGATCGTGCATTTCTTGAAGTCAGGAAGTGAACGGACAGGTTATGAGAAACCCACCCTCGCTAACTGCCACTAGGTCTGCGACGGACTACCACATTGCCCGACCCCATGAGCATGCTCTTTTCTGAACACCGAGCGGGCATTTCACCAAGAGCATCCATCAAGGCTTGGCGTTTCAACTTCGTTGTCATGGCCAAGTTGATTCGTGACCCTTGCGACATCAGCGAAGAACCTATTTGCATGGACTATGCCACTCGACGAATTTCAATCAGGGATGATCGGCGACCACTATTCCGCTCGAAACGTGTTACTTTCGAGCCACCGCAGCCGTTGTCCCGTGCCTAACGGCGAATGGCTGGGTGGCGAAATGTTGCCAGTTGGTAAACAACTATTCGGTTGCCTCCCCCATGAAAGGGAACGGTGCATCGCAACCTCCAATCCAAATCTCAAAACACACCGAGTGGAGATTCACCCGATGAACTCTCTCCGCCGTCGAGTAACAAAAAAAGCCGACGCGGCAGAACACCCTGAAGGTATTCCACCGCGTCGGCTTACTTACTAACTAGCCTCCCAGCGTGGGCCGGGCTGCGCTTTATTTAGTCATCCGTCGCGATTGATGGGCGCGAGTTCCAAACTCATGCACCCTCAACATCAATCACGATACCACCCCAGAACGGGAATAGCTAGGAGGTTGTTCTTCCCATTCCGAGATGACTACGACTTAGCGCGAATCACCAATCGTCCGGCATCGGCGATGATGAACTTCGATCCGAACGCCATTTGGACCGAATGATTTTTGTCATGCGACCGTTGGTCATCTACAACCTTGCACAGTTCACGGTGAAACAATGCTTTCCGAAATGACGTTTTTGATGCTAATGGCCGTTGCAGAACTTAGTGCTGGGGCCGTCGCCACGGTCAGCGGTTTCGGCATCGGCAGCTTGCTCACCCCCCTGTTGTCCTTGTGGGTCGGCACGAAGCTACCAACTTCTTCGCGCCGATCACTGAGCGTCAAAATCCACTACCGTACTTGCGTTTCAGCTTTGCCCTAACTTCCGCTCGCTTGGTACCCCAAACGGCATTCATTCGAGTTTCGATGTTTCCTATCATTGACGTCCGCTGAACATGGGCATCAGCAGCATCCTGTGCGACGCCCAATACGTTGCCTGCGGAGCCATTCACGAACGCTCTCACAAGCAGTTGGACCTCTTGGGCATTCAAGGAATCAGTGAGAACGGAAGTATCGCGACAGGCGGTAACTACTTCGGCTCCCCACACAAGAAGGTCGGCATCCACATGCTGCTTCGGAATGACATCGAGTTCGGAGGCCTTCCGGAGGAAATCGGCCCCAATTTCTTGCCGGCTCTTCTGCTGTAGTTCCGAGCCTTCCATCACGCGGTGAACCGCCGACCAGTAAGCGAGAGTCGCCGATCGAGCCGATGACCCCCCGAGCCATGTGATTCCGGGTGTGAAGCCTAGAAGACCCCAAGCGAAACAGGTGGCTATGACTGATATCACCGTAACTGTTCCACCGCGAAAGAATTCTTCTTTTGTTTTGGCACAAAGAATTGTCACAACAGATACGACGATTGAAACGGCGCAAACGATCACGAGCACCCAGGCAAGCAGGGTGATGATATTTCCCCAACCCGTCTTACTAGCGGCTAGGAATCCCAGGACTATGACAGCGAATGGTGGGATTCCATTGGAACCTTCTGCAGTCTCTTTTGTCGGCGGGGAAGGTGAATCTGGCATCTTGCAACTCCTGCATGGGAATGTGGTCGGCTGATCAACGACATACGAGTCGACATTGAAAGTTCGTGTTTCATTCGAGATGGGAAGGCGCTAGCGGATTTTAGTCTCCTTCACCTGTTGAACGATTGGTTTCACCTCGCGAGTGCGTTTCCCGGGTGGTACCGAATTGGCCATCGCTGACAGACCGAATGGGAAGGAATCCCGGAAAGGCCATCCTTAGTGATTCGTCCTCTCGCATAGTGTTCGCAAGGTCGTCCGCCGCCTGAACATGGTCTCCCATTTCGATCCGACAATTGCACTTCCCATAGCCACAGATTAGGCGAGTCATGCGATCTGCAAGGCTGTCTGTCACAGCCCGTTTGGCCATGCGTTCATAGATCATCACCGCGTCCGCATGGTGACCACTTCGTGACAGGCGATCGGCATGCTCGTAGGAATCACCCCAAAGCGCGTGGGGTATTCGGATCAGAAGAACGCATCCTGGAATCATGGCGGCAATGACAACTATCACCCCACCAAGGCCAGTGTTGCGATACACCATTCTGAAGAAACGCTTCATGGAAATTGCCTCCGCTAATTCTTGCCGAAGTTTTGGGGAGATAGGGTCCGTGATTCAAAGCCGCCTCCCCACGGATTGAAAATCGTGGAAAAACGTGCCTCGCAATGAACACAGACGCGGCTGCGACAGCCGAACTGGCATCGCGCATCAAGAAGAGCCATCTAAGGCGCGGCTGAGTTGGCACAGTCGCGATGACGGCTGGGATGTGGCGACCAAAAGAAAAAGGGCGCCGAACCCCGGCCGCTCCCGCAACCCCCGCCAGGGGGCAAACAGAACAGCACAAGGCCGACGCCCCCTTGCGGGGGCGCGGTCCAAGGCT